>CAVVYX010000001.1:0-635727 GCA_963752625.1 Vulcanimicrobiota bacterium
GCGATGGATTGCGCGACGCGATCCGCGTACGTCATGAACGTGGCCTGATCCGGTCCCTCGAGTGAAACCTCGAGCGGCGCGGGAACCCCGACACGTCGTCGATCATGTCTTCGAGAATCTGATGGAAGCTGACGTCCGCGGACGGGATCGCGGCGGTCACCGAATCGCGCAGCCGGTCGCTGACCTCGAGGTAACCCGACCGCTGAGCCGGCGGCTTCAGCGCGACTCGAGGATGCCGACGTTCTGCGGCGTCGGCGAGAAGCCGTTGGTGTCCATGCCGGTCCAGCGTCCGACGGCGCTCGACGGCGGGATCGGCGTGCGATGATCGCTCCATGCGGCGTCGCGGCGGCGTCCGAACGCCTGCAGGCTCGTGCCGACCGGCAGCGTGTAGTTGACTTCGAACTGGCCTTCGTCGAGTTTGGGAAGGAAGTCGCTGGGCAGGGCCGCGAGCAGCACGACCGTGACCACCAGCACGCCGCCGGCCGCAAGTAGACTGCGCGCCGGTGCGCAAGCGCCCATCGCAGCAGCGGCTCGTAGCGGCGCAACACGGCCGGAAGAAGCCGCGCTCTTCTTCGTCGCGGTCGCTCCGCCGGACGAGCCACGTCGCGAGGACGGGCGCCACGAACAGCGCGAGCGCGAGCGACACGACCAGCGCGGACCGAGCGTCAACGCGAGGGCTCGAAAGAAGAATCCGGCGACGCCGCTCAAGAGCGCGAGCGGAAGGAACACGACGACGGTCGTAGCGGTCGACGCTGCCATCGCCGGGCGCGATCTGGCCCATCGCGAGAGCGACGACGTCGCGCATGGCCGCTTCACGGGATTCACGCGGTGGTGCGCGCGATGTTCTCGACGACGACGATCGCGTCGTCGATGATCAGCCCGACCGCGACCGCCAGACCGCCCATGCTCATCAGGTTGAGTGTCTGGTGCGCCTGCCCGATGGCGAAGATCGCGATTGCCATGGCGATCGGGATGATGATGGCCGCCACGAGCGTCATGCGGAGGTTGCGCAGAAAGAGGAAGATCACGAGGATCGCGAGCAGCGCGCCGACCAGGATCGCATCGCGCAGCGACGCCTGCGACTCCTTCACGAGCTCGCTCTGGTCCCAGAATTTCGCGAGCGTAACGCCGGCCGGCAGCGAGCTTCTAATCGCGGCGGCACGCGCGGCGACCTCGGCTGCCATCTTCGCAGCATCGGCCTGCGGCAGCGCGTAGAAACTCAGGATCACCGCGGGCTGCGCGTCGAAGCTGACCTCGGACGTTTTCGGCGCGACGCCGAGCGCGACGGTTCCCAGCGCCGAGAGCGGCAGCGAGTCGCTGTGCGGGTCGGCACCATCACGCGGCCCAGACGCCCGCGCGTCGTGATGCCGGCGTCGACGACGAGCACGTTGCGGACGTAGTGCGCGTCGCGCAGGCCGACGGCCGTGACGCTCGTGGCCTGTCCGAGCGCCTGCGCGACGTCGTCGGCCGTCAGGCCGTACTGCGCGAGCGCAGCCGGATTCAGCTCGACGTGAAACTCGCGCTGCGCGTCCGCCGGCGACCGTGACCCGCGCGAGTCCCGGGGTACCGTAAAAGCGCGGCAGCATCGACTTGCTGCGCAACTCGTGCAACAGCGTTTGCGACATGCCGCCGGAGATCAGCGCGTAGGACACGACGGGCTCGCTGTTCGGGTTGATGATGTTTGCGCTGGACGTCGGTGTCGGGCGGCAGCGCCGAGCGATTCTGCGAGATGGCCTGATCCACGTAGGCCAAATCGGTTTGAACGGATGTGTCGGGGATCGAACTCGACGATGAATTCCGCGTTGCCTTGGCCGGACGGTGGTCCAGCACGCGCATGACGGACGGGCAGGCCTTGGAAGGCACGCTCGAGCGGAACCGCGACCGCGACGCGCACCTGGTCCGGAGGAAGATTGCCGGCGCCGGCGACCACGTCGATCCGCGAGAACGTCATGGTCGGAAAGATGCCTGCGGGAATAGTCAGGTACGCGTAGACGCCGAGCACGGTCAATACGGCAACGACGAACACCACGAGGCGCTCGTGCCGCAGCCCGAACTTGGCGAGGTCCATGCGGCCGATGCTACCGGAGCCGCATGAACGCTACATGAAGGCTACGGAGCCGCCGTAGCCGGCGCTGCCGGTGCGTTGCCGCAGAAGACGGCACTTGCCATCACCGCCTTAGCCGCGTCGTTCTCGCGCGTTGGCCGTCTGATCGATCGTCCAGTGCAGCGCGTCCAGCAACCGCGTTACCGGATTATAGCCCAGCGTCAAGCCCGGGAATCGTCGCCAGGTCGATGTTGTACGGGTTGGGCGGAAGTCCCGCATAGTTTGGATTCGATGCCAGCGGATTCACGGGCGCGGGCGTCGAGAGTCGAGTTGCGCGTATCGGGCTGCGCTGATCGAGCTGATGTAGCCTCGCCCGCGTGCTGCAAGATCCGCCATCTGCTGCGTGTCGACAAAACCGCTGATGATGTCGAGCGACGCATTTTGCGCGGCGAGCGCCTTCAGCAGCTTCGCGCGGATGTCCTGCAGCCGCTGCGTCGTCCTCCGGGCGTCCCGTTCCGTGCGTGCAGTTCCGGCGAATCGAGCAGCGTTTGGATCGCGATGACGTTGTTGGCGATCGGCCGGATCAAATTCTCCATCCCTAGCAGCGCGATATTCTGCGACGGTGTTCGACGTGCCGCTCCGGATCGCTGGCTGACCGGATCGTTTCTCGGCCCGGCGATCCCGCGTCGCTGCCGTAGAGCGCGGCCAGTCGTTATATTGCTTGAAGAAGCTCCGGGCCCTTTCTTGATGGTCGTATCGTTCTGCAGCATCATGCCGATCGCCGGCGCGATGTGGTCGTGCAGCTCGCGCGCAGAGCGGCCGCGTGACGATGTGGTAAATCTGCGGCGGCGGCGGTCGGCGCCGAGCGCCAGCACGCGCACACCAACAGTCGGCAAGCGCGACCGTATCTCGAAGCATGTATCCTTACTGCACGACGCCCTTCGACTCCGCCTGTGACGCCTAGCGCCGCGTCAAATGTACCGCTGCAGCCAGTCGAGGATGAGGTGCAGGCGCTCGACGCGGTGGATCGGCGAGCCGGTGCGCGACAGGTCGTGGTTCTCGTTCGGCACCGCGACGTACTCGACGGTCGCGCGCCCAGGATTTTCAACGCCGTGTACTCCTGAAGCGTCTGATCGATCGGCGCGCGCGTATCGTCGTCGGCGTGAAGGATCAGCAGCGGCGTTCGCACGTTCGCGACGTACGTTAGCGGCGAGAACTTCGCGTAGTCGGTGCTCGCCGGATCCCACGGCGGCCCCCAGGTGTAGTAGCCGCCGCCCAGACCGTTCTTTCCGGCGAAGTCCGCGGCCAGATTTTCGCTCTGCACGTTGCTGACCGCGCGCTCGGCGACTGCGGCCTTGTAGCGGTCGGTGTGCGCGATCACCCAGAGCGTCGCGTATCCGCCGTACGATCCGCCCAGCACGCCCAGCCGCGTCGCATCGACGTCGGGCCGCCGGACTGCCGCGTCCATCACGGCCTGCACGTCTTGGAACATCGCGTCGCCGTAGTTGCTCTCGAGCGACTCTTCGAACGCGTAGCCGTGCCCGGTGCTGCCGGCCGGATCGCAAAAGACGACGTTATAGCCCATCCGACGTGTAGAGCTGAAACTCGTGAAAGAACGTGTCGCCGAACTGCGTTTCGGGGCCGCCGTGAATGTCGAGCAGCGTCGGATGCTTGGTCGTTCGCCGCGCCGACCGGTCGCGGGCATGAACCACGCCTGCACCGTGAAGCCGGCCGGATCTTTGACCGTGAACTCTTGCGGCTGCGAGAGCGTGACCGACGCCAGGTAGGCGCGCGTTGACGTTCGTAAGCTGCCGCGGCGCGCCGCCGCTAAGCGTCGGCGACGTAGACGTCGGCCGGATGCGTGAAATCGCTGTACAGATACGCGACGCGGCTTCCGTCGCGCGAAATCGAGCACGACCACGCTTCGCCGTTGGGCGGCGTGACCGTGCCTGAACGAGCCGCTCGCTAAGATCCAAGCGTCTGCAGATTGGAGTAGCCCGGGCCGTCGACGTTGAGCAGCAGCGCGCTTCCCGTCCGGAAGCGGCCACCCGCACAAGCCGCCGCCTTCTTTCATGTCGGCGAGCAGCGTATCGCCCCAGCCGACGGCGTTCGCGCCACGATGACGCGCCGATCCGATCCGTCGCGGCTTGGCCGAAACGAGCGCCGGCTGTTCGGCGGCGTCCTTGACGTCGCCGCTCAAGAAGTAGACGCGCTGACCGTCGTTGCCGAAAAAGACTCCGCCGTTGGCCGGCAGCGGCGAGTGCGACTTTTTGCATCGTTCCGCCCGTCGAGGCAATGGTGTAGACGTCGCTCGGTCCGCTGTCGACCGATTCGTAGCGCAGCGAATCGAACAAGATCGTGCGATCGTCGGGCGACCAGGCGTCGAAGCCCTCCGAGTAGTTGCCGGAGGTGAGCTGCTTCGGGTGCGATCCGTCGGCATCGACGTCCAGATGTGCTGATGGTCACGATACGTGTAGCCCTGCCCGTTGGCCTCGAAGAAGAGCTGGTCGATGACGTGGATGTCGCTCTTCTTCTGCGAGCCTTTCGGCGTGAAGCCGGCCTTTGCAAAGTCGACGTACGCGTTCGGCGCCGGATCGGTCTGCGGTGACCGTCAGCGCGATGCGGTCGCCGGCGTGCGAGACACCGGCGACGAGACGCCGTCGTTCGATGTGCGTCAGCTGCGCGACCGCGCCAGTCGCCAGCGTGTAGCGATAGAGCTGCGGCTTCTGCTTTGGACGCTCCGCACGAAGACGAAGCTGCGGCCGTCCGGCATCCACGCGTAATCGCCGTCGCCGAGGTGTTTCGTGACGTTATGCGTCAGCGCGTCCGGTCGCAACGTCGACCAACTCGATCGTGCGATCGTAGCGTATCTTTCGGACCGTTCATTCGCGAGGCCTCGACCAGCACGTGCGCGCCCGTCGGGCGAGATCGCCGCGTTGCTCAAGAGCGTCAGCTTGAAGAGGTCTTCCGGCGCGACCGGCGCCGCCGAGGCGGCGAGCGGATAGAGCACCGCAAGCCAAGAGCAGGAAGCGAAAAGGCGCATGCCCCTCATACCGCTCGCGGCTCGCGACGGTTTCACGTCCCCTTCTCGCCGCCGGCGTAGAAGATCAGCTTGAAGATCGCCTGCGGCACCGTGATCAGCGTATTCGGATTGCCGTAGGCGGCGTAGATCTCGGCGCGGCGCAAGCGCAGATGGTAGGCGATCGAGATGTTCGAGCACGCGCCTTCGCAGTTGCCGCCGCCGTTGGGCTGCGGTGGATAGCCGATCGACGCGCCGCACGCCGATCGCAAACGACGAGTTCGCGCTCACCTGATAGGCGTACGCGATCTCCTCGAACCATTGGATGTTGGGCGAGCCGGCGTGGAAATACTGCGCGGTATCGTCGAGCGTCAGCGTGAGCGCTCCGCGGTTGCCGACGCGGATCGTCGAGTTGCGGAACCACGTGTCGAGGCGGCCGCCCACGCCGTAGTTCCCCGTATACCACTGAATCGACGTCGGCGTCGCCGAGGATCCGTGCGTCGGAAAGTTGTTGAGGTTGTTCTGCATGCCGCTGTGATAGGTAAGGCTAAAGCCCGCATTCTGCGAGATCGGCGTGAGCTCGGAGCCGAAGCGCCAGTAATCGGATCCCGAGTAGAGCTGCAAGATCGATCGTGCCTTTGGTGAGGAAATCCACCAGCACTTGATTGTCGCTCTGCGCCACGCCGGGAGTCGTCGTTCCTTGGTAGCGGTCCAGGAATCCCGAGACGCCGATCGACGATAAGAAATCCTTCGGCGCAAACGTCCACACGCGCGCGCCGTAGAGGCCGTAACCGCGATGCCCGGGTGGGAATCGAAGCCGTCGACCGGATTGAAGTAGCTACCGACGTAGCGGTACGAGCCGAAGAGCGCGTACTGCTGGTTGATGAAGCCGCCGCCCGCGTCGAGCCAGTTGCCTTGGCCGGATCGAGCACGTTGGTTCCGCGGTCGGTCGCGTAGTTCGCATACGCCGAAAGATACTTTCCGTTGAACCAGCTCACGCCGGCTTCGTTCGGAGACGTCGACGACGCCGGGGACGTCGGCGACCACATGCTGCAGCGCGGCGTTCCAGTGATTGTCGTCCGACGTGTAGTTCAATGCCTCCGCCGCGTCGTTGCGGCCGTCGCCGATCGCGTCGTATCCGGCCAGTCCGAATGCGCCCTGCTTTCCCTTCGAATGCGTAGCCTTGCGCCGGCGTCGGAATCGCCGGCGTATAGAGAATCGTTCGAAAGCCGTTGCAGACGTCGCAGTTGAAGTTGTTGTAGTACGGCGCGGCCTGCGTGAAGAACGGCCGGACCTCTGAGTAGATGCGCTGATAGACCGTCGGCGAAATCGACTGCTGATCGATCTCGACGTTCGAATAGTCGGGATGCAGCGTGCCGAAGACGGCCGCCGTCTGCGCAACCGGAATCGAAAAGTCGGCGCCGACGCGCGACGTGCTGCCGCCGATCGAGCGGCTCGCGATCTCGCCCAGCGCGTACATGCCGACGCGCGGTCCGCGGCAACGGCGGCTTCGCGACCAGCGGAATGTCGAGCCGTCCCGCGCGAGCCGGATCGTCGGGATTGGTTTGCGACTGATCGTACGACCAGACGTCGAGCTCGCCCGGACGAGCGCACGTAGCGCACGAACTGCGCGCGCCACGTTCCCGGATGCGCGCCGTGAATGACGCGCAGCGGAATCGCCATCGTCACGACGTAGCCGCCGGAGGTCGCGGCGCCGCGCGACTCCCATGCCGGCGCAAAGGCGGTGTTCTCGCTCGAGGCCTCGTTATGCGCGCCGTTTGGGTTCGATTCGAACTGATATTGAAAACCCGCCGGGCCGGTCGGCCAGAGGTCGACCCAAACGGCGTCGTCGGTCCAGGCGATGCCGCCGTTGATGTTGCTGCCGCCGGCCACGGTATCGTCGCTGTGCTGCGCGGCCATCAGCGGTTCGCGCTGCTCGGGCGTCGAATCGCACGTAGAGGAACTTGCCGTCGGTGGTGATGTGCACGGTCGTCGCGTCTTGCGCGGCGCGGGCGTGACCGACGTCCCACGCCAGCGGAGCCGACGCGGCCTGGTTCCACGCGTCGACCGGTGCGCTGGCCTGCAGCGGCGGCGCGAGCTGCGTCACCGCGAGCGGCACGGTAACCATCAGAGAGTCGCGCCGTCGAGAGTCGAGTTGCTACCGCGCCGCAGCGTTGCGGCGTCGACCGGTTGGCAGGTGCGCGGCTCGCGGCTGTCGCGACAGATCAGCGCTCCGCGCAGATCCGCGCCATGCAGGTCGGCACCGCGAAAGTCGGCGCAGCCGATTTCGCTCGTCCGTTGTACGAGCAGAGCCGCGCATTGCGAAAGTTCGGCGTTGCGAAGATCCGCGCCGGCAAAGTCGACGCCCTCCAGGTCGGCGCGCTCGAAGGCGTACGCCGCGCGCGCCGCGCGTCGCGCAGATCGCTTCCGGACATCGAGACGCCCGAGAGATCCGCTGCCCTCAATCGATCGCCGCGCGCATCGGCAACCGGTGCAGTGTCCGAGCATGCCGCGGAGCTCGGCGTCGACCGCGTCGCTCAAAGCGTCGCGAAGATCGACGCCCGCGAGTTCGCGCCGTGAAGTGGGCGCCGTGAATGCGCGCGCCGCGGAGGTCGACGCCTGTGAGATTCGCGCCGCGCAAGTCCGCGCCGCGCAGATCGGCGTCTCTAAAGTCGACGCCCGCGAGATTCGCGCCGCGCAGATTCGCGCCGCGCAGGTCGGCCCGCGCGAAGTCGACGCCGACGTAGGAGGCGCCCGAGAGGTCGGCCCCGTGCAGATCGCGGCCCGCGAAGTAGCAGCCGACGCAGTTCGTTGGAAGTCCGCAGCTCGCCGCGACGGTGAGGGCGAAGAGTGCGGCAAGATCGCATCATTTCAAAGTTTCTCCGTTTTTATGCGCATCGAAGGACGCAGGGAACCAAGCCTCGCCCCGCGAGGCATATTTTGAGCTAGACTTGACGCGCTAGGGCGTTAGTCTACGGTGGCGGAGGGGGTGCCGCTGGGGCCGGCGGACTTCGTCGGTTCGAAAAATCGGTGCCGATCATTTTGGTCCTCGAGAGATCGACGTGACTGAGGTCGACGCCGCTCAGGTCGCAGCCGTTGAACGTCGCGCCGTCCAGGTTCGCGCCGTCTAAGTGGGCGTTGCTGAAGTCGATCCCGGTAAGCAGCGCGCCCGAGAAGTTCACGCCGCGCAGGTCGGCACCGCAGAAATCGTCGCCGTTGGCGCGCACGTTTGATAGGTCGAGTCCTGCGAGGTCGCGTGCCGGAAGTCGCAACCCTTGCAGCTGTTCAGCACGTCGCGCATCTCCGACGAGGCGAGCTGCGCTCCGGTGAACTGACAGCCCGACAGGCGCGCCCCGCTGAAGTCGACGCCGCAGAGGTTGGCGTCCGAGAAATCGCAGCCGGTCAAGCGCGCGTTGCGGAACGACGCGCCCGAGAGGTTCGCCTTCGTGAAGTCGACGCCGTTGAAGTTGCCGCCGGAGAAGTTCGTCCCGGTGAGATTGGCGCGGCTGAGGTCGACGCCGGTGTAGTTGACGCCGCGCAGGTCGCGCCCGGACCAGTTGACGCCGCTGAAGTCGCAGCCCGAGCAGTTGTTGCGCCGCCCGACACGGCCGGACGCCCCATCGCCGCATCGATGCCCGCGCGCACCTGCTTCGAAATGGTATCGGCGAGCTGCCTGGAGTTGTAGCCCGGGTACCGTCGATCTTCGGGACGACGACCTTCGGAACGAAGCCCCTGGAACGTCACGGGAGTCGCGGTCACGGGAGCGCGGTCACCGGAAGTCACGCCACGCGGAGATCGCGTCGTCACTTCTCGCGCAGGCGCACCTCGCGGACGATCGCCGTGCGCTGCAGACTCGCCGTCGCGGCAGCCTTCGGCGCCGTGCCGCGGAGCGCACCGTCGCCTGCGCGACGAACGGCGCGGCGACGGACGGGGCTACGATGCCGATGAGCAGCGCGAGCGCGCCGACGACGGCGATAGCCGCGGCCGCCGGCGCAAGCGAGAGGTTCGTCGCGATGTTGCGCCCGGCGCCGAGCAGACGCTCGATGCGCAGCGAGATGTGTTTGCGCGTAGCGAATACGCCCGGCGCGGGAATCGGATGACGCGGCCACGAGGCGCGCTCCGCCATCTTCGTGAGACAGAGCGCGTACGGGCGTACCATTCCGACGAACGAGAGCACCCAATCGTCGCACGCAACCTCGCGCTCGAGATCGAGCTGCTGACCGATGAACTGCGCGGCGGGATTCCAGCCGAGCAATGCGATCAGCAGGCGTTGCAAACCGTTGCTCCAGTCGTCCGCCCGCCGCAGATGTGCGAGCTCGTGCAGGCAGATCTGATCGACTTCGTCCTGCGACAGGCGATCCAGCAGCGTGTGCGGGACGAGAATCATCGCATCGAAGAGCCCGACCGCGACCGGAACGTCCGTGTCATCGCTCACGCAGAGCCGCACGTCGCGAGCGCCCTTGTTGGCGCGCATCCACTGCGGCATCGCGTCGCGATACTCGACCGGCAGCGGCAGCGCGTCGCGCTTGAGCTGTTCGAGGCGCACCAAACCGATCGACCAGGCGGACCAGCGCGTACGACGCGAGCAGCAGCCACGTGATGAAGATGGCGACCGCGACTGGCGCGGGCATCGTCACGCGCAGGCGCTCGGGGACGCGCGGCAGCGCGGGCGCGGCGTTCGGACGATCGCGTTACGGGAACGGAGTGCGTGCGCCGTGACCGCGCGGCAATCGGCGTGACGGTCGACTTTGCGCGCGAAACTTGCGTCGCCGAGACCGCCGCCGACACGGGCTGCGGCACGGCGAAGAACGAGAGCGTGGTGGCGATGGGCACGACGAACGCCGCGACGAGCGTGGCGCTCCACACGACGTAACGCGTCGCCGCGTTGATGCGCGGCCACAGCCGCAACAGCGCCCACATCGCGACGACGAGCAGCGCGTCTTGCCAGAGCGCGTTGAGCACGATCGCCGAGAGCACGCTCGCGACGGTTACGAAACCTTGCGGCAGACCGATCACTTGCCGCCCTCCTCGTACTGCTCGATCAGCGCCTTGAGCCGAGCAAGCTCATCGCCGGACGGACGTTCGTTCTCGATCAGGCGTAGCGCCAGGCTGCCCGCGCTGTTGTCGAAGAAACGTGAAAGCACGTGCCCGACGGCATGACCGGCGGCCTCTTCCCGGCCGAGCAGCGGCCGATAGATGAACGCGCGGCCCGCCTCGTCGTGCGCGACGTAGCCCTTGCGCTCGAGAATGCGCATCGTGGTGAGCACGCTATTGTACGCGATCGCGGGGGGCGGCAGGGCGGCCGTCACCTCGGCGACGGTCGCCTGTCCGCGTTGCCACAGCACCTCCATGAGGCGCAGCTCGGCCTCGGTCAGCGTCGCGGAGCGTCGTCGTGCCATTCCGCGGCCCTCTAGACCGTCGGGCCCCAGCCCTGGAAGAGGCGCGCGGGCGCCATCGGCTCGGGCATCCGCACGCGGGTGCGGGAGCTGCGGGTGAGCTCTAGGCTGGAAGAATCGGTCTTATGCGGCATGTCGTCTCCTTGGTGCTCCTAAAGATTTAGTTGAATCATACTGCGCCGGTCCCAGCCTGTCAACTAAATATTTAGGAATGCGGGAAAGACCGCGCGGTCTGCCAATAACGGAGGGCTGATTCATCGCCGCTTCCATTTTGAGGAGAAGAGATTGTTGCCAACGGCGCGCATACCGCTCGCCTTCCTGACCGTAGGCTTTTTGGTCGCGTGCGGCAAGGGGACTCCCATCACGAGCGGCACCGCGACGCCCGCTCCGACGCCGACGCCGGCGGTCACGGCGCAGTATCCAATCCCGACGGCGTCGAGCGACCCGCTCGGCATCGCGCTCGGCTCCGACGGCAACCTCTGGTTCACCGAGTTCAAGACCAGTAAGATCGGACAGCTCAACCTCCTCGGCAAGATCTCCGAAAGCGTGACGCCGTCGCGCGGCTCGACGCCCAACGGAATCGCCTCGGGCCCGGGACCGAACCTCAACGTGTGGTTCACGGAAACCAAGGTCGCGAAGGTCGGGCAGATCACCGTCAGCGGACCTCCCTACACGGAATACACGTTTCCGGATCCCGCGGCGCGACCCGTGGCCTTCGCTCTCGGAGCGGACGGCAACATGTGGGTGACCGACACCGGAACGAACTCCATCTGGCGCGTCGAGCAGATCAAGAAGAAGCCGTTCGTGAAATTCACGCAATTCCACCTGACCGGCAACGCGCAGCCGCTCTCGATCACGAACGGCCCCGACGGCGCCCTGTGGTTCACCGAATCCGGCACGAACATGATCGGACGCCTTCCGGTCAGCGGCAAGCCGCTGACCGAGTTTCCGGTGAAGACGCCACGATCGGTTCCGATGGGAATCGCGCCGGGCACGGACAAAGCGCTGTGGTTTATCGAGCAACACGCCAAAAAGCTCGCGCGCATTGCGGTGACGGGTAACATCACCGCTGAGTACGCACTCGGGACGCAGTCTATGACGCCCGATCAGCTGGTGCAGGGCATCGACGGCAACTTCTACTTCACGGATACTAGGCTGAACAAGATCGGCCAGTTCTTCTTCAACTCCCACCGCGTGCTGTACTATGGGATTCCTACGGCTAACTCCGGCCCCACGGCGCTGACGCTGGGCAACGACAGCGAAGTCTACTTCGTCGAAAGTCTCGGCAACAAGCTCGCGCAGTTCCGCTACTTCAACGTCTAATCTCCGGCAGCTGTAGTTCTGCCGGACTGAGCTCCGCAAGCGTCGCGATGCCCGCGCCCGCGGTGCCGACGAGGAAGCAACGCTCCCCGACGCGCAGCAGGTAGATCGCTGCGTGCTGCGATAGCATGGCGGCTTCGATTACTCTAATCTTTCGATTGGCCGGACGCGCGAAGAAGCGCATCCGGCGTAGCACGCGGGCGACGGCGTAGAACGCCGCGAGCAGCGCGCCGGCAACGCCAAGTTTGAGCAGGTAGCTCGCCCAGAAACTCCAGGGCATCGCAATCTACGGCGCTTGCCGCCGCGCATTGGCCTCGTCGATCTCGAGCTCGTCGCGCCGCGCCTCTTCTTCTGCGAACGCACGCCGGCGCCGGTCGCGCAGTTTTTCGATCGCACGGCGATCGCGGCGCGCGGCGACCAGTTCGTGGCGTGCCTCCTCCAGATTCCCCTCGGCCCACGCGGCGCGCCGCCGACTAACCGCGACGGCGGCATCGAAAACGGCGAGGCTTCCGGCGTCGCACGTCCGCAACGCGCGTTGCGTCAGCGCGGCCGCGAGCCGCTCGCCTTCGCTCAACGCGGCGTCACGCTCGCGTCGCCGTAAGTCGAAGCGATGCTGCTTCTCTTCTTCGATCCGGGTGCGCCGGTCGAGCAGCGGTTGCAGCGCGAAGCGAAACCGGGCCGCCATACCAAGGGAAGCTCCCGCGAGCCCGCGCTAGCGAGCCAGCTGCGAACGCTCCCGGCCGACGGAGACCAACTCGATCGGCACGCCGATCAGCTCGCGCAGTCGCTCGACGTAGCCACGCGCGGCCTCAGGCAGATCCGCGATTCGCCGGCAATTGTCGATCGGCTCGTTCCAGCCCGGCAACTCCTCGCACTCGATCTCGAGCGCGGGCTCGCCGGCGACGGCGAAGGCGGCGGCCTTCCCGTCGAGCCGGTACCCGGTGACGATGCCGATGCGCTCGAATCCGCTGAGCACGTCGAGCTTCGTAATGACGGCACTGCTCGCGCCGTTGAGCGCCACGGCGTAGCGAGCCGCGACGGCGTCGAACCAGCCGCAGCGCCGCGGCCGTCCGGTGACAGTACCGAACTCGCCGCCCTGACGGCGCAGCCGATCGCCGCGCTCGTCGTGCAGTTCCGACGGAAACGGCCCCGCGCCGACGCGCGTGCAGTAGGCCTTCAGCACGCCGATGACGCGCGCGATCGTTCCCGGTCCGATCCCGAGCCCGGTGCAGGCGCCGCCGGCAATCGTGTTCGAGCTCGTGACATACGGATAAGTGCCGTACGTCACGTCCAGCAACGTGCCTTGCGCGCCCTCGAGCAGCACGCGCTTGCCCGCGCCCAGACGCTCGTGAATGTACGCCACGCCGTCGACGACGTGCGGTGCGATGCGGCGCGCGTCGGTCGTGTCATCGCGAGCTAGCAGGTCGGCGACGCGAACCCCGGTGCGCGCGACGCGATCGACGTACGCCGGGCCGATCCCCCGGCCGGTCGTGCCGAGGGCCTCCGCGCGCTGAGCCTCCGCGGCCTTGTCACGCTCGACGTGATGCGGAAACACGACGTGGGCGCGGTCGGAAAGCTTCACGCGCGAGACGTCTACCCCGATCGCGGTCAGCGCGTCGAACTCCTCGAGCAGCGTACGCAGATTGACGACCGTGCCGCCGCCGACGAAGAGCTCGACGTGCGAATGCATCACGCCCGACGGCACGATGCGCAGCGCCAGCTCTCGATCGCCGACGACGATCGAGTGTCCGGCGTTGTCGCCGCCGGCGAACCGCGCGACGATGTCGTAATCCTTAGCGTACAGATCGACGATGCGGCCCTTGCCCTCATCGCCCCACTGCAGCCCGAGAATGATATCGGCTTTAGAGCTCATTCTACGTTCTCTTCAGCGCCGTGTGCCGCACGACATGGTGCTTCGGAATCGCTCGTCGCTCCGCCGTCCTGGCTCCGCTCCTGCTGCCCCGCCTCGCTCCCGCCATCCGTGGCTCCGCTCGGCCGTCGGGAGCTTCCTCAGCACCACGTCGTGCGGCACCTCGCCAGAAACCAGTAACGCTATTCGGCTTTAAACTCGAGGTCGCCGGTGTCGCCCATCGGGATCGATGCCGTCCCTTCGAACTGCGTCATGACGAACTCGGAGAACAAGGCGTTGGGCCAGCCGAAGTTGCGGCGCGTGAATTGCTGCGGGTTATTCGGATTGAAGGACTCATGGAGCAGATGATCGCCTGGATCGCTGGCGAGAAGCTGACCGAGGACGTCCTGTTTTTCGGTGCCGGTCGTTGCGGTCATCCCTTCGATGATCAGCGCCAGCGGCCAAACCCAATTGTCGGGCGTGTGATAGCTGCCGATCCCGCGCGCCCAGTGACCCTGATAGAACGACGGGTTGTCTTGCGAGAGCAAGAAGCGGCGGGTGTTCTCGTAGTAGCGGTCGCCGGGCGTCGTATAGCCGAAGTACGGCGCGGCGAGAAGGCTCGGGATGTTTGCGTCGTCGGTGAGGATGGCGTGGCCGAGGCCGTCGACCTCGTAGGCATAGATGTAGCCGTATTTCGGCACGAGCACGAGGCCGTAGGTCTGGATTCCGCGCTGCACCTCGTCGCGCAGCGCCTTCGCCTCGCGCGATTTGATCGAAGTTGTGATAGACGTTGAGCTCGATCTCGGCCATGTCGCCGAGAGCGACGACGGCGAACATCTCTGACGGAATCAAATAGTTGTATTGACACGCGTCGTCCGACGGCCGGAAGCCCGTCCAGATCATGCCCGTGTAGCCGACCGGGTTGCCGCGGCCGCCGTTGGGGAGTTCCTTGTGCGTGTAGCGCGAGTCGCGCGGATGGTTCTGTTCGCGCTCCATCGTGACGAGCACGCCGTCGAGCATCTTCGAAAAGTCGCCGCTGAAGATCGACGTGTCGCCGGTCGTCTTCCAATAGCTCCACGCCAGCGCGGTCGGATACGCGAGGGAGTCGAGCTCGAACTTCTGCTCCCAGACGCGATAGTCGAGCGTGTAAGCGTTGGCGTAGGGATCGATCTGCAGGTACTTCACCATGCGGGCGATGATCGCGCGCAGCAAGCCGCGCACCTCGGGATCTTCTTTCGCGAAGAAGAGATATGGCCGCGCCTGCGCGCTGGCGTCGCGCAGCCACTCGGCCGGTATGTCGCCGGTCATGATGTAGGCGGTACTGTCGGGCGCGTATTGCGCAAGCCGGCTCGTATCGAGCAGCGCGGCCCGGAACATCTCCTGGAGGCGCTCGTTCGGACTCCGGTAGTCCGCTGCGGCCTGTTCGATCGAGTGCAGCTCGAGCGCGGGAGCCGGAAGCGGCAAGATCGCCGATGCGACGGCGAACAGCCACGACAGCAATAATCTTAAGCGAGGATAACGGCCCATTTATGCGGGCCAGGTTCCGTGAGCGTACAACGCCGGTAACTCCCGATAGCGTCCTAGGTAATCGAGGCCGTAGCCCACGACGAATACGTCGGGGACCTCGAAGGCCCTGTACTTGATTTCAATGTCGACGATTCTCCTGTGCGGCCGGTCGAGCAGCGTGCAGACGGCCAGAGAGGCGGGCCCCCGCTCCATCAGCGTCTTGTAGACGTACTGCAGGGTCAGGCCCGTGTCGACGGTGTCGTCCACGAGGATGACGTGGCGGCCGGCCACCGGAATCGCCGCGTCCTTCTCGAGCGCGATGCCGTCCGCATCGCCATACTTGTTCACGGAGATGAAATCGAGGTGGCAGGGGATGGTCACGGCGCGCGCCAGGTCGGCGAGAAACGTCGCGGCCGCGGCGAGCAAGCCGATCATGAGCGGAGTCTTACCCGCGTAGTCGTGAGATATCGCGGCGCCGATGGCGGCGACGCGGTCGGCGATCGACCGCGAATCGAACAGCGGCTCGCCGATCACGAGGCCCGCTTCATCGAGCGCGAGAAGACGCGCTCGACGTCGCGGCGGGTAAACAGCTTGACGTTGACGCGCGGGTGGTGCGAGCGCATCAGCCGCAGCTTGCGATTCTTCCTCGTGTTGCGCGCCGGTTTGGCCACCGTGACCTCGACGTAGAGGTCGTGCTCGGGAAGATAAAAATCCGGCGTGAAAAACTCCACCGGACGGCCCTGCTCGTTCCATGCGATGGGGAAACTTCGCGGCTCGTACTCCCAGGTGATTCGATAGAAGTCGAAGAGGCGCGCGAGCTCGGCTTCACTCGCATGTGCGAAGGTCACCCGGGACATTGCCACGGGCTGTAATCTACGACATCGCCCGCCCGTTATCCCGCCGGGAAGCGCAGCACGAACCGGGCGCCGCCGAGAGCCGACGCTTCGACCCGCACGTCGCCGCCTGCGCGTTCGACAATCGCCTTGACGACCGCCAGTCCGATGCCGCGCCCGCCGCGGCCGGGAAGCGCGCTGCACGTGCCCATGAGGAAGATGGACTCGTGCTGCGCCGGCGCGATTCCGCCGCCGTCATCCTCGACGGCGATTTGAACGTAGCGCTCTTCGCAGTTGCACCTCACGTCGATCGTTCCGCGGTCGCTGCCGTGCTTCACCGCGTTTTCGACCAGGTTCGCCAGGGCATGAACGCATGCGTCGCCGTCGACGCGGGCCGGCGCGGATTCCGGTAAATACGTGCGTATGGTGACGTGACGGGCGGCCGCAAGCGGCGCGATCATCTCGATCGTCGCCTCGATCTGCTCCACGACGTTACAACGGCCGCACGGCTCCTTGACGGAGAGCTCGAGCATCGAAAACTCGAGCATGCCCTCGACCAAACGGCTCAGTCGCAGGGTCTCGCGCCGAGCGGTCTCGAGAAAGCGGCGGGTCGTCGGAGCATCCCAGTCCGCCGTCGAGCAGCGTCTCGAGATAGCCGCGGATCGACGTCAACGGCGTGCGAAGCTCGTGACCGACCGTGGCGACCATCGCCCGGGCAAACTGCTCCGGGCTCATGGCCGACGTTCCTGGTCACGGTCGTAGGAACTTGTAGCCGAACCCATGGACGGTGCGCAGGAGCGGCGGGAGATGCCAGCGCTCCTCGATCTTGGCGCGCAGGCGATGGACGTGGACGTCAATCGTGCGCTCGTCGCCGTTAAAATCGAATCCCCAGACGCGTTGCAGCAGCCAGTCGCGCGACAACGCGACGCCCGCGTTTCCGGCGAGTTCCATCAGCAGCGCGAACTCGCGCGGCTTGAGCCGAGCGTCGGTGCCGTCGACACGCGCCTCGCGCGCGCCCTGATCGATCTCCAAGCGCCCGAAGCGCAGCACCGGACCGGGCTGCGCGATTGCGCGGCCGCACCGGCGCAGGATCGCCTTGACCCGCACCACGAGCTCGCGCGCCGAAAACGGCTTGCTCAGATAGTCGTCGGCTCCGAGCTCGAACCCAAGTACGCGATCGATCTCGTCCGAGCGGGCGGTGAGCATCACGATCGGCACAGTGCGTTCCTCGCGCCGTAGCGTACGCGCCACGTCGTAGCCGTCCACACCGGGCAGACCGACGTCGAGGACGACGAGGTCGGCGCCGCCGCGGGCTCGGCGCAGCGCCGCGTGGCCGTCGGCCACGCACGTCACCGCGAAACCCTCGCGTTCGAGTTGATGCGTCACCAGTTCGCGAATCGCCGCATCGTCTTCGGCTACGAGGATCGTGTGGGCCGACATGCCGGATGGAGTACCCGCGCCCCGGCGCGGGTGAGACTTACCTTAGCGCCTGCGCGAAGCGCAGTCCTGAGCGAGGCGCGAAGCGCCGAGTCGAAGGGTTAGGATGACAAAGGGAGGAGAGCACCGGATTGCGCGGCGTGCTCGCGCAGCGACCGGTAGATCGTTGCGGCCGGAAAGCCGAGCCGTTCCAGGCGCCGCGCCGCCGACGGATACGATATCTCGGGATTCCTGCCGCGCAATCGCGCGAACGCCGCCGCGCAGCGCGAGCCTTCGTCGCGTTCCAGCAACGCCACCGCTTCCGACGCGGCGTCGCCGTCGACTCCCTTGCGCACCAGCTCGCCGACGAGCCGGCCGTTACCAACCGGCTTGCGTCTCCCTTCGACGTACAGGCGCGCGAACAAACGGTCGTCGAGAAATCCCTCACCCTTGCACCGTTCGACCGCATCGCGCACCGTTTCGGCCTCAAAGCCCTTGCTCTCCAGATGCTGCCAGAGCCGCGCCTCCGTGCAGCGCTGCCGCGCGAGAAACGCGAGCGCTGCAGAGAACGCCCGCTGTCACTCGGCGATGGCAGGCGGGGGCTTTGCCGTTAGTCGAGGCCGTTTTGGCGAGCGCCTCGCGGATCTTCGCCTCGATCTCCGCGGCCAGGTCGAGGTGCTCTTCCAGGTAGGCCTTGGCGTTCTCGCGACCCTGCCCGATGCGCTGCTCGCCGTACGTATACCACGAGCCGCTCTTGCCTACGATGTTCTGATCGAGTGCAACGTCCAGGATGGAGCCCATCTTCGAGATGCCGTGGCCGTAGGTAATATCGAACTCCGCCTGCCGGAACGGCGGCGCGACCTTGTTCTTCACGACCTTGACGCGGGTGCGCGTGCCGACGACGTCCTGCCCGACCTTGATGGTCTCCAGCTTGCGGACGTCGAGCCGGACGGACGCGTAGAACTTCAGTGCGCGGCCTCCCGAGGTCGTCTCCGGGTTGCCAAACATGACACCGACCTTTTCGCGCAGCTGATTGATGAAGATCATCACGGTCTTGCTGCGTGAGATCGCGGCGGTCAGCTTGCGCAGGGCCTGCGACATCAACCGGGCCTGCAATCCGACGTGCGCGTCGCCCATGTCGCCCTCCAGCTCGGCGCGCGTTACCAGGGCGGCGACGGAGTCGACCACGACCACGTCGACCGCGTTGCTGCGCGTGAGCATTTCGGCGATCTCCAGCGCCTGTTCGCCGGTGTCCGGCTGAGAAACGAGCAGGTTGTCGAGGTCGACCCCGAGCGCCGCGGCGTAGTTCGGATCCAAGCGCGTGCTCGACGTCGATGAAGGCCGCCGTGCCGCCGGGCTTCTGCGCCTCGGCGATGGCATGCAGCGCGAGCGTCGTCTTGCCGCTCGATTCCGGGCCATAGATCTCGACGATTCGGCCGCGCGGAAGGCCGCCGACGCCGAGTGCCAAGTCGAGCGCGACCGAACCGGTCGGACACGACCTCGAACGCCATGCGTTCTTGAAATCGCCCATGCGCATGATCGAGCCTTTACCGAACTGCCGCTCGATCTGAGCGAGCGCGTTGGTGAGGGCGAGTTGCCGTTCGCCCCTCGACTCCGCTCGGGATGACATGTCTTCTGCTGCCATGGTGTTCCTTTCTCTTCTGAGCCTGTATCACGCTCTCACGGCGGAGTGCCAAGTGGGTGGCATTCGTCTTCGAACAGGGCGTCGATGAACTCGGCGGGGACGAAGGGGCGCAGGTCGTCGGGCCCCTCGCCCAGGCCGACGAACTTGATCGGCACCTCGAGCTCGTCCACGATCGCAACGAGCACCCCGCCCTTCGCGGTCGAGTCGAGTTTCGTGATGGCGATTCCGGTCAGCTCGGTCGCGGCGTTGAAGAGTTTCGCCTGTGAGATCGCGTTCTGCCCATTCGTCCCGTCTACGACGAGCAGCGTCTCGGCCGGCAGCTCGCCGAGCTCGCGCTCGATGACGCGCCGGATCTTCTTCAGCTCTTCCATCAAATTCGTCTTGGTCTGAAGCCGCCCGGCGGTGTCGACGAGCACGACATCCAGTCCGCGCGCCTTCGCCGCGCGAACGCCGTCGAAGACGACCGAAGCCGGATCGGCGCCTTCCGCGCCGCGAATCAGCACGCTGCCGCTGCGCTCGGCCCAGACGGCGAGCTGCTCGGCGGCCGCGGCGCGAAATGTGTCGCCCGCGACGAGCAGGGCGCGCTTCCCTTCCTTGCGCAGGCGCAGCGCGAGCTTACCGATCGTCGTCGTCTTGCCGCTGCCGTTGACGCCGACGATCAGGACCACTGCGGGCGTGCGGTCGAGCCGCAGCTCCGCGTTAGGCAGCGTGAGAAAGCGCTCGACGTCTTTGCGGAAGCGCACGACGGCGCGATCGGCCGTCGTCCAAGCCTCCTGGCGCGCGACGGTCTGCAGCCCCATAACGATCTTCGCCGTCGTCGGCACGCCGAAGTCGGCCAGAATCAGCGTCTCTTCCAACTCGTCCCAGAACTCAGGCGTGAGCGGCCGTTGGGGACGACCGAGCCGCGACACCGCGGAGAACGCCTCACGCGCCTTCCCGAGCGAGGTGCGCAGGCGCGAAAGCCAGCTCAGGCGGCCGCCCTTGGGTTCACGCTTCCGACTCTATCATGCGAACGTATGTTCGTCAATCGCCCGTGCATCCATGCGCTATACTTTGCCTCTGGAGGGCGCGATGCAACAGCGATCGATCCCCGGAGCAGCCCTGATTTTGGCGATCGCGACGGCCTGCGGCGGCAACCGCGGTCTTCCTATAACGCCCTCGCCCGCGTACCCGGCGCTCCGGTCGAACGGCTCGCAGACGTCGGTCGTCGAGCTCGACGCGCGTTCGAAAGGACCCGCCGTATCACCCGACCTCTACGGCGCCTCGCTCGACACCTGGTACGACTTCCTGCGTGGCTTCGTCAATCCGTCGCTGCACAGAAGCGGAATTCATCTCGTTCGCTTTCCCGGCGGATCGGAATCGGACGCGTATCACTGGGAGAACGGCGGGACCCTCTGCGACAGTCAGGGCTACATCACGCCGGCGTCCACGTTCGATCACTTGATGCGGCGCGTCGCCAAACCGTTGAACATCGACATCGCGATCACGCTGAATTACGGAAGCAATCGCGCGTGCAACGCGGGCGGCCAGCCCAGCGAGGCCGGCGCCTGGGTCGCGCATGCCCGCAGCCGCGGGTATCACGTCGCGTTTTGGACGGTCGGCAACGAAGTGTACGGCTCGTGGGAGTACGACCTGCACTCGCATCCGCACGATCCGCATACTTACTCGACCGCGGTTCGGCGCGGCTACTATCCGGCCGTGAAAAAGGCCGATCCAAGCGCAAAGCTCGGCGTGGTCGTCGACACGCCCTCGGATCGCGCGTGGAACGACGTCGTGCTGCGCGAGGCGCAGCCGTTCGATTTCGTCGAAGTGCATTACTATCCCGAGTACAACAAGGACAGCGACAGTTTTCTGCTCGGCGCGGCGATCGATACGTTCGCTTCCGATCTCGAGGGCCTGCGCGACGAGATGACCGCCGCGGGTGTTCCGGCGACGTACGCCCATCTATCTGGGCGAGTACAACAACGACGCCGGCAAGGAGGGCAAAGCAATCCGTTTCGATCGTCAACGGGCTCTACGTCGGGCAAATGCTCGGCACGCTGGCGAACGCGGGCGTGCCGATGTCCACGTTCTGGCTCGCCTACGGCAGCTGCGACCAAAACGGCGATTTTTCGAAAAAGCTCTACGGCTGGCAAAACTTTCGGAACCGAAGCGCTCTTTTCGGACGACCTGCCGGAGTACGGGTGCTACGGCGCGCCCAAGATTCCCGGCGGCACGCCGTTCCCGACGGCCCGCGTCATGGCGCTGCTGGCCGCGAGGTGCCCGGCGGCTCGCAAGTCCGAACGACGACCGTTCCGCCTCTCGCTGCATCCGGCCGTTCGCGCGTACGGCTTCGCCGAGGGCAGCGGCTACGCGTTCGCCATCTTCAACAACACGCTTCGCACGATCGACGTCGAGGCGCGGGTGAAAAACTCGACCAAAACGAGCTTCACCGCCGAGCTCGCGACGTACGGCAAGGCGCAGTACGACAGATCCAAAGCGCAACGAGTGGGTCGGGCCGGTAGAGACGAAGCCTCGGCGAAGTCGGCACGCCCGTGCCGCTTACGCTCCCGCCCTACAGCGTGTCGGTGCTAACGCTGCAAGTAGCTCTCCGTGCTTCGACTCGCTGCGCTCGCTCAGCACTACCTGTCACGCCCGTCCTTCGACTCCGGCGCTTCGCGCCTTCGCTCAGGATGACGCGGTGGCGCTTTGTTCGCGCTTGCGTTCGCGCAGGAAGTGGAAGAACTCGACGCCCTCGCGCAGACGGCGCTTCATCACCTGACGGTCGCCGATCATGCCGCCGAGCAGCGAGAACATCTTGCGCGGTCGGAAGTAGAAGCGCCGGTAGAACTCGTCGACCGACCCGAACATCATCGTCGAGGTAAGGCCGGGATAGTTGAGGGCGGCGTGCTGCACGCCGTGCGTGTCGACCAGGTCGCTGCTCTGCGCCTCCAGCCAGCCGTTCTCTTGCGCCTGCTTGTAGAGATACGTCCCGGATAGGGCGCCGCGAGTGAGACCTGGATCGTTTCCGGATCCATCTCGCACGCGAAGTCGATCGTCTCCCGGATCGTCTCCGGCGTCTCGCCCGGCATGCCCAAGATGAACGTGCCGTGGACCTTGATGCCCAGCTCGCGGCAATCTTTCGAGAAGCGGCGGATGATGTCGAGCCGCGTGCCCTTCTTCATGTTGTTGAGCACCTGCTGGTTGCCCGACTCGTAGCCGACGAGCAACAGTCGCAGGCCGTTGGCCTTCATGATCTCGAGCGTCGCAGCGCGGCACGTTCGGCTTCGCGTTGCACGACCACGTGATGCCGAGCGGACCGAGCCGGCGCGCGACCTCCTCGACGCGCGGGATGTTGTCGGTTAGCGTGTCGTCGTCGAAGAAATACTCGTTGACTTCCGGAAAGAGCTCCTTGGCCCGCGCCATCTCGGCGTCGACGCTGTCGACGCTGCGCACGCGATAGAGGTGGCCGCCGATCGTCTGCGGCCAGAGGCAGAACGTGCATTTCGATTTGCAGCCGCGCCCGGTGTAGAGCGAAAGGTACGGATGCTGCAGGTAGCCGTTGAAGTAGTTCGGGATCGTCAGATCGCGCCGGTAGACGTCGAGCACCGAAGGAAACGCGTCCATGTCGGTGATCGTCGGGCGCTCCGGCAGTGCGCACGACCTCGCCGTTCGAGCGGTACGCGAGCCCGTCGATCTCGGTGATGCGGCTTTCCGGAGGCGACGTCGACGCAGGTGTAGTCGAACTCGCCGACGCTGACCCAGTCCACCGCGGGCGCGCCCCGCAGCGACTGCTTCGGGAAGGACGCCGACGTGCGCGCCGACCATGCCGATCATCACGTCGGGATTCTCCTCCTTCAGGCGCTCCGCCACGCGCGCGTCGTTGTTGAATGACGGCGTGCTCGTGTGCATGACGATCGAATCGTACTCCTTGGCGAGCGGCGCCACCTGGTCCATCGTCAGATCGTCGGGCGGCGCATCAACGAGGCGGCTGCCCGGTACCATCGCGGCGGGCTGCGCGAGCCACGTCGGATACCAAAACGAACGCACCTCGCGGCGGCACTGATAGCGCGAACCCGCGCCGCCGTCGTAGCCTTCGAAGCTCGGCGGATTCAAAAACAGCGTCCTGCGCCCTGTCATCTGCTCCTCCTGTGCCCGTCACGGGTTTTCTGCAACGGACGCCAAAGCCTGCTGTAGAGTGAAGAGCGCTAGGAGGAACTGGGCAAGGAGCGCAGCGCGCTCTGAAGGTCGGGGAAGCGGTGAAAGTCCGAGAAGGTAATCTCGACGGTCCCCGCGCCGGGAAACGGTCCGTAGCTTCCTTTATATTGCTGCGTCTCTTGCACGACCGCCCAATAACCCGGCAGCGCCTCGGAGCGCCTGTCCGTCACCTGGCCGGAAGCTCGCGTGCGGCGGCAGGACGTTAGGCTGATACGTTAGCGTCAGCACGTTGCCGCTGCTGTCGAACGAGAAGCTGCCGTTGCCGTGGGCGGCATCGCGCAGGCTCGATGTAAACGACAATCTTCTGCGGCCCCGCGCTCTGATATTGGTACGCCGTCGACGTAGCGTGGATCGAACGGCACGTTGAAGACCGCGCCGGGTGCGGGATGCTCCCACGACTGCTCCAGCGTCGCCAGCGTCGCGGCGTCGGCCGGCTTGCCGTCGATCGTATAGCTCGATACGTGAACCTTGACGGTCGCGCCGTCGCTGTAGATGCCGTCCATGACGAGGTCCTCGTGGCGCTTCGAAGAGCCGGCGTGCACGTCGAAGACGCGATGCAGGTGAAAGCGCACGATGCCGTGGCTCGTTGCGGCAAACCGTTGTGCGACAAGCGTCAAAGCCGGCGGCGCGCCCGGCGGAGTTACCACGCCGCCCTCATACCCGCCGTGCGCGGCCTTCTAACCTATGACGGGGTTGCCACGTAAAACAGGTGGTTGGGCAGGTCCAGCGTGAAGGCTTTCCCGGCCCAGAACGAATTGCCGACATTGCAGTCGTAGATCAGGTTCGCGAACGTCACGGTCGGCTGCTCGATCACCGTTTGCGGCACGCCGTCGAGCGATATCGACGACAGTCTCGTCGTTCCGGCGTTGCCGGATTGAGCCCGATGCGACGTTGCGAAGGTCTTGTCGATCGTAATGCCCTGCGAACCGGTGTCGATCTCGCACAGACCCGTCTTGCCGCCGCCGAAGTCGAAGCGCGCGAATATGCCGAGCGATATGCCCAGATCGTCTTGAAGCACCAGCGGCACCTTGATGCCGGCGCGCACGCGCTCGGGAAACGTCTGCGCGTCCTCGATGATGATCTGATGGTTCTCGAAATCGAAGGTCGTCGCAATATTCCGAAAGGCGGTCGCCGAGACGAGCCCGTCAATTCCGGTGCCGTCTAGTCCGTTCCAGATGCCCACGTGCGGCGCGGCGATGTTCACTCCGCCGACCGCGAGCGACACGACCGTGCCGATCGGCAGGTCCACGCGCTCGCCGGTGAGACGCAGGCTGACGTACTTGCCGTTGACGACGACCAACCTTGCGGCCGAGATCCGTCGACAGCACGTCGACTCCCGCCCCGAGTATCGATCAGCATCGGCACGGGCGTCCGGCCGTCGACTGATCCCTGCACTTGGATCAGGCCGCCTTTAACTTCGGTGAACGGAATCGTATCGACGGCGCGTGCTGGCCGGCGGCGCCGTCAACGCGACACCGAGGAAGGCAAGCGCAGCAAAGCGGACGGTAACCATAGTCACCAGCAGGCTGCGACAAGATTTTGTCTTTTCCTGCAGTCGAATAGAAGCTCGGGAACACACCGCGCTTGGAGGTTGCATGAAACGCTTCGGCCTTTTATTTCTTGTCGCTGCGCTCGCTGCCGCGGGCTGCAACAGCTCGAGCAGCACCTCGCTCGTGCCGCCGCCGACGCAGCCGGCGCACTCGATCCAACACATCGTCATCTTGCTGCAAGAGAATCGCAGCTTCAACAACTTCTTCATGGGCTTTCCCGGCGCTACGACCGCGACACCGGTCTGTGCGAGACGGCGCAAGTGGTGCCCGCCGAGCGGGAAGGTGCCGATCAAATCGGTCACGCTGGAGAGCACCAATCAGTTCGCGCTGGGCACCGATATCAGCCACAGCCACGGCGCGTTCGAGGTCGAGTGCGACCCGAACGCATCGAACGTCTGCCAAAACGACGGGTTCGACCTGATAACGTTCGGTCAGGCGCTGTACGGACCGCCCGCCAAACTTTATCCGTATCGCGCCGTCGAAGCGCTCCGAAACCAAGGCGTACTGGGACTTCGCCGGCCAGTACGGGCTCGCGGACGATATGTTCTTCACCGCGACGGCGAGCAGCTTCATCGCGCATCAGCAGATCATCGCCGGGACGACGCGGCTGAACGCGAACGAGTCGCTCACCGATCAGCCCGACGCACACGCCGTGGGGCTGCGACGCGCCGCCGGGCACCACGACCGCGATCATCAAGACCAACGGCCAGGTCAACGAGTTCGGCGGTCCGTTCCCGTGCTTCACGCAGTATAAGACGATGGCCGATCTACTCGACGCCGCCGGCGTCTCGTGGCAGTTCTACGTCGCCACGATCGATAGCGCCGATTTTTCCGGCAGCGTGTGGAACGGCTTCGATGCGATCCGCAAGGTGCGCTACGGGCCGGATTGGCACGGCCACATGAGCTTCCCCAACACAAGCTGTTCAGCGATCTCAAGAACGGCACGCTTCCCGCGGTCTCGTGGGTCATGCCGAAACTCGCCGACTCCGATCATCCCGCCAGCGGCTGCAACCACGGCCCGCACTGGGTCACCTCGGTCGTCAACGCGATCGGCACGAGCAAGTATTGGAACGACACCGCGATCCTGATGCGTGGGACGACTGGGGCGGATGGTACGATCCCGTCCCGCCGCCGCAGACCAACTACACGAGTCTCGGCTTCCGCGTGCCGATGATCGTGATCTCGCCCTACGCCAAGCCGCACTTCGTCGGCCATACGCAGTACGACTTCGGCAGCATCCTGAAGTTCATCGAGCAGACCTTCGGCCTAGGATCGCTCGGCGCGAGCGACAAGGATGCGAACTCGATCAGCGACATGATCAACCTGTCGCAGGCGCCGAATGCGTTCCACAAAGAGCCCTTGCCGCCGGAAAGAAACTGCGGCAGCGGCAGCGGCAGCTCGCCGACAATGGAGCAGATCATCGATCACGACAACGGCGTGCCCGAATAGCTCACCACCAGCTACTACTCGGAGGTTGGAATGAATCGGTTCGGCCTTCTGAGTCTTTTTGTGATGCTTGCCGCTGCGACGGGATGCAATGGCTCGAGCAGCGTCGCGTCCGCGCCGCCGACGACGCAGCCGGCACACGCGATCCGGCATATCGTCATCTTGCTGCAAGAGAATCGCAGCTTCAACAATCTATTCATGGGCTTTCCGGGAGCCGACACGGCGACAACTGGGAAGTGCAAAGGATCCCGATACTGCCCTAAGAGCGGAATCGTACCCATTCGGCTCGGTGACGCTGGAAAGCACGGACACGCTCAATCTCGGGCAGGATATCAGCCACAGCCATGCTGCGTTCGAGGTCGAGTGCGATCCCGACTCTTCAAATGTCTGTCAGATGGACGGGTTCGGGTCGATGAAGCACAGCGTGGGCCTGTACGGACCCGCCTGCGAAGCTCTATCCGTATCGCGCCGTCAAGCGCTCCGAGACCAAGGCATACTGGGATTTCGCGAGTCAGTATGCAATCGCCGATCAGATGTTTTTCACCGCGACGGCCAGCAGCTTCATCGCGCATCAAGAGATCATCGCCGGCACGACCCGGCTCAACGCCGACGCGTCCCTGACAGATCAGCCGAGTAATGCGCCGTGGGGCTGCGACGCGCCGACATATACTACGACCGCGATCATAAAGACAAACGGGAAGGTGTTTGAGAACGGCGGGCCGTTTCCGTGCTTTACACAGTACCGGACGATGGCCGACCTCCTCGATGCGCGACGCGTGCCGTGGAAGTACTACGTCGATTATTATTATAGCGGCAAATCGAAGTGGGGCAAGTTCTACGAGTTTTCCGGTACGGTATGGAACGGCTTCGATGCGATTCGCAAGGTTCGCTACAGCCCGCATTGGAAGACCAATGTTACCTTCCCCAACACCAACGTTTTCAAAGACGTCCAGGACGGCACGCTGCCGGCGGTCTCGTGGGTGATTCCGACGTTAGCGGCGTCGGATCACCCGGCGAGCGGCTGCAATCATGGACCGCACTGGGTCACCAAGGTCGTTGACGCGATCGGCACGAGCAAGTATTGGAACGACACCGCGATCATCTTGCTGTGGGACGACTGGGGCGGCTGGTACGATCCTGTGCCGCCGCCGCAGACCAACTATACGAGCCTCGGATTCCGGGTCCCGATGGTCGTGATCTCGCCGTACGTCAAGCCGCATACCGTCGGCCACACTCAGTACGACTTCGGCAGCGTCCTGAAAATTCATCGAGCAGAGCTTCGATCTTGGATCGTTGGGCACGAGCGACGCGCACGCCAACTCGATCAGCGACATGTTCGATCTGTCCGAGGCGCCCAACGCATTCCGCCGGGAGCCGTTGCCGCCGATTCGGAGTTGCCCGCCGCCGAGCGGCGGCGCGCGGACCATGCAGCAAATCATCGAACACGACCACGGCATCCCCGAGTAAACCGCCCGCTCCTGCGGGAAGACTGCGAGCATGCCGCTTTTTGCCGATCGGGCCGATGCCGGCCGGCAGCTCGCCGAACTTCTCGTGCAGTACGCAGGCGATCCGAACGTCGTCGTACTGGCGCTGCCGCGCGGCGGCGTGCCGATCGGCTACCAGATCGCGCGCCGGCTGCGCGCACCGCTCGACGTCTACGTCGTCCGCAAGCTCGGCGTTCCGGGCCACGAGGAGCTCGCGATGGGGGCGCTGGCCGGTGACGGCACGTGGGTCCTCGATGAGCAGCTCATCGAGCACCTGGGGATCGACGCGGAGGCGTTGCACGGCGTCGCTCGGCGCGAGATCGACGAGCTGCAGCGGCGCGAGGTCGCCTATCGCGACGCGCGCCCGGAGCCCAATCTTCGGGGAAAGGTCGTCATCGTCGTGGACGACGGGCTCGCGACCGGCGCCACGATGCGAGCAGCAGCGACGGCGTTGCGCCGCCGCGCACCCGCCGCGATCGTCACCGCGGTGCCCGTGGCCGCCCCGCGCACGGTCGCCTCGCTGCGCGGCGTCGTCGATCGCGTCGTGTGCGTGCGAACGCCCGAGCCGTTCCACGCCGTGGGCCTGTACTACGCGAACTTCGAACAGACGAGCGACGACGAGGTGCGGCGCCTGCTCGCCGACACCGACCGTGAAACAGGGCACCGTGCCGGCACGTAGTATCAGGCGAGCATGAAGCGTCCCATTGCCGCCGCGGCGGCGTTCGCGGCGATCGCCGCCCTTGCTTGCGCCGCGGCGCCGGCACAAACCATTATGTATTCCTTTGCCGGCCTGCCCGGCGGCGCGGCCGACACGTGCAAGTGGTTCGACGACAATCTCACGGATCGCAACATCGGTGCGCTCACGCGGCAGACGGACCTGCTGTACAACCGCGTCGCGCTGCCGCCCGACGCGCCGGTCGCCGTCGGCGCAACGGCCACGACGGAACAAGGCGAGGCTCTCGTCGACTTCAAGCTCGGCTCGAGGACGATCTGCACCGCGGCCGAGGCAATCTACGGCCCGACGCCCGAACCGTCCGCATCACCCTGAGCGGACAAAATAGACGTTGACGTTGCGCCGCTCCGCAAGGCGGGCGAGAGCGCCGTCAGCCGTCGCGAGAGCGGCGCCCTCTCGTTCCGCCAGCGCGAGATAAAGACAGTCCGGGAGCTTGTGATCGACCGTCAGCGCCAGCGACAACGCGGTAGCTACGAGATTCTCGTCATCGGCGAACGTAAGCAGTCCATCGCGCGTGATCTGCAAAAGCACATCGAGAGCAGCGATTGCGAACTCGGCGCGAAGATTTCCGGCGACCACGTTACGGCGCAGCGCCGCCGCCACCTCGGTGGGCAGCAGACGCGGCGCGAGCCATGTGATCGGGTTGCTCAGGAGCTCGGCGGCGCGTTCGCTTCCCCGTTCCGGAACGAGCCAACGAACGGCGACGGACGCGTCCAGGACAGCTAACTGCGCCTCCTCAGCCCCAGGCATCGCGCTCCTCTCTGACGATTGCTTCGCTCGCTAGCCATGCCTTGGGAAGAGGACCGATCGCTGCGCGAAGCGCCGCCGCACGTCTCGCGAAAGCATCGCGCTTGCGCGCCACCGAGGACGAAAGCGCGCGACGCGCCTCTTCTTCCACTGAGCTACCGTGCCGGCGCGCTCGAGCGCGCAGGGCCGCTGCCACGCCATCGTCGAGGTTGCGCACCTTCAAGTCTGCCACTGGCTAATACTACGCTGTGACCCCATGTGGGGTCAAGCCTCTCAATCCGGCCTCGATCAACTCCGCGTCGCCGATGCGCAACCCGTAATGCGCGGTCATGGCGCAGTGACAGATCGCGCGATAGCGCGCGAGTTCGAGCGTGCGTGTATCGACCGCCCCGTACGCCCCGAAGAACGCATCGCGAGCCCCCGGCGAGATCGCGCTGAAGGCGATCGAGAGATCGAGCGCCGGATCGCCCAGATGAACGTCGCCCCAGTCGATGACTCCACTTGCTCGTAGATTCTCGTCGACGAGGATGTGGCCTGCGTAGAGATCGCCGTGCACGACGGCCAGGCATTCTGCGCGCGGGCCGGCCGGCGAGACCCGATCGAGAAATGCGATGAGGTCGTTGCGCTCGCGCACCAGGCCAGCAGCTTGTAGCGCGTCGAGTCGCTCGAGGAACTTGGGCCGCATGCGAACGTGGTCGAGACGGCCGATCGTATCGCCGGGCAATCCGGCGGCGACGAGCGACTTCGCGTCGATCGCGTGAAGGGCGCGGAGAAATTCGCCGAGTGCGCGCGCGAGCGCGGGCTCGGCACGTTCGCTCCTGGGCGCCTTCGAGATCGGCGTACCTCGCAGCACGCGATGCCCCGAGAACGGCCACGGATAACCGCCGCTCGCCGTCCCGGCGAACATCGGCACCGGGACCGGCAGCGGAAGCGCGGGCGCGATGAGCGGCAGAACTCGTGCCTCTGCCTCGATCAGCTCCGCAGAGACGGCACGACGCGGGAAGCGAAAGACCCATTCGCCGTTGACGAGGAACGCCGCGTTGTCCCAGCCCTCGCCGAACCGGGTCAGCGACGGCGCGCCGAGCTGCGGAAACTGATCTGCGACGAGCGCGCCGGCCAGCTCCGCCGTAACCTCGATTTCTGCGGCCCACGGCTCCACTAGCGCGGCCGAACGCGCAGCGCGACGCTGATGCGCGGCCCCAGCGGGACGCGGCTCTTGGGGATGCCGTGATCGTAGTGCAGCTGCGTCTCGTAGCTCATCAGCAGCAGGCTGCCGCCCTCGAGGTCCAGGTCGAAGACGCGCCGCGGCCTGCCCTTGCTGCGGATCGTCATCCGGCGCGTCGCGCCGAGCGAGATCAGCGCGATCGGATAGCCCTCGACGATCTCGTACAGATGATCGTTGTGCGGCGCGACGCTGTCGCGCCCGTCGCGATAGTAGTTCAGACCGACCGAGTTGAACGGCGTGCCGGTTGCGGTTGCGACACGCGCGGCAGCCTCGGCCAGCGCCGGGGGCGGCACCTCGTCATCGAGCCGGTAGCCGGCGACGAGACGCGGCACGTCGACGTCGCGATCGTACATACGCCGCCGCTCGCTCTTCCACGGCACGGCTTCGCGCAGCCCATCGAACCAGCGCTGCGCTGTCGGCGCGTCGATGAAACCCGCGGCGTACACGATCGCTCCGGTCTCGTCGTCGACCAGCGTGCGCCGGCCGCCTTCGAAGAACCCGAGTTGCGTCAGGGATAAAGGCCGCGGAGCTTCGTCGCCTCGGCGACGCGCGCGACGGCGACGCAGTACGCGCCCTTGCGCATCGAGACGCCGTGGCGCTTCGCCTGCTCGTGCGCCTCGCGGAACGCGCGCGTCAGCTTGCGCTTCAGGCGCTCGTTGATCTCCTCTTCCTCCCAGAAGTTGGCCTGCAGGTCTTGCACCCACTCGAAGTACGATACCGTGACGCCGCCCGCGTTGGCCAAGATGTCGGGCAGCACCATGATGCCGCGGTCGAACAGGATGTCGTCGGCGTCGGGCATCGTCGGGCCGTTGGCGGCCTCGGCGACGATCGACGCGCGGACGCGCGGCGCGTTCTCGCGCGTGATCACCTTCTCGAGCGCCGCCGGTACCAGCACGTCGCAGTCGAACTCCAGCACCTCGCGGTTGTCGGTGCGCTCGCCGCCGGTGAAGCCGACGACCGAACCGGTCTCGTACTTGTGCGCGATCAGCCCTTTGATGTCGAGCCCGCGCTCGTTCGCGACGCCGCCGCGCGAATCGGACACCGCGACCACGCGGTAGCCGCGCTCGGCCATCAGCTGCGCCGCATACATCCCGGCGTTGCCGAACCCTTGAATCGCGACGCGCGCGCCCTCGATCGTCCTGCCCTGCGTCTCCATCGCCTCGTCGACGACGTACATGCAGCCGCGCGCCGTCGCCTTGTCGCGCCCGAGCGAGCCGCCGATCGCGAGCGGCTTGCCGGTAACGACGCCCGAGATCGAGTAGCCGTGCTGCATCGAGAACGTGTCCATGATCCAGGCCATGATCTGCGGCGTCGTGTAGACGTCCGGCGCGGGAATGTCTTTCTCCGGGCCGATGATGATCGAGATCTCGCTCGTGAAGCGGCGCGTGAGATTCTCGAGCTCCTGCATCGACATGCGCTTGGGATCGCAGATCACGCCGCCCTTCGCGCCGCCGAACGGGATGTTGACGAGCGCGCACTTCCACGTCATCCACATCGCGAGCGCCTTGACTTCGTCCAGCGTCACGTCGGGGTGAAAGCGAATGCCGCCCTTGCCCGGCCCGCGCGACATATTGTGCTGCACGCGATAGCCGGTGAACATGCGAAAGCCGCCGTTGTCCATGCGCGCCGGGACCGAGACCTCGAGCACGCGCTTGGGCTCGCGCAGATAACCGTGCAGCGACTCGTTGAGACCGATGAGCGAGCCGACCTCGTCGAGCTGGCGCTGCGCCATCTCCCAGACGTTATCGCTCGCCTGTACGGCAGACAGATCCTGAGTCATAGCATTTCCTTATTACTGCACCGCCCGTGCCGAATCCGGCTCGGGGCCATTGAAGCTGTGGACCGGTCGTTAACTCCCTAGTGGCGGCGGTCCGTAGATCGAGCGGCGCAGCGCCGGCAGATGCGGATTCTTCCACTTCGTTCCGTCGGCGAACGTGATCTTCAGCGGAACGCATTCCGGAAAGCTCGTCTGAATCGGAAAGACGTTGCGGCTGATTCCGAACTCGTGCTTGATCTCGGCGCCGGGCGAGAACGTGCCGACGTCGCGGACCTCGGCGACGAGGTCGCCGCGAACGACCAGGCCGAACTCGATGTCCTTCATCACGTTCTGGGTGACGTTCACGTAATCGATGCCGAGGGTCGGATTGCCGGCTACCGGATACTGGTAATAGCGGTAACCGTAGCCGTAGACCGAGGGCCAGCCCCAGTACGGGCCGACGCCGACGGGATAGTAGGCCGGCGCGTAACCCGTCTGGGTGTAGGCGTTGCGTTGCGGATTGCACTTGTTGACCTTGATCGGATGCGCCGGATGCGACGTGACGCTCAGGGCGGGCGCGGAGCAGAGCAGGCAAAGTGCCGCGACGCCTAGCGAAAAGCGTGCCTTGTTCATAAAAACGTTCGGGCTCCTTACGATGTGCGAGAGAAGCAGATTGCCGCCCGCTTTTCTTCAAAGAGAAGGGCGGCGCCTTGGCGCCGCCCTCTTTTCCTGCGAAGGTGCGAGTTATTGAGGCGGTCTGTGGCCTCCGCCGCCTCCGCCGCCGCTGCCGCGCGCAGCCCCACCACCGCCGCCGCCGCCGGATTGACGGGGCGCAGAGTAGGATCCGCGCGAGTAGGACGGAGCCGAGCCGTACGATCCGCGCGAGTACGACGGAGTACGAGCCGCGTGAGTACGACGGGTACGACCCGCGTGAGTACGACGGGTACGAGCTGCGTGCGAGTACGACGGGTACGACTGCGTGCGAGTACGACGGAGCCGAGCCATACGATCCGCGTGAGTACGACGGATACGATTCGCTCCGTGCGCCGGCGTTTCCGTAGGACTCGCCGCGCGAGTACGACTCGCGATCGCCGTACTGGACGGGGACGTTACCGCGCGACTGCGAGAAGCGACCCCACGAATTCGACGGTGCACGCTCCACGCCGCGCGTCGCCGCGCTCGACTCCGATTGCGCGCCCGCTCGAACTCGACGCGATCGAATGCGGAGTTCCGCGCTGAGCGCCGGATGCGCGCGCGGCAACGTAGCCTCGCCGCGCGCTTGCTCGAACCGCGCCCGACGAGCCGGTGGGAGCAGCTCGCGTCGCGAGTCGCACTCGCGCGCCGTCGCAGCGTGCCGTGCGTACTCGTTGCCGCGCATCGCGGCTCGTTGCCGCGCGTCACGGCGCGGTTCCGTGCATGGCGCGCTCGTTGGTGCGAGTCACCGGTGCGGCTTGATGCGACACGGCGCGTCGTCGTGGATCGCGCGTGCGTGACGTCGCGCTGCTGCTCGGCGAACGAGCTGCGCGCGGCGACCGCGTGATTCGACGCGAAGCGCGGCGAGTCGAAGGCCCGCGAGAAGTGCGTCTGCGGCGACGCTTCTGCCGCGAGAAGCGCTCAGTTGGCGCGCGTCGGGCGAAGCGGCAGCGCACCGTGGATCGTTCCGACGCGTCCGAGAGTTGCGAGACGTCACCGCGATCGTGTGTCCGGAGATCGTCCCGTGGTGGAAGTGGCCGACCAGCGTTCCGCTGCCGCCGCCGTGACGGAAGTTGCGATAGACGTTGTAGATGTTCGTGACGTTCACGATGCGCGTGCCCGCCGCAGAAGCCGCCGAACCGCCGTAGCCCCACCCGGCCAGCCCCATCCGAAGCCGGTCCAGGCCCAGCCCGGATACCACGGATAGTACGCCTCATAGGGCGCGAGCGGGCACCAGCCGACGTACGGATAGCCGAAGCCGAACGCAGAGTCCCCGAAGCCCAGGTCCGCCGACGCCGAATCCGAAGAATCCGACGAGTGCCGGCGACCATGCGGGCGCGTGTAATAGCGTACGCGGCGGATACCAAGCCCAGCCGTAGCCGTTGGCCTAGAACCAGCGGCCGTAGTGATACGGCGCCCAGCCCCACGGCTCGGCAGCCGACCCACGTCCAACCGTAGCCGCCTTCCCAGACCCAGGAGCCGTCACGATACGGAGCCCATCCGGACGTCTGATCGGGCACCCAAACCTGGCCGTAGCCCGCGACGTCCTGCCACTGGCCGTAGGCATCGAGGTTGTCGTAGCCGGCGATGCTCGGGTTGAGGTTCGGGCTTGCGTTGAGCGCCGCGACCATCGTACGGTCGCGCTGCGCGTTGAAGTCGTCGAACGAGTCGAACGCCGACCGCCGACGTATACGTGATCGACGGGTTCGATGCCGAGCCGCGCGCGACCAGCGTGCGGCCCTGTTCGAGCGCGAACGTGTGCTGCGGCGTGACGACGTCGAGGGTTCCCGCGCCGGACCGTCACCCAACTCGAGCCGTCCTTGCCGATCGAAATCCGATAGTCGCCCGCCTCGTGGGCCCGCACGGTGATCGACGGCGTGTCGACTGTCGATAGCCTGTCCGTTGCGGACGATGCCGACCTCGACCGTACCGTCGGCGAGCTGCAGCCGGCGGTTGTTCGGATCATTGTTGGTGACCCGCGCCTGCACGTTGCCGCCTAGCCGCACGGCGGTGTCGCCGTCGAACTGAACTTCGGCGCGCGACGTCTGGCCGGTCGAAATGTAGTCGCCCGGAAGCAGCGGCGTGTTGCGCACCGCGGCCGACTGCGTGTGGCTGTCGCCGCGCTGGACGACCGCCGAACCCTGGATAATGCTGACCCTCGCGACGCCAGGCCCATTTTTGTCGGGCGCCTGCTCGGCCGCGGAGCCGGGAACGCACTCGTAAGGGTCACCCCCACGAGGGCAACCCCAGAAATCAGGCTAGTGAACCACTTGCTTGTCATGTTGTGTGTTATTTCCCCTCACGCCAATTGAAACCGAATCTGCCGGGACAAAGCATCGAATCACGATTAGCGTACCATTAAGCTAGCGTGAGAGGCCGGCATCGCTTGCCCGGTCACCGAAAACGCAAGAAACTGCGCCGTTCTCAGCTAAGAGAGGTCCCGGAGGTACCCGCCAGAATGAAAGAGTCGAACGAAGGCATGACCCGCGGCCGGTTCGTCGCCGGAGCGGTGGTGCTGCCCGCCCTAGCCGGCTTGCTTCTCGCCGAAACCGCGAGGGCCAGGCCAAAGGCTCCAAAGCCCAATTCAAATATCAAAGCACTCCAAGCCACGGACAGCAGTGCTCGCAGTGCAGATTCTTCAAGCCGGGCAGCTCGGCCACGGCCAACGGAACCTGCAGCATCGTCGACGGATCGATCAGCCCCAAAGGCTGGTGCACGGCCTTCTCGAAGAAGTAACGCACGCACTTCTCTAACGAGGGCTCTTCGAAGAGCATCGATTCGGTACATGTGAAGGAAGGTCCGACCTAGGCCGCGCGGAGGCTCCAACTTTTTCGGGCACGACAGGATGTCGTCTTCAAAACTTCGCTTGCCCGAAAAAGTGGCGCAGCAGGAGCGCAGCCTGGATGGCGGAGCGACGAGCGTCTTCGCACGCCTAGATCGCACCTTTCGTCACCTAATAAGGACCTCAGGCGACTTCGAAGAGCGCCGCCGCGCCCATGCCGCCGGCGACGCACATCGTCACGACGACGTATTTCTCGCCGCGGCGCTTGCCCTCGATGAGTGCGTGCATCGTCATGCGCGCGCCGCTCATCCCGTAGGGATGGCCGATCGAGATCGCGCCGCCGTCGACGTTGAAGCGCTCGTTGGGAATGCCGAGCGCGTCGCGGCAGTAGACCGTCTGCACCGCGAAGGCCTCGTTGAGCTCCCATAAGCCGACGTCGTCGACGCTCAGACCGTGCTGCTCGAGCAGCTTCGGGCACGGCGTAGACCGGCGCGATGCCCATCTCGCCGGGCTCGCAGCCCGCAACGGCGTAGCCGCGATAGATTCCCAGCGGCGTCGAAGTTGCGCTGCTGCGCCAGCGCGGCATCCATGACGACGACGGCGGCCGCGCCGTCGGAGAGCTGCGACGAGTTGCCGGCGGTGACGGACGCATCGGCCATGCCGGGCACCGCGCTCTTGAGCGCGGCCAGTCCCTCGAGCGTCGTATCGGGCCGGTTGCCTTCGTCCTTCGTCAGCTCCACGTGGCGCTCCGCTCACCTTCGCCCGTCGCCTTGTCTTGCTCGTACTTCCACGACGGCAGCGGCACGATCTCGGCGTCGAAGCGCCCCGCGGCCTGCGCGGCGGCCGTGCGCTGCTGGCTTTGCAGCGCGTATTCGTCCTGACGCTCGCGCGACACGCGCGTACTTCTTGGCGACGAAGTCGGCGGTGAAGAGCATCGGCGTGTAGAGATCGGGCGCGTGGCGCAGCAGCCACTCCTCGGTGATGAAGTGCATGTGCACCTCGTTCTGCACCATGCTGATCGACTCGACGCCGCCCGCGACGACAATCCGCGCGCCATCGGCGACGACGCGCTTGGCGCCGCGGCGATCGCGTCGAGCCCCGACGCGCAAAAGCGGCTGATCGTCTGTCCCGGGACGCTCGCCGGACAGCCGGCGCGCAGCGCCGCCGTGCGCCCGACGTTGTTGCCGGTGGCGCCTTCCGGCAGGCCGCAGCCGACGATCACGTCGTCGACCTCAGCCGGCTCGACGGACGCGCGCTCCAGCGCGTGCTTGACGGCGTGTCCGGCCATCGTCGCGCCCGGGCGTCTGATTGAAGGCGCCGCGAAACGCGCGGCCGATCGGCGTGCGCGCCGCCGAGACGATCACCGCCTCACGCATGCGCCGAAATCTCTTCCGGCGAGCGCGGGCGCGGGCTCCATTGCGGCCGAATTCCGCTTCGAACTCGCGATGCGCGCGCGGACTTTACAATACCGACCTCGTCGGCATACCACATCGGGCCGCCGTGGTGCGGCGGAAATCCGTAGCCGTAGACGTAGACGATGTCGATGTCGCCCGGGCGCAAGCGCGACGCCCTCCTCCAACAGATAGCGCGTCCGCGATTGACGAGCGCGTACAGCAGACGCTCGCGAATCTCGTCGTCGGAGACGTCGCGCGGCGCGATGCCGCGCTTGCGCGCCGCGTCGGCGAACAGCGCTTCGACCTCGGGATCGGCGATCGGCTCGCGTCCCTTGCCGACGGACTTGTCGTACTTGAAGTAGCCGGCCATCGTCTTCTGTCCGAGGCGCTTCCATCTGCGACCAGCCGTTCGAGCACGTCCGTGCGCGCACCCGACCCGCCGCGCGCCCTGCGCGATCGCGGCACCGACGTCGAGGCCCGAGAGGTCGCTCATCGCAAACGGTCCCATCGGGAAGCCGAAAGCCTGCATCACGGCGTCCACGCGCGCCGGCGGGACGCCTTCCTCGGCGAGCGCCGTGGCCTCGCGCGAGATAGTCGAAGATCATGCGATTGCCGATAAAGCCGAACGCATTGCCCGAAAGCACCGCCTTCTTGCGCAGCGTCTTGCCGAGCCGGAACGCCGTCGCCAGGCTTTCTTCCGACGTCTTTTGCGCCCGCGCACGATCTCGAGCAGCGGCATGATGTTCGCGGGCACGAAGAAGTGCAGTCCGAGCACGCGCTCCGGGCGCTTCGTCGCCTCGGCCAGCTTGTCGACGTCGAGCGTTGACGTGTTGGTAGCGCCAGCAGCGCTGCCGGGCTTCGCGATCGCGTCGAGCTTTCGGAACACGTCGCGCTTGACGTCGAGATCCTCGAAGACCGCCTCGACGACGACGTCGGCGTCGGCGAGGCGGCTCCAATCGTCGGTGAAGTCGATCGACTGCGCGCGCTTCCAGGCCTCCTCTTGGGTGAGCCGGCCTTTCTGCACCTGATACATGAACATGCCCATCACGGTCTGGCGCGCGCGGTCGACCGCAGCGTCGTCGTTGTCGACCACGACGACCGGAATGCCGGCCTGCGCGAACGCGATCGCGATGCCGCTGCCCATCGTGCCGGCCCCGACGACGCCGGCTCTGACGCGAACCTTCGCATGTCAGCGCGAGCTCGCGATACCGGACACCTTCGCTAGCTCGCGTTCCGCGAAGAAGATGTGGCGCAGCGCGAGCGACGGCTCCGAGCGCACGAGCTCGTCGAACAGCCGCGCCTCGCGCGCGATGCCGAATGCGAACGGCAGCTCGACCGCGGCCTGCGACGGCGTCGATCAGTTTGTGCGCCGCCAGGCCGCCTCGTTCTTCGGACGGCACCATCTTGTGCGCCTGCGCGACGACGTACGGGCCGGCTTGCATCGGCACGTCCTTCGCGATGAACGCCTCGCGCTCCGAGACGCGCCGCTTTGCGGGCGCGGCACCGGTTGGATTCTCGGCAACCCGCTTGCGAACTGACGCCGTCGTCAGCGACGTCGCCCGTCGACGACCTCGTCGAGGATGCCGAGCTCCAGCCGCGCGCTGCGGCCGTGACCGGCGAGCCCTTGAGCATGAACTCCAGCGCGGCCCGCGCGCCGATCAGCCGCGGCAGCCGCTGCGTTCCGCCGGCGCCCGGCAGGAGCCCGAGCTTGATCTCCGGCAGTCCGAGCTTCGAGCGCGGCGATGCGCACGCGATAGTCGCACGCCAGCGCGAGCTCGAGCCGCCGCCGAGGCAGTTGCCGTCGATCGCCGCGACGTACGTTTTGTTGCTTGCCTCGATCGCGGCGATCACGTCGCGAATCGTCATGGCGATTCGGCGGCGGCTCGTGCTGGAAGTCGTTGACGTCGGCGCCGGCGCTGAAGAGGCCGTTGGCTCCGGTGATCACGACGGCTTTGATCTCAGGGTCGCGCTCCGCCGCTTCGATCGCCGCGAGCAGCTTCGCGCAATACGCAAACGACAGCGCGTTGACCGGCGGGTTGTCGAGCGTGATGACGCCGACGCCTTCCATCCTACGCCGTGACCACGCTCTTGCGGTCGAGCTCGAACTGCGTCTCGTCCAACGCCATCACGTCGCCCGAGCCCTCGACGATCTGGCGCTGGTACCAGGCGCACTGCGTGAGCACGTGCGTCGCGTAGAACGCCGCCGTCGCGAGCTTGGCGCGGTAGAACTCCCCATCCGCGTCGCCGGCCGCGATCTTTGCGCGCCGCGATTTGCGCGGCGCGCGCCATCTGCCAGCCGCCGGCGACGGTGCCCCACAGGCGCAGATAAGGCACCGAGCACGCGAACGCTTTCGTGCAGGTCGCCCATCGCGTTCATGCCGATCCACTGCGACGTCTCCTGCAGCACGAGCAGCGCCTTGCCGAGCGCCTCGCCGATGCGTTTCACCGTCGGATCGGCGTGCGCGGCGCACTCCCTCGCGACCGCTTCCATCTTCGCGCCGACGGCTGCGCGCGGTAGCGCCCATGTCGCGCAGGAGCTTGCGCCCAATCAGATCGAGCGCCTGGATTCCGGTCGTGCCCTCGTAGATCGTGATGATGCGCACGTCGCGGTACTGCTGCGCGATGCCGGTCTCTTCGATGTAGCCCATGCCGCCGAAGACTTGCAGCGCAGTCGAGCAGAGCTCGACGGCGTTTTCGGTGCACCAGCCCTTCACGACCGGAATCATCAGCTCGACGAAGGCCTTGTGCTCCTTGCGCACGCGCTCGTCGGGATGACGCACCGCGTAGTCGAGCGACGCCGCCGTGACGTACGCCAGCCCGCGCATCGCCTCGATCGTGGCCTTCTGCCACATCAGCATGCGCCGCACGTCGGGGTGCTTGAAGATCGCTTCCGGCGCGCGCGAGCCGGGCTTGATGTCGCGGCCTTGCACGCGCTCCTTGGCATACTCTAGCGCGCTCTGATAGGCGCGGTCGGCCAGTGCGATGCCCTGCACGCCGACCGAGAAGCGCGCCGCATTCATCATGATGAACATGTACTCGAGCCCGCGGTTCGGCTCGCCGACGAGGTAGCCGGCGGCGCCCTCGCCGCGCTCACCGTAGTTCAGCGTGCACGTCGGGTTGCCGTTGATGCCGAGCTTGTGCTCGATGCCCGAGCAGACGACGTCGTTGCGCTCGCCGAGGCTGCCGTCGGCGTTGACCAGGAACTTCGGAACGATGAAGAGCGAGATGCCCTTGGTCCCTTCGGGCGCGTCGGGCAGCCGCGCCAGCACGAGGTGGATGATGTTCTCCGCCATGTCGTGCTCGCCGAACGTAATGAAGATCTTCGTGCCCGAGATCTTGTAGTGGTCGCCCGCCGGTACGGCGCGCGTCCGCACCTGCGCGAGGTCGGAGCCGGCCTGCGGTTCGGTGAGGCACATCGTGCCGGTCCACTTGCCTGACACGAGGTTAGGGATGAAGCGCTTCTTCTGCTCGTCAGAGCCGACGAGCTCGATCGCCTCGATCGCACCTTGGTTGAGCAGCGGCCCGTTGGCGAAGCCGATGTTGGCGGCGTTCCACATCTCGAGCGTGGGCCCGAGCAGCAGCTGGGGCAGTCCCTGGCCGCCGTACTCCGGCGGGACGGGTAAGCCGATCCAACCGGCCTCGGCGAACTTGTGGTACGCCTCCTTGAAGCCGGACGGCGTCGTCACCGTGCCGGCGTTCCAGGTGCAGCCCTCCTTGTCGCCCACCCGGTTGAGCGGGTCAAGCACGCCCGAGGCGAAGGCCGCGGCCTCTTCTAAGACCGAGTCGAGCACGTCCAGCGTGTCCTCACAGCCCGGGAGCGCGGCGATCCCCTCGATCCCGGCCAGCTCGCGCAGGGCGAACTGCATGTCGCGCAAGGGCGCTCGGTAGGTGCTCATCTGGCCTCCTCTTTCCTCAATATATCCTAACTTTCGGGGTGCCCGGCCCCGGGGATACTACCTTATTAAAAATAATAGTTCAAGCGGGTGGCCTATTCATACTAAAAGCTGGGCATTAAAAGTTGCACAAAACGCATCGCCTGCTTGCGGGCGAGCGCAACGCTTCCGGTTATCCTACTCGTATACATCAACCGTCGGAGGGAGATAACACGATAACGATGATCCTGATGTCACTCCTCTTGTCTGCCGTTACATTCAACCCGGCTTTGGCGCCTCGCGTCGGGACCGCGCCCGTCGAGGGCATCGTCCAGGCCGGCGTTATTTCGCCGGACAAAGTGTGCAAGGCCGGCGCGATCTGCGCCAAGACGCGCCTTCCCATCAATCGCAACGGATGCTTCGTCAATAACTTCTGGAATACCACGGCCGGCGGCGGGACGCCGCTCACCATCGACGTGACGCAAACCGGCTCCAACGGAAGCCCAGTCTACATATACTGGGTGAACGCAACCAACGCGGGCATCGCCATCACGGGCAACGCGCTGGCGAAGTACTACTGTCCCTAGGAACTACTGCAGCAGCTTAACCGCTCCGCTCCTCAAGTGATAGACTCCGCCGGCAACGCGCACGCGTCCGGCGGAGGCTTCTTTGGCGATGACCGGCGCACTGTTGCGCAGCGCCGCCGTCGCCGCGCGCACATTGGCCTCTATCGCCTCTTCCATGCTGCCGCGGGCGGTCACGACGTCGGCGATCCCGGCGCGATCAGCTGCTGGATCGTCGAGAGATGTTCGGGGAGCTCTTGCTTCTTTTGCATCGCCGAATACACGGCCTTGATGGCGCCGCAGCCCTCGTGCCCGAGCACGAGTATCACCGTCGTGCCGAGGTGCTCGATCGCGTACTCGATCGAGCCGGTCACGAGATCGTCCGGGTAGTTGCCGGCGACGCGCGCCACGAACAGCTGGCCGATCCCCTGAACGAACACGAGCTCCGGGATCACGCGCGAGTCCGAGCAGCTCAGGATCGACGCGAATGGCGCCTGCCCCTCGACCACCAACTCGCGCTTCTGAGCGACGCGGCTGACCGCGGGGAAATCGTTGTCGACGAAGCGTTGGTTGCCGCCCATCAGCTGCCCGAGCAACATCTCGGGTGTCGCGCTCGCCGGCGGCGCCGTGGCGGCGTCGGCCGGACGAGCGAGAATGCCGGTCGCGAGGGCCAGAGAGCCGGTCAAAAAGCCAGCGCGGTTACAATTCATTGTTTCACTCCCCGATGCGTAGCGATGTGGATGCGCTGCGGCCGAACTGTTCCGGAGCGTCTTGCAAGTACGCGCGTGCGCCCGGCCACGCGAACGTTCCAGGCGTCACCGAGCGCACCAGGTAGTGCAGCTCGTACACGCCGGGATCGAGGTGCGACGCGTAGGCGACGACGCGATCGCTATAAATCTGGCTCGTGTCGATCTGCCAGCTGTTGCTCTGCGGCACCACCGCCTGCAGCGCCGTCCTGAAGCTCGTGTCGACGGCCTCGAAGCCCGCGGGCAGCGGATCCTCGATCACGAACCGATCGACGGGGTGATCCGCGATCACGCGCACGCCCACGTCGAACACGCGCCCCGCCGCAACGCTGACGGGACCGACTGCGGCCAGGTCCATCGTCGCGAGCGCCACACCCGCGCCCGTCGATGCCGAGCTCGACGGATCGTTCAGCGTGCGCACCACGCGAAACGCCGCGAGCTCGCCCGGCGCGTCCGCCGGCACCGGATACGTGTACAGCACCGTGTAGTGCACCGTCGTCCCCTTGATGACGATTTTTTTGCCTTGTAAGTTCGAAACGGGCACGGTCACCGTCTGCGACGACGCCGTCGTGCCGAACTTTGCGCTCGCGACCGTCGCACCTCCGACCGTCGCTGTCGCGGTGGACGGCACGAGCCGCTCCGTCGCCGCGTACGCGCTGAGCGCGACCAGCGCCGACGCCGTGTCGTCGGCGGTTCCCCAGCCGCAGCGGCACTTCTGCGCCATCAGCGCGCGCACGGCGCCGTCGATCTGATCGCCGGGCGCACGGCGCTCGAGCAGCAGCTGCAGCATCTGCGACTGCGCGTCCACCAGTGATCCGAGCCACGACCAGCGATAGGATGGGTTGGCGGTCGCGTAGCGGCCCGTCACGTAGAGCGTCTGCTGCAAACGCGACGCCATCGCCGCGCCCTGGCTCTGCCAGCCCGGCGTGCGCAGCAGGTAGCGCGCGAGCCGGATCTGCGCCGCGCTGTCGAACTTGTCCGACTGCGCGACGATGTCGGACAGAAAGTCCGTCCGCGGATGTCCCGCCGCCGCGAGCGCCCAGAGCGCCTCGAAGCGCAGCCGCGCCTTGCACAGCGCGTCGGTCGCACACCAGTTAAAGCGCCCCGGGTTCGCGAGCGCCTGCGCCGTGAAGCTCGACGCCTTGGAGGGCGCACCGTCGTCGACCGCAACGCCCTGCGCGCGCGCGAAGACGAGCCCCTCGAGTGCGGCCGCCGTGGCGAACGGGTCGCTGTCCGGCGCGTTGCGATACTCGCCGAAACCACCATCCGCGCGCTGCAGCGAGAGCAACCGCTGCAGATTCGTGGCCACCGCGGCCGCCGGGTCGAACGTCAGCGTGAGCCGGTAGGGGCCGCGCATGCGCTGCAGCACGCTCGCGGCTACCAGCCGCGATGCGGCGTCGTCCGCGAGCAGAAAAGCGTCGTTGTTCATGATGCGCCCCGCCGAAACGCCGAACTGCGGCACGACCGAGTTGGCCAACGTAATCTGCAGCGCTCCGCCGGAGCTCACGTCGATCGGCACCGAAGCCTCGCCGCGGGCGACCCCGGTGTCGATCACCGAATCCGTGATCGCGCGATCGCTCGCAGTAAACGGCACGTTGAACGCGTCTGACTTGCCGCCGAGCGCGGCGTTGGCCGCGAGGGTCGACGGCGCCGGCGTCCCGACGCTCACTGGGTAGCGAAACGTCGAGATGCCCGTCGCGGCCTGCTCCGAGGCGTGGTTCGTGCGCGGCTCCCCTTGCGCGAAGCTCAGCGCGCCCGTGAGCTTCAGGATCAGGTCGAGCGCGCCGGCCGCGCCGGTTTGATTGGCGATCGAGACGCCCAGATCGAAGCGATCGCCGGGCCGGGCGAACTGCGGCAGCAGCGGATTTGCGATCAGCGGCTGATTGGAGACGAACGTCGCGTCCGCGGTCGCGAAGTAGCCTGCTCTGAGCGGAGTCGAAGGGTCTTGCGACAGCGCGACCGCCATCACGCGCCACGTCGTCAGGTCGTCGGGCATGCTGAAGGCGGCGCTCGCGTGACCCGACACATCGGTCGGCACCACGCCGTAGTACGCCATCGGCAGGAAGTTCGCGCGTACGCGCGTGCTCGCCGCGCCGGCCAGGAAGCCGCCGCCGTAACCGAAGCCCTTCTCCAGCGGCGCCGTCTGCGTCTTTAGCGTCACGTTCTCGCGGTTGTCCGCGAAGATCGTGGCGATCGGCTGCTGCGCGAAGACCGTCTGCACGACGTCCGGCAGCCGATAGCCGGAGAGCTGCAGGATCGCGTCGTTGACGACCATCGCGACGACCTCGCCGCGCACCGGCGCGCCGTTCTGCGCGGTCACCCGAAAGTCGACGCGCTGCGGTCCGCCCGGATGCACCGTCGCGTTCTGCGGAGCGATCGCGACCTTGAGATAGCGGCTCGCGAGATCGACGTTGAATCCTGCCAGGCCCGTTAGCGCCAACGTGTCGGACCCCTTCTTCTCCGAGGGGCTCCTGCGCCGCACGACGAGCGCCTCGACCGCGGCGTTGGGCAGCATCTGCGACGTGACCTTGAACGTCGCCGCAATGGCGCCGGTCACGTCGTGCAGGGTCGTGCGGTAGATCGCATCGTTGCGAACCACCGCGAGGTAGACGTCGGCGTGCGCGTAGGGCGACGCGACGAGGGCGGTCGCGGTGTCGCCGATCGCGTACTGCTTCTTGTCGAGCTTGACGGCAACGGCGTTGGTGTCGGTGAGGCCCCAGTCCGCCGCGCCCGCGCCGAACGCGAAGACCTGGATCTCGGTCGCGCTCGCGTCGCCCTTCGTGCCCGGGAACGTCGCTCGCACGCGGTAGGGCCCGGCGTCGGGGGGCGTGAGCGACGCCGTGACCGGCTTGTCGGCGGAGGTGACGTCGGCGGTGGCGACCGTGTCGTACTTGATCGCCTGCTGCGCGCTCTCGCCGCCCTCGACTTCCTGCGTGGCCGACGTGTACGTCATCTTCTGCAGCTCGAAGTGCACGCCGCGACCCGCGATCGCCTTGCCGTCCGCGTCGGTCACGATCGTGCGAATCGGCATCGCCGTGCCCGCCTGGCCGACCGCGTCGGACGCGAGCCCGATTACGGCGTCGGAGGCCAGCGCGAGAAAGCTCTTCGAATCGGCGACGGAGAGGTTCGACACGTCGCTCGTCTCCATGTCGACGCGATACGTCATCGGAAACGGCAGGTTCGCCGGCACGGCGACGTCGAGCGATGCGTTGCCCTGACCGTCGAGCGGAAGATCCTTCTGCAACACGTCGGTGTCGAACGACGGCGTCTGCTCCGGGTAGAACCATTGCGGGCCGAACGAGAAGTCGTCCCAGCCCTTGGGCTGCACCGTCGCGACGTCGCGCGTGACGTACGCGTGGGCCGTACCGCCTTGCAGCGGCGCGCCGAAGAGATAGGCGGCGGCGACGCCGGCGCGCACGCTCGTTCCCGCGGTCGCGGACGTCGCCCCGAGCGTCAGCGTGAGCTTGAAGTTGGGCGGCTTGAACTGCGCGACGCGCAGCGATCCGTCGATCTCGTTTCCGTTGGTGCCCGTTGCCTTGACGTCGTAGTACCCAAGGGACTGCTGCTTCGAAAACACGATCGGCAGCGAGAACACGCCGTATGCGTCGGTGCGCACTTGCCGCAGCGGCGAGGCGTTGTTGTTGGGGTCGATCAGTGTGACCTTGTAGGTCGCGTTCGACGTCCGCGACGACCGGATTCCCCTTCACGTAGTACGCCAGTCCGGTGAGCTCGCCGCGCTCGCCCGGCTGATACATCTGCCGGTCGGTGAAGATCGTGCCGCGCGAGAGCGGCGCACCGCTCGTCCATCCGGCGTACACGTCGAAGCGCGAAACGCCGCTGTAGCTCCACGCCGTGACCGTCGCGACGTCGGCGCCCTCCCGCACTACGACGCCGACGTTGGGCGCGTTGTTGTCTTTCGCCCCGATCGAGCAGCGCTCCACGTCGATGCCCGTCAAATCGAGCTCGCCGTTTGCGTTGGTGTTACCCGTCGCGCACGTTTGCGGCGGCGTCGCGTTGTCCTCGCTGAGCCGATATACCGTCACGGCCGCGGCGCGCACCGGCGCGCCGTCGCTCAGGTGCTGGACGAGGACGCATGCCGCGCGCGGGAAACCATTGCGCGAACACGCCGAGGTTCGTGATCGCAACGATGCCCGTCAGCCATGGATCCGAGGTCGGCGAGTCGAGCGCCGTGCGGAAACCGTAGGCGAACGCGCCGTAATCCCCGCCGGCCTCGTCGCGCAACGGCACGCGCACGACGCTTTGCGAGTTCGTGCGGGCACCGGCGAGCGTGCGCGACGGCCAGCCCTTCCAGGCCGGCAGCATCGAGAGCGCGCCGCGAAACCCGAGCAGCTGCTGCGGACCGATCGCGCGCGTACGCGGCCTGATATGCGTTTGCCGGGAAGATTCGTAGCGTAGAAATTCAGCGCGACCTGTGCGCCGGCCGGGATGATCGTCGTGCCGGTCGGCGCCCACGCTCCGGGAGCGAAGTCCGACGTGCGAATCGTCACCTGCTGCAGCGTGCCCAGCGTTTGACCGAACGTGTCCTTCACTCCGGTGCCGATCGTAGCCGTGTATGTGGCGTTGGGATCGAGCGCGTACGGATCGATCGCGATCGTGTTCGACTGGTCGGGCACGGTGACGAGCGTCTTCACGGCGGCGGGCGACGGCGAGATCGTCACCTGGCCGGCGACGGATTTCGGATCGAGCGGATTCGAGAACGCGATGACCGGATCGCCGCTCGCGAAGCGGCCGCCGCCGTCTGGACTCGGCGCCGGCGTCGGCACGATCGCGAGCGCGTCGTAGGTGCGAATTGCACCCGCTGAACCGATCGCTCGTCGAAACGTTGCCGTACTGCGGGGTCGACGCCCGGATCGATCCGCAGCGCGTACGTCGTTCCGCGGCGCAAGTCGCGCACCGGGCGCAGCTCGTAGGTCCAGTCGCTCAGCGATGGATCGAACAGATCTTGCGCGTCGCCGCCAGGGTAAGGCGTCGGCCGCGCCTTGATCGCGGCGGTCACGGACACGCTCTCGTCGCCCGCGACCAGCGCCGCGTGCGCGGCCAAGCGAAGCCGCGTCGACCGCCGCGTTGGCCGTCACGGCAAGCGTCGGGCGCAGGCCGACCGGCGGCGGCGTGGACTCCTCGTCCGACGCCGCAGTCTGCGGAAGATCGGCGAATTGCAGCGGCTTCGTCTCGAACGTCCAGGCGAGATCGCGGTGCAGCGCGTCGCCCTGCAGATCGCGCAAGCCCGCCGCCAGCGTGATTCGCACGCGCGTTGCCGATCGGCAGCGCCTGCTCGGCGACGAAGCCGATCATCTTCGGCGTGAGCAAGACGAAGTGTCCGCGCAGGGCCGGCTCGATGCTTACGTGGCTCACCACGTCCTGCGGTCCGGGGCCCGAGAGCGCCGTGACCGGCGCCACCGGCTTGGTGAAGATGACGCGAATCTGCGCGAGCGTGTCGGCATTACCGGTCGGCGAGACGGACGCGATCCATGACGGCAGCTGCGGCTGGCGGGAGCGCCGTCACCGGCGCCGAGCCGGTTCGCGTTGCGTGCGGGACCGCCGCACGCGATGATCGCGACGGCCGCAGAAACGCCAAAGAGCAGGCCTGAAGAAGCGCAACGGCGTCGTACATTCCGTGCACGGGCCATGAAACTCTTTGCGCCGGTGCTTTCCATCATCGTCGTTCGCGGCGATCGTCGCGCTGCGTCTCGGCGGCATCGACGTCGCGCGACTCAACGTGCCGCGCGCATCGGTGACCTACACTGACCGCAACGGCCACGCCGCTCGGGACGGTCCTCGGCGCCGACGCCTTGCACGCCGTCAGCGTGCCGCTGGCGTCGGTTTCACCGCAGTTTCTCGAGGCGATCGTCGCCGCGGAGGATGCGCGCTTCTGGCATCACGGCGCCGTGGACGTGCCGGCGCTCGTGCGGGCGGCGCGCGACTATGCGATCTTCGGCGAGGCCCGCAGCGGCGGCTCGACGATCGAGATGCAGCTGGCGCGCCTGCTGCGTCGGCGAGCCCAGCACGATCCGCGGCAAGCTCGCGCAGATCGTCGCGGCGCAGCGCATCGCGATCGCGTCCGGCAAGCCCGCGATGCTGGAGGCCTACGTCAATCGCGTGCCGATGGGCGGGAACCTCTACGGCGTCGAGGCCGCCGCGCGCACCTACTTCGGCGAGCCCGCGAGCGATCTGGACTTCGCGCAGGCGTCGCTGCTGGCCGCCATCCCGAACGATCCGTCGCGCCTCGCGCCCGGCGCCGATTGACGCGGCGCTGCGCGAGCGTCAGCGATTCGTTCTCCGGCGCATGGTCGAGCTCGGCGAGATCACGCGCGGCGCGCGCCGCGCAAGCCTTCGGCGAAACGCTCGCGATCCGCCGCCACGACTACGGCATCGACGCTGCGGCGCAGGCGCTCTTCCTGCTCTACCGCGCGAGTCCGACGGCCGAGCCGGACGCGTACGCACGACGCTCGACACGCGACCTGCAGCGCTTCGTCCAGGCGCAGACGCAGGACGTGATCGCGGCGCTGGCAGCGCAATCACGTCACCGACGGCGCCGCGCTGGTCGTCGACAACCGCAGCGGCGACGTGCTCGCCTACGTCGGCTCGCCGGACTACTTCTCGGATCGAGGCGCTCGGGACGCAACGACGGCGTGCAGGCGCTGCGCCAGCCCGGTTCGTCGCTCAAACCGTTCACCTACGAACTCGCGCTCGAGCGGCGCACGATCGCGTCGACGACGATTCTCGCCGACGTGCCCGCATCGTACGCGATTCCCGGCGGAAAGCTCTATCAGCCCGCCGACTACAGCGGACGCTTCAGCGGACCGGTGCGCGTGCGCTACGCGCTGGCGAATTCGCTCAACGTGCCGGCGGTGCAGGTGCTGTCGCAGCTCGGCGTCGCACGCGTTGCTGCGATCGTCTGCGCGACCTCGGCTTCGCGCACCTCGACGCACCCGGCCGTCGTACTACGGGCTCGGGCTTGACGCTGGGCAGCGGCGAGGTGAGTCTGTGGGAGCTCGTGCAGGCATACGCGACGATGGCGCGCGGCGGCGATGTTCGCGCCGCTGCGTCTGGTGCGACGGCCGGACGCGGGCGCGCGAACCGCTCGGCGAGTCGGGCGACGTGGCAGCTCGTCACCGACATGCTCGCCGATCCGCACGCGCGCGCGAAGTCCTTCGGCGTCGGATCGGTGCTGCGAGATGCCGTTTCCGGCGCGGTCAAGACGGGCACGTCGTCGGATTTTCGCGACACGTGGACGGTCGGCTTCACGCGCGACTATACCGTCGGCGTGTGGGTCGGCAACTTCGACGGCAGCGCGATGCGCGGCGTCTCGGGCGTCACCGGCGCCGGCCCGCTGTGGAATCGCATCATGCTGCACCTCTACGAGCGGCGCGACGAACCGCCGCCGTTCACGGCGCCGCGCGGATTCGTGCGCGCGCCGATCTGCGCTACGACCGGACACGCGCCCGCGACGAACTGCCCCGCCATCGTCGAGGAGTGGGTGCGACCGCGAGGATCTCGCCGCCGTGCGGCGCCCGGCCGCGCCGCCGCGCGAGCAATACGATGCTTGGCTCGCGTTGCAGCCGCACGATGGACCGAGCCGGCTGCGCATCGTATTTCCACACGACGGCGACGTGTTCGTCCGCAAGGCAGCGGCGACGCTATTGCGACGCGAGAACAACAGCTCGCGTTGCGCGCTGTGGGTTCCGGCCGCGCGCTGCGTTGGAGCGTCGGCGGCGAGACGCTCGCGCTCGACGCGACCGGGACCGCGTTCTGGCCGCTGCGCCTGGGGACGTGGCGCATCGAAGCTGACGATGGAGCGCTACGCGATCACGTGACGATCCGCGTCGTGCCGCCGCCGCGCCAAACGAATCCGGGGTTTACGGTTCTGCGCTAGACGGAAGTTCGCCAGTCTTAAGCACTACGGTCCGGTGGTTCTTTACGTGCCGCAGAACAGTAACATCAGTGGGATGCCTTCACGTTTGCCGCCCGCGGGAAGCACTTCGGCTACGATCGGCATGTAAACGCCGGCCGCTCGAAAACTCAGTCGAGAGGGTCGCGGTCGGCGGCCTTCTCGATCTTAGCTAGTACGCGTCGCACCCGGTGCCTATACGATCAGGCCCGGCGCCGGAATCACCCCAGCAAACTTTCCACCGTTTTTTGAGCGCCACGAGGAACGCTAAGCGCGTGGCACCGCTGCGGCACGGAGTCTGCGGGATGCCGTGACTTTGGGGCCCTCGCCGGGACGATGATAGAGCGAAAAGCGTTTCAAAATTAACACTTTCTGGTACTGCCAGGGGTCAGTCGGGATCATCGTCATTTGATTCGATTCCCGTTGGCGCTAACGGCGATGCCCCGTATTTTGCAGCCTTGCAATTCCGTGGCCACGTGCCGATTCAAGGGGCCTTTCCCGCAAACCGCTGGCTAGTAGAAGAACTGTTGGAGTTGGTTGAAGCCGGGGCCGAAGGCCCAGCCGGTGCGCGTCGCCGGATTGATCACCGGCGGCGGTTCGCCGATCGCGAACTTGAACCCGGTGATCGTCTCGACGTTATTGCCCTTCTCGTCGTACACGACGAGCGCGCTGCCCGAGCCGCAGGCGTAGGACGGATCGGTGACGAGGAACAGCCCGTTGACCGGATCGTTCGCGATGCCGGCGCCGCTGTTGATCTGCGACGTGTCGCTCGTGCAGGGAAGCTGCGCGGCCACGCCCGTCTGCTGTGCCAGGTTGTAGAACTCGACCTGCGCGTTGAGCTCGGTGGTGGTGGCGCTGATGCCCGTCGTCGAGTCCACTGCCTCGCCGTTGACGTAGCCCGAGCCGAAGCCCCCGTTGTTGAGCCCGGAAAATTGCTTTTGCTTGCCGGTCGCGAGATCCACGAGAACATTGACCGGCGCCTGTCCGCCGACGCGTCCGCCGTCCGGCGACAGCGCGATCACGGCCTGATTGTTCTTCGTGTCCTGCCCAAACTGCGGGCCGTTGCCGCCGCCGAAGAGGTTAGGATCGAGGTGAATCGTCTTGCTCACCGTGTTCTTGGCGATGTCGGACACGACGATGAGCGGATTATCCTCCTTCTTCAACTCGATGGCGAAGAGCGCGCCGGTCGACGTGTCCTGATTAACGCCCGTTTGCACGACGTCGATGTCGCGGATCGGCGGCATCCAGACGTTAGTGAATTTGTTCTTGGTGACCGGATTCATCACATCATAGAAGCGCTTAGCATAGAGCTGCCCCTTGGGCACCACGTAGCGCGTGACCAGCGCGACATCTCCGGCGAAGATCGCGTCCATCTTGTACGACGTACCCGGCGGAAGCTTTTTTGGAAACGACTTCGTGATCGTTCCGTTGTTTTGATCGAACGTCTCGACGTCGGATGCGGTGGCGAGGACGCCGTCGGTTCCGTTGCGATCGATGTCGAAGCCGAAGACCTGCCCTCCGTTCTTGGTGGTGAGCAGCTTGCCGAGTCCGACGGCGTGTTCCGCGTGCGCGGACAGCGCGCGCGATGGGGTCAGCGACGTGACCGGCGCGAAGGGCGGGGCCGAAGCCCCGCCGCTGCACGCCGCTACGGATGCGGCCGCCGCACACGCGGACAGCGCGAACCGAAAGCGCAAGACGTTCATTTCTCCTATCGTTCCAATACGCGTAGTTCGTTATGGTTGTCGTCGTTGAAATAGAGCTTCGTGTCGACGGCGGACCGTCCCGTCGCGACCATGCCGAAGATCGCGCCCGAGCGCGCCCTTGTCGACGTTGCGGGTAGCAGCACTTTCCCGGTTCGCGAGATCTCGACGATGATGTTCTGGCCGCTGGGATTCGAAGTGTTGCCGACGGCGAGGTTACCGTTCGCGAGCAGCGCGGAGCTGATCGGGCCATTGAGCGGCGTACCCGAGAAGAGCACGCGCGCCTGATCCGCCGACGGGCCTCTGAACTTCAGACCGCCCTTTTCGACGATGATGCCGCCGTTCGGAATCGTGCTGACCTTATCGAACGCGACGACGGTGTTGTTGGTCCCGTCCACGATGTAGAGCGTGTCGATGCTCGCGTCGTATGCGAGGCCCGACGGCGCAAAGATGCTGCCCGGCTTGCCGTGATTGACGGCGAAGCCGCTGGGCGATCACGTCGTACGTGAATTTCGAGCCGAGGTTGATGCGTACGACGGTTCCGTCGCCGGCGTTGCTCTCGTAGAACGCCGGGCTGCTGGAGTCGGTTGCGCGAAGATCTGACCGAACGGGTGATCGAAGGGCTTGCCCTTGATGTTGACTTCGAGCTTGCCGCTGGCGGAGAGGACCGGATTGTCGTTGGCGATCCAGGCCGGCGCCCAGATATCGTCGGCCGGTCCGAGCGCCAACGCGTCGCAGCCGACGAGCGTCTTGTCGTGGGACACCAAGAGCGGCTTCGATCCCGGCTTCGGGTGCAACGCGACGATCGTGAAGCCGGTGCCCTGCACGTTCTTCTTGTCGTTGAAGTTGCAGACGACGAGGTCGCCCTTCGTGAAGTCGCCGGTCGTCGACGGCGCAACCGTCAATCCATACGGATTGAGTTGGCCGAACTTCGGATCGACCGTCGATCCGATAACGACCTCTTTTTTGAGCATCTTGAGGATCGAGTACTCTTTATCGGGCAGCGCGCCGGCGGATTGGTTCGACATGCCGGCGGCCTGCGGGGGAACGACGCCGCCGCCTCGGCAGCCGGCGATCGTCAAGATCGCGACGGCCGCAGCGGCGATTCGTTGCGTGCGATGCACTGGTCATAGAGCCTCCAGAGATTTAGCGAGGGCCTGGGTGAGGTTTAGCCTAGGACGCAGGTATGAAAAAATTCTGAAACGCGCGCGCCACGCCCTGGCAACCTCGCCGCGCGACGATGGCGCGCGATGCAGAAGGACGCGCCGCGATCGCCCGGCGGCTCCTAGCGGGCGATCGCCGCCGGCCGCCGGAGCCCGCGGTGATCGAGACGCTTGCTGCGCTTCGGCGGCGGCGCGCTGGCATACGCGCTGCGCAGCCGCATCCGCGTCATGCTGCTGCGCTCGGGAGAGCGCTATCGCGAGGCGTCGCCCGCGCTCGCTCGGCTCGGCATCGACGTCGACGCGTGGCCGGCGCCGCCCGCCGGGTTCTTCGTGGTCGAGGAGCGCGCGCTATTTTTGCGGTCGCGCAGCCCGATGACGGTGGCGCACGAGTTCGGCCATGCGCTCGACTGCGCGCTCGGCGGCGGCGTCTATCGCAGCGGCATCGATCCGCGGCTCCGCGCGCTCTTCGCCGAGCGCGACCAGTTTCGTCACGCCGTATGCCGCGACCGGCGTCGACGAATACTTCGCAGAATCGCTGCGCGCCTACGTCGAGGCCAACGACCCAGCGTCGCCGTGGCCGCGCGCGACGCGCGCGCGCCTGCGCCACGCCGATCCGGCGATGCTCGAATTCGTCGAATCGCTCTTCGAGCGCGAATTCGGCAGCGCCGCTGCGCGAGTCGCGAGACCGCGGCGTCGTCTCTATTTGACGGCACGCACCTGCGCGACGCTGACGCCGGCGGCGCGGTTGTGCCAGGAGCTGCGGATGTAGGTAATCGCCGCAGCGATCTGCTCGTCGCGAGAGCACGCCGCCCCAGCGCGGCATGATGCCGCTGTACGCGTGGCCGTTCACGACGACTTTGCCGTCGAGGCCGTTTTTGACGATGGCGATCACGGCCGTCGGGTTACCCGTCACGACCGGATTTCCGGCCAGTGGAGGAAACGCGCCGCTCACGCCCGCGCCGTCGGCCTGATGACAGCTCGAGCAGTTCGCCGTATAGACGACGGCGCCGTCGCTGGCCGACGCCGGGTTCGCCGCCTCGGCGGACGCCGAAGCCGAGCGCGGACGCGCCGTTCGAGCTCTTCGCGCAGGCCGCGAGCAGCATGAGCGCGAGCGCGCAGGCAATCCTCATTCGGCGCTCCGCGGACGCGCGCTCATCGCCCAGACGAGCGCAACCAGGAGAAAGTTGGCGACGAGCGAGCTGCCGCCGTACGACATGAACGGCAGCGTGATGCCCGTCAGCGGGAGCAATCCGATCACGCCGCTGACGATGATGACTACCTGAAAGCCGAGCGTCGCGGCGAGTCCGGTCGCGAGCAGTTTCGTGTAGAGATCCGGCTGCTGCAGTCCCGTCGCGAAAATCCGGCGCACGAGATCCAGGAAGATGACCAGCACGATCACCGCGCCGATCACGCCAAACTCTTCCGCGAAGGCCGCGTAGACGTAATCGGTCGCCACGTCGGGAATGAATTCCGGGATGGCCGAGCCGGTACCCGCTGCCGAACAGGCCGCCCGCGGCGAGCGAGTAGTACGCCTGCGACGACTGGTATCCGGCCCCGAACGGGTCGGAGAACGGGTCGCGCCACACCGCGATGCGCGCGTGCACGTACGGATAGTGATGCACGGCCCAAAAGGCGCCGACGACGAAGAGCAGCGCCCCGAACAGCGACGATGTCCGCGCGGCGCGTCGCGACGTACAGGATCGTTGCAAAGGTCGCGAGCAGCAGCGTCGCCATGCCGAGGTCGCGCTGCACGCACCAAGATCGCCATCGACACGCCCCAACCGATGAAGAGCGGGCCGAGATACTTGACGTTGGCCCGCAGCGACCACGGCCGCGCGTTTCCGATCACGTCGGCCGTCTCCGCCAGATACGCCGCCAGGAAAAGCACGATGAAGAGCTTGATCAGCTCGATCGGCTCGTATTCGATCGGCCCCAGCTTGATCCACAGGCGCGCGCCGTTGATCTCTTCGCCGAAGAACAGGAGCAGGGCGAACAGCACCAGCGACGCGATGACCCAGAGATACTTATACGCGGCGAAGCGGCGGAAGCCGGAGAAGACCGGCCCGAGCGCGATCGCGAGGAGTCAGCGACACGACCAGCCACGCCTGCTGTCGCTGCGCGAGCTCGGGCGAGAGCCGGTCGACCAGCGCCAATCCGAGCGCCGCGAGGACGACGGCGAGCGCCGGGAGCGCGTCGTCGCGAACGGTGTTGCGACGGCTGCCACAGGACCCAGACCACGGCAAGCGCCGCCAGCAGCGCGAACATCCACAGCGGGACCGATCGTGTTGCGCGGCGCGAAGGACAGGATCAGCGCGGCGACCGCCAGCGCGCCCGCCATCGGTGCGACGCGCCGAACGGATTAGCAGCGGTTCTTGACCGCCGCGACGACGAACGCGATCGCAGCGGCGACGCGTGCCAGCGCCCGCGCGAACGGGCGCCGCGGCGCGGCGACGTACGCGTCGCCCGGCGCCGACATCGTCGTGTCGAATCGCGCGACGAGTACGCGTTCGCCCGGGTCGGCGGCCTCGAGGCTCGCGAGCAGCGGCACGGCGTTCGGCGTCGCCGCGCATGCGCCGGCCGAGGAGGACGATCGCATCGCCCGGCGCGAGCATCGACGCTCGAGATGGTGACGTCGAGAGCCGGCGCGACCGCGAACGCGCGGACGAGCAGCGGCCCGCGACGCTCCTCGAAGACGTCGTCGCGGAACAGCGGCATGACTTCCCCCTGCGCGAGCGAGATAGGCCGCGGTCGAGCCGCGCATGCATGCACGTACGCGTGTCCGTGCACGATCAGCGACGGCCGTCAGCGACGCCGCGCCGTGACGTAGTCGTCGTGGCTCGCGGTGCACGCGTAGAGGTCGCCGTTGACGCGAGCCAGCACGCCGTGCATCGCCGTCGCCGCCGCTGCGGACGATCGACCGCGGCGCCGAAAGCGCGCGCTGCGCGCGCGGCGCTCGCATTCCGCCCGAAGCCGCGCGAGGAGCGCGCGTTCGGTGGCGACGCCGCCGATGCGCCGAAGCCGCGCGCGATCGCCAGCAGCCACGTGCGCGGCCCGAGCTGCAGGCTCAGACACGACGTGCGGTCGCCGCGGATCGCGAGCGTCATCCCGGGCGCACCGATCTCACGAGCGATGCGCGTCGTTCCGACGTCGATTTCGTCGCCTTGGCGGACTTCGATCGCCTCGGTCACGCGGCGTCCGTTCAGAAACGTGCCGTTGCTGCTCTTGAGATCCTCGACGAACACGACGCCGTCGTGGCTTTCGAAACGCGCGTGACGGCGGCTGACCTCGGGATCGCGCAGCGCGATCTCCGTCCCCTTGTCGCGTCCGAGCTTCGAACGGCGGGCGGCCTTCGTACGAGCGGTTTGCGCCGCGCTCGAGGATGTCGAGCCGCAGCGCGCATCGGCGTGACGCGGCCGATCTCCGCGGCGGTGCGCGCACGCGCGGACGCGCGGTCAGCGCCGCGACGAGCGCGAGCGCCGCGGTGATTTCGAGCGAGCCGATTCGCATCTGGCGCGTCGAAGTCGGCGGCGGCCGCGATCTCGAGCGTCATGCGGTTCGAACCTCATCCGCGTATCGCCGAACGAGCAGCTCGTCGCCGTCGCGCAGCGCGCTGCGGCGTACGCGGCGGCCGTTGACGTACGTGCCGTTGGTCGAGTCCAGTCGCGTACGACCGGCTCGCCGCCGCGGATCTCGACCACCGCATGCGAGCGCGAAACGCTCGGATCGACGAGAACGATCTCGCTCTCTTCGCTCCGTCCGATGCGGGCCGTTTCCTGGATCGAATATACCCCGTCGGGCGGCACGCCTTTGACCATGCGCAAGCAGAACGCTCAGGCGCGCGACGCGTCGCGTCGCCGACCTCGATCGCGATGGCGCCGAGCGGGACGCTGTCCCGCGCCGCCATCGTCACGCGCGCCTCGCCGTCGTCGAAGGCGATGCCGACGCGTGCGGCCAGATCGCGCAAGCAGCTCGGCCCACGCGCGCTCCAGATACTCGCGATGCTCGGCCAGCCGCTCGAAATCGTCGGGGCTCACGTAGACCGCGTACGGCGGCGGGCGCGCGCAGCCGGCCCTCGTCGCCGCGCGTCTGCGCCTCCATCGTGGAAACGAGCTTGCGCGCGATCTGCGCCGGCTCCAAGTCGCTGGGAAACGTCTTCGCAAAGGCGCGCTCGATGAACGCCGCGCAGGCCTGTTCGATCTTCGAAAGCACGCTCATGGACGGCGCTCGACCCGAGCGAAATAGAAGCCGTCGCGGCCCTCGATGCCCGGCGGCACGAGCACGTCGCCGGCGTCGGTCAGCAGCCCCTCGTACGCGGCGGGTATCAGGCCGCGCTCGAAGTTTTCTCGCGCCAAAAAGGCTTCGATCACTTCCGTCGTTTCGCGTAGATCCGTCGAACAGACCGCATAGACCAGCGCGCCGCCGGGGTAGACATGGCGGGCCATCCGCTCGAGCAAGGCTCGCTGCGTCAGCGACAGCCGTTCGCCGTCGGTTCGCCTGCTTCTTCCAGCGCGCCTCCGGGTGGCGCCCGACGAGGCCGATGCCCGAACACGGCGCGTCGAGCAGGACGCCGGTCGAACGCGCTGGTCCCCGAGCAGCCCGTCGGCGGTGGCGTCGCCCGTGACGACGCCCGGCCATGACCCCCGCCTGCTTCCATCCGGCGGCCGAGCGTCGCAACCTTACGCGCGTCGCGCTCGACGCAGATCAGGCTCCCTTGCCCGGCCAGTCGCGCGGCGATCTGCAGCGCCTTGTTGCCGCGCCCGCTGCAGACGTCGAGCACCGCCTCGCCGGGCTGCGGACCGAGCACGTCGACCGCCATGGCGGAACTCTCGGACTGCGGCCACCACACGCCATCCTCGCTCGGCGACAGCGCCGCCGCGTTCCGACAAGAGCACCTCGGGCACGATCTGTCGAACGCGCGCGTTTCGATTCCCAGCGCCAGCGAGCCGCCGCGCAGCATCGTCGCGGCGTCGTCGTGAGCGCGTTGACCACCAGCGCCGCTTGCGCGGGATCGTTGACGCCGCGAAAACGCGCTCCGGCGTCGCCGCCGAAGATGTCGCGCCACTGACGCACGAGCCACGTCGGCAGCGAGTAGCGCGTCGCGAGATACTCTTGCTCGCTCGCGAAGCGCTCGCGCTGCGGCGCCGGCGGCCGCTGCCGCAGAAAACTGCGCAGCACCGCGTTGACCAGATTGGCCAGCCCGCGATGCGCGTGCCGCTTAGCGACATTGACAAATTCGAATACGGTCGCGTGCTCGTCGGCGCGCGTGTAGGTCAACTCGTAGATCGCCAGGCGCAGCAGCTCGCGAACCAGCGGCGGCAACGCGCGCTGCGATCGCCAGGAACGGTTCGAGGTACCAGTCGATCGCGCGCCGCATCTTGATCGCGCCGTACGCGAGTTCGGCGGCAAACGCGCGATCGCGCTCGCCGAGCTGCGCGCGGCGGGCGCGGTAATCGAACGACGCCTGCGCGCCGCGCTCGACGGGCTCGCGATCCGGCGGGGAACACATCGCATACGACGCTCAGCGCGAGCTCGCGCGCGTTCATCCGGCGACGCTCGCCGGAGGTACTCCGCGCCGGTCATTCGTCCGCGGTTCGGCGCGATCAGCTCGTCGATGACGAGCCGGCCGTCCGGCCCGACGTGCGCGCGCAAGATCTTCACGGTCTCGCCGTCGATGCTCGCCCGCGCCGCGGGCTGCGGCGAGTAGGCGCGCACGTGATTGACGATGCGCTGCGCCGGCCAGCCGAGATCGACGATGAGATCGTCGCTTGGCGAGCGGCCGCGTCAGGCTCGGCTCGCCGCGCTGCGGCGTGGCGATGAGCTCGCCGCGATCGGCGAGATCGATCGCTCGCGCGAGCGCATTTGCGCCGATCGTCGCCAGGCGGTCGTGCAGCCGCCATACGTCTCGTCCGGCGCGATGGCGACGCGCTCCGCGAGGACGACGTCGCCGGTATCGAGGCCGGCATCCATGCGACATGATGGTGACGCCGGTCTCGCCGTCACCGTTTCGCAGCGCGGCCTGAATCGGCGTCGCTCCGCGGTATTTCGGCAGCAGCGAGGGGTGCACGTTGAGCGCGCCGAGGCGCGCGAGATCGAGCATCTCCCGCGGCAAGATGCGTCCGTACGCCGCGAGGACGGCCAGATCGAGGCCCTCGTTTTGCAGTTCCGCGGCATAGGCGTGCAGCGCGAGCGGCTCGTCGAGCGCGCAGGCCGAGCTCGAGCGCGGCGCGCTTCACGGGGCTCGGCGTGAGACGCAGGCCGCGCCCCGCGGGCCGGTCGGGACGCGTCACGACGCGGACGAGCTGCGTGCGAGCCGCGACGACGCGCAGACTCGGCACCGCGAACTCGCGCGGTGCCGAGAAAGAGCGTCTCTCACGCCTCGGCCGTTTCCTTGTCCTCTTCGGAAACGGCGGGACGCACGTTCTTAGCGCGGTCGATGTAGAGCTCGCCGTTGAGGTGGTCGACCTCGTGCTGCAGGCACTGCGCCAGCAGCCCCTCGCCTTCGATGCGAATCTTGCGGCCCTCGCGGTCGAGGCCGGCTGACCGCCGCGCGCTTGTAACGGACGATCTCGCCGACCATTGCCGGGCACCGAGAGACAGCCTTCGCGCAGCTCGACCTCTTCGGTCAGAGCTTCCAGCTTCGGATTGATCACGACCGCGGGCGGGTGCTCGTCGTCGTTGACGTCCATCACGAACAGGCGCTTCGAGACGTTGACTTGCGGCGCGGCTAGGCCGACACCCGGCGCCGCGTACATCGTCTCAAACATGTCGTCGATCAGCTGCTGAAAAAGCGGATCGTCGATTTCGCGCGGATCGACTTTCTTCGCCACCTTGCGCAGCGTCGGATGACCCTCGGCGAGGATCTCGCGAATGTAAGGCATTGCGGGCGGCTATTCTTCGTTGTCGCCGCCCGCTACTTTATGCCAAACGCCCCGAGCTTTCGGCCGCTATTTCGTCCTGAACGGGGAGACCAGGAAGTGCGGCGAGCAGCCGGTGCCGCCGTCGTTCCAGAACAGGCTGACCGCCTGTGCCGGCCCGATGATATAGCTCGGCGGTAACGACGACGCGTAATACGTCGGATTCGAATACGACGGCGACGCGTGCGGCGTGGGAATCTGGCCCGCGGTGATCTGAGCGAAGTTGCCCGTAAACGTCGACCCGCCGTTCGACTGCACGAGGAAGAAGTTGAAGCTGTTGCTCGGCGGAAGAGCGCCCTTGGTCGAGACGTAGATGTTGCCCAGAGCCGGCGGAGCATTCTTCCTGTTGGGGATCGGATACAAGACCTCGAGCTGATTCGGAGGACCGCCACACGTGCCGCTCGGCGCCGGACCGGGGCTGATGCTGCTGTTGCCGTTGCATGCCGACAATGCGATCGTTGCGCTAAGGACTGCGGTGAACGCGCCAATCAACTTGTTCATGAAAGCACCATCCTCTGTGCCGGCCTGCTCACCCTGCCGGGCGTAATGTGAATATCCTTAGAGAATATACCCCGAAAGGTCGGCATTCTCGACCACGTCGGCGAGCCGCTCGCGTACATAGGCGGCCGTCGATCACGACCGCACCGGTCGTTTCGGGGGCTGCGAAGCTGACGTCTTCGAGCACGCGCTCGAGCACCGTGTGGAGGCGCCGGGCGCCGATGTTTTCCGTCTGTTCGTTGACGCGCATCGCGAAGGTCGCGAGCTGCTCGATCGCGTCGTCCCGGAACTCGAGCGCGACGTTGTCGGTAGCAAGCAGCGCCTTGTATTGTTCGACCAGCGCGTTCTTGGGCTGCGTCAAGATGGTCTTGAAGTCATCGGCGGTCAGCGAATCCAGCTCGACGCGAATCGGCAGGCGTCCCTGTAGTTCGGGAATCAGATCGGAGGGTTTACTGATGTGGAACGCGCCGGCCGCGATGAAGAGGACGTGATCGGTCTTGATCGGGCCGTATTTCGTATTCACCGTCGAGCCTTCGACGATCGGCAGGATGTCGCGCTGGACGCCCTCCCGCGACACGTCCGGGCCGCCGCGCTGCAGTTGCGATCCCGCGACCTTGTCGATCTCGTCGATGAAGATGATGCCGTCTTCGCCGGCGCGGCGCAGCGCCTCGCGCTTGACGGCGTCCATGTCGATGAGTTTAGCGGCTTCTTCTTGCTCGAAGACTTTGAGCGCGTCGGCGACGGTCATGCGCTTCTTGGTTCTCCGTTTCGGCAGGATGCCGCCCAGCATCTCGCCCAAGTCGCCGGCCTGGTCCATGCCGCCGCCGATGACGCCGATTGGCAGGCTCGCCGTCTCTTCGATCTCGATTTCGATCAGCCGGACATCGTAAAATCCACGCTCGATCTCCCCGCGCGTTTGCTCCCGAACGCGCTGCGCGTCGGGCGAAACCGAGACGGACGGACCCTGATGCGACGGCTGCCCCGAGATTCCGCTCCCGAAGATCGACCCGAGCGCCGCGCCGAACGGATTTCCCTGCGACTGGCCTGGAGGACGAGTTTCCGGATGCAGCGCGTCGATCACGCGCTCGACGGCGTGGCGCCTGGCTAACTCACCAACCTCGCCTCGGCGCTCCTCGGTCACCGTGCGAATCGCCGCCTCAACGAGATCGCGCACCATCGACTCCACGTCGCGTCCGACGTACCCGACCTCGGTGTACTTCGTCGCCTCGACCTTGACGAACGGCGCACCGACCAAGGCGGCGAGACGCCGGGCGATCTCGGTCTTCCCCACACCCGTCGGACCGATCATCAGAATGTTCTTCGGCGTGATCTCTTCGCGCAGATCTTCGCGAGCGCGCGCCCGCCGATAACGGTTGCGCAGCGCGATTGCGACGGCGCGCTTTGCCTTCGCCTGTCCGACGATGTACTTATCGAGCTCGGCCACGACTTGCCGCGGCGTCAGCGCCGTAGGATCGACGATCGTCACGCTCGTCACAGCAGCTTTCCACGATGATGTCGCCGTTCGTGTAGATGCATATCTCCGCGGCGATCTCGAGCGACTTGCGGGCGATCTCAGCGGCGTCGAGCTGCGTGTTACGCAGCAGCGCCGCGGCCGCGGCCTGCGCGTAGGCGCCACCACTGCCGATCGCGGCGATTCCCTCGTCGGGCTCGATTACGTCACCGGTTCCGGAGAGCACGAAAAGATGTTCGGTATTGCCGACGATCATCAGCGCCTCCAGGCGTCGCAGGGCGCGATCTTGCCGCCAGTCTTTGGCGAGCTCGACCGCCGCCCGCGTGAGATCCTTGAACTCGGCAAACTTGCTTTCGAACTTCTCGAGCAGTGTGATGCCGTCGGCCGCCGATCCGGCGAATCCGGCGAGCACCTTGCCGCCGGCCGTTTTGCGAACCTTGCGCGCGCCGTGTTTGACGATCGTCTTGTCGAGCGTCACCTGGCCGTCGCCCGCGATGGCGAGCTTGCCGTCGCGCCGCACCGCCAAAATCGTGGTGGATCGAACCTTCATGCTAGCGTGACTACCCCGCGGGCGCGAAGAGGGTTTCAGTCACGAGGTTTTCGACCGCGAGCAGCGCGCGCTCGGCCATCGTCCTTCGCTTCTCCCGCTTACCCATTTGGGCGTCGCCTTCGGGAGGGGGCGGGAACGCGCCCCAGGTCACGTTCGCCGGCTGAAAATCCGGCGTCGCATTATTCTGCAAATGGGCGACGACGGCGCCGAGCGCGCTCGCGCGCGGAAAGTCGATCGGCGCGAGGCCCAGGGTCTCACGGGCCGCATGGATTCCCGTCATGGCGCCGCACGCCGCCGCCTCGACGTATCCCTCCGCTCCGGTGATTTGACCGGCGAAGTATAGCGCGGCTGTTCCACGCAGCTTCAGATGCGAGTCCAGCAGGCGCGGCGAGTCGATGAACGTGTTGCGGTGCATGACGCCGAGCCGAAGCCATTCCGCCCGCTGCAGGCCGGGCAGCTTTGCGAACGCTTCGCGCTGCGCGGGCCACGTGAGGCGCGTCTGAAAGCCGACGAGATTGTAGGCGGTGGCGTCGGCGTTCTCTTTGCGCAGCTGCACGACGGCGTACGGCGCGCGGCCGGTGCGCGGGTCGCGCAGGCCAACGGGCTTCAGCGGCCCGAAGCGCAAAACGTCGTCACCCCGGTCCGCCATCTCTTCGATTGGCAAACAACCCTCGAAGTAGCGCGTGGACTCGAACGTCTTCGCCGGATGGCGCCCGAGCGTCCGCAGGTCGGCGAGCAGCTGTTCGTAGCCGGCGCGATCTAGCGGAATGTTGAGATAATCGTCTCCTGCTCCTTTGTCGTAGCGCGACTTTCGGTACATCTGCGACTCGTCGACCGAGTCGGCCGCCACGATCGGCGATGCCGCATCGTAATAATGCAGCCGTCGCGTCTCGCCATCAGCGCCGAGCAGAGCATCCAGTTGCTCCAAGAACTCGTCGCTCGGCAGCGGACCGCACGCAACGATCGCCGGGCGATCCAGCGGGATGGCGCGCATCTCCTCGCGGTGCAGCCGGATCCGCGGCTCGGCCGCGATGCGCGATTCGACCAGGTGCGAAAAGCGGTCGCGATCCACCGCCAGCGCTCCGCCCGCCGGAACGGCGCTCGCGCGAGCGCAGCCGATTATCAACGAGTCCAGGCGCGCGAGCTCCTCTTTGAGCAGTCCGACGGCGTTTTCGAGCGACGCGCCGCGCAGCGAGTTGCTGCACACGAGCTCGGCCAGGGTACCCGTGTGGTGTGCCGGCCCGCTGCGCTCCGGACGCATTTCGTAGAGGTCCACTCCGACGCCGCAGCGGGCCGCCTGCCAAGCCGCCTCGCAGCCTGCGAGCCCGCCGCCGATGACGGCCAAGCGGAGGGTCATGCTTCGAGAGGTTCGCGCTCCGCTGCGACGACCTCGCTCGTGGCGAGCGTGCTGACGTCATGGCTGCGGTCGGCCGCGCACTGCAGCGCAACGGTGCCGCCACGGCGCGTTTTTGCTATGACGTGCGATCCGCAAACGGGGCAGCGCTCGCGTGCCACGGCATCCCACGAGATGAAATCGCAGTTCGGATAGTTCGCGCAGCCGTAAAACAGCCGCCCCTTGCGCGAACGCCGCTCGACGATGGCGCCGCCGCACTTGGGACACTCCGCGCCGGTCTCTTTGACGATCGGCTTGGTCGTCTTACACTCCGGGTATCCCGTGCACGAGATGAACTTTCCGAAGCGGCCGGTCTTGATGACCATCGGTCGTCCGCACTTCGGACAGATCTCGTCCGTCGGCTCGTCGCGCAGCTCCAGCCGCGGCAGCTTCTTCTCGGCGCTCTCGAGGTCGCTTTCGAACGGCTCGTAAAACCGCTGCAGCAGGGCGACCCAGTCCTCGTGCCCGTCTGCGACCTTGTCGAGGTCGCCCTCCATCTGGGCGGTGAAGTCCAGGCTGACGATGTTGGGGAAATGCTCGACCAGCAGGTCGTTGACGGCGGCGCCGATCTCGGTCGGCACGAAACGACGGTCCTGCTGCGTGACGTAGCCGCGTGCCTGGATCGTCTCCACGATCGCAGAGTACGTCGACGGGCGCCCGATGCCGTTGTCTTCCAGCGCCTTCACCAGGGCGGCTTCGGTATAGCGGGGCGGCGGCTCGGTGAAGTGCTGCTTGGAGTCGAGCTTGCGGCAATCCAGCCCCTCGTTTTCTTCTGAATTGAGGGAGGCGAATCCGCCTCTTGGCGGAGTCCTCGTCACGGCTCTCTTCGTAGACGCGCGTGAATCCCGGAAAGCGCATGACCGTGCCGGTCGTGCGAAAGCCGTAGTCGTTGGCCGAGACGTCGACCACCGTCTGATCGAGCAGTGCCGGCGCCATCTGCGAGGCGACGAAGCGCTCCCAGATGATCGAGTACAGCCGCAGCTCGTCGCGCTTAAGGATGCCGGCGAGCCGCTCGGGCGTGCGCTGCACCGACGTCGGGCGGATCGCCTCGTGGGCGTCTTGCGCGCCCTCGCGCACGCGGTGCCGCGTTCCGGCGTGGAACTCCTTTCCGTATGCACCCACGATGAATTGCTCGGCGGCATCGCGGGCCTGGTCGCTGATCCGCGTCGAGTCGGTCCGCATGTAGGTGATCAGCCCTTCCGTCCCCTGGCTTCCGCCGAGGTCGACGCCCTCGTAGAGCCCTTGAGCCACTTGCATGGCTCGGCGTACGCGCATCTTGAGTTTTCGCGAAGCCTCCTGCTGCAGCGTCGAGGTCGTGAAGGGCGGAGGCGCGTTTCGGCGCAGCTCGCGTTTTTTGACGGATGCAACGCGATAGGCGGCGCCGTCGAGCGCGCGCAGGACGGCATCGGCGGCCGCGTGCGTCGCAATCTCGAGCTTCTCGCCGCGATGCGATACCAGATCGGCTGAGAAGCCCGCCTCCGCGGATGCGCCGTTCTGAGCGAGGAGCGCCGTGATCGTCCAGTACTCTCGGGGGATGAAGGCGGCGATTTCCCGTTCCCGGTCGACGATGAGCTTGACGGCGACCGATTGTACTCGCCCCGCCGACAGCCCGCCGCGCACCTTCGCCCACAGCAGCGGCGATATCTTATAGCCGACCAGGCGATCCAAAATGCGCCGCGCCTGCTGGGCGTTGACACGATCCATATCGATGTGATGCGGGTGTTTGAGAGCGGCCAGCGCGGCGTCCTTGGTGATCTCGTGAAGCTCGACCCGCTTTGGATCGGAGAGTTTGAGGAGCTCGGTCAGGTGCCAGGCGATTGCCTCGCCCTCACGATCGGGGTCCGTCGCGAGGTACACGTCGGTCGCGCTTTTGACGGCGCCGCGCAGCTCCTTGATCACGTCGCCTTTCCCCTTAATCGTAAGGTATTTCGGCGCAAAATCGTGCTCGACGTCCACGCCCAGCGTGCTCTTCGGAAGGTCGCGTACGTGGCCCACCGACGCTTTCACGGAGTAGCGCGCGGGCAGAAACTTCTTGATCGTCCGCGCCTTCGTGGGCGACTCCACGATGATCAGGGGCTTTTTCACGGGGCCTAGTATACCGCCGGGGTCAAGGCCCCGACAAATTCGCCTCCTTCGACAAGCTCAGATGACAGTAATTAAGGATGCGCGAATTTGCAACATTTGGAGAAATCCTCTATGATTCGCTCAAAAGCGCTGAAACGGCGCTGTCCACTAACGCTAATCGTCCCCGGGGACGAGGAGGAATGAATGGACTCCGATTCCATACTTGGCGGCGACATGGCGGCAGAGGCTCCGAAGCCGCGTCGCAAAGCACGCCGTCGTAAAGCGGCCGGCGCCGTGAAGAAAGCCGTGGCCGGCCGGAAGAAAGCCGTGGCCGGCCGGAAGAAAGCCGTGACCGGCCGCAAGAAGGCGCGCAAAGGCGCCCGCAAGGTGCGCAAGGCGGGTCGTAAAGTCGCCCGTAAGGTGCGCAAGGCCGGACGCAAAGTAGCGCGCAAGAAACGCAAGGTCACGCGTAAGAAGCGCAAGGGCGCGCGCAAGGTTCGCAAGGCCGGGCGCAAAGTAGGACGCAAGGTCCGCAAGACCGCGCGGAAAGTCGCGCGCAAGAAGCGCAAGGGCGGGCGCAAAAAGAAAGCCTAGTCCCGAGAATATGAAAAGGGCGATCGCTTCCGCGATCGCCCTTTTTTTATTTCGCGAGCTAGTGTCGTGTCGCTCGCGACGTTATACACCGACCTTGGGAGACACGACACTAGGGGCCCGGCCGCCGTGTTCTTCGACCCAGTGGCACGCCGCCAAGTGTCCCGGCGCGTATTCGCGCAGCGGCGGCTCTTCGGCGACGCACCGGTCGAACGCGACCGGGCAGCGAGTGTGGAAGCGGCATCCCGAGGGAGGATTGACCGGCGACGGGATGTCGCCCGTCAGCACGATCCGCTTACGCCGTTTCTCGAGCACCGGATCCGGGATCGGAATCGCCGAGAGGAGCGCCTGAGTGTACGGATGCAGCGGGTTTTGATAGAGGGCCTCCCGGTCGGCCAGCTCTACGATCTTGCCGACGTACATCACGGCCACGCGGCTGGAGATGTGGCGCACCACCGAAAGATCGTGCGCGATGAACAGATAGGTCAGCCCGAACTTCTCCTGGAGCTCCTCGAGAAGGTTGATGACCTGGGCCTGAATCGAGACGTCGAGCGCCGAGACCGGCTCGTCGCAGACGATGAACTTCGGGTTGACCGCCAGGGCGCGCGCGACGCCGACGCGCTGGCGCTGGCCGCCGGAGAACTCGTGCGGGTAGCGGTTGGCGTGATAAGGCTGAAGGCCGACGAGCTGAAGGAGCTCGCGCACCCGTCGCCCGGTCTCCTTGCCTTTGGTGATGCCGTGAATCTCCAGCGGCTCGGCGATGATGTCGCCGACGGGCATCCGCGGGTTCAGCGACGCGAAGGGATCCTGAAAAATGATCTGCATCGAGCGGCGCAGGCGGCGAATCTCGCGGCGGTTCATCGCGAGCACATCTTGCCCTTCGAAGCGGATCTCGCCGCGCGTGGCCGGGAGGAGGCGCAGCAACAGCCGCCCGATGGTGGTCTTACCGGATCCCGATTCGCCGACCAACCCGAGCGTCTCGCCCCGCCGGATGTCGAAGCTCACGCCGTCGACGGCGCGCACGTCGGCCACGTGACGCGACATCAGCCCCGCGTGGATCGGGAAGTACTTGAAGAGGTCCTTGGCTTCGACGAGCGTGCCGTCGTTCACGATGCCGGCACGAACGGAAGTGCCTCAGCCGACTCGGGACGCTGATCGCGGGCGCGCTCGTCGTAGAGGTAACAGCGCGCGGCGTGACCGCCGCCGAAGTCGTACAGCGGCACGGGTTCGGCGCAGATCGGCATGCGGTACGCGCACCGCGGGGCGAACGCGCAGCCCGGCGGAAGCCGCAGAAGATTCGGCGGCTGACCCTGTATCGGCTCGAGCCGCCGGTGCTCGCTGTCGTCGAGGCGCGGCAGCGACGCAAGCAGTCCCTGCGTGTAGGGCATTCGCGGCGCAGCGAAGAGCTGCTCGGCCGACGCGTACTCGACGAGATTGCCACCGTACATCACCAGGACGTTCTTGCAGAACTCGGCAACGACGCCGAGATCGTGCGTGATCAGGATGATGGCCGCGCCGGTCTCGCGCTGCAGGTCGTTCATCAGTTCGAGGACCTGGGCTTGGATCGTGACGTCGAGCGCGGTCGTCGGCTCGTCCGCGATCAACAGCTGCGGGTTGCACGAGAGCGCCATCGCGATCATGACGCGCTGCCGCATGCCGCCGGAAAATTGATGCGGGTAGTCACCCAACCGTTTTTCGGGAAGCGGGATGCGCACTTTGTGCAGCATCTCTATCGCGCGCTCGCGGGCCTCGCGCTTTCCGAGCCCGAGATGCAGGCGCACCACCTCGGAGATCTGCTCGCCGATTGTGAGGACCGGATTGAGCGAGGTCATCGGGTCCTGAAAGATCATCGCGATCTTGTAGCCTCGAATCCGCCGCATCTCGGCCTCGCTCCGGGCTTGCAGATCCACTCCGTTGAATAGGATGCGGTCGGCCGTTACCGTGGCGGTGCGCGCCAACAGGCGCATAACCGAGAGCGCGGTGACCGACTTGCCGGAGCCGGACTCCCCGACGATGCCGAGGGTCTCGCCGGGTTCGAGTGAGAACGAGAGTCCGTTGACCGCGGTAACGAGGCCGTCTTCGGTCCGAAACGTCGTCCGGAGATTACCGACCTCGAGCAGCGGCACCGTCGCCTAAATGCTCCGTCAGATACCCGTCAGCGAGAGCACGAATCCGACCACGACGAAGACGACGGCGACCATTCCGGTCAGGCGCTTGAGCTGTTCTTCGGCGCCGATGCGCCCCCGATAGGCGCTCTCGACTCGCCCGCCGATGGAGCCGGTCAATCCCTCCTGTTTCGTCGTCTGAATCGCCAGCAAGAAAACCAGCAGGACCGCAGCGATCATAAAGACGCCGGCGAAACCGTGCGTCAGCCACGGCCAGTGCCCGGCGATCCACGTCTTGGGCTCGATAGCGGGCGCAGGCAAGGGCGCGTTCGGCGGGACGGCGGCGTTCGGCAATATCGTCGCGGCAGCCGAGGGAACGGCCTTCGACGCGGCGGCGGCTAACAGGAGCGGGCTCGAAATTACGTCGTGTTCCTTACAGAAAAAGGCGTTTGCGGCATGCTCTCTACGACCGCAGGCTCGGGCGTGCCTGCCGAGCAATACCCTGCCGTGCCCGAATCCGAGAGGCTCGAGCAGCCGCTGCGCTCGGTCGTTCCGATCAAAAATCGGCGCGTTTGGCGCGACCTGGCGCGAATTCTCTCGACGATCTTCAACCCGTTCCTGACGGCCCTCGCGCTCTTCGCCATCCTCGCGCTGATCGGCGCCAAGGACACCTGGGACTTCTGGCGCCTGCTCTTCCTTTCGACGTTTTTCACGTCGATCGGTCCGATGCTCTACGTATTCTGGCTCTACGGAACCGACCGAATCTCCGATCTAGACATGTCGGTGCGGATCGAGCGCGAGATGGTCTTTACCGCGTTCGTGATCTTCTACACTCTCGGCGCCGCGGCGCTGTGGATCGCGCATGCACCGCGCTTGATGATTGCCGCGATGCTCGGGTATTTGGTCTCGACGCTGATCGTGCAATACATCACGCGCTATTGGAAGATCAGCACGCACGCCCTCGGCATCACGGCTCCGCTCGCCGCGCTGACGCTGATCTACGGCAGACAGCCGCTGCCGTTCATGGTCCTGATTCCGATGGTCTGCTGGGCGCGCGTCTACCTGCGCGCTCACACGATCATGCAGGTCGTGGCGGGCGTCGCGCTCGCGGTCGCGACGACGGCGTTCTTCTTCTCGCTGTTCCACGTCGGATTGCTGTCGGCACACTAAAAAGGGAGCGCCTCCACATAAGAGGCGTGCTCGCGGAAAATTACGCCGCCATATTAGCATTGCGTTAGAGGGCGCGGCGTTACCGACCGATCAAGTATTTGGCAGGAGGGAACGCGATGAATTGCTTCTTTTTGCGCATCCGTCGCCCTTCGACTGCGGCGCTACGCGGCGTGCTCAGGATGACGATATGGAGGGTTGCAGACTGAGGAAGCGGGCAACATTGGCTTCGAATGCGGCGTCGTCGCCGCTGGTGACGTAGGTCGAACGCCCGGTTCCACGCGCGCGATCTCCCAGCAGCGCGGCCGCGCGCTCGGCCTGCATCGCCGCGGGATCCACGAGCGCGACTCCGCCGCCGAGCGCGGCGCGAAAGTGGCGCTCGAGAACGGGATAGTGCGTGCATCCGTACACGACCGCATCGAGGTCTAGCGGAAGGTGCGTGCACACCTCAGCGACCGCCGCGCGCGGGCTCTCGCCGTCGAGTTCGCCCGCCTCGACGAGCGGCACGAGCGCCGGCGCCGGCACCTCGACGACGTCGATCCCGGCGATGCGCGCACGCAGCGTGCGCCCGTACGAACCCGCTCCGACCGTCGCGGCCGTCGCCACGACACCGACGCGCCGAAACCCACCGCGTTTGACCGCGATAGCCGCCGACTCGATCAGGTCGAGCATCGGCGCGCGCGAAGGGGGCCACCCGTAGCGCTCGGCAATCGCACACGACGTGTTGCAAGCCATCACGATCGCGTCTACGCCGTAAGCGTCGAGGCGCGATAAATTCGTCGCGCAGCAGACCGAGGAGATCGCCGTGCGTGCGATCGCCGTACGGAACGTGCGCCTGGTCCGCGAAGAAGATCGTGTCCACGAGGGGCATCCGCTCGCGCACGCGAGCGAGCACGGTGAGCCCGCCGAGGCCCGAATCAAACAGCCCGATCATCGCTGCTTATTGCGCGGGTTGATTAGAGACTGGGTACTCGCGCGTGTACTGCCCGATGCCGTCGGCAATCTCTTGCGCAACTTTTTGGCGCCATGCGGGCGACGTGAGCAGCGCGTAGTCGCTGGGGTTCGAGAGGAACGCAGTCTCGATGAGCACCGCCGGCATGCGTGTGTGAAACGTCACGTACAGGTGGCTCTTGACGATGCCGTCGTCCTTGGTTCCGTCCCCGGCGAGCTGCTCCTCGACGATGCGCGCGAACGCGACGTCTTCCGACTTGGAGACGTAGCAGCGTCGTCCCGTAGGGCCCCGAGTTAATGAACGCGTTGGCATGGATGCTGACGAACAGTCGCGCTCCGGCCTTGTTTGCGACGTCGACGCGGGCCTGCAGCTCGTCGTGCGCGCTGTCGCCCGCCGCGTAGACGTCGACGTCGGTGTCGCGCGTCAGCTTCACGTCCCAGCCGCGAGCGATCAGGATGTCGCGCAGACGCTTCGCCATGTCGAGCGTGAGCTCGGCCTCGGCCACACCGCCGTGGATCGTGCCGCGATCGCTGCCGCCGTGACCCGGATCCAGCACGATCAAGCGCGGATTCGTCGGGACGTACGTGCTTCGCGTGCCGAACTTCCACGTGCCGTCGGCAGAGCTTTCCGAAGCGCCCGGCGCGAGCGGCGCCGGCGTGACGAGTACGGGGTTCGGCTGCCCTTCGGATACAACCCTGCCGACGCTTCCACCGCCGGACCGCGGCGCGTCGGCGACGTTTTGCGCGCCCACGATGATCTCGAGACCGGTCGCCGAGGGCGCGACCGAAATGGCCTTGGAACCCGCTAACGTCAGCGCCACGCGGACCGTCGTGGGATCGGTTTGCCGCACGCGCAGCGAGGTCAGCGGCGCGGGCGCGCCCTCCTCGAGCGGCGGTCCTTGGAGCTGCGCGCCCTCGATGTCGACCCAGAAACGATTGTCCGGATCGCGCAGTCGGTGCCACTCGTAGCCGGCGTTTCCGGCGATCGCGATCGCAACCGATACGCTGCCCTCGGAGGGCTGCATCGTGACGCCGGTGACTTGGCTGGGTCCGCTCGATGCCTGCGCCGGCGGCGCGGGCTCCGGCGTCGGGGATCCCTCGGCAGCGACCGGCGCAGCCGGTGCAGCGCCGTCGAACGCGAGGGCGACGTCGCGCTCTTCCTCGCGCGGCGCCTCGGCGACGGCCCCCGGAGCGAGCGTGACCGTGACGAGCGTGCGCGGATCGCGCACCGTTCCGCTCGATTCGATCTGCACGCTGCGCACGCCGCCCGCGTTGATTTGACGAGTGCCAGTCAGCGTCGTGCCGACGCCGTCGAACGCATACGTCACGGCGCCGTCGCTCTCACGCACGACCCGGGCGTGCAGCGGCGCGGCTCCGTGCGCGAGCAGCGTCGTTCGGTTGCCGTCTTGGCGCACGTCGACCCCCGCCAGCTGTGGTTGCAGCACGAAGTCTGCGCCGTCGCGACGCAGCGCCAGATCGAGCGAACGCAGCACGTCGTCGAGCGGCAGATACGCCTCGTCGCCGCGGTTGAACGGCGCGAATGCGGCCTGGAGCGTGATCGGACCGACGTCGTAACGCCGATCGCCTAACGCAAAGCTCACGACGACGGGCGCGGAGGTGGTGATGAGGACGTAGCGCTCTCCCGGCTTCCAGGTCAGCAGCGCGCCGGTGGACTTCAGCAGCGCCTTGAATCCCGGATCCTCCACGCCGATGGCCGGCGCGCCATAAGTCGTCGAAAGATGCGTAAAGCGAATCGTCTGCTGTTGATAGACGGCGCTGATCGAGCCGTCCGCGAGCGCCGGAGACGCGAGCGCGAAGGGCGTCAGCGCGAGGAGCGCGAGCGCGGCGCGGTTACCAGTCCGAGCGATGCAGCGGTTGATCAAGTTCCAAGTGTCCTCCCGGAAGCGTTTCGAGCCGGGCGCCGTCGACCGTGACCGCGACGGCATCGATGCCGGGGACTCCCGTCACGGTGTAGACCAGAGCCTTGAACTCCCCGTTCTCTCCGAACGCTCCGCCGGCTTGACGCTCCACTTCCTTCGAAAGATCGATCGTGGCCGTCGACCCTTCGACGTTCACGCCGAGGACGCGCGTCCCCGGCGGGAATCGAATGACGGGCACGTCGTTGGGCGGCCCGGCGACGGCCTCGACCGCGGCGTAGAGCGCGGTGTTGTGCAGATGTTCGGCGGCGCTTTCACCCGGTTGTCGCGGACGCATCGAAACGCGAACGTCTCCGAGCGTCGTGCCGTTCTGCTTCGTGTAGTAGACGGCGATCGTTTCGCCGTTGCGCGCCACGCGATGCGAGAGTGAGTACCAGGTTCCGGCGGCAACGATTGCCAGAAGTACGATGAGGACGGGCAGGCGCGATCTCACGTCGAACGCACAATTCGCGGAGGTCGGCGGAAATACCCTCGTCGAACGCCAGCGCGTTGGGAATCAAGTGGCTGGAGAAGACGATACGTCACGAACGGCGCGCGCTGGAACGAGCGCGTCGGCGCTTCGTCGCCGAGCCTAGCGAAGAACGTTTGCACGACGTGCGGACCAACGGACGGCGGTTTCGGTCGCTCCTCGAGGACGTGGCCGATCTCCACCCGCATCCGCGGCTCCTGCGGCGCGTCAAGCGCGCGGCGGCGGCGACCGATGCCGCGAGAGACGCGACGATCATTCAGCAGTTGCTGGAACGCAGCACGGATCCCGGCGAGTTGGACGCCGCGCGTCCGCTCGTGGACGAACTGCTCGAACACGCAAGACTCGCGACGCGCCGCGCCCGCAAGCGGCTGCGGCGCATGAGTTTCGTCTCGTAACTGCCGTGAAGCCCGAACGCGTCGCCCTGCAAGGCGTAAGCGCCCTCCACGACATCGTGGGACGCGTGGTGCAGACGCGTCTGCGTGAGGTCGAAGCGCTGGCCTCCGGTCTCGACCGTCGCGACAAGCAGGGGCTTCACGATTTTCGCATCGCCTGCAAACGGCTGCGGTACGCGCTCGAGCGCTTCGCGGACTTGGACGGCTCGTTCGAAGCCTCCGCGCGAACGGTTTAAAGCATTGCAGGACGCGCTCGGCGAGGCGCACGATCGCGACGTATTGCTCACCATTCTTCCGCCGACGATGGGGGAGACCCAGCGACGTCTTCAAGAGGAACGCGAACAGTGCGTCGACCGCGCGGTTGCATTGTGGAAGCAACCACTCGGCGCCGCGGTTCTCACGAAATTTGAATCGTGCTTTAATCGGCTGTATCGCGTGACGCGGCCGCGCTGGGTGGTAAGGAAGAGGCATGATGAACCTAAGAAGCTTCCTCCTTACTTGTGCACTCGGCGCCGCGACGCTGCTCGCGGCTGTACCGGCCGCTGCGCAGGTCTACGGCGGCGTCTACGTTCAGACGGCTCCTCCGGCGCCCATCTATGAAACCGTCCCGGCGTCGCCGGGGGCGAACTACTACTGGGCGGCGGCTACTGGCAATGGAACGGCTACCGCTACGTCTGGGTTCGCGGCCACTATGCCGTCATGCCGTACTCCGGCGCTGTCTGGCGTCCGGGACATTGGCGCCAAGGGCCGCAGGGCTGGTATTGGGTGCCGGGCCACTGGTCTCACCGCCTACTGACTCGTAACGTCAGACTCGTAACGTCATGAAGCAGTCGCCCACCGGCGCGCAGCAGCCGCCGGTGGGCGACTCATATCCGCATGTGGAACGTCGACCCGGCATGGAGCTTCGGCGGACGCTGGGTCTGTTCGACGTCGCGCTGTTTTTCGTCGTTGCCTGTTCCAACTTGCAGTGGGTCGCGACGGCGGCTGCGAGCGGGCCGAGCGCCGTGGCCGTGTGGATCATCGGCGGCCTTGCGATGTTCGCGCCGCTCTCGATCGCGGTCGTCTTTCTCTCGTCGCATCACCCGGACGAAGGCGGGCTGTACGTCTGGAGCAAGCGCGCCTTCGGGCCGTTCGCCGGGTTTCTCACCGGCTGGACGTATTGGGCCAGCACGCTCCCCTATTTTCCGGCGCTGCTCTATTTCGCGGCGGGCAACGCCGCGTTCGCCGCGGGCTCGCACGCGGGCGCGCTGACGCGCACACCGCTGTATTTCATCGCTTTCGCGTTGGCCGGATTGGCGCTGGCCACGGTCGTGAACGTCTACGGCCTGGCGGATCGGAAAATGGTTGAACAACGCAGGCGCCGTCGCGCGCTGGACGATAACGCTGCTGCTCATCGCGCTCGGCGCGGCGGCGCTGTGGCGATTCGGCTCGGCGACGCCGATCACGGCGCAAACGATCCGGCCGGGGGTGCAGCTGAAGGACCTGATCTTTTGGTCGGTGATCGCGTTCGCGTGGACCGGCCCCGAGGCGGCGTCGTTCATGGGCGGAGAGGTCAGCAAGCCGCGCCGTAACATCCCGCTCGGACTCGCGCTCGCGGCACCGGCCGTCGCTCTCATCTATATTGCGGGGACGGTCAGCGTGCTCGACGGCGGTGGCGCCGCAAAACGTCGACCCCGCCTCGGGCGTCATGCAGGCGATCGGCGCAGATCGTGGCGCGATTCGGTTGGGGCTCGCTTACGCCGATCGCGGCACTGCTCGTCGGGCTGAGCTGCCTCGGAAGCGCGAGCGCGTGGGTTGGAGCCATCGCCCGGATTCCGTTCGTCGCGGGAATCGACGATTATCTGCCGGCGGCCTTTGGCCGCATGCACCCGCGCTGGGGTTCACCCGTCGCCGCATTGATGACGCAAGCCGTCGTCTCCGCGATCCTGATCTTCCTCGGTCAGAGCGGGACGAGCGTCCGGGGCGCGTACACGGTGCTGGTCAGCGCGACGGTCATAACGACGCTCATCCCCTTTGTGTTCTTGTTCGGCTCGGCGATCAAGATGCACGCGGAGCCGCCGACGCCGAACACGATCCGGATATGGGGCGGAAAGTGGACCATCCTGATAGCCGCGCTCGTCGGGCTGGTCACCACGCTAACCGCCATCGTCTTCGCCGGATTTCCGGCCGACGACGACCCGAATAAGACGCTCGCGGTGGCGAAGGTGATCGGCCTCACGGCGGTCGTGCTGCTGGGTGGCGCAGCCATCTATCTTGCCGGCCGCCGCCGAGCGGCCGAGCGCCGCTCTCACACTTCGTCGCACAATTCCTGACACAGTAGAAACTGCGGATTACGCGTCGCGCTCATCGCGGGATGCGGCGGCTCGTCGTCGCCGATGACCCCGCTCGGCTCGGCGATTTCAACGCGCCGAACCCCGGTCCCGATACGGTGACAATCGCGGTGGCGCGGCCGGCATCGCAACTCAGTGGGACGAAGACACCGCGATTGCCGCGGCCCTCGATCTATGAATCAGCCGTAGACTCGGCGGCCGCCGAAATAGGTCGCGAGAATCTTCGTGGGCAGGATCTCTTCGGGCGGCACGCTCAGCCAGTCGCGATCCAGGATGACGAAGTCCGCGTACTTCCCGGGCGCGATCGATCCGATGACGCCGTCCTGAAAGTTGGCGCGCGCCGCCCAGATCGTCATCGAAGCCAACGCCTCGCCGCGCGTCATGCCTTGTCCGTCCGGGCGCGCAATCGCGGCGTGGAACGTGCGAGCCGGATTCACTGGCTCGACCGGCGCGTCGGTACCGTTCGCGACGGCCGCGCCCGCGTCGAGCAGCGCACGCCACACATAGGCTCCGCGCATGCGTTCCGCGCCGAGCCGCGCCTGCGCCCACGCCGCGTCGCTGATCCGATGGGCCGCCTGTACGGACGCGATGACGCCGAGCCGCGCAAAGCGCGGAACGTCCGCAGGGGCGAGGACCTGCGCGTGCTCGATACGCGGCCGCGGATCGCCGGCGGGAACGTTGCGAAGCGCCGCCTCGTAGGCGTCGAGCACCATGCGGTTGGCGCGATCGCCGATCGCGTGCGTGCAGACTTGAAATCCCGCCCGCAGCGCGCGCCGCGTCACGTCTTCGACATGCGCCTGCGGCGTGAGGATGAACCCGCTGTTCGCCGGATCGTCGCGAGTACGGCGCGAGCAGCGCCGCTCCGCGCGAGCCGAGCGCCCCGTCGGCATAGATCTTGATCGCGCGTACCCAGAGCCGTCCGCCATGCGCTCCGTCCACGATCCGCCGCGCAGATGCGCGTCGAGGAGCTCCGCGTCGTCGACGAGCATCGCATGGTTGCGAATCGTGTATTCGCCGCGCTCGATCAGCTCTTCGTGCGCCGCGAGGGCCGCGTCGTCGGTTCCCGGCTCGGCGACGGCGGTGACGCCCCAGCGGTTGCACTCGCGAATCGCCGCGCGCGTCGCGCGCACGAGCTCGTCATGCGCCGGCGGCGGGATCTTGCCGAGGATGAGCGCCGCCGCGGCGTCGACGAACACGCCGGTCGGATCGCCGCGCCGCGTCGCGCAGGATGCGTCCGCCGGCAGGATCCGGCGTCGATCGGTCGATGCCCGCGATCGCCATCGCGCGCGCGTTGGCGAGCACGGCATGCCGGTCTACGCGCGACAGCGCGACGGGCCGGTCGGGTATCGCCGCGCTCAGCGCGGCGTTGCGTCGGGAATTCTTTGCCCGGCCAACGATTCTGATCCCAACCGCCGCCGAGGATCCACGCATCCTCCGACGATTCGCGCGAAGGCCGCGACCTTGGCGACGAGCTCTTCGTACGAGTCGAGATCCTCGAGGCGGACGCGCGAGAGGTCGAGTCCGAGGCGCGTCAGATGCAGGTGCGCGTCGACGATGCCCGGGAGTACCGTGAGGCCCGTTGCATCGAGCACTTCGGTGGCGGGACCGCGCAGCGCCATCGCTCCTTCGAGCGAACCCACATAGACGAAGCGATCGCCGCGAATCGCGATCGCCTCGCGCGAGGGCATCGCCCTCGAGCGTGTGAAACGTGGCGCCCACGACGATCAGGTCGGCGGCGCCATCATTACCAGTGGAACGGATCGTCGCCATGCGGCGTCACCCAAACGATCAGATCCCACTGCGTCGGAAACTCGAAGATCGTCGAGATATAGTTGGCGCTCGGGACGCGGCCGAGCTTGACGACCGTGTCGGCGGAAGGCTTCGTTAGGCTGCCTCCGGCGTCTTGGAAATCATTGTTCCAAATCCACTGGTCGTACACCATCTTGCCCGTGCTCGGGTCCTTGATCACGTAGTGGACGTGACCGTTGAATTCGTACCAACGGCCGGGGTTGATGCCCCAGAGCTGCGGTCGCGCCTCGCCGTTGGGGCGCGGAACGGAAAAGTCGGCGCCCATGAGGTTGCCGTCCTTGTCGTACCAGAGCTGGCTCGGATGCGTCGGATCCGCGTTCCATTGCTCGGTCGGCGTAGCTGATGGCTCCCGTGTCGTCGGGGCTCGTATAGCGCACGTAGCCGGCCTTCTCCGCGTCGGCGACGTGCGGATAGCGCGCCATGAGGTCGCTCGTCACCGAGGCGACGAACTGCTTCTCCGCGGCGGACAGCGGGCCGTAATACGTCGCCTGCTCGTCAGCGCGCGCGATCCCGGCGGATGCGCAAAGAGCCACCGCGAGGGCGGCGATCAACCGTGCCTTCATCAAAGCCTCCTTAAAAACTACTCCGTCTGGGAAACGCGCGAAGCGGCGATCTGTGACGGACCCCACTACACCATGTACGTCTTCGGCGGCGATTCCATCTGCAGGATCGGCCGGTCGATTTTGAACGACGCTTCGACGGGCTCCGGGCAGGCTCGATCAGCGTGACGCTGGCCCCTCGAGCGCGAGATCGCTGAGGATGCGGCCGATCACGCATGCGAACTTGAACGCGTGTCCGGCGCCGACGGCGACGCTCACGTTGCGGATGCTCCGGCAGCGTGTCGATGACGAAGTCGCGATCCGGGGGTCAGCGTGTACAGGCACGTCTTGATCAGTGCGCACGGGCCCAAGCGCGCCGGGCAGATAGCGCTCGAGGAAACCGACCACGCGCGCCGTGATGTCGGGGTCCTCTTCGAATCCGCGCGTGTCGGGGTCGACCGGCTTGCCGCCCGCGTCCTGCGTGATCTTCACCGCGCCGGCTCGCCGAAGACCGGAAAGCCGTAGAACGCCGGATCGTCCATCCAGATCCAGATCGGAAACGTTCCGAACGCGAAGCCGTCGAGATCGCGCGACTGGAAATAGATGACTTGTTCCTTGGTCACCTCGAGCGGCACGCGCACGCCGAAATGCGCGAGCGCGTGCGCGGTCCACGGCCCCGCGGCGATGACGAGCCGTCCGGCGCGATAGCGCTCGCCGCCGGCCTCGACCGTCGATTTCGCCGTCCGCCGTCGTGCATGCGCGTCACCGGCGTGCGCTCGAGCAGCGTCGCGCCGTAGCGCGTGCGCCGCGCGCTGGTGCGCGGCGGTCGCGCGCATCGCCGCCACGATGCCGCCGTCGGGCTGGAAGAGCCCGTGTATGTCGTCGTCGATCGCGCCACGCCGGCCAGCGCCGGCGAATCTCCGCGGCGTCGAGCCGTTCGAACGGTACGCCGCACGCTCGCATCGACTCCGCGTAGGGCTCGAGCGGGATCGCGCCGTCGCGCGGGCCGATGTCGAGGCCGCCCGTCTTGAAGACGACCCGCTCGCCGGCGTCGCTCTCGAGCGACGTCCCACGCCGCATACGCCTCTTTCGCGAGCCGCACGTAGGCCGGCGAGAAGTACGAGTAGCGGATGATGCGCGAGTGATCGTGCGACTCGCCGCGCGCGTGGCCGAGCTCGAACTGCTCGAGTCCGAGCACCCGCGCGCCGCGCTTCGCGAGCCAATAGGCGGCGCCGCTGCCGATGCCGCCCAGCCCGAGCACGATGACGTCGTACTCGCGCGTCGCTCACGGTTCGCTCACTTCGCAGCCGCGCGCGCGACGTAGCGGCGGATGTCGAGGCTCGCATCCTCCATCGGCGCGTAGTAGCCGAACTCGAAGGCGTCGCGAACGCATGCCGGCCTGCACGCCCTCGCAGACCGCCCAATCCTGCGCGTTGACGAGATCCCAGAACTCGACCGCGTCGGACTGGGATCGAAGCCCGGCTTCGCGATCTCGCTCGGATGGAAGAGCAAGTCGCACACGATCGTCGTCTGCGCCGGGCCCGCGCGGCCAGAGCGAAAACGCCGCGACGTGATCGGCGCAGAGGCTCAGCATGAAGTTGGGATAGATCAGCTCGCCCTTGTGGCGCACGCTGCTCGTCGTCGCTCGAGCGTCGCGAACGGCGCGCGCGATCGCTCGTGCCGCTCGCGGTGAACGTCCACGCGCCGTCGCGGTGCGGGATGCCGCGCTCCCAGTCCGAGCCTCGCGCCGCCGTGCCGCTTGAACGCGGGAACGACGCGGCACAGCTCGGGATGCACGCCGGCGCAGTGATAGCACTCGTTGTAGTTCTCGAGCATCACTTTCCAGTTCGCGGCGACGTCGTAGCGCATGCGATCGCGCGACCCGCAGCTCGGCGAGCGGATAGCGCGACGAACCGCTGCGGAATCGCGCCGAGCTGCGCGGCCAGCGTCGCGCCGTCGCCCTCGGCCGTTCCGGGCGAAGGTGGACGAAGACGAAAGCCGCCCCATTCGTCGACGCCGACGCGATGCAGCCGCCGCGCCTCGGCGCGGCACGTCCTCCGCCGCGACGAACGGCGAAGCGACGAGCCTGCCGTCGAGCGCGTATGCCCAGGAGTGATACGGGCAGCGAATCGCGCCGCGCACGACTCCCTCGCCGCAGAGCAGCCGGCTGCCGCGATGGCGGCAGAGGTTGAGGTGCGCGCGTAAGCGCCCCGGCGGTCGCGAACGAGATCGACGCTCTCGCCCGCGACGTCGAGCACGCGATACGCGCCGTCCGCGTCGAGCTGCTCGGCGCGGCCGACGTAAAACCACTGATCCCAAAAGATCGCCGCGCTGCTCGCGGGCAAAGAACTCCGCGTCCCAGTACGCGCTCGCGAGGAAGCGAGGGCTCGAGGGCCAGCTATTTTCCGAAGGTTTCATCGCTAGATTTGCCAAAAAGCCAAATAAACTGCTGTCCGCACCGGCCACTTCCGTCAAATATTGAGGAACCCTTGCCATGGAAACGTTCGTGAGGCCGAATGTCGGCGCCGGCGCAAAGACGTTGGACGCTTCGTGGTACACGTCTCCCGAGATCTTCGCGCACGAGCAGGAGCGAATCTTCGCGACGCGAGTGGCTCTGCGTCGGCCGCGAAGAGTCGCATCGCGGCGCGGGCGACTTCTTCACCGCGCAGCGCGCCGGAGAAAGTCTGATCGTGACGCGCGACGCCGCCGGAGACGTGCACGCGTTCTTCAACGTCTGCCGGCATCGCGGCACGCGCATCTGCGAGCGCGACGTCGGGCCGCTTTCAAGGCTCGATCCAGTGTCCGTACCACGCGATGGACGTACGGCCTCGACGGCGCGCTGAAGGTCGCGCGCAACATGGCCGAGGTGCCGAGCTTCGACCGCGCCGAGTATCCGCTGAAAGAGGCCGCCGTCGCGCTGTGGGAAGGGTTCATTTTCGTTTCGCTTGCGATCCGCGCACCGACTTTCGACGAGGCGTTCGCGCCGCTGATCGGGCGCTTCGCGCGCTGGAACGTCGGCGAGCTCGAAGACCGCGCGCAGCCTTGACGTACGATCTGGCGTGCAACTGGAAGCTGGTCTTCTTGAACTACTCGGAGTGCTACCATTGCCCGCTCGTTCATCCGCAGCTCGACAAGCTCTCGCCGTCGGATAGCGGGCGCAACGATCTTCGCGAGGGCCCGTTCCTCGGCGGCTATTCGGAGATGCGCCAACACGGGACGAGCCTGACGATGAGCGGGCACAGCTCGCGGCCGCCGCTCGGCACGGTCGCGGGCGAGGAGCTGCGACCGCGTCTACTACTACACGATCTTTCCGTCGTTCATGTTGAGCACGCATCCGGACTACGTGATGGTGCACTACGTCGAACCGCTCGCCGCCGATCGCACGCGCGTGACCTGCGCGTTCCTGTTCGATCCGCGATACGATGGCGGAGCCCGCGCTTCGATCCGAGCGACGCCGTCGAGTTCTGGGATCTCACGAACCGCCAGGACTGGCACGTCAACGAGCTGACGCAGCTGGGCTTGACGCTCGCGCGCGTACTCGCCCGGGCCGTACTCGAACGCCGAAGGGCTGCTCGGCGCGTTCGACCGCCACTATCGTGCGCGTGATGGGGGCCTAGGACGACGCTCGGGCTGCTGCTCGCAGCCGGCGTCGCGCTGCCGTCGCTGCAGAGTCTCGCCTGGCGAAACATCGGGCCGGCGGTTGCCGGCGGCCGCGTCTCCGGCGTCGCGGGCACCGACGAGAACTCCAACCTGTATTATTTCGGCGCGGCCGGCGGCGGCGTGTGGAAGACCACCAACGGCGGGCTGACGTGGAGCGACGTCTGGCCGCAGGATGCCGTCGGCGCGATCGGCGCCGTCGCGATCGACCCGCGCAACGCGAACACCGTCTGGGTCGGCACCGGCGAGCCGAACCTGCGCAACGACGTCTCGTACGGCGACGGCGTGTGGGTCACGCACGACGGCGGCAGCACGTGGCGCAACGCCGGGCCTGCGCGACACCTGGGCGATCGCGCAGATCGTCGTCGATCCGCGCGACTCGCGGCGCGTGTGGGTCGCCGGCGGTCGGCAATCCGTATCGCGACAGCGCCGCGCGCGGCGTCTATCGCACGACCGACGGCGGCCGCAGCTGGCGGCGCACGCTCTATCTCGGTCCGTCGAGCGGCGCGTCGGACGTCGCGATCGATCCGCGCGATCCGCGAATCGTCTTCGCGGGCATCTGGCAGTTTCGGCGCGTGCCGTGGACGCTTCGCAGCGGCGGCCCCTACGACGGGCTGTTCAAGTCGACCGACGGCGGAGCGACGTGGCGGCGGCTGCGCGGCAACGGATTGCCGCGCGGCGAGATGGGCCGCATCGGCATCGCCGTGCGCGGGCCGGCGCGTCTACGCGTTGATTCAATCGAAGGAGGGCGTGCTCTGGCGTTCCGACGACGGCGGCGCGCACTGGCGGCTGCATGACGCGCGACACGCTCGTGAATCAGCGCCCGTTTTACATGAGCCGCCTCGCCGTCGATCCGTCGAATCCCGACCGCGTCTTCTTCTCCTCTGAGGATCTCATCGAGACGCGCGACGGCGGCAAGACGTACGAGGACGTCGAGACGGCCGTGCATCAAGACCATCACGGTCTGTGGATCTCGCGCGACGGGCGGCGCATCATCGAAGCCGACGACGGCGGCGCGCCGATCTCGATCGACGGCGGCAAGACCTGGGACTGGCGCTACAACGTCGCGATCGCGCAGATCTACCGCGTCGGCTACGACGACCAGAATCCGTATCGCGTCTGCGGCGGGATCCAAGACAACGACTCCTATTGCGGCCCGTCGGATTCGCTGAGCCCGCTCGGCATCGAGAACTCGGACTGGCGCGACGTCGGCAACGACGGCGACGGCTCGTGGGTCTGGCCTCAGCCCGGCGACCCGTCCGTCGATCTGGAACGTCGGCGTCAACGAGCTCAACGGTCAGCTCGGCATCTACGACATGCGCTCGCGCCAAAACTACGACATCACGCCGGACGTGACCGACACGAACGGGCGCGCGTCTGGCGGGCCTGCCGTTTCGCTCGAACTGGGAAGCGCCGATTGCGTTTTCCCCTTCGACTCCGCTCGGGTGCTCAGGTTGCGTCGGCCTACTACGGGGCGAACGTGCTGTTCGAGACGCGCGATCTGGGCCGCACGTGGACGGTGATCAGCCCGGACCTTACGCGCAACGACCCGGCCAAGCAGCAAGTCGCCGGCGGCCCGATCAACACCGACGTTTCGGGCGCCGAGTTTTACGACACGCATCTTCGACATCGCGCCGTCGCGGCTCGACGCGCGACGCATCTGGGTGGGCACCGACGACGGTCTCGTGCAGCTCACGACCGATCGGCGGTGCACACTGGCGCAACGTCACGCCGCCGGACGTCGCGCCGTGGGGACGCATCGACACCGTCGAGGCCTCGAGCTTCGACGCGCGCCGCGCCTACGTGGCCGTCGATCGTCACGTGATGGGCGATCCGCGTCCGTACGTGCTCGCGACCGACGATTCGGGTGCCACGTGGCGCTCGATCGTCGACGGCCTGCCGGGCGATCAATACGTGCACGTCGTCCGCGAAGATCCCACTAATCCCGACGTGCTCTACGCCGGACTCGAGCAGGGCGTGTGGTTTTCGCTCGACCGCGGCGCGCACTGGCACAGTCTGCGGCTCAACATGCCGCCGGTCGCGGTGCACGACCTGCGCGTTCAGCCGCAACGGCACGACCTGCTCGTCGCGACGCACGGGCGCGGATTCTGGATCCTCGACGACGCCGGCGCGATCGCCGGCCTGCGCAAAGCCGTAGAGGCCGGCCGCACCGGCGATCTTCCCGCTGCGCACGGCGTACACGTGGTACCGCTGGTGGACGAGTGCGTACGGAACGCATCCGGACGAGTGTTGCGTTGCAGCAGGGGCGTTTAGCGGTGAAGATCCCTCTGAGGGCGCGCTGATCACGTATTATCTGCCATCGCCGGCCCACGCGCGGATCGACGTGTTGGATTCGGGCGGCAGGCGCGTTCGCTGCCTCTACGCACCCGGCGAGGCCGGCTTGCACGCAACGCCGTGGGATCTCACCGAGACGGCGCCCGTCCCGTGGCTCGCGACCCGCGACTGGAACCGCGGGGGCGCGGGAGCGACGGTCGTGCCCGGCCGCTACACCGTTCGCCTTCATGCAGGAAACTCGGTCACCGAGCGGGCCCTTGACGTTCGGCCGGATCCGCGTGCCGCCTGGACACAGGCGCAGTCCGTCGCGCGCTATGAGTTCGTGAAGTCCCTCGATGACGAGCTGTCGGCAATCGACGTCGCGCTCAACCGGCTCGCCCTTCGACTCCGCGCTTCGCGCGTCGCTCAGGATGACAAAATTGCAGCCGCCAAGGTTCAAGCAATGTTTACCTCAGGCGTCGTCAACTCGGAGGACGATCAGCTCATGCCGGATCGTTTGCGCGAGCGGCTGACGATTCTGCAGGGCGCGATCGCACTATCGCAGGGGCCGCCCCTGCCGCCGCACTACCGCGAGGCCGCGGCGATCCACGCGCAGTTCGAGACCGCGATGGCCGCATATCGCGCGTTTTTCGCGGCGCACCATTTGCCACCGGACATCAACACGGGTGAGTGCCGATGAAATTAAAATACGTCGCAATCGCAATCGCTCTCAGCGTCGCCGCGAGCGTGCCGGTGCGGGCCGGGACGACGGGTGGGATCAGCGGCATCGTTTCCGAGTTCGGGACCACGATGCCGCTGCCCGGCGTCGTGGTGAGCGTGACGAGCCCTTCGCAGAGCGCGAGCACGACGACCGACGCGCGCGGACACTTCGCCTTCGTCTCGCTGGCGCCCGACGAGTACACGGTCTCGCTGCAAGAAGCCCGGATACTCGCCGGTCTCCTACGCGGGCGTCTCCGTGTTCGCGGACGCGCAGCAGACGGTGTCGCTCGCGATGCGCGTCGCGCTCAAGACGATCGCGAGCGTGACGTCGCGCAGCTCGTCGAGCCTGGTGCGGCCCGGCACTACCGCCGATCTCTACTCCGTGAACGCCGCGCAGCAGGAACGCACGGCGGTGCTCGGCGGCGGCGGATCGCTCAACAGCGCCTACTCGGCCATCGCGTCGGTGCCGGGCGCCTATGTGCCGGCGAATCAGAACGGCTACCTGCAAGCCGTGCACGTGCGCGGCGGCGACGCGTACGAAGTCGGCTACGAGTTCGACGGCATCCCCATCAATCGCGCGTTCGACAACTTCCCGTCGGGCTCGCTCTCGTCGCTCGGCCAGCTCGAGCTACAGGTCTACACCGGCGCCACGCCGTCCAACGCCGAGGCGCAGGGCCTCGCCGGCTTCGTCAATCAGGTGATCAAGACCGGGACCTTCCCCGGCTACGCGACGATCAACGCGAGCGCCGGCACGCCCACCTTCTATCACAGCCTCAACGTCGAGGCCGGCGGCGCGACGCCGGACCGCGTGTTCTCCTATTACCTCGGCATCGGCGGCTACAACCAGGATCACCGCTACATCGATCAGTTCGGCGGCGCCGCGTACACCAACGAGTTCGGCCAGCTGATCGGAAACTGTCCGGCGCCGAGCACCTTGCGCAAGACCGTCCTTCCGTCGTGCTTCACGAACGGGTCGCCCAACGTCGGGCTGAACGGCACGCCCGGCTGGGTCCTCGGGCCGACCGGATTTGGGACGATCAACGCGGCCAACACGGCGACCCGCACGGCGGTCGCGAACTTCCACATCGCGATCCCGCACAAACACGATGGGCTCCGCGACGACGTCCAGCTGCTCTACGACAACGACGAGATCTTTACGACCTTCATCAGCTCGGTCAACGACGAGGGCTACGCCAACTGGATCAACACGGTGGGCTCCTTTCCCCCATATTATCTCGACAGCTACCAGTATCGCGGCCGGCTCGGGTCGTTCTTGTCGGCGAACCCGCAGTCGCTCGTCACGCCGTATCTCTATCCGTCGTCGCCGCCGCATCCGCTGTTCGGGCCCGTCCCCGACCCGTGGAACCAGCGCGATCGCGGCTACAACGGGCAGGCCATCGTGAAGCTGCAGTACCAGAAGAACTTCAGCTCGAGCGCGTTCCTGCGCCTGTACGGCTACACGTACTATTCGGACTGGATCGAAAATGGGCCGATGATGTCGCTCCAGCCGTACGCGTTCTACGACTCCGGCGACTACGAGATCAACAACCACACCCGCGGAGTCAGCCTCTCGTTTACGGACCAGCTGAGCCCGCAGAACCTCATCGAAGCGGAAGGCTCGTACACGACCGCCACCGGCGCGCGAATCTACAACGAGCAGATGTTCGGCTATGCCGACAGCTTCGCGGTCCTCGTCAACCGGAACAACCCCAACAGCGGGACGTGCTACGCACTCACTGGCCCGAGCAGCGCGTATACCACGACGCCGACGACGTGTAGCGACGGCGGCGGCAGCGGCGTCACGTACGGTAAGACGCTGCCGACCTTCGCGTCGCTCTCGGGCATCTATGGCCGGACGCCGCTGCCGAACCTCTCGGGCGTGACGTGCGGCGGCGGCCCATGCGGATTCTACGTCGTAGAAAACGGCAAGTACGGCCTGAACAATACGGTCACACCGTACTTCGCCGGCTACTCGCTCACCGACGAGTGGCGTCCGAACGACCGCCTCTTCTTCAACGCCGGGTTCCGCGTCGATAACTACAGCTTCGTGGGCGCCAACACCGTCACCGGACCGGCGCGAGCCTTCTGGTTCAACGCGTTCAATGCGGACACGTGCTACAACACCCAAACGCTGACGCTGGTCGACCGCAGCGCTCTGGTCGGCGGTTCATGGAGCACGAACTCGCAGAAACCCTGTTCCGCGTTCGGCAAGCAATATGTCAATGCCAACCTGCAGAACATCCCCGGCAGCTTCGACTACAACATTCCCCAGCCGCGCTTCGGCGCGACCTACACCCTCAACCCCGACACGGTGATCCGCGCCAGCTACGGGCGCTACAACGAGCAGCCGAGTTCCGCGTACGAGCAGTACAACGGACTCGAGCAGAACCTGCCCGACACGCTGACCCAATTCTACTCGCTGGGATTCACGACGCCGGGCCACGAGGTCGCGCCTTCGGTCTCGTACAACAGCGATTTCTCGATCGAACACCACTTCAAGGGAACGGACATGTCGTTCAAGCTGACGCCGTTTCTACGTCAGACCCAGAATCAGGTCGAGAACTTCTACATCAACTTCGTGACGGGCCTGACGTCCGGACTGAACGCGGGGTATCAGACCTCGTCCGGCTTCGAGTTCCAGTTCGACAAGGGCGACTTCAGCCGCAACGGGTTCTCCGGCCAGCTTTCCTTCGCGTACACGTACGCGACGGTGAAATACGGAACTCTGCCCAACGGCACGACGGTGATTTCGCCGATCAACGCCGGCATCTCGGGATACAACGCGTACACCGCGGCGTGCGCGCCCGGCGGGAACGCGTACGGGAAACGGCAGTTCGGTACGCTGATGTGCGGAACGACGAGCGACGGCAAACCGCCCGCGCCGTGCTACACGAAGAAAGGCATCCCGGCGCCGAACTGCCCCACCGATAGCATCGCGAACCCGTACTGGCGTTCGCCGGCGTTCGCGCTGTTCGACCCCACCGCGTCGTACCTGCCGTTTTCGATCTTCCCCGGGCCGGTCGGCTCCGGCGTGAACGCCTACAACTATCCCTACGTCGCGACGCTGCTACTCAACTACAAGCACAACCGCTTAACCATAACGCCCTCGCTGCAGTACGTCGCGGGCAACCGCTACGGCGCGCCGCTGACGACCCTGGGAATCGATCCGGCGTCGGGCTGCGGTCCGCCGCTGCCGGGATCCACCAAGGCCGATCCGCGTTATCCGTACGGCGCGGGCGGCGGCGGCCCGTTCAACGCCAACAAGTCCAGCTGTGCGGCGACGATCTCAATCCCCGATCCGTACACGGGACAGTTCGACGCGATCGGCGCGTTCCGCGAGCCCGCGCAGCTGCTCGGGCACCTGCAGATCGGCTACGAGCTGTCGCCGCGCGTGAGCCTCACGCTGACGCTCGCGAACCTGCTGCAGACGTGCTTCGGCGGCCAGCACACCGCCTTCACCTACTACTGGACCAATCAGACGTGCCTGTACACCAACCTCATCGGCGGCCCCACGACGCCGCCGGTCGGCAACGCGTACAATCCCGGGGCGAACGTGCAGACCTTCCTGCGTTATCCGTACGAGCCGTACTTCGGAACCTACAACGACCAGACGAGCTCGCTCAACACTCCGTTCAACGCGTTCTTCGGCGTGAAGGTGAAGCTCTAACGTGAAATACGACGCCATCGTCATCGGCGCCGGCCACAATGGGCTCGTGGCGGCGTGCTACCTCGCGCGTTCGGGATGGCGCGTGCTCGTGCTGGAGCGGCGCTACATCGTGGGCGGCGCCTGCGTCAGCGAGGAGATCTTCCCCGGATTCAAGGTCTCGACCGCCGCCTACGTCAACAGCCTCTTCCGCCCGGAGATCATCGCGGATCTGCGGCTGCACGAGTTCGGCTTCGAAGCGATCGAACGCAATCCCGCGTCATTCTCGCCGTTTAAAGACGGGCGCTATCTGATGCTCGGCGCCGGCGTCGAAAACGACGTCGACGAGATCGCGAAGTTCAGCCGGCGCGACGCCGAGAACTATCCGAAGTACGAAGCGATGCTCGAACGCGTGGCGTCGGTCGTCGAACCAACGCTGACGCAGGTGCCGCCGAACCTCGTTCGTCCGAGCCTCGGACAGCTGCTGGAAGCCGGCAAGATGGGCCGCGCGCTGCAGCACCTCGGTCCGGGCATGGGCGAGGCCGTCGAGGTGCTCACCGGCGCGGCGCGGCCGATCCTCGATCGCTGGTTCGAGTCGGAAGAGCTCAAGGGGACGATCGCGACCGACGCGATCATCGGCGCCTTCATGGCGCCCTCGATGCCCGGAACGGCGTACGTCTTGTTCCACCACGTGATGGGCGAGACGAACGGCAAGCGGGGCGTGTGGAGCTACGTGCGCGGCGGCATGGGCGGCCTGACGCAGGCGCTCGCGGCGGCGGCGACGGCGCTCGGCGTCGAGATCCGCACTGAGGCCGAGGTCGCCAAGATCCTGACGCGCGGCGGGCGCGTGACGGGCGTCGCGCTGCGCAACGGCGACGAGTTCCAGACGCGGCGCGTCGCGAGCGGCGTCGACTGCCACCTAACGTTCGAGAAGTTGCTCGACCCGGCCGAGCTTCCGCCCGAGTTCAGCGCCGCCGTGTCGCGTATTTCCTACAGCAGCGCGTCGTGCAAGATCAACGTGGCGCTCGAGCGGCTGCCGAGCTTCAGCGCGCTTCCGGGCCACGAGCCGGGCCCGCAGCACTTCGGCACGGTGCACCTGTGTCCGGATCAGGACTTCATCGAGCGCGCCTATGACGACGCGAAGTACGGCGGCTTCTCGCGCGAGCCGGTCGTCGAGTGCACGATGCCGTCGTCGCTCGATCCGACCGTTGCGCCCGCCGGGAAGCATTTGATGTCGATGTTCACGCAGTACGCGCCGTACCGGCTCGCCGACGGCGAGTGGACCGACGCGCGCCGCAACGAATACGCGGATCGCTGCTTCGACATCGTGGAACGCTACGCGCCGGGATTCAAAGACTCGGTGATCGATCGCCAGATCTTGACGCCCGTCGATCTAGAGGCGACGTTCGGGCTGACCGGCGGAAGCATCTTTCAGGGCGCGATGCCGCTGCACCAGTTATTCGCGTTTCGCCCCGTGCCCGGATTCGCGAGCTATGCGACGCCGGTTCGGGGACTCTATCTCTGCGGCGCGGCCGCGCACCCGGGCGGCGGCGTGATGGGCGCGGCCGGGTGGAACGCGGCACGAGTGATGCTCCGGGGCTAACGGGTGATCGGAAGGCATCGCCAAATCCGCCCATAAGAGGAGATTTATGAGCGCCCAACCGCTCGACGCTCGCCTGGCCCATCTCGAGGGAGCTTTTCTTCAGGTCGATCGCTGCCTCGACTCGCTGGAGCGCAGGCTTGAATCGTTCGAGCGAGCGACCGACTCACGCTTCAATCAGATTGACTCGCGCTTCAATCAAATGGAATCCCGCTTCGAGTCTCGGTTTAATTGGCTCAACGGGATCGTCGTCACAAGCTGGATCTCGACCATCGTGACCGTGCTGTTTCACCGCTGACGCTTTCGCTGCAATGAGATAAGACTATGGATAGCGGCAAATTCCCGTACCCCGACGACGATGACGACGCGATCGCGCCCGACGTGGCGCCGCGCCAAGACCAGCCGATCGATCCCGCCGAAGCGGCGCGGCGCGAGCAGCAGAAGTACGGCGAGAGCGGCCTCGACGAGAACCGCGACGACCAATGGGACGAGCACCACGGTCAACCCGGCGACATCGTGTAACCTGCAATTTCGGGATAGCAGGCAGGCTTCGCTCCTCCTACACTATACGTTGGGAGGAAATTACTTGTGAAACGTCTTGCTATTTTACTCATCTGCGGCGTCGCGGTCTTCGCAACGTCCGCGGCCGCCGCGGTCGCGAGCCCGCCGAACCTGACCGGCACGTGGACCGTCCAGCAGACCGGCGCGAACGGCACCACCACGTCGACGGTCACGCTGAGCCAGTCGGGCATGGGCATTGTCGGCAGCAACGCCTCGAATGGTAACGGTTTCACCGGCGCGTTCGTGAGCGACACGCAGATCAACGGCAAGTGGCACGGCCCCGGCGGCGCCGGGTGGCTGACGGTCTATGCCAGCGCGAACGGCCACAGCTTCAACGGGACGTGGGGCTACAACGGGCGCGCGGCCAACGGATCGTTCGTCGGCAACAAGGTGCTGCCGCCCTCGCCCATCACCGCCGCCGGGACCTGGCACGTAACCGGCGCAGGCGGCTCCGGGGGGTTCCTGGGGACGATGAAGTGCACGCAATCGGGTCCGTCGGTGGTTTGTCACGTCGGTCCATACCTGATCAACGGCAAGTTCCGGACAAAGGACAAGGTGCGCTCGACTTGGACGGGACCGACCGGCAGCGGCTGGTTCTCGTTCTGGTTCAACGGCGACAACAACAGCTTCAACGGCACCTGGGGCAACGGCAAGGACACGACCCCGGCGGTCGGCCGCGTCGTGGGCCAACGCTCGTTGGGCGGCTGACCCTTACGCGTTGCGGGCGGCGAGAATCGCGACGTACAACAGCGCCATCCCGCTGTCGGCGCAAGCGACGATCGCCGCCCCCGGCTTGGTTCGAAAGCGGCTCGCGAAGATGAGTCCGCCGATCGCGAGTTTCTCGGCGACGGCCACGATCATTACCGGCACCCGCACCTCCGGATGATACGCCGCGTAAATCAACAGACCGCCCACGAGCGCCACGAGGAGGCCCCAGTGGCGCGCGATCAGCGTCCTAAGCGCGTCGACGTGGTCCATTCCAAAAACGAGTTTTAGCGCCGGATTAGGCGCGATCGCCACTATGCCGGCGCCGGCGGTTATCGCACCGGTGACGAAGAGCGCAGCGCCCACCTGGTTCAAGGGTACGGCCGACGGCTACAGGTTGAACGTATACCCGAGGAGCGGGCCGTACAACGAGAGCTTCTGAACGTTCGAGCTCGGCGTGAATCCAAAATAGGAAAGCGCCCGATATACCACGAGCAGCGATTGACCGTGATTGAACGTGTAACCCGCACCCGAATAGGCCTGCCACGTTTGATTGCTGAGCTGACCGATACCGGTGCCGAGGTCCCCGTAGTACGGCACGTAGAAGTGGCTGTCGCCGAAATATGCCTTGCCGCGCAAGCCGAAGATGACGTCCTGCGCGATGTTCGCGGCAAGCACCGAACCGGATCGCATAAACGGACGCCGCCGCCCGATGGTGGCCGTATAGTCGACCGATATGTTCAGTGGGTATTCGCGCATGCCGGCGAAGATGCTCAGGTCCGCGGCGTGGCCCCTAGCGAGGGTGAAGCCCGCCGCCGCCTCCCAAATGGATTGACGCAGGTGAGCGTCGGTGCTGAGGCTTACCGGGACGGTAAGCCTCCCGAACCGGCCAGTGAGCGTTGCCGAGGCCGATGCACTCAACGAGGCGTTCACGTAGATGTAGTCGCCGAAGAGATCGATATCGCCCTTGCGCGCATCGAACGCGAACATCGCGCCGGAATTGAGCTTCGGCAAATAGTCGACCGGCGAGACCTGCGCGCTGGCCTGCGCCGTACCGCCCGCGTGGCGCGGCAAATTCGGAATCGTATACTGAAAGCTTCCGCTGACCGTCGGAGCCCACAGGTACGGCGCCGCCAAGATATGGAGCCGCCCATCGTACTCCCTGTCCATAAACGAGGGGCTGGCCGCGGGCGCCGGCGTCGCCGGAGCGGGGGTTTCTTGGGCATCGGCGCGCGCTGCGATCGCTAGACTCGCGCATATCGGCAGCGCCGCGAGGGCAAAAAGACGCTTCATCGGGCTCGATTGTACCGGCGGGCGGCTCGGACGGTCAATCCCAAAGACGCAAAAGTCCGGTTCTTGCATTTCTGGGATAAGACCCTTCGTGGACAGGGGATACAATGTAATTTGGTGTGAATACGCCACGCTATTCCGCGCGAATCGGCGAATCGCACCACATCGCCGACGACGCGTCATACGGCCTGCTCCTGAATCGAATCATGGAGTTCACGATCCGCGCGGCCCTCGCGAGGTCGGTCGATCAGTGCGACTGGGAGCACGACGAGCTGCGGCGCAGAGGGATCGGGGCGATCCAAGTCTTTCGTAATGCTAAAGCAGTCTGGTCGGACTCGTCGCTGTTCGAACAGGAACTGGCCGAAGCCCGGCGCGAGCACGTCGCGGACCGCTTCACGCGCGCGAACGAAGCCGACCCGGCATTGTACGAGCGCATAGACGAGGACTTACGAGCGCGCTGGCGTGCAGCAGGATACCAGACACCGAGCCTCGCGCATGACATGAAAAAGATTTTCGCCGAACTCGAAAGGGAGGTGGCAGAACGCACGGAAGTTGCAAGAGAGAGCTTGGTCGGCGAGCTGCTCAGGGAGCTTTCGGCCGGACCTTAATAAGCCCCCATTTACCAACGCACACACTCTTCTCGCCCATAGGCTAGGCTGTCATGAATTTGGAGTGCTCCGACCTTCTCGAGCGTGCAACAGAGGGAACCTACGCCGCGGAAACGTTGTCGTGGGCACAGCTCGAACCCGGCAACTTCAAAGTGCGGTACGGATTCGTGGATGCGACCCCGGTACGGCTCTCGCTGCGCAAAGTCAACGTCGGGTTCAAGGGCGAGGCGCAGGTAGCCCCGCTAAGAAGCATTATCGGCCTCGTCGCCGATCCGCGAACTAAAGCGCGCTGGTTCGGAGCCAAGATGGATGCGGGGAGCATCTTCTCGAGCCGCACCAACGCCGAGCTCTCGACTTCGGGCCCGGGTTCGTTCTATACGATCAGCGTCGACGAGCCGTCACTGGCGAAGGAGTTTCCGGGCGCACCGGACGCGCTGGCGCTGCTCGACATGCCGCGCCCTGCTCGATTGGCCCACGAACCGATCCACGCCGCCCGCCTGCGAGCATCGATGCATCGGATCTTCTCGCTGAGCGGCGAAGGCCGCGCGCGCAACCTTCCGAGCAAAGCCGTCTACGGCACGCTGATCCCACTGCTGGCGGCCATGATATATCGCTGCGACGAGCACATCGTCGAGTCGTCTAAGTGCCTCAATCGGCGACTCGGCGCGGTACGCATCTGTGAATCCTACATGCGCGAGCACGTGGACGCGACACTGACGTTGCTCGACTTGAGCCAGGTTTCCGGCATGCGCTCGCGCTCGCTGATCAATGCGTTCGAAGCCGTCACGGGCTATAGCCCGATGGATTATCTCAAGCGCATCCGCCTCAACGGCGTTCGCCGGATGCTCCAACGACAGCATCGTGACGCGATCCGGATCATCGACGTAGCGACGGACTGGGGCTTCTGGCACATGGGTCACTTTACCGCGGACTACCGAATGATGTTCGGGGAAACGCCCTCGCAAACGCTGCTGCATTAGGCGTATGTTGCAGCACCTTACGCAGCTTCACCCGTGGCTTGCGCTTGGCGTGATCGCGAGCACCGCCGCCACCGACGCCGTCTACGTCTTTTTCACCGCGTCCGTTTCGAGCCGGCGACGCATCTCGGCGGCGACGTGGAGCAGCGTCTGGTATCTGCTCTCGTCCTTCGCCGTGATCACTTACACGCGAGATTGGACGTACGTGATCTTCGCCGCGCTGGGATCGTGGATCGGCGCGTACTTCTCGATGTCGCTGCTCCATCCGCCGCGCCAAACGCCCGCGCCAGTCGCGCCGCCCATGCCGTTCGACTCCGCATCACGCTGACGACGGGTCAGAGTGACAGCTCCCGCACGTATTTCACGCTACTGCTCGCGCGTGAAGTCGCTCGAGGTTGCCGTTGTACGACTGCGATTTTCCCGACGCGTTCGTCTCCTTGAAGCTCATCTTCGAGCGCAATCCATTGGTCGGCTGGCCGCCCACATTGCGCGCGCCCAGAGCGGTGTTGGCGATCGTAATGGCGATGCTCGTCACGTCGTCGATCGCCGGGGGCTGCGGCGCCGCGGCGCGGCCGCTCGAGCTCGGCGCGGGCGACCCATTCAACGACTCGACGCGATACGTCTTGCGGCGCAGATCCAGCGTGGTGATCGTGCCGGCGGCGCAATCGAGGATAGTCGCCTTCTGCTCCGAGACTTGATCGGTGCGCTCTTTGGAAGCGGCCACGTAGTGACGCTCGGCGAATCCATTGCGCAGCAGCGCCTGCAGGTGTTGCGCCATCGCCATCGCCTGCTTCATCTTGCCGAACATCCCGCCGCCGGTATCCTCCGGCGGCGGCGAGACGGCCGCGGCCTGCGCGTAGTCTTGATCGAACGAACCGGGCCGCAGCGTCGCGACGTCTCCGCTGCGCGAAAATTTGGTCACCGAATCCCAGGCCAGCCCGTTGGACGCCGCCGACGTCTGCGGCACCGGCGCGGCCGCGGCAAACGTGACCATCGCGGCCACAAGGGTGGCGACGCCGAGACGATTTCGATATATCGTCGCGCCTGCTTCGTTGCGCTCGGCATCGCCACCCTGCACGGCGCGGTGCTACATGCTCTGCATCTGGCCCATCGCGTTCAGATGATAGGCCGCGGCGAGATCCTTCATCGCCGTCGTGAGGATCGCGTGATACTGGGCGTCGGCCGCCAGCCCGTATTTCTTGTCGATGTCGAGCATCACCGCAACGTGGATCGGATGCGAGACGGCGCGATCGAGCATGACCTCAACGTTGTAGCCTTCGCCGGTTTGTCCGGCGGCCCAGAGCGCGCCCGCGAGCGCCGACCCGTTCTTGGGATCCGGATTGGGCTTGCTGGGAAGCGCGACTTTCTTCTCCGTCACGATCCTCAGCGAGTCGGCGACCACGAAGTCGAAGGTCTTGAGAAACTGCGCCACCTGATCCTCGCCGTACTGTTTGGTGAGCTTGGCAACTTCGGCGTCGAAGTGCGCGCCGGCCAGCACCTTCAGCAGCGCCGCCGTGTCGAAGTTGCTCGGGCCTCCGCCCGCCTCGATCATCGATAGGGTTACTTGCAGCGCGGGCGCCCCCGTATAGACGCAGCACGAGCCGCTAAAGCGGGTCGGCTGGTCGACGATATTGGGCATCAGTTTGGCCATGGCGACGCCGGTGAAGATCGTCACCAGGGCGACCGCCGCGATCGCGGTCAATCGAAGCTTCCTCATGGGTTCCTTTCCGAGCCGTAGCTCAAGAGATAAGACTCGGAAGGAACGGATGAGGCGCTTTTGCGGATTGCTACTGCAGGCTGATCATCGCGATCGGCTTGCTGGTCGGCTGCTGCGAGCCGCCCGCCGGTTCGATGCTGAGCGCGACGGCGGCCAGGGTCGTGGCCGCGTCCGGGAGCCGCACCACCGTCATGCCCGTCGGGGCCGGCATGAACGTCTTCGAGGGCGCGACGGTCTTCGCACCCTTCGCCAGGGTCCATGCCTGATAGACCTTGCCACGCGGCGGCATGGGCATGTCGTGCATGGCGATGTAGAGCCTTTGACCGTGCATCAGCACTTCGCCGTGTCTGAAGGGATGTCGCTGGGAATCGGGGGCCATAAAATCGGCGATCGTCTGATTTTGCTCGACGACCTGCGCGTGCTCTTTATTGAGCCGATTGCTCAGCGAGAGATCGAAGAGGCCGGTGACGATCGCGAGCGCCAGGCAGGCCGCGGCCGCGGCATATGCGGGCCAAGACCAGCTCGCCCGGGGGCGCCGCACCTCGCCCCGCACGTGCTTCATGATCCGCGCTTTCAGGAGCGGGCTCGCCACGGCGTCGCCCGATGCGGCGTCGGCGCAGGCCTCGGCGGAGTACGCCACGGCCGTCACCGCCGGCTGCAGCAGCCGGTACTCGGCTCGGCACTCCGCGCAGCCGCGCAAATGCTTCATCACCTCGGAGGCTTCGTGCGGCGGAAGCGCGCCGAGCGCATAGGCGGCCACGGCGTCGAGCATCTCGTCGTGCGAGCTCATACGGTGATCGCTCCCTCCAAGACGTTGCGCAGTCGGCGCAGTCCGGTGCGAATTCGCGTCTTCACGGTTCCCAGCGGCAGCCCGATTCGGCGCGCGATCTCTTGATGCGTGATGCCGCCGAAGAAGCCGAGCTCGATGGGCTCGCGCTGCTCGGGCGGCAGCCGGGCCAAGGCATCGCGCACGCGCGCGCCGTCCAGATGGGCGATCGCAGTGTCTTCGGGATTGTCGTCCACCGGCAGCGTGGCCGGAAACTCCCCTTCCGCGCGCACGCTGCGCGCGCGGACGACGTCGCACGCCCGGTTGCGCGCGACCCGCGCGATCCACGCCGCCGAAATTGCCGCCGCGGAAGAGCGCCGGGCTGTCCCAGATCTTCAGGAACACGGCCTGCGTGACGTCCTCGGCGCCGGCCCGATCGGCGAGCACGCGCAGCGCCAGTCCGTAGACGAGCCGATGGTACCCGTCGTAGATGGCCTCGAAGGCAGCGGCGTCACGGGCGCGCACGCGCTCCATCAGCCGGCTCGCGTCTTCCACCGCGCGAGCCTTCGCTGCAATCATCAGTCCGCACTTCCCTTCAACGCTACTGCCCGCTCATCGGATTGAAACCGCCGACGGCCGCAATGCGTCGTACGGCCCATGCAAACCATAAAAGAAATGCAGCGCCGTCAGTCGCCGGGCGGGCGGCCGCAGCCCCTCGCGTTTCACGACGGGCTGCTCTGGATCGGATCCTGGGACACGGACAAGCTCTACGGGATGGACGCGCGCCAGTGGACAGTGTCCCGCGAGATCGACGCCCCAGGAAGACCCTTCGGCCTGGCCTCCGTCGGCGGCGCGCTCCACGTCGTCGTCGCGCTCGACGACGACGACCGCTACCTCTTCCGCTTTAGCCCCGAAGACGGCTTCGATGCGAGCAGCAAGGCGCCGTGCCCGGACTTCACGGGATCGCACTTGGCCTCGGACGGATCCACGCTGTACCTGTGCCAGCAGGGTAAGCACCGCATCCTCGAGCTCGACGCCAACGCCGGCGTGCGGCGTGAGATCACGCTGCCGACGCGATGCGGCGGCTTCGCGTTCCGGGCGCCCGGCGATTGCCGCATGCTTTCTGCCGACGAGGAGTTCGACAACCTTACGTTCGCGCACATCGACCTTAGCAAGAACGCAGCCGAATCCGAACCGATCGCTCCGATCAACGCGGAAGCGCGCGCGCTCACGTTCGACGGAGAGCTGTGGTGGACGAGCTATCGCGAGGAGAACGACGTCGTCGCGTTTACGGTCGACTAGGAGCCTGTAGGGTTATCGTGGCTCTAAGCGTACGGATATCGCGTCAGAAAGTCCGGGGGGAGCCCCATACGCTCGAGAACCTCGATCTTCGCGCAGTTCAGGCACAAACCGCCACGGCGCGCAATCAACTCTTCGTCGTCGGCAACGAAGGGTGAGTTGCAGCGCGTGCACTGATAGAGTTCGGCCATGCTTGGTCCTTTCCACCATAACCTACCGCGCCAAACCCAAATATGAACTAGAGTGCCGTTAATGCAGTAAGTTTGCGGCGATAAAGGCAAGCGCAGCGGCCGTTACGATCGCGGTCACGACCCAGCCCGCCATTGCTAGCGGCAAGCCGATCGGCCGTCCCCGCATCGTGGCGCGATCGCGCGCGACCAGCAGCGTAAATGCCAAAGTAAGCGGAGTCGCTAACCCCGCGATGACGGAAACCCAATACAGCAGCGACATCGTCGGCACCGGAACGAGAGCGAAAGCGGCGGCGACGATCAAAGATAGAAAGATGACCGCGTAAAACGCGGTGGCCTCGCCGGGCTTGTTCGCTAATCCCGCCCGCCAACCGAGGGCCTGCGCCACCACATAACCGTTCGTGGCGGCGATCACCGGAATCGCGATCGCCGCCGACGCCAGCAGCCCGATGCCGAAGAGCATCCCATCCAGTGAGCCCGCCAACGGCTTTAGCGCGGTCGCGGCATCGGCAGCCGTGTGCACCTGAAGGTGCTGCTTTCCGGACGTCGCGGCCGTAGCGATCAAAATAAAGAGAAAGCTCGAGCCTGCGACGAGCATGCCCACGACGGCATCCGTGTTGACCGCGCGCAGCTGGGACGGCGCCGGCTGCCGTTCAGCGACCTCGATCGACTCCCAGAAGTATACGTAGCTGGTTAACGTCGTGCCGAGCAGCGCGATAGCGCCAGTCGCAAAAACGGGCGAGACCTCGAAGCGCGGCACGAGTATCGCGTGAAGCACCTGTCCCCAGTCGGGCCGCGCCAAGATCGCGCTCGCGACATAGCATAGGAAGATGAGCGTCAAAGATGCCAGGGTTCGCTCGATACGCAGATACGACTTCGTCGCGAGCAGCCAGCCTGCGACTGTGACGATGGGAGCGACAAAGTAGTAGAACGGCTGATGAGTGAGCAGTGTCACGGCCTGAGCGCCCGCCTGGACGTCGGCCCCGAGCGTGAACAGACTGATTGGGACGATCGCCGCCACCGCGACGATCGCGGGCCCCCGGCCGAACGTTCGGAGAACCGCCTGCTGCAGGCTCATCTGCGACATCGTCGCGACCGAAGCCGCGATCGCCTGGACGAGCGCGAGGACGGGCAGCAGCAAGACCACGAGCCACGCTAAGCCGTAACCAGTCGCCGCGCCGACGACCGCGATCGCACCCACCGTCGTCGGATCATTCGCGGAGGCCCCGGATACCAGCCCGGGGCCCAGGCCGCGGACGAATCGGCGACGCGGCGGCATATGCCGGTATCTTAAGCGCTGTTAACGGCCGGCGCAACGCGCTTCGGTGCTCGCCGTGCACTTTTCGGATAGTGGCCGGGCTACTTTTTCGATACACTCTTGTTCTCACCGAGAACAGGGAGCAATATTGCCATGCCCGACAAAAAGCCGAATATTTTGATACTCTGGGGCGACGACATCGGCATCTGGAACGTCAGTAAATTCAGCCACGGTATGATGGGATATCGGACCCCCAACATCGACCGCGTTGCCAACGAGGGCGGACTCTTTACCGACTACTACTCGCAGCAGAGCTGCACCGCGGGTCGCGCGTGCTTCATCGCCGGCCAGAACCCGATTCGAACGGGGCTGACCAAGGTGGGGATGCCTGGTGCCACGGTCGGTCTTCAAAAGGAGGATCCGACGATCGCCGAGATGCTAAAGCCGCTCGGCTATGCGACCGGCCAGTTCGGCAAGAATCATCTCGGCGACCGCAACGAGTTCTTGCCGACGGTGCACGGCTTCGATGAATTCTTCGGCAACCTCTATCACCTCAACGCCGAAGAGGAGCCCGAGCTGCCCGACTACCCGAAGGATCCGAAGTTCAAGGAAATGTTCGGGCCGCGTGGTGTAATGCACTGCTTGGCGACCGAGAAAGACGACCCGACCACCGACTCGCGCTGGGGCCGCGTCGGAAAGCAAACGATCGAAGATACTGGACCCCTCACCAAGAAGCGCATGGAGACCGTCGACGAGGAGATCACGGCTCGCGCTCTCGCGTGGATGGAAAAGCAGGCTAAGGCAGACCAGCCGTTCTTCCTCTGGTACAACGCTACGGCAATGCACTTCCGCACGCACGTCGCGGAAAAGAACCTCGGCAAAAGTGGTCAGGATCCGTACAGCGACCGCATGGTCGTGCACGACGAGCAGATTGGCATGATGCTCGACAAGCTCGACGAACTCGGCATCTCCGACAACACGATCGTCATGTACTCGACCGACAATGGCCCGGAGAACGATACCTGGCCGGACGGGGCCAACACGCCGTTCCGAGGGCAGAAGGACTCCAATTGGGAGGGCGGGTGGCGCGTGCCGTGCTTCATCCGCTGGCCGGGCACGATCAAGCCGGGTTCGGTCTACAACGGCATCGTCTCACACATCGATATGTTCCCGACGCTCCTCGCCGCCGCCGGCAATCCGGACGTTACGAAGCAGCTCCTCGACGGCTGCAAGGTGAACGGCATGAAGTACAACGTTCACCTCGACGGCTACAACATGGTTCCCTACTTCAGCGGCCAGACGAAGGAAAGCCCGCGAAACGCGATCGTGTACTTTAGCGACGACGGCGACGTCATCGCAGTGCGGGTCGGCGACTGGAAGTTCAATTTGGCCGTGCAACGCGCCAACCAAATGAACCAATGGGCAGAGCCGTTCGTGAAGCTGCGGTTGCCGCATATCGTGAGCCTGCGGCGCGATCCGTTCGAGCGGGCGGATTTCAACTCGAATACCTATTGGGATTGGATGGTCGACCACGCGCCTCAGCTGTACTTGATGCAGGCCGTGGTCGCTCAGCAGATCGAGGACTTCGTCAAGTTCCCACCGCGGCAGAAACCGGCATCGTTCAACCTGGACTCGGTGATGGAACAGGTTAAAACGCCGCACGGCTAAGCCGGCGAGATCCGAGCCGGCGCAGGCAGTGGGCGACTTTTACGAGCGTCACCCATACCCACCGCCGCTCGACGACTTAGAGAACTACCGCCGGCGCTGGGACGAGCGTCGGCGGCGGGTTGAATCACACCTTTTCTGGCCGGCGGAGCCGTGTCGCGAGGACCGCAGCGTGCTCGTCGCTGGTTGCGGCACGGCACAGGCCGCGCGCTACGCGGTGCGCTGGCCTAACGCTCGCGTAGTCGGCATCGACGTCAGCGCGTCGAGCCTTGCGTTCACCGCCGAGCTGAAGCACAAACACGGGCTCGACAATCTCGAGCTGCGCGAGCTCCCCGTCGAGCGCGCCGCCGAGCTGGGGCAGAGGTTCGATCACGCCGTCTGCACCGGTGTGCTGCACCATCTCGTGGATCCCGGCGCCGGCTTACGCGCACTGCGCGACGTGCTCGCACCGGGCGGGGCAGCGCACCTGATGGTGTATGCGCCGTACGGGCGCGCGGGCGTCTACATGCTCCAGGAGTACTCCCGGCGCCTGCGCATCGGCTGGAGTGACGGCGAAGTCGACGACCTCGTCGAAAGCCTGAAGTCGCTTCCGCCGGAGCATCCGCTCGCGCCGCTCCTACGCAGCTCACCCGATTTCGCGACGCGGGCGGGCGTCGCCGACGCGCTCCTTCACCCTTGGGACCGTTCTTATTCGGTCCCGCAGCTCATGGAGTTTCTGCGCGGCGGCGGCTTGGTCTTCGGGCGCTGGCTGCGCCAGGCCCAGTATTTGCCCTGGTGCGGCGGTCTTGCGTCCACACCACATCTTCGGCGGCTCGCCGCGCTGGAGCCCGAGGAGCAATATGCCGCGATCGAGCTGTTTCGCGGTACGATGGTGCAGCACAGCGTGATCGCGTATGGCGGGCCCGACGTCGCGCGAAAGCACGCGGTCACGTTCGACGGCGACGATTGGCTCGAGTCCGTCCCGATGCGGTTGCCGAACACCGTCGTCGTGCGCGATCGCCTGCCCACGGGTGCATCGGCCGTGCTGATCAACCGCGATCACAGGTTTACCGATCTCTACCTCCCGATCGACGCGCGACGAGAACGTCTGCTCGAGGCGATCGACGGCGCGCGCCGCATCCGCGATATGGGTCGAGCGATGGCCGACCGCGACCTCGCGCGCGACTTTTTCCAGACGCTCTGGCGTTGGGATCAGATCATCCTGGCTACGGGCCCACCTTAGCTCGACGTCGGTCTTCCAGAGCCCCAGCATACCGCCGAGCCGCACGTACGCGACCGCCCACGATCACCGCGATCGTAATCGCATGGAATGCCGCTAATTCTTGGCGGTGTCAGGGCTCGGCCGCGGCTGATAGCGATAGCCGGCCGCTCGGAGCCGGCGAAGCCGCGTCAAGACCTGCGGCTTCGGTTCGAAAAAGATGTTGAGCCCAGACCAGAAACCACCGTAGGCCCGCATCTGCGCAAAGTACTCCTCGATATCGACCCGATCCATTAGCCGGCGCCCTATGGCGTTGATCAAAAGCCCGCGAAAACCGGTTGGCGAAAGCATGGCACCGTAGCGATCCCGAGAGAAGGTGCGCACTCGCTCCAGCGGGTTGCGCAACCACTTGATCGCCGTGATGTAGGTCAGCAGCATCTCGTTCCAGACGGCGGTCTGATTGAGGCGAATGGCGCCGAGCTCGTGCGCGAGAAGAAATGAAATGACATCCATCGTCTTTAGATCGTTGATATCGAAGACGACCTGGTGCAGGACGATGTAATTTTCGCGCCAGGATGAGAACGTCTGCGAAAATGGTGCTATCGATCCGCTCGTGATGAAGAGCTCGGGCATCTTCGCCATATCGAGTCGCCGGCAGTGCTCCTTGAGAACGGCGTATACTTCGGGGAACTGTCGATCCGAAAGCCGGACGGAATTCCCGCGAATCGACGCCTCGCGCCGATTCCGCTCGAGCACCAGGAGCGGAATGCCGATCAGCGCGGTGATCGCCAAGACGCGAAGAAAACCGACGTCTTTCGCCAGCACCGGGTGTGCTTTGAGCCACGCGGGCTCGTAGAAGATCAGAGCGAGCGCGACGGCCATAAGCAGCAGGTTGCAACAAACCGACGCGATGAATACCGGCCGCTCGAGCGGATCCCGAAGCGTCGATTCATCGACGGCGTCCGCGGGTCTGGTCAAGTCTCCAGACGCGAATATTTACTGGCGCGCCAGGATCATATTGAGCACCTGTTCGCGGTCAAGGAGATGATCGGCGCTTTCGCCACTCGTTTCAATAACTACCGCCTGCACCGTGCCATTGAAGGCGCTCTCTTCGGGCGGCATATCCGGCGTCATCGGCGAGCCACGCTTGACGCCGACGTCGGAAGTCTCGTCGGCCGAGAAAACCATCGGAACCGTCTCGTTTAAGCGGCCGTTGCCGACGGCTTTGCCATCGATGTAGAGCGTCACGATACCGCCCTTCGCGAGGCCGCCGCCGTCGTAGGCAAACTCCATCCTGGCCTGGTGCGTCCCCGAAGTAAGCGCTTGCGTGGACTCGATCATGGTTTGGCGAAGCCCGACGAAATTATAAAGATATGTCAGCTTTCCGTCTTTGACGTAGAACATCCAACCGCCGCCGATTCCGCCTTGGGATAGGATGACTCCGTTTGCCGGCTTCCCCTCAGGAATGACGAGTTGAGCGGTGATCGAGTGGCTCTTATTCTTGACGTTGACGATGCCGTTCTCGTTGAGTGCGCCCATGCCGTTGGCGAGAACCTGAGAGGTTCCCCGCACCAGCACCGGCCTTCCAGCTACGTCGGAATTGAACCGCTCGGCAGTGCGATCGTCCATGGGCAACACGTTGTTTCGCGTGGCCTCGATCAGCCAAAGACGCTGGAGCTCGTGAAGTTTTTCCGGCATCTCCTTTGAGAGATCGTGAGCCTGCGACCAGTCCTTGTTCGTGTCATAGAGTTCCCACACGTCATCACTCAAACGGCGGCCTGCCCGTCATGAGCCAGGGCGTACTATGCCGCGTTACCGCGGTCCAGCCCTTGTGATAAATTCCTCGGTTGCCGAACATCTCAAAGTATTGTGTTTCCCGGCGCTCGGCCGCCTTGGCATCGTCGAAGCTGTAGACGCATGCTGACGCCCTGCATCGGAACCTGTCCGACGCTGTTGACCATGTACGGCTCGGGCAGCTGCGCGGCCTCGAGGATCGTCGGCGCCACGTCGATGACGTGGTGAAACTGATGGCGTACCTCGCCGCTTGCGTTGATGCCCTTCGGCCAGCGCACGATCGTGCCGTTGCGCGTGCCGCCCCAGTGCGAAGCGACCTGCTTGGTCCATTGGTACGGCGTGTCCATCGCATGAGCCCAGCCTACCGCATAGTGGTTGTACGACTCCGGGCTGCCGAGCAGGTCCATGCGCTGCGTCAAGAAGTCAACCGTCTCAAGTGCGTTCAGCCCGTTGAAAGGTATGCATTCGTTAAACGTACCTTGAGGCGTGCCCTCCGCGGAAGCGCCGTTGTCACCGATGATGTAATAGATCAGCGTATTGTCGAGCGCCTTGACCTGATCGAGCGCGTCGATCAGCCGACCGATGTGGTGATCGGCAAATGAGAAGAAGCCCGCATAGACTTCCATCTCGCGCGCGAGTACGCGTTGGAATTCAGGCGTTTGGGAATCCCACGACGGAATTTCCTTCGGGCGCGCTTCGTTAGCTCGCAGTCCTGTGGAATCACCCCGAGCTTCTTCTGTCGCGCGAACGTCTCTTCGCGCAGCTTGTCCCAACCTTGATCGAACTTTCCCTTATATTTATCGGCCCATTCTTTCGGGACGTGGTGCGGCGCGTGCGTGGCACCCGGCGCGAAATACATGAAGAACGGCTTGTCGCCCGCGAGCAGTCGCTGCTGCCGCACCCACGCGATCGCGCGGTCCGTCATGTCCTCCATGAAGTGATAGCCTTCTTCGGGCGTCTTCGGCGGCTCCACGGCTTTCGTGCCTTCGTGAATCGCCGGATACCACTGATTGGTCTCTCCGGCGACGAAGCCATAGAAGTATTCGAAGCCCGAGCCGGTCGGCCAGCGATCGAACGGTCCGACGGGGCTGGCCTCCCACACCGGCACCTCGTGGCATTTGCCGAACTGCGCCGTCGAGTAGCCGTTGAGCCGAAGAATCTCGGGCAGCGGCGCCATCGAGTTCGGCCGCATCGAGTTGTAGCCGGGAGCCGACGTTGCGATCTCCGTGATGCCACCCATTCCAACCGTGTGATGATTTCGTCCACTCAATATCGCAGCGCGTGTCGGCGAGCAAAGGGCCGTCGTGTGAAAGCGCGTGTAGCGCAGGCCGTTTTTGGCGAGCCGTTCCGCCGTGGGTGCGTCGCAGGGGCCACCGAAGACGCTCGACGCGCCGAAGCCGACGTCGTCGATCAAGACGATCAGCACATTTGGGCGCACCCTTCGGGTGGGCGCAAGGGATCGATCGGCGGAAACTTCGAGTCGGGATCCTTGGCGTCGTACGCGATAAATCCGGCATAGGCCTTATCCGGAATCGGCAGTACCTCGCGCTGCTCTTTGTTCCGATTGTCGCTGGAGCTCGTCACGTGAACCTCCTAAGCGTTAGTGCTTGGCGTCCGAATCGCCGTGCGAAAGTTCTGATCGCAGACCCTCGCCGAGCCTCTTGCGCGCCTTCTCGCCTTCGGTCAGGGGCTCGGGCTCCCAGGGCTCCCATTCCTCCCAGCCCAGCGCCTGCGACGCCAGGCGGAAGCCGAAACCGACGACAAACGCGATCACCGTCGAAGTCAGTACGGACCAACCGAGCGCGGCGTCGCAGACGACGTAAGCGATGCCGGTCAGGGCCGCCGCCGTCACGAAGAACTCGCCGCGGACGAGCTGCTTTGGAATGACGTTGCAGGCGATGTCGATGATCCAGCGCCCGGCCGTCGTTGCGATGATGCCGATGAGCACCGCGGCGGCGTACCCGAGGTGGACGGAGAGCGCCGCTTGGGCTCCGACGATCGCGTACCACGGCAGCGAGAACGCGGTCATGAACTGGAAGAGGCCATCCTTGAACCGCTGCTCGGCCTTGAAGTCGATCAGGAGCGCCAGCGCCGCCGCCGCGGTACACAAGAACAGGTACCAAGGGTTGATCAGGGGCGACGGAATCCTATTCACGAGGACGTCGCGCACGATGCCGCCGCCGATGCCGCCCGCGTAGGCCAAGATGATGATTCCCGCGATCGTGAAGTGCTTGTAGTGATCGGGGCGGCGCGCCAGAAGGGCGCCGTTGAATGCGTTTGTCGTGGCCGCGATCAGCGAGATGTAGTCGACCAGCGTAAGGGCGCCAAACCCGAACTTCGAGAGGATCAGCGGCGCCATGAACCGCTAGCATACCACCGCATTCCGAGACCGTCTATCCGGGAATTGCACACCTCACAGGAAGGGAAGCTCCACCAGGCGGACGAGGCCGTAGACAAGCCCGATGACGCCGAGGCCGACGAGGATCGCGTGCCGCGGGTAGACCATTTTCGTGCTGATCCCGCCCAGGAACGAGACGCCTGCGAAGATCACCGTCAGAAGCAGAAAATCGTCCGCGTGTTGGTTCGCCCTTTGCGCCTCGGCGAAGCTCACGCCCGCGGTGTCTTCCAGGCGCTTCGCCTCGGCCTTGGTCGCCAGGGAGTACTGGGGCATCACGAAGGGGGACGACGGCGCTTTCGGATTTTTGCGGGGTTTCGTGGCGAGCCAGGCGACCATCGCCCTCTTCATCTCGGGACGCAATCGCTGATAGATGAACTGCGCCTTCGGAGCGTTTGCGGCGTCGACGGCATCGACGTACTGCAGGAACAGTGCCACGTCGATGGCGGTCAGCACGTTGGCGCGATCCGACGCCTCGGCAGACTCAATCCGATCGGCGTTGGCGACGTTATAGGAGCGCGCCTGGTAGCCGCTCCAGCGTCCCGATTGATAGCCGCAGACCGCCGATAGGACGGCGGCGATCGAGATCAACACTACCGACGCGATGTCGACGAAGCGGTCAACCTTTGGTCTATCGATCGTGGCTAGTCCCGGACGCAGCGAAAGCCGAGGTGCGACATGCCCGTGTCGATGGTCTGTGGCGAGCGCGCCGCCGGGCGGAAACGCAGGCAATAGCTGGGCGAACAGAGGAACGAGCCGCCCTTGAGCACCTTGCGCGGGATCCGGATCTGCGGCTGGCAGGGATCGTAACTGCGCTCACGCGCGTCACCGCCGCAGCACGGAGATTCCGCGGCTCTTCGGTCGCTGACGAACCAGTCGCTGGTCCATTCCCAGACGTTCCCAGCCATGTCGTAGAGGCCGTAACGGTTAGGCGCGAAACCGCCGACCGGCATCGTACGCGGCCCGTGACGCGCGGTGCTCTTGTAAGGGAATTCGCCCTGCCACGTGTTCGCCGCCGGTTTTCCTCCCGGTTCCATCTCGTCGCCCCAGACGAAGTCTCTTCCGTCGAGCCCGCCCCGCGCGGCATACTCCCACTCGGCCTCGGTCGGGAGCCGTTTCCCAGCCCACCGAGCGTAGGTCTCGACGTCTTCGTACGCAACGTGAACCACGGGGTGATCCGGCCGTGCGTCGATCGAGCTGCCGGGGCCCTCCGGCTGCTTCCAACACGCGCCCGGCACCCACGACCACCACTGCGAGAAGTCACGCAGGTCGACAGGACCCGCCGTCATGTGGAACACCAGCGCGCCTGGGACCAAGTTTTCCGGCAGCGCTCCGGGATAGTCCGCCGGGTTCAACGGCCTCTCGGCGACGGTGACGTAGCCGGTCATGCGGACGAACTTCGAGAACTGCGCGTTGGTGACCGCGTAGGCATCGATCTGGAAGCCGCCGACGGCCACCTCACGTACCGGGCTCTCTTCCGGATAAAACCGCTCGGAGCCCATGCGGAACGTCCCGCCCTCGATCCGAACCATGCCCTCGCGCGCCGTTTCGATCATCCGTGTAGTATCTTACGGGCGGGAGGAGGCCCGCGCAAGTCTGCATTTTTGGGATAGAGGGGTCTATCGCCGGCGCGGTACACTTGCGCGGCAAGGAGAAGACAATCATGACCGGTTCGGAATCCTTGGCGGCCCCACGCGTTACGCATCGCGAGTTCAAACTGTTGCTGAAGGCGGAACGCTTTCCAACGCGGCAAGCGCTGCTCCAGTTCAACAAAATGCTCGAGGACATCGCGACGAAGCTGCACATCCGCTACGAGCCGTTCGATCCGATCGACGCTCAGCTCCGGATCGTGCAGTTCTACGACACAGCGGATCAGACGCTGCGCAAGAATCGACTGATCTTCCGCATCCGCCAGCTCCGCGAGGCGCTGTGGCCCGACGAGAGCTGGGAGGTCACGTTCAAGGCTCGGCATGGAGATCGCGACAAAGCCGAATCGTTCGATAGCACGTCGACGTTCCCGAAGCAAGAGAAGAAAAAATTCAAAGAAGAAATTCTGCGCGGCGAGTCTCCCGGAACGATCTCGAGCATTTATTCGAACAACTGCATCCTCGAGTCGCCTGAGCTCGACGTAGAGCTGCCGTTGCATAAGCTAGCGGACGCTTTTCCTCATCTGAAAACGTTGAACATCAATCTCGATCAGACCATGACGATCGTAAACGGCGCGAAGGTCTTCGAAATCGAGGCCAAGCTGGGAAACTTCTTCTTCGGCCATCACACGACGGCCACCGCGACGCTCGCCGTCTGGGCGCGGCCCATTCCGGACAAGTTCGAGCCGCTCATCGCGGAGTTCGGGTGGTCATACCACCCCATGGACGACGAGAAGGGCAAGGACGCGGACAAGGTCGCCGACCAGTTCTTCAAGGACATTCAGCTTCCGCTTCGCGATTGGATCACATCGGGCACTACGAAGACCGCGCTGATCTACGGAGACCAGGGGAACTAGGCTCCACGCTTCGCTCAGGCTGACATGGGGCCGGCCGCGCTCTTCGTGTAGAAGACGCCGAGCAGCGTTGCCAATACCATCTGGACGATAAAATAGGTCAAGACCGCTGCGGCAACGTCGCCTCGGCCGAAGACGCTCGTCGCGAGCAGCGCGGCGAGACCGACGTTGCGAAGCGCCGTCCCCACGCTCAGCGTACGGCGGTAGGCGCGCTCGCGTCCGCCGAGGACCCAGCCGGTAAACAGAGACAGCAGCACGATGCACGCCGCGGCGAGCATTCCGAGCGATCCGTACACCGTGCCGATGGCCCGGGCGATCGGCCCGCCTAGCACCACCAGCAATGCGATGACGACTACGAGTACGATAAGAAGGAGCGGCCGTAGCAGACGCGCGGCGACCTGCGGAGCGCGCGCGCTGACGAGAATCCCGAGCAGCAGCGGCACGAGCTGAAACACCACCAGCGAGAGGACGATACTGTTCGCCGAGATTAGATTTCCCGGGAGCACGAGGCTCGCCGTGATCGGGACCGTGACGATCGACAGCGCCGGCAGCAGGAATGCCAGGGCGACTGCAAACCCGAGGCTTCCGCCCTTTCTCCGGCCGCCCGACAGCACGACAAACGGCACGCCCGGGCTGATCGCCATCAGCAAGATTCCGGTGGCGATCGGATCGCTAAGGTGAAAGACGACGCGCACGAAGAGCACGCCGAGCAGCGGAACGACGACGAAGTTCGCGAGGAACGCCCGCCCCAGCAGGCCGTAGTCCTTCAAGACAAGTTTCAAGTGCGCGACGTTGACCTGCAGCCCGGTGTGCAACATGAGCGAGACGAGCAGCACGATCGCGACGATTTTTGCCGGGTTCATCAATCCAACATCCTCCATCTGACGTTATGTACGTCCGCGCGCTGCGCAAGCCCGCTCGAGAAGCGCTCGACGACCGAATCGTCGCGATGCGGCAGCCGCAGCTCAACCCGAACCTCTTGCCCGTGCTCCGTCGACTCGGTAGAAATGCTATGAAGAATCAGATTGCCCGCCTTGACGACTTCTACGACGGCGGCTCGGACATCGTCGACCGCGGCGTCCTCGCACGCGGCGTGGACGCGATACGTCTTTTCGCCGTGGCGCTCCTGATAGAGGGCGGCGCGCGAGTCGATCTTCTCGACGAGCGGCTGCAGCGCGAGGTTGAACGCGGCGATCGCTGCTGAGCCCATGAACGCATGCGCGTACTCCCCTACCCCGGCGAGCGCCCCGACGGCGGCCGTCGCCCAGATCGTCGCGGCGGTGTTGAGGCCGGTAATGCTCGCGCCTTGCCGCAGGATCACGCCGCCGGCGAGAAAGCCGACGCCGGTGACGATGTTGGCCAGAATGCGCGTCTCGCTGTCGGAGCCGACGACCGGCCCCAGCAGCGCGAAGAGCGCGGCGCCGATCGCGACGAGCGCGCTCGTGTGCACGCCCGCTCCCCGCTGACGCCACTGGCGCTCGAACCCGATCAACGCGCCGAGCAGGCCGGCAAGCAGGACACGCAACGCGAACTCCGTCGGATTCGGCATGTTTGAAAGCTATCGGAGCGCGATCGCGCCGACCGCCGCTCCGCCCAGGATGAGCAGCGCGGGGTTCACTTTCGTGCGCAGCGACGCATAGAAGACGGCCAGCCCGACGAGCAGCGTGATCCAGCCCGTGACGGCGCCTTTGCCGAACGTGATCAGGCCCGCTACCGCCAGGCCGATCGCGACCGGCGCGAGCCCGCGCTGGATCGACGCCCGCCACGGCCACGCCGCGAGCCGGTTCCAGACGCGCCCCACGACGAACGTCAGGATTCCGGTCGGCACGAAGAACGCGAGCGCGGCGACCAGCGCACCGGGGATCCCGGCGACCCGTTCGCCGATCGTCGCCACCATCATCATGTTCGGTCCGGGCGACATCTGCCCGACGCTATAGATGTGGATCAGCTGCGCGTCCGTCAGCCAGCGGTGCACGCCGACCACAAGCAGCTTCATCTCCGGAAACGCCGCCATGCCGCCGCCGATCGTCAGCAGCGAGAGGTAGCCGAATACGCGCGCTATTGCAGGGATCTGATCCACGCGTGTGAGTCCTCGTGGAGGGTATTGGTTTTCTTGACCGGGCGATACGCGAAGATCGCAAGCGCGCCTACCGAGAGCAGCACGACCGGCACCGATAGCTTGAAGTGGTTGATGCCCAGCACCGCGGCGAGAATGAAGAACGCGTCCCAAAAGCCCTTGACGGTCTTCTTTCCGATCTGAAACCACGTGGCCGCGATCAGCCCGGTCGCCGCAGCCGCCACGCCGTGGAGTGCCGCGGTGACGATCGGCCGATTCCCGTTCATCCCGTACGCGATGCCCGCGGCGGTCATGAGAATCAATGCCGGGAGGCACATTCCGGTCATCGCCGCGACGGCGCCGAGCGTGCCGCCCAGGCGATCGCCCGCGAGAATCGCCATGTTTGTGGCGTTGAGTCCCGGAAGCGTGTTGCTCAACGACATCAGCTCGAGAAACTCCGTGTCGTCGAGCCAGTGCTTCTTCCTAACCAGCGCGCCGCGCAGATAGGCGACCACGCCGCCGCCAAAGCTGGTTGCGCCGATCAGGAGAAAGACGCCGAAGATTTCGAGCGTCGATACGGCCTTGGGTCTCGAGGCCGCCACCGCCTCCGCCATCGCACCATGATAGCAACTCCCCGCCCGGCGCTCTATCCCAAAACGGCAGGGCTTGCGTTTTTGGGATATTGGCGCGCCGGTCGCGGGCGTAGACTAATCGCGTATGACGGCTGCAGCCCTCACTCTGGTGGCGTTCATCGCGAGCGCACGAATAGCCGCGGCTCAGACGCCCGAGAGCGACGAGGAGAGCACCGTTCCCGAGGCCAGCGCGATGCCGTCGCCGCCGCCGAAGGCGCTGACGTACCACGGCTACGTCCGCTCCTTCTACTTCACACGCCAGAACGCGTCGAACAGTCCGGGCGCGCAATTCGACTATTCGCCCGGCTCGAAATACAACTCCAACGGAGTCAACGAAGCCGCCTGGAACACCGGCATTTCGATCGACGCCGACTACGGCTTTCCCGGCGGCCAATGGACTATTGGGGCTTCGTACCTGTACGCCAATCCGATGGACGGTCCGTGCGTCGTGGCGGCGAACCACGCAAAGGGCGCCGAGTGCGTCACGCAGCTTCCGCCGCGGACCAACTCGGACGACACGCTGCCCGGCTTCACGCTGAGCGCATTCTACGAAGCGTACCTGGAGTACAAGGCCTACGGCTTTGACGGAACTCTAGGCAACCAGCTCTTCCGCTCTCCGTGGGCCAACCCATCCGATTCGCGCCTCAAGCCGGCTGCCTTTTCGGGCGGCGATCTCGCCTATACTGGGGTCACGCGCTGGACGTTCGAGGCAGCCGACATGCTCGCGTTCGAAAATCGCACCAGCTCCGACTTCAGCCGGCAGACGCTGCTGACGAGCTATCCGGCCGGTGCCAAGGGGCTTCCGAGCAACATCGACTTCCCCGGGGGGCAAGGCGTGAAGACGAACGGCTTTGCTTTCGGCAAGGCAGCTTATGCCGATTCGGGCGCGGGCCTCTCGGCCGCCGGCTACCTCTACGGCATCAGCGACCTCGTGAACATCGCGTGGTTCGACGGTGACTATACGTTCGAGAAGCTGCGCTGGGAGCCGTTCGTCGAGCTCCAGGGCGGCTTCGAGGGCAACGCCGGCCGGTCGTACCTCGGGAAGATCGCCAGTCAGGATGTCGGCGTCAGGATTGGAGCCGACGTCACGAAGAATTTTCGCATTACCGTAGCTTACGATTCGATCCCATGGCGCCACGACACGATCTTCCTGCCCAAGAACGTGACGTGCAACGGCTCGAATCAGATCGTCACCAGGGCAGCGACCTTAGCGTATTTCCTTCCGATGAATGCCGCGCAGTGCTTCGCGAGTCCAAACGGCACGACGCAGATCTATTACGGCGGCTGGGCCAGTCCGTACACGGATAGCTACTCAACCGACCCGCTCTTCACGACCAGCGTCACGCAAGGCATGGCCGACCGGCGCGCGCCGGGGACCTCGTGGAAGGTCGCTCTGACGTTCACTTCCGACAATAAGCGTTGGATCTTCATCGCGACCGACGCGTGGTACGACTACGGTAACGCGTTGGCCCCGCAGAGGACGAATATCTGGGTGCTCGATGGGCGCTACTATTTAAGCCCTGTCGGCAAGGGACGCTACCGCGGGTTCCTATTGCGCTACCGGTACGCGCAGCGCACGCAGTCGAACACGCAGACGCTGGGCGGCCTGCCCCTGTTCAAATACAACCGCGCGCAGGTAGAGTACGACTTCTAGTGTTGTGAGTCGCTCTTGAGCTTGAGCTCCACCAGGTCGTTGCTGTAGACGCTGCGCATCGGCAGATGCGTGCGCACGTCGCGGACGACGACCGGGATTCCCGCCGTCGGGTCGTAGGCGATGTTCTGCTTCGACGACGCCGTTAAGTAGCGTCCGCCCTGCTGCGTGAGCTTGCCGCTCGCCTTGATCAGGATCGTGCCGCCGGCGTTGGCGATCTTGCCCGTGCCGTTCAACGTGTACGCGCACTTGAACGTGGTCAGCTGGCTCGCGAATCCCGAGGCACCCGCTAGGATCACCGCCTTGACATCGTACGTGCGCGACCAGGTCGCGTGCCCGCCGCCGGTAGAGAGCGGGTGGAAATAATTTCGTCCGAGCAGCGGAAAGAGCGTGAACTGAATCGGCGATATCGCGTAGGCGGGCTTCTGGCACGAGACGCCGCCGTCCGGATATACCTCGCATGTATTCGTTGCGCGCGGCCGGGCCGTGTTCCACCAATAGTCCGTACCGCTTATCATGACGCCGCCGTCCGGCGCGGGTCCCATGACGTCGATGGTGGTCGTCCCGGTGCCGGTTCCGGAGCTCGCGGCCTTCGTGTTGAAGCCGAATTCGTAGACGAGATCGCGCTCGGAGTGCGCCGCGGGCGCCTGGCCGCTGAGCGCAACGAGTACGGCAATCGATAGTGCAGTCGATTTCACGGGCTTCAATCCTCCGTCGGCAGGCTTCGGCGAGCGTACGGCCCTCAACTGCTCGTTTTTATTACCTTGCCGCGCGTGACACGGCGCGTGATGGGGGGCATCGTCCCTGCCGATCAGAGTGGAGGTCTCGTGAGCGCCCAGCCACTCGAGGCTCGCATGGCTCATCTCGAGGGAGCCTTCTTACAGCTCGACCGCCGGATGGAGTCGCTCGAGCGTATGGTGGACACGCGCTTCAACCAGGTGGAGTCGCGCTTCAACCAGTTGGAGTCGCGCTTTCCGATCATCGATCAGCGCTTCAACTGGCTGACCGGAATTCTCGTTACGAGCTGGATCTCGACGATCGTAACGGTGCTTCTGCACCGGTAACAATCGCTTATCCGGTCTGCGTGCCGCACTTACAGAGGGGCAGTATAGCGCGGTACCAGCGCGGCCAGCGCCAGCGCCGCGACCGCCGCGAGCGCGATGATGTTCGAGATCAGCGTGAACCTATCGTTGAGCGCCATCGAAGGCATCGTCATCGCGCCACCGGCCGCGCCGACGACGCGTTCCATCACCGCGCCGGCCAGCAGCGCGCCGACCGTGAAGAGCCCGACGAACGCCCACGTCAGACGTGGCGGAAACGATTTCCGGTAGATCGCGATCAGCGGCAGAATCAGCAGATCGCCGTAGATGAAGGTCGTGTTCGCGCCGAGCGGTATGCCTGCGTTCGCGAGATAGCGCGCGATCGGAACGTTTCCCATCGAGCACACGAAGGTCGCCACCGCGATGAGCAGGCCCACGATCAGCAGCAGCACGTAGCCGATCAGCGGAACCGTCCCGACCGCGTGCAGAGCTCCCGCGATCCAGCCCGGCGGTATCAGCGCCGCTGCGAAGCCCGCGATCAGATACCCGACGATCAGCTCCGTCCGCAGCATGCGCACGTCGGCCAGCGCGGTCGACGCGACCTCCGCCCAGACGCCCTTCGACTGCAGCTTGTCCTGAGCGGAGTCGAAGGGCTCAGGATGACAATGTGCTTCCACCTCCTCGACAGGGTTCGTATATGCGCGCTGCAATTGCGTCAGTCCACTCGTGCGAAAGCGCAGCGTGAGCCCCATCGTCACGACGGCGATGATGATGACTCCGCCGAAGAACTCGGCGAACGCGAACCGCCAACCCAGGAGTGACCAAAAGAGAATGACGATGGCGACGTTCATGTTGGTGGATGAGATCAGGAACGCGAAGACAGCGCGGGCGTCGGCGCCGTTGCGATAGAACCCGCGCGCCGCCGCCGCCGCGCCGTAGGAGCAGGCCGACGAGATGATGCCGAAGCCCGTTCCGTACAGCAACCCGCGCAGACCGGGGCCGAGATAGCGGTGCATCGTCGCCGGCGTGAGCATGACCTGCGCGATCGCCGAGACGAGAAAACCGAAGATCAATCCGAAGAGGCTGTCCCAGAAGAACTCCGCCGCCTGCAAGATGCCGGCGGCGAGTGTGTGCGCCAGCGTAACCAGCGTCAGCCCCCGACCGAAACCGGCGCGTGGCCGAAGAGCGGCGGGATGAAGTGCCCGGCCAGATACGAGATCACGAACACGGCGCATCCGTACAGCACCACTTCGATGCCCTTGCCGAACGCGTTGCGCTCGCTCAACGTGCCGGCGTAGTAGCCGACGCAAAACAGTCCGACGACCGCAAACAGCAGCGCGGCGAGTGTCGAGTTGAACATGGAGAGCGGCAGCATGAAGGCCAGAATCGGGATGAGTGAGCCGCCGCCGAAGGAGAACCCGATTGCGAGCGGCGCGCGCAGGCCGGTGTCTTCGGCCTCGCGCGGATCGATCCCGAACTCGTCGCGCACCATCTCGTACAGGTAGATCTCCGGCATCTGCGTGAGCCGCTTGACGATCATCTCGGCTTCTTGCGCGCTGAAGCCCTTGAGCTTGTAGTAGGCGACCAACTCCGTGAACTCGCCTTGCGGGTCGGCGGCCATCTCGCGCTTCTCCATGTCGATCGTGGCCTGCACGACCTCGCGCTCGGACTTGCGGCCCAGATATTCGCCGACGCCCATCGACAGCGCGCCCGCGAGCAATGCCAAGAATCCGCTGATGAACACTGCGGTGCGCTCGCCTTCCGCGACCCCGACTCCGGTGATGATCCCGAGCGTCGTCAGGATGCCGTCTTGCACGCCGAATACGATCTCGCGAACGCTGCGGCGCTTCTCCAGCGTCCGGCGCTGCTGCGTGTCGGGAATGCGCGGCCGCACCGCCTGCCAGCCGGGCGTGTCGACGACGACTTCCTGCACGGGGACAGCCGGATTCGGCGGGCCGCTCTGTTCGGACGGCATCACTTCAGCTGCGTGAACACGTACGACGCGACGTCGTGCAGGTCGCGCGCGCTAAGTTGCCAGCGCGGCATGATCGGATCGAGCGGCTTGCCGTCGTTGTCGATCCCCGTCGAGATCGCACGCGCCAGGAGCGCCGGCGTGTACGGGTGACGCTGCTGCGTGACGAGCGCGTTGTGCCGCAGATCGGCGCTGACCGCGCCGTCCGGAAAGTGCACGCCGCCGGCGCCGTTCGCGCCGTGGCATGCCGCGCAGTAGGGGCGCAGCGGCGGCGCAGCAGCGGTGATTTGCACGCCATCCACGTCTCTGCCGGTGTCGAAGATCGCGCGGCCGTTGTCGAGCGCCGATCGGCCGGCGCACCCGCAAAAGACGGTCACGGCGACCGCAAACGCGGGGATGGTGCTTTTGTACCAAGTACTCACACAGTTTGTCATACCCTGCTACCGTATCTTGCGATTCGTTTTTCCCCCGCTATTCAGATGACCTTCACACTCAGGACGAACGGAAGAAAACGAAAGTGCTTACATCTCGGTGCCCTTCCGCGCGTCCTCTGTTTCAGCGCCGCGAACCCCGGCGGACACGGTCTACGTGCGCTCGCCGCACGGCTCCAAGGGATGCTGCGCGGAAGCGACCACTGCGGCGGCGCTTCCGGCATCGCCACGATAACCCAGGGATCCGGTAACAGCTGGATCGTGACCGCCGGTCCGACCACGGGCCATTACAGGCTCGTTTCAACTATTCCAACAACAATCGGAAAGCGGGCTGGGCGACGCTCCGCATCAACGACACCCTGTAAAATCTTTCAGCAGGCGCACCATGGAGGCGCCGCCAACCAGGAGGTATGGTGAGGCGACTCGCCGGCCTCCTGGTTATTTTCAGTCTTGCCGTGGCGTCGCCGGCATCGGCCGCGAACTGGCCGCTGTTCGGGTTCGATCCCGCGCGCAGCGGATTCAACTCCGCGGAACACACCATTACTGTCGGCAACGTGCATCGCCTGCACGAGCGCTGGCAGATCTCCCTCGGGGCCGTAGCAGATTCCACGGCGATCCTGCTGCAGCGCGTTCGGATCGGCCGCGCGTATCATTCGATGCTCTACCAAACGACCAAGGACGGCGTCACGCACGGCATCGAGGCTGCCACCGGGCGGGTCATCTGGCACTTTGCGACGCACGGCACGCAGATCACCGATTCCACGCCGGCTGCCGATCCGGCAGGCAGGTCGATCTACGCGCCGGGCGTGGACGGCAAGGTCCACAAGCTGTCGGCAGCCACGGGGCGCGAGGAGCACGCGCCGGGATTTCCGGCACGCATCACGCGCATGCCCAACACGGAAAAAGACGCCTCGCCGCTCAACCTGGCCAACGGCTACCTCTACGCGGTGACGTCCGGGTATCTCGGCGACGCGCCGCCCTACGACGGTCACGTCGTCGCCGTTCGTTTGAGCAACGGTACGACAACCGTGTTCAACTCGCTCTGCAGCCTCAAGCGCCGGCTGCCCGGGCCGAACTCGTGTCCGCAGCAGCGCTCCGGAATCTGGGCGCGCGGCGGCGCCGTCGTCGATCCCGATCCGTCTATGAACGGTAGGATTTACGCGGCGACCGGAAACGGCGACTTCAGCGCCAACAAGGGCGGCCACAACTACGGCGACTCGGTGATCTCGCTCTCCGAAGATCTCTCGTCGCTGCTCGGCAGTTACACGCCGGTTAATTACGATCAGCTGCAGCAAGGCGACACCGATTTGGGTAGCACGTCGCCTGTGATGTTGCCGGAGCAGGCGTCGAGTCAGACGCCGTGGATGCTGGTTCAGGGTGGCAAAGACGCGATCCTCAAACTCGTGAACCGCGCCGCGCTGCCGGGTGTTGGGGGCGAGCTGCAGCTAATCAATCTGCCGGGCGGTCTTTTCTCCACTCCAGCGGTGTGGACCGATGCCTCGAACCGCGCATGGATATTCGTCGGATTCTCTTCCGTGGTGGAGGCGTACCGTCTGCAGACGAACGGCAAGGGCGCGAGCAGCCTCAAGCTCATGTGGCAGTCCAGCGCCGGTTCGACCGGCGGCGAAGGCACGTCGCCCGTCGTCGCCGACGGCATCGTCTTCGTCGCGTTCGATAACGCGATCGTCACGCTCAACGCGCTCACCGGCAATGAGTTATGGAGCAGCGCGATGCGCGGCGCCGGCCGCACGATCGGCCCGGTGCACTGGGAGAGCCCGATCGTCGTCAACGGCTGGGTCTACTGTTCGGATGAAAACGGCCAGCTAACCGCATACGCGCTGCGCTAGCGCGGCCTCACCACAAAGGGCTCGACAGCGAGGTCGAGCGCGCGCTGTTGCGACGTGTCGAGCGGCAGCAGCGGCGGCACCGGCCGCTCCCACGACGCGTCCCGCCGCAGGCGCGCAGTGACGTAACGCACCGCCGGGATGAACGGGACGCCGTCCAGGGCCGCGCGCGCTTCCGCGAGCGTCGCGCCGCCGACCTCGTCGCCGCTCGTGAAAACGTCGTGCGCCAGCTCGGGCCACAGCGCGACGCTGCCGGAGATGCATCCCGACGCGCCCCGGGCCTTGGCCGCTAGCAAATCGCTTTCGGAGCCGGGCAGCACCGCCAGATCGGGATGGCGCGCTAGGATCTCGGCCTGCAGGCGCGCGTCATTCGAGCTGTCCTTCATGCCGGCGATGACATCCGGAAACTCCCGCACCAGGCGGTCGACGAGCTCGGGATGGAAAGCGATCCCGCTCATCTTCGGGAAGTTGTAGAGCACAACGCTGGAGCGCGGCGGGTTCGCGCGCGAAAACAGCACGTCGAAGAATCGGACGACGCCGTCGTCGGAGACGTCGCGGAAAAAGAACGGCGGCATTACGAGCGCGGCGGCGAAGCCGCACGCAAACGCGCACCACGTCAGCCGCGTCGCGTCGGCCGCCGACGCCGCCCCGGTTCCGACCATCGCCCGCTCCATCGGGATGCCGCTTGCAACCACAGCCTCCATGAACGCGAGCCGCTGATCCGCGCTGAACGACATCGCCTCGCCGGTCGTGCCGAGGAGGCTGATTCCATCGCAGCCGCGTTGCAAGAGGTCGCGGTAATAGCGCACCGCCGTGTGAACGTCAGGTGAAAGGTCCTCGTCGACCGGCGTCAGGACCGCGGACCAGATACCGCCTATCATCGCAGGCCTAGCGCGCCGCGCAGGAAGAATGCGATGTTGGCGGGGCGTTCGGCCAAGCGGCGCATCAGATACGGAAACCAGTACTGCCCATAAGGGATCGACAGGCGCACGCGATAGCCGCGTTCGACCAGGCTGCGCGCGAGCGGCGTCGCGATGCCGTAGAGCAGCTGAAACTCGAAGCGCCCTCGCTGCGGCAGCGACCTCTGCCGGGCAAACGCGATCGCGCGTTCGACCATTTTGGGATCGTGCGTCGCGATCGCCGTGTAGCCGGGGTGGGACAGCGCCAGCTCCATGAGCTCGACGTAGTTGCGGTCGACGTCGGCTTTCTTCGGATAAGCGATGGTCGGCGGCTCGAGATATGCCCCCTTGACGATGCGCAGGTTCGGCTCCAGCGGCAGAGCCGCGAGCAGATCGTCGCGGCTGCGGTAGAGATACGACTGCAGTACGAAGCCGACGTTGTCGTAACGCTCGCGCAGGCGGCGGTAGATCGCGAGCGTCGGATCGACGCAGCGCGACTGCTCCATGTCCATCCGGACCGTGTTGCCGCTCTCCCGGGCAGCCGCCGAGACGTTCGACGCGTTGTCGAAGGCGAGCTCGGGGTCGATGTCGAGGCCCACGTGCGTGAGCTTGAACGCGACGTTCGCGTCGCGACCTTCCGCAGCAAATGCGCGCAGCAGGTCGCAGTACTCGCTCGTCACCGCCAACGTCTCCGAGCGATCGCCCACGCTCTCCCCGAGGATCGTGGCCGCCACCGCGAAGCCGCGCGCGTTCGCATCGCGCGCTACCGGCAAGAACTCTGCCGCACTCTCGCCGGCGACGAAGCGCCCGGCCCCCAGACGCATGCCGTAGCGCGTGACCGCGCGACGCACGAGCGCGTTGTCGGCCGCGGCGAGAATCGCCGCGCGCAACGACCGGTCGAGGGCCGAGGTCATCGGTCTATTGTAGGAGCCCGCCGTATGGAACAACAAGGGCGAGTTGGATGAAGGTCGGCTGGGTGCTCGTCGTGGCGATTCTCGGCTCGGCGATGCCGTTCATCGACAGCACGGCGGTCAACGTCTCTTTGCCGGTCCTCCAGCACGAGCTGCACGCGACCGCCGGCGAAACGCAGTGGGTCATCGAAGGTTATGCACTCTTTCTCTCCGCCCTGATCCTGCTCGGCGGCGCATTGGGCGATCTGTACGGCCGGCGGTTGGTCTTCGGCGTGGGAATCGCCGTGTTCGCCGTCGCGTCGATCGGCTGCGCCCTGGCCCCGAGCGTCGAGTGGCTCATCGCGGCGCGCTGCATGCAGGGCATCGGCGGCGCGCTCGCCACGCCGGGGAGTCTGTCGCTGCTCAGCGCGGCCTACTCGGGCGACGCGCGAGGGAAGGCGATCGGCCTATGGTCGGGCTTCTCCGCGCTCACTTCGGCGGCCGGGCCGATCATCGGCGGATGGCTGACGCAAACGTTCTCGTGGCGCTACGTCTTCGTGATCAACCTGCCGATCGCAGCGATCGCCCTGCTGATACTCTTCTTTTTCGGCGTCCCGGAGAGCCGCGACGAAACCGCCGACCGGCGCATCGACGTCGGCGGCGCGACGCTCGCGACCGTCGGACTGGGACTGCTGGTCTACGGGCTGATCGACATGAACGCCGGACACGTAACCGCTGCGTCCATCGCGACGGTCGTTCTGGGCCTCGTGCTGCTGTGCGTATTCGTCATGTACGAGATGCGCGTCAAGGATCCGATGATGCGCTGCGACCTCTTCGCCGTGCGCAGCTTCAGCGTCTCGAACGTCTACACGTTCTTTCTGTACGCGGCGATTGGGGGCAGCCTCTATTTCGTCCCGTTCGTGCTGATCAACGTCCACCACTATTCTCCGACGGCGGCGGGCGCCGCGCTGCTGCCCTTCATCGTGATCTTGGTGGCCGCGTCGCGCTGGTCGGGCGGCCTCGTCGGGCGCGTCGGTCCACGCGGGCCGCTGGTGCTCGGCGGGATCCTCGCCGCACTCGGATTTACTGCATATGCGCTGCCGGGAAGCGATGGATCGTACTGGACGACGTTTTTCCCCGCCGCGACGATCCTCGGGTTGGGCGGCGCGCTGTTCGTCGCCCCGCTGACGACGACGGTGATGAATTCGGTCCCCGTCGAACACTCAGGCGTCGCTTCGGGCATCAACAACGCAGTGGCGCGCACCGCCGGTCTGATCGGCGTCGCGGTGCTTGGCGTCGTAGTCACGGCGGCGCCCGCCTACTTATTCGGCTTTCGCGCGGCGATGCTTGTCTCGGCCCTGCTCGCGTTCGGGGCGGCGGCGGTCGCCGCGAAGGGATTTGCCGTTCGATCGACGAGTCGGCATGTATAGAGGTAAGTACGATGAAATGGTTTTTCGAGCCCGGGCATAGCGCCGCCGAGTTCCGCGCGCGACACATGATGGTCTCGTGGGTGCGCGGCGCGTTCAAGAACATCGAAGGCAAGCTCGACTTCGATCCCGCCGATCCGCGGAAGCTCGTGGTCGAGACGACGATCGACGCCTCCAGCTGCTGGACCGGAGTCGAGATGCGCGACAACCACCTGCGCAGCCCCGACTTCCTGAGCTGCGAGCAATATCCCAAGATCCACTTCAAGAGCACCGGCGTCGAGGAAATCGGTCCGGTCGACTATCTCGTCGCCGGCGACCTCACGATTCGGGGCGTCACCAAACCCGTGACGCTACGAACGCGCTACCTCGGGTCGTGGCAGACGCCATGGTGGGAAGACGGAGTCGACAAGGGCCCCAAGACGCGCGCCGGCTTCACCGCACGGACGCGCATCAACCGCTACGACTTCGGCGTCAGCTGGAACGACTCGATGCCCGACAGCGGCATCGTGGTCAGCCGCGAGATCGACATCATCCTCGACGTCGAGGCCGTCGCACAAGATTAACGGTCCGTCGGCCGACGCTTACCGGCGCGGCGTTTTGCCGTCGCGTGTCTATTAGGCAGCGCGCGCCGGCGATATCGCTGAGCGCGAGCAATCCGAATGCCAACGGCATCGATATCCAGGAGCTGCTCAAGGAGGCCACGTAACCTGAGTTCTCAACTTCTACTCGGGAGGGCCCAGCGTGTCAGAACAACCAATCGACGGGCTCCGCACGATTTTACCGATCCCGGACCATCAGTACGTCGGATTAACAACGTACGACGCGAAGGACCCGGAAACGAAGTTCCCGCCCATCGAGCCGTTGCGCCCGCCGAAAGGCGCGCCGAACGTCTTGATCGTGCTGATCGATGACTGCGGCTTCGGCGCCTCGAGCGCCTTCGGCGGCCCGGTGAACACGCCGACCGCGGAGCGTCTGGCGAAAAGCGGCTTGAAGTACAACCGCTTCCACACCACGGCGCTCTGCTCGCCGACGCGCCAGGCGCTTTTGACCGGGCGCAACCACCATTCGGTCGGCATGGGCAGCATCACCGAACTCGCGACGTCCGCGCCGGGATATAGCTCGTTGCGCCCCAAGTCGGCGGCGCCGCTGGCCGAGATTTTGAAGCTCAACGGCTATTCGACCGCGCAGTTCGGCAAGTGTCACGAGGTGCCGGTTTGGGAGACGAGTCCCACGGGGCCGTTCAACCAATGGCCGACGGGCAGCGGCTTCGAGCATTTCTATGGATTCATCGGCGGCGAAACCAACCAATGGGTTCCGGCAATTCATCGCGATACGGTTCCCGTCGAGCCGCCCGACGATCCCGAGTATCACTTCACGGTCGACATGACCGACCGCGCGATCGCATGGATCGGACAGCAGAAGGCGCTGATGCCCGATAAGCCGTTCTTCGTCTACTTCGCACCCGGCGCGACGCATGCGCCGCACCACGTGCCCAAAGAGTGGGCCGACAAGTATAAGGGCAAGTTCGACAAAGGCTGGGACGCGGTGCGCGAAGAGACGTTTGCACGACAGAAGAAGTTGGGCGTCATTCCGGCGAACGCCGAACTGACGAAGCGGCCGGCCGAGATTCCGGCCTGGGATCAAGTCTCGCCGGATATGAAGCCGGTTCTCGCGCGGGAAATGGAAGTATACGCCGGCTTCCTAGAGCATACCGATTATCACGTCGGGCGTCTGATCGACAGTCTCGATAGTCTCAAGGAACTCGACGACACCCTCATTTACTACATCATCGGCGACAACGGCGCGTCGGCGGAAGGTACACTGAACGGCACCTTCAACGAGATGCTCATGCTCAACGGCATCGTCGGGGTCGAAACGGCCGACTTCCTGAAGTCGCGCATCGACGAGTTCGGCGGCCCGGGTGCGTACAATCACTACGCGGTCGGCTGGGCGCACGCGATGGACACGCCGTACCAGTGGACGAAGCAGGTTGCCTCACATTGGGGCGGCACCCGCAACGGCACGATCGTGCACTGGCCGAGCGGGATAAAGTCGAAGGGTGAAATACGTTCGCAGTTCCATCACGTCATCGACGTCGCCGCGACGGTCCTCGACGTGGCGAACCTTCCGCAACCCGCGATCGTCAACAGCGTCCAGCAGAAGCCGCTGGAAGGTTTCTCGATGCGGTACTCCTTCGACGATGCCAAAGCCGCGGACACGCACGAAACGCAATATTTCGAGATGTTCGTCAACCGCGGCATCTATCATAAGGGCTGGACGGCCGTGACTCGCCACAGCACGCCTTGGGTTACGGGCGTCGCACTGCCCGCGTTCGACGACGACGTCTGGGAACTCTACGCCCCCGCCGACTGGACGCAGTCCCGGAACGTCGCGAAAGAGAATCCGGCGAAGTTGCACGAATTGCAACGCCTCTTCTTGATCGAGGCGACGAAGCATAACGTACTGCCGCTCGACGATCGGCGCGTCGAACGCTTCAACTCCGATCTCGCGGGACGGCCGCAGTTGATTAATGGGAAGCAGCAATTGCTCTTCGGCGGCATGGGACGGCTGAGCGAGAATACGATGCTGAACCTCAAAAACAAATCCTATTCGGTCAGCGCACAAGTCATCGTTCCGAAAGGCGGCGCCGAGGGCGTCATTATCGCGCAAGGCGGTAAATTTGGGGGTTGGGCGCTCTACGTCAAGGATGGTAAGCCCGCGTACTGCTACAATTTCGCGGGCCTAAAGTCGTTCATGATTTATGGCGACAACGCAATTCCGCAAGGCGACCACCAAGTGCGCATGGAGTTTACATACGACGGAGGAGGACTTGGCAAGGGTGGTACGGTGACGCTCTATCTCGACGGCAAGAAGTGCGGCGAAGGCCGCGTCGAGATGACCGTGCCGATGGTGTTCTCGGCCGACGAGACCTGCGACGTGGGCGTAGGAACGGGCACGGCCGTGAGCACCGACTACCCGCAACGCGGCAATGAGTTCACGGGCAAGGTGAAATGGGTGCAGCTCGACATCGGTAAGGAAGACGCGAGTCACCTCGTAACCGTGGACGACCTCTACCGCATCGCCATGGCGCACCAATGAGAGCGAGCGAGTGAGGCCTTACGACGCTCCTATTTGCTTTCCTGAAGGAGTTGCTGAATGTCGATGCCGCGTTTGACTGGCCAGAGCAGGCTCCACGAGACGCGCAGGGTCGTCTGCGGGGCCGCAAGCGGCCGGGTGACATTCGTGTAGTACAGCACGCTAAGCTGCATCAATTGACCTCCATCTTTGAAGGTCTTCGAAACGCCGCCGCCGAGCGGCACCGTCCACTTGTTTCCCGGCAGCGTCAAGTTCGCGGTCATGACCGGCGCCGAGCTGATCGCCCATCCCCGGGCGAGGTTGTAATTGATGAACGGCTGGACGAGGAAGGAGTTCACATTGGGCTGGGTCGACGGGCCCGCAACGGCCCAAAGCTGCGTCACGAGTGCACCCATCACCCATTTTCCGGGCATCACCAGTGCGACGGCGTCCGGACCGGCCGCCCATCTCCCCGTACCAAGCGCACTCGGCGTTGCGGTTGGAAACTGAAAAATCGGCCCAACTGCCCAAATCAGTTCTCCGGGTTTGGTCTTTGGTCCGAAGAATAACTGCTCTTGCACGGTGCCCAGGCCGAACGTCGATGGACAACCTCCCGGCGCGGCGCACACCGCCGGCGGCGCCGACGAAGGCTGATTCAGAACGGGGATGATCGTCCGAGCGATGAGGTTCCAGTTCCGGCTCAACATGATCGGAAAGACCGGTTGAACGTTGAGATTATATTGCAGCCGCGTGTAAGGGCCGTAACCGTAGTTGAAGTTATTCTGAAACGGAAATACGGAAATGTTCCCGACGGGGTTCTGAGAGGTCTTGATAATTACGAGCTGCAACGCCTCCCGCTGCTGCGGGGTCAGTTTGCTGGGATCGAAGCCACCGGTCTCGGGATGCGTATCCTCCCCGGCGGCCGGGACTGCAGTGGCACCGGGCGTAGGGGCGACTTCCGGCGTCTGGGCCATTGCAGGTGTCGGTACAACGGCATTGAGCAACGCTGCGGCAAGGGTTGCCGCAATGGCGATCTTCACTCGCATGGAGCGCAATTCACCGATTCTCCTCATAGCGGCCGCACGGGCCCGATAAGTGGTGTACGAACCGGCTTGGCCATCCCATAGAAGACGCGATGGTCGTCAGCTCGTTCACCACGACGTGCGATGGCGGATTGGCGCCCAAGATTGAAACCACGACGATCGCCGGATTGCTCCGTGGGTCTGCGTCTGCCCTTGAATGACCGCGCCAAGCTAAGATGTAGAGGATTTGCGCGCCGGGTGCGCGGCGACCATGTAGCAAAAAAGCTTCCATCCGGCCCGTCACGGATTGCGCGATCTTGCTCGGGGATTCGTTGCCTTTCGCAGCCCAGAGTTGCGCGGTCGCCCCCGCAACGGGCTGTCCTCCACCGGTGACGGTCCCTCGCTCCATCACGTTGGCTTCCGCGGCTACTGCGGGGAGAACACTTGCGAAACACAATGCGGCGGTGATTGCGATTTCACGAATAAACGCGTTTCTCGTCGTCGGCACGCACGCACCCTCCATCTGCTATTTACTCAAACGCGGGATAGTCCATAATGCCAGCCGCTTTCTTTGGCCGGTGTGTAAGGTTACATACCAAAACGTAGCACGCAGCGTTGACGAGGACTATCCCAAACGCGCAACTTTTTGCGTTTTACGAGATCAAGCCAGACTAACTGCGGCCCGTTACGTCGTTGCTTCGGTCTCGAGCGGGAACTCGCGGGTTCGGAATCGCGATGACCGGCAGCTGCGCGACGTGCGCGGAGCGAATGCCGTTCCACGGGCGAGCCTCTCGAGCGCGTCGTGATTGTAGTTCGCCCACGCGTCGGTCCGCATGCCCATCAGCGCCGCCTGCGCGCCGGAATCCCAACGGCCGTCATTCGCTATCGCGAACTCGCGCCGCGCATCCCGCCAGATTTGGTCGCTGTCGATAAGCGTTCCGTCGAGATCGAACATGAGGCACGCCGAATCAGCGCACATGCGCATACTTTCCGCGGCTCGGGGTAATACGGCCTGGGAGGGACCGCATGTTCCAACAGGTCATCGATCCGTTTCACAACCTCTTTCTGACCTGGCTCGTGGCGCTGGTTCCGGTGGCCCTTCTGCTGGTGCTGCTCGCGGTGTTTCGCTGGTCCGCGTGGACTTCCACGCTCGTCGGATCGTTGGTTACGTACGGTGCGCTCGGCGCGCCGATCATTGCGCTGGCCGCCGTAACCGGTCTGCCGCTCCTGGCTCTCTCGGGATCGATCGGCCATATCGTCGCGATCCTCGCACTCTTGCCACCCTGGGTTCTCATCTACCTCGTCAGCGGTAAGCGCGGTTTTCGCGAAGGCTGGCCGCTGGCCGTCGTGGGTTCGCTCGGGTACGTCGCGGGACAGTTCCCCGTCGCGGTATACCTCGGCCCATACTTGCCGGACATCGCGGGCGCGATCGTCTGCATCGGTGCGCTCCTGCTGTTGCTGAAGTTTTGGAAGCCGAAGGAAGTGTTAGGATACGGCGGGGTGCCGTACTCTTCGGTTACCGAGAGCGCGCGAAACGCTGCAGGCGGCGAGAGCGGACGTCCGCTTACGCCGGCCGAGATCTGCTGGGCGTGGATGCCGTTTGCGGTACTCGTCGTTGTCGTCGTGCTGTGGACCGGCCCGTGGTCGCCGCTTCCAAAGATCGCGGTGGTCACTCGAAGCGTCACGGCGTTGCCGTCGCTCGGCGGCGTAAAGCCGGTCGCGGCGACCTTCACGTTTACGCCGTTCGTGGGCGGGAGCGCCATCCTCGCTTCATGGATCGCGATCGCCCTGCTCTTGCGCACGACGATCTCCCAGCTCGGCGAGATATTTCGCCCCACCTGGGCGCAGATGTGGGGCGCGCTGCTTGTCGGCGTGTTCATCTTCGGGCTCGCCTACGTCTATAACTATTCCGGAATCGCGGCGTCGCTGGCGTTTGCGTTCTCGAAGATCGGCTGGGCGTTCATCATCGTTGCGCCGATCTTGGGCTGGATCGGCGTGGCCCTCTCCGGAAGCAACACGTCAACCAACGCGATGTTCGGCGCGTTTCAGAATATCGTGGGCAAGCTCCTCGGATTCCCGGCGCTCCTGCTGTCCTCGCTCAATTCGGTCGGAGCCGAAATCGGGAAGCCGGTCGCGCCGCAAACTGCGAGCGTCGGCGTGTCGACGACGCGCTTCGTACGCAACGAAGGCGCGGTCATCCGGCACAATCTCGGATGGACCTTCGTGCTCCTGGTCTATCTCATCGTCATCGGCGTCGCATCCTACTTCTTCTTCCCGGGCTTCGCGACGCTGCGGGCTGCCTCGTGACCGAATTATCCGCGTATACGCTTCTCCCGTGATTGCCTAAGCGGACTACTTGTCCGAAGGGGTGTATGCGGCGCCCTCGATGCCGCTGTAAAAATTGGGATTCGCAACTGACGACCACGCGTTCGATGCGACCTTGCCGACGTCGAGCCACCCGCCTGTATCGCCGATGGCCATCTTCGTGTCCCCTTGATTGAAGCCGCCCGACACTGGGTCGCCGATGCCGAACGCGTTTTGACGCGTTGGACCCAGCACGTTGAACGGCGCTCCGCTCGGGGAGAGCGGCAAGTGATACTGCGAGATCGTCCGCGTCTTTTGATCTATTACGTTTAGCGTCTTTCCGCCGTTGCTCGCGTAGACGCCCCCGAAGAATCCATACGTTCCAACCGGTTCCACGATCGTGAGCTGCGGGCTGGTCTTGGGATGCGCGATCTCGCCCAGACCAAAGCCGTACGTGCTCTGACGATAGCCGCTGAACGTGAACCACAGGTTACCCGATGCGTCGACATCCATGAAGCCGACGCCGCAGACGGGGCTGCAATTCGTGCCCAGCGAGATCAACCGAGGAGGTGCCGACGCTTTTCCCTTCGGCCACCACTCGAAGCCGGCGCCGAGATCGCTGACGCAGCTCGGATTGCATATTTCGATTGAGTAGAGGTTCAGCGAAGCGAACACGTCGCCGTGAGCGTCGAGTCCGCTGTCGTATCCGTACCCACTGAACGACCGGCAGATCGAGACGGGGCTCGGGCAGGCCGGCAGGTAAATATCGCGGAGTGCGCCGGAGCCGCTGTATTCCTGCACCGCGCCGTTGGTGCCGCTGAGCGACGTGAGCTCGCAGCCAACCCAAACATTGCGCGCGCGATCCACCTTGAGAGCCACCGGCGAGTAACAGCTGTTCTTCGAGAGGTCGATTGCCGCCACGGTCTTGCCGCCGGCCGCGTTCTGACCGAGCAGGTAGTTGAAGTTGGTGTCCGATGCCCAGAGGCCGACCTTCGCTCTCGCGTGAAACGCCGACAGCGGCGGCGCGCCCTGCAGGCGCTGCCGCTCGGCGCGTAAGGCCTCCGGCGGTATGGGGGCCGGCAGCCTGCCTGCCAACTGCAATTCCAGCATTGACGTCGGCACCATGCCGCCTGTCGGCGGCAGCGTCCCACTTCCGCGGAAGCTCGCACACCCACCGGCGAGCAGCACTAAAACGATGGCAGCGAACAACGCGCGCAAGACCGGCTCTCCTTTTCGTTAGACATTGAGGGTACGCTCTGGCCGGAGGATGACCTTTCCGGTCATGCCGCGGCTCCGAAGATCCGGTGACGGGGTCTCGCGCACTGCGTGCTGACGCCCTACTGGTCGGGCGTGCTTGGAAGCCGTCGCTCTTCGCGCGCCAACTCTCGCCTCGCGGCGGCGAGCTCTGGGTCGAAAATCGCGGAGCGCGCGTGCGACTTTCCGGCGACTGCATGCTCGTGATTGAGGGTTCGTTCGCGGTTCCCTAAATGCTCTGTGCGGCGTCGAGGTTCACGAGGAACGGCTACTTCATGTCACTTTGGAGCGGGCGAACCGTCGGACCAGTGGGACACCGGAATAGCGATCGTCAACGGCTCGTACGGGCGATAGTACGCGTAATCCGAGGGCCCGTCGATCGGCGACCCCTTGACGCCAGCGCCCCACGTGGCCATTTGGTTGTACGCGGTGAATGGCATAACGTGCGGACGCCACGGTCCGTCGGCGCCGAGCAGGTAGCCTTCTTTCGATAGCATGAACGCAAACGAGGCGGGAGCGGGATCGGTGAATCGGTGGTCGGCGTAGGCGGCTTTCGACTTCGCAGCGATCTCCTCGCGGGTGTCACCGGCGATTGCCCATTTCGTACGTGCGACGTATTGCGGGAGTACACTTTGCACGGCCGGCGGATTGAGGCATGCTGGCCCGAGACCCCGCCAGTTCCAAAACTCGGGATCATTGAGACCCGCGGACCACGAGCGTCCGACAAAGCAGACCCAGCCGTTGGTGCCCTTAGCCCCAACGACGTAGCCGTGCTTCGTGAGGACGAGCACTTCGGCATGAGCGGAGAGCGATGACGGCCCTGCCGTGCGAGCCAAGGTGATTTCGGCGGCGGCGTTGGGCATGAGGTATTTCGCGATCGGCGCCATCGTCGGGTAGGGGTTTGCCTTAGGCGCCTGGCCGTAGGCAGCGACGCAAGAAGCAAGCAGTGCAGCAAGCGCGAGAAACGCGACGTTCTTCACGGAGGGCCTCCCCTAAAAGCAGGTCTTCGTTATCAAATGGACGGGTTTAGAACCCGTAGTACATAACGCGCCCTGCCGCGAAATGTGATGGCGTGACATAGCCTCACCGTGTCCGTCCTCCGCGTCGATGTCGCCTGAGCCTCACCCGGTTAGTAGACCGGCGTGGTCTCGCTTTCGACGCTTGCGGCAGCCCCGAGTGCTCGAGGTAGCGAGTCGGTGGCTTTCCAATGTGGCTTTAGCGCTCTAATACCGCGAGCGAACGCTCGAGATCCGCGATCAAATCCTCGGTCGTCTCGAGGCCGATGCTGAATCGCACCAGACGGTGATCGTAGGCCGCCCGGCCTCCGGCCGGCGCGATCGTGTATGCAACCGCGAGGCTCGTCGTGCCAGCCCAACTGTAACCCACCTCGAACAGTTGCAGCGAATCGACGAACGCACAGACCTGCTCCCACGTCGGCCCCGGCCTGAACACGATCGAGAACACGCCGGACGAGCCGGTGAAGTCGCGCTTCCAAAACTGGTGCCCCGGGCAGGACGGCAGCGCCGGATGCAGCACGGTTCCGACCTCCGGCCGCTGCGCGAGCCAGCGCGCGATCTCTAGCGCCGACGATTCCACTGCGCGCAGTCGCACGGCGAGCGTCTGCAGCCCGCGCAACGCGAGGCTGCAGTCGTCGGGCGATGCCGCGCAGCCGATCACCTGGCGCGCCGCGCCCAAGTGCTGGTAGAGTGCGTCGTCGCGCACCGTGATCGAGCCTAAGAGCAGGTCGCTGTGGCCGCCGACGTACTTCGTCAGCGCCTGCATGGTGACGTCCACGCCGTGCGCGAACGCATCGAAGAACACGCCCGCCGACCACGTGTTGTCCAGCGCGACCAGCGCGCCGCCCGCGTGCGCCGCGGCGACGATCGCGGGGACGTCCTGCACCTCCATGGTCACCGAGCCCGGGCTCTCGGTCCAGACGAGCCGCGTGTCGCTGCGCATCAGCGAGGCGATGCCGCCGCCGATCTCGGGATCGTAGAACGTCGCCGTGACGCCGAAGCGCGAGAGCAGTTCTGTGGTGAGCTGGCGGTTCGGGCGATACACGCTGTGCGGAACCAGGATGTGATCGCCGGTCTTGAGCAGCGCGAAGTCGATCAGCGAGATCGCCGACTGTCCGCCAGGGGTCAGCATCGTGCGGCCGCCGCCCTCGAGCTCGGCGATGCGTGCCGCCAACTCGAGCGTCGTGGGCGTTCCGTAGAGCCCGTAGGTGTAACCGAACCGCTCTTGATCCCACCGGTCCGTCACCGCGCCGGCCGAGGAAAACAGCGTCGTCGAGCCGCGGTAGACCGGCGTCGCCAGCGACCGGTAGCCTTCGGGGACGCGCGGATCGGAGTGGAGGAGTCGAGTCTGCCAGGTGGTGTCCATATGGTCTGCGTAGTTGCAGGCGATGAACTGCTATTTCCTACGCCACGGCATCGCCGTCGAGCCGCAAGCGTGGCACGGCAGCGACGACGACCGTCCCCTAACGCCCGAAGGCGAGAAGCGCATGGAGCGCGAGGCGCGAGCCATCGCCGACCTCGATCTGGACGTGGACACGATCGTCACGAGCCCGCTGCTGCGGGCGCGGCAGACCGCGGAGATCGTCGCCGATCGGCTGCGCATCGGCGACGGACTCGTCGAGGACGCGCGGGTTGCGCACGGCTTCGACGCCGACAGCGTCGCCGCGATGTTGCGCGAGCGCGACCGCGCGGCGTCGGTGATGTTCGTCGGTCACGAGCCGAACATGAGCGCGGCGGTTGGGAGGCTCGTCGGCGGCGCGAGCATCGAGCTCAAGAAGGGCGGACTCGCCGGAGTTGAGCTCGACGATCCGGCGGCCGGCGGCACGCTGATCTGCTTGATTCCGCCGAAGATCCTCGCGGCACTCGGGAAGCGCTAAAAGAAAAGCTTACTCCTTCGCCGCGTAATCCGCGGCGCGCCTTGCGAGCACCGTTTTCGAAGCTTTTTAGAGTGACGCTCATGGCGTTCGCTCCTGTCAGGGTTAGATGTCGTAGTCAATGGTCAGCGGGGCGTGGTCGCTGAAGCGCGCGCCCTTGTAGATGGAGGCGCCTCGGACCCGCTCCGCTAGCCCCGGCGTGACGAGCTGATAATCGAGCCGCCAGCCGAGATTGCGTTCCCAGGCCCCCGGCCAGTTCGACCACCACGTGTACTGCTTCGGATGCGGGTTGACGACGCGAAACGCGTCGATCCATCCGGCCTGCTCGACCAGAGTGTCCATCCAGGCTCGCTCCTCCGGCAGTGAGCCGCTCACCATGCTGTTGCGGCCGGGGCTGTACGTGTCGATCATCTTGTGCGCGATGTTGAAGTCGGCACAGACGATTTGCTCGCGGCCCGTGTAGCGCAGGCGTGCGAGTACAGCCAGTAGCCGCTCGAGAAAGTCCATCTTGAAGGCTTGGCGCGGCGGTCCCGTGATTCCCGAGGGAACGTACAGCGACGAGACAACGACGTTGCCGAGGTCGGCCTGCACGAAGCGCCCTTCTGCGTCCATGTCTTCCCAGCCGAGCGTGCGACATACCTCGATCGGCTCTTGCCGGCAGTAGAGCGCGACCCCGCTGTAGCCGCGCCGCTTGGCATCCACGAAATAACCGGTGAAGCCCGGTAGCGCCGCCGCTTCGGGCAGGAGTTGATGCTCCTGCGCGCGCGTCTCCTGGATGCAGAGGACGTCGGGCTCCTGGATCTTCGCCCACTCGAAGAAGCCGCGCCGCACGGCCGAACGGATCCCGTTGGCATTGAACGTGATGACGCGCATGCTAGCGCAGGGTTTTGCAGAATTTGACGAGCCGCTCCGTCTCGCGAAAACCGCAGCGAGCGTGGGCGGCGATGGATCGTTCGTTCCTTGGCTCGGTGTCGGAGGCGAGCTCGGCAAAGCCGCGCTCGCGCGCCCACGTTTCGGCGGACTCCATCAGCGCTCGGCCCACGCCCCGTCCGCGCGCGAGCGGCTCGACGTACCAGCCCTCGACGTGTGGCACCGGCATCGATTCGCAACCGTCGGAGAACGAACGCACTGCAAGCTCGAGAAAGCCGAGTGCAGCGGTTCCTTCCTCGGCGATGAAGACGGCGGCGATCGTCGGCATCGTCGCGCCCTCGAGGAAGGCGCGCGCCTCCGCGGCGAGCTCGTCGGCGTCGGCAGAACGCCAGAGCCGAGAGCGCAGCAGCGCCCATGTTGCGGCATCGTCGGGCCCTACCGAGCGAATCAGCATGCCATCGAGTTCCGATCTGTGGGAATTGAGGCCTCTCGGAAAAGACGCACACGTATGAGGCCGACGTGCAGTGGAGCGCACCCCGAGGTCGTTCTCGCTCCTGATGCCGACCGCGCGCGTGCGCTGGCCCTCCATGAGGAAGCGCATCGCCTCTGCTTCATCGCGCAACCGGTGAACTTCCCGGTCGAGGTCATACCAGGTCATCCTTCCCTTCGACTCGCTGCGCTCGCTCAGGACAGGCTTCGGCTCAGGATGACAAAGGGAGTTAGTTGTCTTCGTCTTTGAAGCCGGCATACCAATGCGAGCCGTCACAGAACGGCTTGTTCTTGGATTGCCCGCAGCGGCACAGCGCGTAGTGCTCGCGTAGCGCGCCCTGGTTCATCGGCTCGCCTTCGAGCTCGATCCCGCCGCGCACGTAGTAGCTCGCGTTTTCGGCCACGTAGATCTCCATCTGCCGCTGCTCGCCCTCGTACTTCACGCCGTCCTTGATGAAGCCGAGCGCCCCTGACGGACAGGCGCGAACGATGGCCTCTACCGCTTCGGGATCGGCACCGTCGGCGGTCACGAACGGATCGCCCTCGTGATGGAAGACTTCCGGCAGATGATCGGTGCAGTTGCCGAAGTGGCAGCACGTGCCGCGGTTGTCGAGCACGACGATCTCCTTGCCGGCGTACGTATCCGCGCGATCCGGCGTTCGCTGCGGCGACTTCGCGCTGCAAAAGCCGATGCGCGCGTGCGTGCCGTCGCAGTACGGCTTAATGTTGGAGCCGCCGCAGCGGCACAGCGCCACGACCGGCCGCACCGGGAGCGTCTCACCTTTCGAGTTGGTCAGCTTCCGTAGGTTGCGTACGATGTACGGGCCGTCCGCTTCCGGCCGGATCGTCGTGCGTCCGTTGCGCTCGTCCGCCTCGGATCGCACGACCATGGCAAACTGCGCTGGGATGAACGGCGTGAGGTGCTCCGCGACGGATTCGAGCGCGGCCGCGGCCTCTTGGACCTCTTGCGGCAGCGAGGCTTCGTCCGCGAGCCGCGTGAGGCGCATGGACAAATCGTACAGCCGCTCGAGGAAGTAGATCCAGGCGGCGTTCTTGTGCGGCAGCAAGTGGATGTGTCCGGTGAAGCCGAACGTCGGGCCCGCTACGCGCCCGGGATACTCCGGCCCCGCCGGCGTCTTCGCGAGCGCCTCGCCCAACGGGCGCAGCACCGACGCCATGATGCGCAGCGTTCCGCGCGCGAGGAGGCGCCATTCTTCTTCGGTCTCGTCGCCGTGCGCGAAGAAGCGCGCGAGCATCATCAGCATCAGGCCGTACGTGCTGTTGAACAACCCGGCGAGCTCTTGCGCGACGGCGTTGGTGATGCGGTTGGTACCGGCGACGTCGCCGATCCCGCGCGTGCTCGGATTTTCTATCATCGGACGGAACGGCTCGAAGACGCGGCCTTCCGCCTTGGCCTTCGCGCTGAGCTCCTCGTATTGCCGGCGGATGCCGTCGAAGACGACGAAGTGCGCGTCGGGATGGTGCGCGGAGGGAGACTCGCCCTGCTCTATGATCATCTCGATCGCGCGGCGCGCCGAATCGGCGTCGACGACGCGGACGAGCTCCCTCGGCAAGTCGAGATATTTAGGATTCGCCTGCGCGGCGGGATCGCCGATGAACAAACGGTCCGCCGGTATTCGACGAACGCCGTCTCGATCTTGTGGTAGAACTCACCGACCGTGCGGAAATCGATGTCGTAGGGTTCGACGGAGTTTTGCAGCCGGATCATCTCGAGCTGGTCGGCAGCGCCTGCCGTGCGCTCGCGGATCGGCGCGTACTCCGCCATCTGCGCGGGGGTCAGGACGCCGTCCTCGGGAAACTCGTAACAAACGAAGCGGTCTAAGAGCGACGCCGAGAGCGGCTCGAGCGTGATCGCGATACCGAACGGAAACGTCGAGGCCGGCAACGGGAAGTTGGATCGCGCGAAATGCGGCGCGCCGCCGGCCGCCGTGAGGATGTTCGAGACCTGCCCGAGGTGGAGCATCTCCTCGACCGCGACGTGCGCGATCCTGCTCTTCCAAGATCGGATCGCGACGGCCTCGTCGTGCGTTAGACCGCCTTCGTCCGGCCGCGTCTTGATCGAGTATCCCGCGTAAAGATACGAACACGCGAGATCGTGCTCCAGCTCGGAGGCTCTGGTGAGGAGATAGAGCAGCTCCTCGCGCGTTTCGACGGGAGAGATCTGGGCGGCCGGCATGGTAAGAACGACCGCCCCGGTTTGCTAAAGGGTTGCGCGGGGCTAGGAGGGCTCTACGTCACGGCTTTTCCGACGATCGGTTCTTCGCTGACCTCGGCGCCGAACAGCGTCGGATAAACGAGCCCCGCTAGGCCGCCGCCGACGAGCGGCGCGACCCAAAACAGCCAAAGCTGCGAAAGCTCGGGCCCGCCCGCAAAGATCGCCGGCCCGGTGCTGCGCGCCGGATTGACGGACGTGTTGTCCACCGGAATGGCGACGAGGTGGATGAGGGTCAGCGCGAGACCGATGGCCAGACCCGCGAAGCCCACCGGCGCGCGCTTGTCGGTCGCGCCCAGGATCACCATGAGGAACCCGAACGTCAGAACGATTTCTACGATGATCGCGGCGCCCGGTCCGTAACCGCCGGGAGAAAGCGGACCGTAACCGTTGCTTGCAAACTGTCCGGGCACCCAGCCCGGCTTGCCGGATGCGACGAGGTACAGCACGCCGGCCGCCGCGATCGCACCCAAGACTTGCGCGATCATGTACGGCACCACGTCACGCGTCGGGAATCGCTTCGCAAGCCAAAGACCGAACGTCACCGCGGGGTTGATGTGGCATCCGGAGATCGGTCCGATGGTGTACGCCATGGTCAGCAGAGTCAAACCGAACGCCAGGGCGACGCCGGCGAAGCCGATGCCCGTTTGCGGAAACGCCGCGGCGAGCACCGCGGCTCCGCAGCCGCCGAAAACCAGCCAAAACGTGCCGAGAAATTCGGCCCAAACGCGTCGAGAGAGGGGCATCAATTGACTTTTCCTTTCCGCAAGGGCAGTTATTGCTCAGAGAATACCAGAAGGCGGTCGCTTGGTGCAACTCGACAAACGGCCGCGTGTGTTACGCGGACGTGCCCGAATTGCCGGACATCGCCGCCTATGTGACGGCGCTCCAGTCGCGCATCGTCGGCCGCCCGCTGACCCGCGTATCCATCGCCAAGCCGTTCGTGCTGCGAACCGCGTCGCCGGCGCCGTCGGAGCTCGAAGGCCGGCGCGTGCGCGAGCTGCGCCGCATCGGAAAGCGCATCGCAATTGGCCTCGAAGGCGACCACTGGATCGTGGTGCATCTCATGATCGCTGGCCGGCTGCACTGGGTTGGACCGGGCGCGCGCCGAACGCGCGTCGCGCTGGCGGCGTTCGACTTTCCCGACGGCACGCTCGTGCTGACGGAGGCCGGCTCGAGGCGGCGCGCGTCGTTGCACTTCGTGCGCGGCCAGGCGGCCCTCGCGGCGCTTGATCCCGGCGGCATTGACGTCTTTGAGTGCGACGTAGCGACGTTTCGCGACGCTGTGCGCGCGGAGAATCGGACGCTCAAGCGCGCGCTCACCGATCCGCGCGTGTTGAGCGGCATTGGCAGCGCTTATTCCGACGAGATTCTCCACGCCGCTCGGCTCTCGCCGATCGCGCTCACGCAAAAGCTGGACGACGAACAGTGGGGGAGACTGTTCGCGGCGACGCAGTCGACGCTGCACCTCTGGGTCGACCGCCTCACCGCCGACGCCCGGCGCGAGTTCCCGAAGCACGTGACCGCGTTCCGCGACGACATGGCCGTGCACGGCCGCTACGGAAAGCCGTGCCCGGTCTGCGGCGAGACGGTGCAGCGAATACGCTACGCCGACAACGAGACGAACTATTGCCCGCGCTGCCAAACCGGCGGGCGAATTCTGATGGATCGTGCGCTCTCGCGGCTGCTCAAGGGGAGCTATCCGCGAGTTGCAGCACAGCGGTCGCGCTCCGATGCGACGTAGTCCAAGATCTTTTTTCCGAACGCGCCGACGATCACGAGCAACGTGAGATCCATGGGTGTCAGCGGCATCTGCAGGCGCAGCGCGTCCTTTCCGTCGAGCATCCACGGACCGACGCCTGAGAAAAAGAAGCCGCACGACTCGAGTTTTTCGCACAGCTGCGGCGTGCCCGGATCTTCGAGCGGCAGCGACGCGTAGATGGCGCCGAGCCGCTGCGTTTCGCGTAAGTCTTCGACGGCTTGACACACCAACGCGGCGGTTTCGCTGCCGATGGCCTCGACGTCGATCGTTGCGATGCCGTCACGGCGTGTAATGCCCGTATGAAAGAGGCCGCGTCCGCTCGGCGGAGCGCCGTCGGAGAACGTCACCGGCAGACCGAGCTGCTCGTAGATGCTCGTGACGATCGACCGGTGCCGCGGCGGCGCGTAGATCGCTCGCGGGTCGCGCGGCCTCAGGGGCTTGACGTAGAGCATGCAGCTTTGGCGTTGCGTCGTCGTCGACAGCTCCATGTGCCGCGCCACGAAGGAGCGCGGCGCCTCGCCGAGTGTGAGGCCGCAGGCTTTTTCGCCGAAGCTCTCGCTGGAGAGCTGCGTGCGCGGATGATCGGTGACGGGCTCCGAGTAATACGCGGCGAGTCCGAGCGCTGCGGCCTCGGCCTCTGCTCGCTCGAGCATCCGGTTCAGCAGGTTACGACCGCGGTGCGCCGGCAGCACGATTGCGCCCGCGAGGTCGGCAATCGGAGCGTCGCCGTCGCGGGCGAGCGCGCAATGGCCGACGACTGCGCCGTCACTCGCCAGCGCGACTATCGAGACGTAGCTCCCGCTTGCATTGAGCTCGACGAGCCGCTGCGGAACGTACACGGCGGCGAGATCGTATGCATAGCAGTACGTTTGGTAAAAAGCGCGCGCAACGCCGATGGCGTCATCGGGCACGAAACGCCGAATCGTATACTGCTGCTCGGGCGCGAGCGGAACGACTTCGTCCGCCGGAGCTGCTGCGTTGGCAACATCTTCAGCCGCATGGGCGCGATACGCGACCAGCCGCAGCTCGCTGCCTGCCGTGCCGTGACAGCGCCAGTGCGCGGCGTCGACGCCGGAACAGAGTTCGTTCCAGCGTGGATCGCGCCGCGCCAGCGCGTCGTTCATCGGCAGCCCGCGCTCAAACAGTGCGAGCTCGAGCTGCGCCGGAGTGCACGCCGCGACGATCCGGATCGGTTCGCGCGCTTCTGCGAGCGCCTCCGCAACGATCGCGATAAAGCCGTCGCACGCGGCGGCGACGATCCCGCGCGTCTGTGCTTCCGAAAGCTCGCCGCGCCGCGCGGCGTCGCCCGCGAAGCTCTCTACGAGCGAACCGAACGCGCGATCGGGCGGCACCTTCAGCTCGGTTGTGAACGACGTCATCCCGCAGGCGGCTCCTTCTGAGTCGAGAACTTCACACGCATGAGGCTGCGTTATATCGCCTCGTTCGTTCTCCTGGCCTGCGCAAGCTGCGTGCCGGCCTCGCAACCGGCGCTGCCCTACATGCAAGACGGCAATGCGGTGCGCGCCCTTGCGGGAACCGGCGCCGGCAAGATCACGCACGTGATCTTCGTGGTGCAGGAGAACCGCAGCTTCGACAACCTGTTCCAAGGCTACCCGCGCGCGGATACCGTCGCCAAGGGCCTGAACTCATACGGACAGACGATCGCGCTGCAGCCTTCGTCACTCAAGAACATTTACATCATCGACCACTCGGGGTACGCGATGTTCGCCGCGTGCAACGGCACGGGCACGCTGCCGGGAACCAAATGCCGAATGAACGGCTTCAACAATGAGATCTCGTACGGCGGGCCCTCGAACCCGCAATACGTCTACGTGCCGCACGACGAGTCGAAGCCGTACTTCGACATGGCCCACGAGTGGGTCGTCGGCGATCGCATGTTTGCGTCGCAGCTCGACGAGAGCTTCGTCGCGCACCAATACGTGATTGCCGCCCAAGCGGCGTCGAGCGTCGATCTGCCGGCCTCGCTCATCTGGGGCTGTGCGGGCGGCAAGTACGATACGGTCGCGACGATCACGCAGAACCGCAGCCTCTACGGGCCGCAGCAGCAGGCCTGCTTTGACTACCCGACGCTGGGCGACGAGCTCGACGCGGCGCACCTATCGTGGCACTTCTACGCTGCGCGCTACGGCAACGACGCCGGAGGCAACGGCGGCACGTGGTCCGCGTATCAGGCGATCCGCCACGTCTTCAAGGGCCCCGACTGGAGGCGCGACGTCGTCTCGCCGAACTGGCGGTTCATCAGCGACGTGCGCGCCGGCAAGCTCTCGAACTTCACGTGGATCACGCCCGAGTGTGCGGAGTCCGATCACCTCGAGTGCGGCGGCGGCTACGGGCCGTCGTGGGTCGCTGCGATCGTCGACACCGTCGGCGCCAGCAAGTTCTGGAAATCAACGGCGATCTTCGTGCAGTGGGACGACTGGGGCGGCTTCTACGATCACGTCGCTCCCAGCTACAAGGACTACGACGGCGTGGGCTTCCGCGTTCCGCTCTTAGTGATTTCGCCGTACGCGAAAAAGGACCACGTGTCACACGTTCACTACGAGACCGCCAGCGTCTTGCGTTTTGCCGAGGACCTGTACGGACTACCGCAACTCGCCGCGGCGGACAAGCGCGCCGCATCGCCGGCCCGAGACGGCTTCGACTTCTCGCAGTCGCCGCGTCCCTTCACGTTCATCAAGGCGCCGTATCCGGCGAAGTTCTTCCTCCACCACCGCTTCGCGAACGACTACTTCGCTCCGGACTACGAATAGCTTAGTTACTGACCGTGACTCCGAATGGCTCCTGCACGCTGATGCTCCACAGCGCCGCGCCGCCCGCGGGGTATTTGTAGAGCGCGAGCGAGCCGCCGTCCTGGCTGGGCGCGACCACGCGCGCCTTCTTCGCGGCCCTTCGCGTGGCGACGGATCCGTTGATCCAAAACTCGTTGACGTAATTCGCGCCGCTGAGCTTCGTGGACCCGGCGACGCTGCCGTTTTTCGGATCAATCTGGTACACCGTTACGGCGTCGGTGTCGCCCACGGCGACGTGCTTGCCGTCCCACTGCACGCCGCCGGGCCACTCGATGGTCTGCTTGATCGGGATGTTGGTGAAGGTGCTACCGCCCTTCGGAAGCTCCGCCAGCACGAAGGCCGAACTGCTATTGGCGCCGTCGACGAAGAGATTCCCCTTCGCATCGTAACCGCAGAACCGATAGTTGGCGATGCTCGGGTCGGTATACGTCTGCGGCGTCCCCCTCGCGCCGACGTAGATCGCCACGTTCCCACCGCCCGACTTGCTCGAGAAGTTCGTGACGGCTAGGTTGCCGGTCGTCGGATCGACGGCGCAGCCTTCCGGATATTCGCCGGTATCGCTGAGGGTTCCGATCGGGCTGCTGCCGCCGTGCGTGTACTCGAGCATTTGCGAGGCGCCGTCGTTGGCAACCCAGATGTCGCCGCTGGAATCGGCGCAGAGACCGTACGGCGTCGTAAAGCCGGTGAGCGTCCCCATCAGCTGATGCGTCGCGTACGAGTACGCGTAGACGTCGTTAGTCAGCACCGACGAGACGTAGATCAGAGGTTGCTGTTTCGCCCGCGGCGCCATCCATGAGGCGCCGCGTGCCTTGTCGCGCAGCGCAGACTGCGTAGACGTCGGGGTTCCCGTGGTGGCTGGACCAGCGCAGCCCGCTGCGAGCAGCGCTACAACTAGTGTTCCGATGATTGCGAGTCGAGTTTCGTGTAACTTCTTCATGGCGGGGCCCGTTTCGGCGCTCTCGTTCGGAATCCGCCATGTTCGGGGAGGCGCCTGGCTTCTTTTGCTTGCGCGCCGGCCAATGGGACACGCGACGCGGCGCGCATTTGACGTCCGGTGGTCGATCTTTTAAAGCGCCTTTCGTTTGTGGAGGAAGACGAGGTTGCCTTCCGTGTCATTGATTGCCGCCATGCGGCAGTTTGGGGTCTCGAGCTCCATCGCGACGGAGATTCCGCGCGATTTCAGCGCCGCGAGCGCCGCGTCGAGATCGTCGACTGCAAACAAGATGCCGTTGCTGGGCTGAAAGGGCATCACTTTTCCGCTGCCACCCCATAACCCGAACGTCGTTCCGTCGGGGAGATCGTACTCGGCGCCGCGATTCTCGGGGTAGATTCTAGCAGGCTCGAGTCCTAGGATGTCGCGATAAAACGCGATCGCGCGCGGCGCGTCCTTCACCATGTAGCCGCTCAGATCGATGCCCTTGATGCGCACTCCACCGATCGCTCGAGGGAGCGTCTCGAGAATCTCGGTCCAGCCGCGCTCGTGATTGTCGCGCTGCTGCGAGTCGCGGAACAGCTCGTGCGTTAGAATCATCTCCGTCTGGGTGCCGCGTTTGACGAACTCGAGCGTCAGCACCGTTTCCCTCTCGAGCGCGGGATCGTCCTCCTCCCATGACCACGTGCAGACGATCCGCTCGGGCGCGGACAATTCGCGATAGGCTCCCGCGACATGCCACACTTCGCCGTCGGGATGCCTGATCGCGATGCGGTAGCCGCCGTCGATGCGGAGATCGATCTGAACGTCTTCGACCTTGGTATCGCCGGGTGCAAAGAATTCCTTGAGCATTTGCGGCGTCGTCCACGCTTCGTAGAGCCGCTCGCGCGGCGCGTCGTAGGTCCGTCGCAATACCAGACCGGTGGCAGTGTCGGCAGGCATGTCGTTCATCGTCCTTTCTTTGCTTTGGATTTCTTCGTCCGCGCGAGGTAGGCGTCGAGGCGGTCGAGGGCGCCGCTCCAGAAGCGCCGCTGGTCGTCGAGCCAGGTCGAAGCCGCTTCCATCACCTTGGGTTCGAGCTTGCAGCGGTGCACGCGGCCCACGATTTCCCGTTTGAGCAAGCCGGCCCGCTCCAGCACCTTCACGTGCTTCGAGATCCCGGGCTGCGAAATCGCCAATCCCTCGGACATCTCGCCGACGCTCATCGAGCGGCGCGCGAGGCGCTCGACCATTCGCCGCCGCGTCGGGTCAGCCAAGGCGGCGAAGACGGCGTCGAGCCGATTATAGTTCACCATATGGTTATATAACCATACAGCAAACTAACGGTGCCGTCAACGGCGTGGATTTGCGGAATGGAAGAAATGGTGGAGCTGTCGGGGTGCTGCCCCCCGAGTCCAAGCAGCCTGACCGGCGCGTTCTCCAGGCTCAGCCTCGAATTTTACTTGTTCGCACGGACGCCCCGAGGCGCGGCTTACCGTTCGCTGCAGATCCTTGTTCTCGCACGTGCGTCGAATCACGCGCCCGTGCCAGCCCGAGTTGGTGACCGGAGGGCGGAGCGGTTCGGGCCGACTCTCCGCATCCGGTGGCTAGCCTAGATTAGGCAGCCAGTGCGTATTCGTGATTGGCAGATATTGCCGTTTGCGATCGTTTTAGGAGTGCTCGCAACTCCGCCTGCTGACGCCGACCACGGACTGTCTTGTCGAACCTATTTCAGCCCCGCGTCGGACCAACATTATAACACCTCGAAGCAAGCTTCGGGTTTCGAGAACCAGGCAGCGCCCGCCGTGCGCCAGGCGGCTACAGATTCGTCCGGACTGGTTCCTTGGATCCCTGTTGCATGATTGTCGAGACGATCATCATGATGATCGCGCCGTAGAGGTCTGCGAGCCAGGGATTGACGCCGCTCGTCGGGTCGTAGAAATTCACGACGTGAATCGTGATCGCGAAGAGCACGTAGTTGATGACCAACGAGAACAGGCCGTGCGTGATCCACGTGATCGGCAGCGAGATCAGCCGGAGTATCGGCCCGATCAGCGCGTTGACCAGGCCAAAGACGATCGCCGCAATAATGGCCGTCCACGGCGTAACGTTGTGATAGAAGCCAGGGACGTATTTCGCGATGAGATAAAGGACGATCGCATTGACCAGAAATCTGAGAATCAAGCTCAAGATCTGTACCCTCCTTCGAGTTCCTGCTTAATCTTTGCGGCCAATGCGGGCGTCATCCCTTTGACGGCCGCAATTTCATCGAGCCCGGCGCGCCGAATGCCCGCCGGAGAGCCGAACGCGGACAGAAGACGCTTGCGCCTAACGGGACCGACGCCGGCGAGCGCATCGAGCGCCGAGCGCGTCATCGACTTGGCCCGCCGCTGGCGGTGGTACGTAACGGCAAAACGGTGCGCCTCATCGCGTATTCGTGCGACTAGGTGCAGGGCCGGAGAGTTGGCGGACAAGACGATCGGATCCGGCTGATTCGGCAGATACAGCCACTCGTGCTCCTTCGCGAGGCCGGCCACGACGAGCCCGGTCATGTCCAACTCTTCGAGCACCTCGACGACGGCGCTGAGCTGCCCCTTCCCGCCGTCGATCAATAGCAGGTCGGGCTTCTTGTTGAACTTCTCTTTCTTCGCCAGCTCGCGTTCGAGCGGCGTCTCCGTGCGATCCGTCTCGCGGCGCAGATAGCGCAGCCGGCGCCGCAGCGTCTCCTGCATCATCGCAAAGTCGTTGGGCCCGCGGTCGTACTGGATCTTGAACTTTCGATACTCGCTCTTCGTCGCACGACCTTCGACGAACACGACCATCGACGCCGTCGGATTGGTCCCTGAATATTCGAGACGTCGTAACACTCGATGCGATGCGGAGGCTCGGGGAGCTCGAGCGCATCGGCGAGATCGGTGAGCGCGCGCGCCTGAGCCGTCTCCTGGACCTCCTGATGCGCCAAGAACGCTTTCAGGTTTTGCTCCGCGTTCTTCTTCACGAGCCGCAGGTACTCGGCGCGGGCGCCGCGTTGCGGCTGCAGGATGCGAACGCGCTGCCCCTTGACTTCGGAGAGCCACGCCTCGATCGTCGCGCGCTCTTCCGGAAGCGCCGAAACGAGCAGCTCCTTCGGTACGGCCGCCGCCTGCGCTCGAGGGCCGGCGCTTCTCGGGCACCGGCGCCTGGTTGTCGCGGGCGACGCGCGCGAGCGAGAGCGGTCTTGTCTTCCGGCGCCGCCGCCGTGCGCGCCGTGTAGAACTGCTTGAGAAACTCGCTCGTCAGCACCTCATCCGATTGTTCGTAGACGCCTTCCAGAATGAAGTGCTCCTGGCCGATCAGCTTGCCGCCGCGCACGAGGAAGACTTGCATGCAGGCTTGTCCTTGCGCGCGAGCGATCGCGATCAGGTCCATGTCGAGCCGCGACTTCCACACGACCTTTTGCTCTTCGGTGACGCGGCGCACGTGCGACGATGCGATCGCGAATGCGGGCGGCCGCCTCGAAGTTCAGGTGACCGGCCGACTCCGCCATCTCGCGCTGTAGCCGCGCCAGCAGCGATTCTTGCTTGCCTTCGAGGAACAGCACGACCTCGTCGATCGTCCGATCGTAATCCTCCTCGGTTTGGTACCCGACGCACGGCGCCAGGCAGCGCTTGATGTGATACTGCAGGCACGGACGCTTGCGGCGCCCGTCGATCGGCTCGCGGCACGTGCGCAGCGGAAAGACCAGGCGCACCAAATCGATCAGCTCGCGCAGCCCGTGCGCGTTCGTGTACGGCCCGAAGTAGCGCGCGCCGTCGTTGCGGACCATGCGCGTGAAAACCACCCTCGGAAACGGCTCGTTCGTGACCTTCAGGTACGGATAGCGCTTGTCGTCGCGCAGCCGCACGTTGAACGGCGGCTGGTGCCGCTTGATGAGGTTCGCCTCGAGAATCAGCGCTTCGACCTCGTTGGTGACGACGATCGTACGGACGTCGGCGACCTTCTCCACCATGGCCGTCGTCCGCGGATGGTGCACGGCGGCCTCTTGAAAGTACGAGCGCACGCGATTGCGCAGCGAAATCGCCTTCCCGATGTAGAGAATCTCGCCGTCGCTTCCGACCATCAGATACACGCCCGGTGCATCCGGGATCTGCGCGAGGTTCTTAGTGCCGTGCGTCTACCTCGCGCCGACGGGGCGCCGCGCGCGCACCACCGCGATCACGACGATGACCGCGACGATCGCGATGCCAAGCGCGACGTACGCGCCGCGATGCAGCAGCGGCAGCACGCCGCCGAGATGCGCGCCCAGCGCGTTGCCCAGCAACGATCAAGATGCTGCAGAAAATAAGCGAGCCCAGGAACGTCCAGAGATAGAACAGCCCGACGTTCATTTCGGCGATGCCGGCCGGGAATCGCCGAAATGCCGCGCGAGCACCGGCAAGAAGCGGCAGACGAAGATCGCGAAGGTGCCCCAGCGCTCGAAAAAGCGATGGATGACCTGCAGCCGCTCGTGCGTGATGTGAACGTAACGTCCGTAGCGCTCGATGAGCGGAACGCCGCCGTAACGCCCGACGCATAGCCGATCGAGCCGCCGGCCAGCTCGCCGACCAGTGCGACGGCGAATCGTGAGCCACAGGCTGCTCAGAGTGGCCCGTCGCCACCAACGCTCCCGCGGCGGGGAGGAGCAACTCGGTACCGATCGGCGCGCCGAGATTGCCAAGCGCGAGGCCGACGAACAATCCGAAGTATCCGTAGTGGTCGATCGAGCGCCGATGACCGCCTGCTGCAAGATGCTCCACCAAGCTCGTTACTCCACCGTCGAGGTGGTGTTTCGCGAGGCCGCGCGGCGCAGGATCTCCGCGGCGGAGCTCCCGCCCTCCGAGCGCAGGGCCTCGAACAGATCGATCGGACCGACCTCCCGGTCCGCGGCGCGTTGCTTCGGCGAGAGCGACGATGCGACGAACGCGCGGCGTGATCAAGATGCCTTCCCACAGCCGCTCGTCACCCGTACCGAGCGCTCGGCGTACTTCGGCGTGCACTTCCGGGACGTCGATCCCCGCCTCATCGAGCGCGCGCAGCGTCGCCGCGTCTCGCTCTTCGAGCAAGGCGACGAGCAAATGTTCCGCACCTACGTAGTAATGGCTATGATTGCGGCATTCTTGCTCCGCTACTCGTAGCACGCGCCGTGCCGCCGGGTTGAATTTCGCGAACAATCGGTCTCCCGGGCCCCGGAGGGAGGAGAGAATTTCGGGGCGACACGATTTGAACGTGCGACCTCTTCGTCCCGAACGAAGCGCTCTACCAAGCTGAGCCACGCCCCGAGGAACTCCCGAAGTTTCGCAGAGCCGCGCCACCTTCCTTTGCCCCCTCCGGCAAGGGGGGCGACGCGGAAACCAGGGTAAAACTGAGAAGACTCTGAAGGCATCCAGCAAAACTCATGAGACATCTGATCGTCGGGTGCGGGCGCGTCGGCTCTGCACTCGCGAAACTGCTGGACGCCGACGGACACGAAGTCATCGTCGTAGACGAAAATCCGGCTGCATTCAAGCGACTAGGACCGAAATTCAAGGGACACGAAGTCGTAGGTACCGGGCATCGACTACGACGTTCTCAAGCGCGCCGGCGCCGCGACCGCGGACGGGTTCATCGCCGTTACCAACGGCGACAATCGAAACATCATGGCCGCGTTGATCGCGAAGCGCATGTTCAAGATCAAGCGCATCGTGGCACGCATCTACGATCCGCCGCGCGGCCAAATGTATCGCGAGCTGGGCGTGGAGACCGTTTGCCCCACGACCGTGGGGGCCAAGCTGATCCGCGACGTCCTGATCGAGACGCCGTGGGAGATGCAGACTTTCGATCTCGGTAAGCTCTCGTCGGTGTCGGTAGCCGTCACGGCAGCGGACGCCGGCAGACGCGTCGGCGAAATCGAGGAAGCGGGGAAGATCCGGATTGCCGCGGTTCGACGCGGCGACCGCGACGTTATGGTCGCGACGGAAGATCTCGTGCTCGCGGAGGGCGACGAGCTGAGCGCCATCGTCGCGCCCGAGGCGATCTCGCGAGTCGCAGAGCGATTCCGCGAAACGGCGGAGCGGTCCAAGGTTTCCGCGTAGCGCGTGTTCATTCTGATCGTCGGCGGCGGCAAGGTCGGCTCGTATCTGAGCCGCGCGCTTCTCAATCAGGGTCACGAGGTCGTCGTCATCGAGAAGGACGAGCGAAAGGCGAAAATGCTCGAGCGCCTGATCGATCGGCACGTTACGGTAGTGGGCGACGGCTGCGACCCTCTCGTGTTGGACGCGGCAGGCGTTGCACGCGCCGACGTCGTGGTCGCGGATACCGGCGACGACGAAGACAACCTCGTCGTTGTGCTGCTGTCCAAGCGAAAATCGAAGGCCCGCTGCATCGCCCGGGTCAACAACCCCGCGAACAAGCTGATCTTCAATTCGCTGGACGTCGACGACCCAGTCATCGTCATCTCCTCCACCGAGCTGATCCTCGACGTGCTCAACGAGCACGTCAACGCCTCGAAGTATCGGTCGATGCTCGAAACGATGCACCTGTTCGGCAAGGGCGACATGCAATTGGTCAAGGTTGCCATCCCGGAGCGCTCGCCGGTCGACGGCAAGCGCCTCGCCGAGATCGACTTTCCGCACAATTCCGTCGTCGTCGCAGTCGACCGCCCGAACAGCGATCTCGAGATCCCGACCGGCGACACGACGCTGCGCTCGGGCGACGCCATGATCGTGATCGTCAAAAACGGTGCGGCCGAACGGATCCGGACGATCCTCGGCGCGCCCTAAGTTAGATATAGCCCTTTCGCAACGCAACTACCGCGGCCTGAGTGCGATCCGACGCCGACAGCTTCTCGAGAATGTCGCGGATGTGGCCCTTCACCGTCCCTAAGCCGATATGCAACATCTCGGCGATCTCCGAGTTCGCACTTCCGTCCGAGATCAGACGGAGGATCTCCGTCTCGCGCTGCGTCAGCGGCGAGAGGCGCGCGTCGCTAGGCCTCGTCGCCGAGAAGCGCCCGAGCACGACGTGCGCGATCGTGGGGTCGAAGTACGCCCCACCTTCGCTCGCGATGCGGACGGCGTCGACGATTCTCTCGGGATCGGAGCTCTTCAGACAGTAAGCGTCGGCGCCGGCCGCGAGCGCGGCCAACACCTCGTCCTCGAGATCGATCATCGTCACGATGACGACGTGCGTCGACGGCAGGTCGGCGCGGACTTTCTGCGTGAGCGTCACCCCATCCATCGCGGGAAGGCCGATGTCGATGACGGCGACGTCCGGCCGCTCGCGCGCGATGGTTTCCCAGCCGGCGCGGCCGTCCGCCGCTTCGCCCACGACGTCGAACGACGCCTGGAGAGCCGTGCGCAGGCCGGCGCGCGTCAAGGCATGATCCTCGACGATGACGACACGGATGCGGCCCGTTTGTTCCACGTCAGCTTACCGCTATGGGCAGCGTCATAGTGAAAATGCTTCCCTGAGGCTCGCGCGGCGCATATGCGACGCTTCCACCGTGTTTTTCGATAATCCGCCGTACGATGTACAGCCCGAGCCCCGTTCCGCCGAAATGCCCGCCGCCGAACCGCTCGAAGAGGCTCGCGCGGCGTTCCGGCGCGACGCCGTAGCCGTCGTCCTCCACCGAGACCGTCACGCCGCCTTGATCGGCGGAGCAGCGCGCGATTACGTGACCACCCCGCGGAGTCGCGTCCAGCGCGTTCGCGACGAGATTGATGATGGCGCGCCGAATCTCGTGCGGATCGCCCAGCGTGATCAGCGAATGCGGACGTACTTCGGCACGAAGCTCGACGCCCTTGATCTCGCTCACCGGTTGGAACTCTTCGACCACTCCCGTCACCAGATCCACGCACGGCACCGGTTCGCGCACCGTCGAGGACTCGCCGGCCTCGTAGCGCGCTACCAGCAGCAGCGTCTCGACGATCCGGCGCTCGTCGTCGTTCGCCGCCAGCGCCGTACCCAGGATGCCGCGATAGCGGTCGGGGAGCTCGCCGTACGCGCCCGACAACGCCTGGTTCATCGTTACGTGCGCGGCGGCAAGCGGCGTCCGCAGGTCATGCGCCAGTGCGTAAACGATGTCACGGATCACATCGCTGCGATCGGCCAGCTCGTCTTTCTGGCGCGCAATCTCCTCGTTGCGCTCTCCGAGCTGCGTAAAGAGACCGGCCTGCTCGAGCGCGATCGCGGCCTGTTCCGCGAAGCTCGCGAGCGTCGCGCGCGCGTCGGAAACGAAGGCCTTCCCGGCACCGACCGACGCGATCAGGATGTACTCCACGCCTCCGCTCGTCGCGATCGAGGTGGCGAGCGCCTCGCTCGCGGCCAGCGCGTCGAGGTTGAGTCGCCCGAGAACATCGTTTGGCGTGACCGCGAAGACCTCGTTCGTCTCTCCCGCGCGCGCGACGAGCGATGCTATCTCCGTGGAGAGCGGGCGGCGCTCGATCGAGATGTCGGCGTCGCCGGCGGCGTACGAGAGAACCAGTGGCGGACCAAACGCGGATTCGCGGGCGATCAGCGTCGCTTTCGAGGCCCCGAGGATCGCTACCGACTCGCGCAGGATCGCGCGTTGCACGAGTTCCACGTTCAGCGTTTCGCGCACCCGGCCGGCGGCGCCGCGCAGCGCCTTCTCGATCTCGATCTGGCGCATTCTTCCCGCCGAGGCGCCCGCCTCGCGCGCGTACTCTTGCGTGCGGATGCTCAGGTAACCGACCAGGACGAACGACGCGGCCAACAGGAGGCGATCGCCTATCGCTATGGTGTCCCAATGACTCCCCGCCTGAACTCCGTTGACGTAACCCGCGACGGCGTTGGCGACTTCCGCCGCTATGACGAGGTTCGTAGTCAACCGCCGTTTCAGCGCGAGGCTGCTGAGCGCAATCGGCCCATTGAAGAGAATGGCGGCGATGAACAGCTGCGGCGTGAGCAAATCGACGATCCACGCGACGATCAGCAATCCGTAGCAGAGCAGGGCCACGGCAACGCGTTTCGGGCCGCGGGCGGGGGCGCCTTGCCTGAAGCGGAGAAGGCTGCGGCGATGGATCGCGCGATGAAAGCGGAGGAGTTGCTGCGCGAGCTCGGGGGGCGCGCGCGACTCGTCGTGTACGTCGCCGGCGCGCCGGGAGCGGGCAAGACTCGCCGGCTTTTGGAGGACGGACGTCGCCTGCAGGACGACGGCAAGCGCGTCGTGATCGGCTGGATAGAGGCGAAGGGACGCCCCGATCTCGAGCTCGCCGCGGCGGGCTTGCATCGCGTGCCTACCCGCCGCATTACGGTCGGCGATCGCGTCTTCGACGACTTCGACTATGAGGCCACGGTGCGCGAGCGCCCCGACGTCGTCATCCTCGACGAGCTCGCACACGACAACCTCGGCGACGCGCCGCACGCCAAACGCTGGCAAGACGCGCTCGCGCTCAAGCAGCAGGGCATCGGAGTTATCGGCGCCCTGAACGTCCAGCACGTCGAGACGGTCGCCCCGACGGCGGAGGCGCTGATCGGCTATCCCGTGCGCGAGATCGTTCCGCTCTCGTTTCTGCAGTCGGCGGACGAGGTGGTCGCACTCGACGTTTCGCCGCGTCTGCTGCAGAGTCGAGTTCGCGCGGGCAAAATCGTCAACGAGCAAGACATCGACCGCGCGCTCAACGGAGCGTTCAAGGAGCAGACGCTCTACATGCTCCGCGAGCTGCTCCTGCGCACCGTAGACAGCCTCACACTGCCCGTTGTGCGCGCCGGACGCACGTCGATGGCGGCGGCGTTCGTGTATCCCAGCGTCGATCCGTTGCCGTTTCTCAGACGAACTGCCGCCGTCGCGAACGCCCTCGACCTAGGCCTGGAGGTCGTGCCCGCTCTCGCCGTTGACCGAGCCGCTGTCGAGCGGGTCGCGCGCGACCTCGGGGGCGAGATGCTGCACGAGTCGTTCGACGCGTCGCGCGTCCCCGAAGACACTTTGCGCGCATCGCTCGTCGCCCTGCCGCACGGAAAGATCGCCGCGAAGCTGGCCAACGCGCCGCTTCCGTACGATCTGTTCATCGTTGGCGAGGGTCAGACGTATCTTGGCCAAAACCCGCCCCGCTCGCCCTATTCGCAGACCGCCGGCGATCGGCTGCGCGTGGGCTACGGCAAGCTCACCGTCTACATCGGCGCGGCGGCGGGTGCCGGCAAGACCTATGCGATGTTGGACCGCGCACATCAGCTCAAGGCCGAGGGGGTGGACGTCGTGGTCGGCTTCGTCGAGACGCACGGGCGGAAGGAGACAGCCGCGCTGCTCGACGGGCTCGAGATCATCCCGCCCAAGATCGTCACGCTCAACGGGATCACCTGTAAAGAGTTCGATCGCGACATGCTGATCGCGCGCAGGCCTACGGTGGCGCTGATCGACGAGCTCGCGCACACCAACGCGCCGGGGTCGATCGCCCCGAAGCGCTTCTACGACGTGCTCGCCGTGCTCCGAGCCGGAATCGACGTTCTCACGACGCTGAACGTCCAGCACCTAGAGGGCCTGGGCGACACGATTCTGCGACTCACCGGCACGATTGTGCGCGAGACGCTGCCGGACGGCATCCTCGCCTTAGCGGACGACGTCGTGCTCATTGACGTCACGCCGGAGACGCTGCGGCAAAGGCTGCGCGAGGGCAAGATCTACCCGCCGGAACGGACGGAAACGGCGTTGGCGAACTTCTTTCGAATCGAAAATCTTCACGCGTTGCGGGAGCTCGCGCTGCGCGAGGCGCTGCGCGCGCGGCATCGCGAACGCATCGCATCCCCGTTCGAGCGCCTCTTGTTGGTGCTCGGGTCGCGCGAGGTCGACCTTCCCATGATTCGGCGGGCCGGGCGCATCGCGGCACGACTCGCGATCGACTTCGCGATCGCGCACGTCGTGGAGCGGCGCGCGCGCGTGGACCCCGCGGTCGTCGACACACTGCGCGCCGAGGCGCGCAAGACGAACATCGAATGGATCGAGGACGTCGCGGACGATGTGCCGCGTCGCTTGATCGAGATCGCGCGCGCGCGTCCAGAGACGACGCTCGCCTTAGCCGGAGCGCAGCGCGCCCCGCGCTGGCTGCAGCGGCCCTCGTTTCCGCGGCGACTGCTCGATGCAGGCGCCCGCGAGCTGCTCATACTGCTGCCGCCCGCAGAGCCGGTCGCCGCCGCCCTTCCCGAGGAGTAGCGCGCCTTACTGCGGTTTAAGGTTGTCGAGCGCGAGGTTGAGCTCGAGCACGTTGACGCGCGGCTCGCCCAGAAACCCGAACGTCCGGCCCTGCACGTGCTTCTCGACGAGCGCGTCGACCGCGGAGACGTTCATGTGGCGCGCCTTGGCGACGCGCGGCGATTCCCAGTAGGCCGATTGCGGGCTGATGTCGGGATCGATGCCGCTGCCGCTCGACGTGATGAGGTCCATCGGCGGCAGGCCGACGGCGTCCGGATTCTCCTTCTCCAGATCGGCGATCGTCTTGCGCGTCGAATCCTTGAGCTTCTTCGACGTCGGTCCGTAGTTCGTGCCGCCGGTTGCCGTCGGGTCATAGCCCTTGCCGGCGGCGGAAGGGCGTCCGTGAAAGTATTGCGGGGTCGTCCAGAGCTGGCCGATGATCGCTGAGCCGACGACTTTCCCATTCACCGTGATCAGCGAGCCGTTGGCCTGGCGCGGAAAGAGCGCCTGCGCGAGGCCCGTCATGGCCAGCGGGTAGACCAATCCCAGCAGAATAATCGAGACGATCGTGACGCGCAGCGCGGTGCCGAGATGCCTAATCATTTCAATCCTATGCCAGGTGGAGCGCCGCGAGGATCATGTCGATCAGCTTGATGCCGATGAACGGGACGACGATGCCGCCGACGCCGTAGAGCATGACGTTTTCGAACAGAACGCGGTTCGCGCCCTTCGGCTCGTAGCGCACGCCGCGTAAGGCGAGCGGAATGAGCGCGACGATGATGAGCGCGTTGAAGATGACGGCCGACAGTATCGCGCTCTGGGACGTCGTCAGCCGCATGATGTTGAGGGCGGCCATGGCGGGGTACGCCGTCGCAAACATCGCGGGAAGGATCGCGAAGTACTTCGCGACGTCGTTGGCGATCGAGAACGTCGTCAGGGAGCCGCGAGTCATGAGTAGCTGCTTGCCGATCTCGACGATCTCGATGAGCTTCGTCGGGTCGGAATCGAGGTCGACCATGTTGGCGGCCTCCTTGGCGGCTTGCGTGCCGGAGTTCATAGCGACGCCCACGTCGGACTGGGCCAGCGCAGGGGCATCGTTGGTGCCGTCTCCCGTCATCGCCACGAGCCTACCCGAGCTCTGCTCGCGCTTGATCAGTTCCATCTTCGCCTCCGGCGTCGCCTCCGCGAGGAAGTCATCGACGCCGGCCTCCTTCGCGATCGTCGCGGCGGTCAGCGGGTTGTCGCCGGTGATCATTACGGTCCGAATCCCCATCGCGCGCAGGCGATCGAAGCGCTCCGTCATGTTCGGCTTCAGGATGTCCTTCAGGTAGATCACGCCGATCACCAGCGTGTTGCGGGCCAGCAGCAGCGGCGTGCCGCCGCTGCGGGCGACGCGTTCGATGACCGGCGCGAGCTCGGACGAGGGATTACCGCCGGCGTCTCGCACCCACGCGAGAATCGAGTCCGGCGCTCCTTTGCGAATCTTGGTGCCGTCGGCGAGATCGAGCCCGCTCATGCGTGTGTACGCGCTGAACGGCACGAAGACCGAGCCCGGAGGAGCCTCGCCATTGGGCGCCCCGACTTGCTGCGCGAGAGCTACGATCGAGCGGCCCTCGGGCGTCTCGTCGGCAAGGGATGAGAGATATGCGATGCGGGCGGCGTCCTTCGAATCGATTCCGTCCGAAGTGATGATCTCGACGGCCTGACGGTTGCCTAGCGTGATCGTTCCGGTCTTGTCGAGCAGCAGCGTGTCGACGTCGCCTGCGGCCTCGACGGCGCGGCCGCTCATAGCCAAAACGTTGCCCTGCATCACGCGATCCATGCCGGCGATCCCGATCGCGGAGAGCAAGCCGCCGATGGTGGTCGGGATCAAACATACCAGCAGCGCGATGAGGATGGTCACGCTTTGATGCGTGCCGGCGTACACCGAATACGGCGCCAGCGTCGCGACCGCGATCAGGAAGATGATCGTGAGCCCCGCGAGCAGGATCGACAGGGCGATCTCGTTGGGTGTCTTCTGCCGCTGCGCGCCTTCCACCAAGCGAATCATTCGATCGAGGAAACTCTCGCCGGGATTGGCCGTCACGCGCACGACGATGCGGTCGGAGAGCACGCGCGTGCCGCCGGTGACGGCGCTGCGATCGCCGCCCGACTCGCGAATGACGGGCGCCGACTCGCCGGTGATCGCCGATTCGTCGACCGTCGCGGCGCCGTCGATCACGTCGCCGTCTGCCGGGATGATCTCACCGGCCTCGACGACGTAGCGGTCGCCCTTGCGCAGGCTCGTGCTCGTTACGCGTTCTTCCGTTCCGCCGTCGCGGAGCAATCGCGCGTACGTGTCGGACTTGGTCCGCCGCAGCGTTTCCGCCTGCGCCTTGCCGCGCCCCTCGGCCACCGCCTCGGCGAAGTTCGCGAAGATCACGGTGAACCAAAGCCATGCCGCGATGGCGAAGTCGAACCCGGGCGAGCCGATGTGGCGAACGATATCGCGCACGAAGAAGATCGTCGTCGCCGCGGCGCCCACTTCGACCACGAACATGACGGGATTGCGGGCCTGCCAGCGTGGATCCAGCTTCCTGAAAGAGTCCCAAAGCGCGCGCGTGAGAATCGCGCGGTCGAAGAGCGAGCGCGCTTTGGGACGGCGCTCCAAGCGTCTCCGACTGAGCATTAGAACGTTTTTCCTTGGAGCAGGAGCAGGTGCTCGACGATCGATCCGAGCGAGTCGGCGGGCAAGAACGTGAGCGCGCCGACGATGACGATGACGCCGATAAGCAACGCGACGAAAATCCCCGAGTGCGTGGTGAACGTGCCGGCGCTCTCGGGGATCGCTTTCTTCCCGGCCAGCGCTCCCGCGAGCGCCAGGGCCGGCACCGCGACGGCGAAGCGGCCGAACATCATGTTCACGCCGGTCAGGACGTTGTAGAACAGGTTTGGGCCGAGCCCCGCGAAGGCTGAGCCGTTGTTCGCGTTCGTGGACGTGAACGCGTACAGGATCTCCGAAAAGCCGTGCGGCCCGTCGTTGTTCAGCGTCGCGATGCCGGCTGGGAGCACGGCAGCGACGGCCGTCGGCACGAGGCACAGCACGGGCGTCACGAGCGCGGCGAGAATGGCGAACTGAACCTCGCGCCTCTCGATCTTCTTACCGAGGTACTCGGGCGTGCGGCCGACCATCAGGCCGGCGATAAAGACCGTCAAGACGACGAAGACGATCATGCCGTAGAGCCCGCTGCCGACGCCGCCGAAGACGATCTCGCCGAGCTGCATGTTGACGAGCGGAATGAGACCGCCGAGCGCCGTAAACGAGTCGTGCATCGAGTTGACCGCGCCGCATGACGTGTCGGTGGTGACCGTAGCGAAGAGCGCCGACGCGGAAACGCCGAACCGGCACTCCTTCCCCTCCATGTTGCCGCCGGCGACGCCCATGTGATGGGTGATGGGGTTGCCGGCGGCTTCCGCCCAGTAGGCGACGGCGAAACACGAAAAGAACAGGATTGCCATCGCGGTGAAGATCGCCCACCCCTGTCGCGTATCTTTGACCATCTTGCCGTACATGTACGTCAGGCCGGCTCCCAGCGAAAAAATGAGGAGCAGCTCGACCGAAATTGGTCAACGGGTTAGGATTTTCGTTGGGCGAGGCCGAGTTGGCGTTGACGAAGCCGCCTCCGTTGGTGCCGAGTTCCTTGATCACTTCCTGCGACGCCATCGGACCGCCGGTGATCGACTGCGCGAAGCCTTCGATGGATTTCACGCTCTGATAGGCGTGAAAGTTCTGCGGCATGCCTTGCCACACGAAAAACAGCCCGACGACGATCGAGATGGGCAGCAGAACGTAGAGCGAGCAGCGCGTGAGGTCGACCCAGAAATTTCCGAGCGTCTTCACGTTCGTGCGCACCAGCCCCCGAACGACCGCGACGGCGATCGCAATGCCGACCCCGGCCGAGGCGAAGTTGTGCCAGGCGAGCCCGGCCATTTGCGAGAGGTAGCTCATCGCCGTCTCGCCCGAATAGAACTGCCAGTTCGTGTTCGTCGTAAAACTGACGGCGGTGTTCCACGCGAGGTCGGGCGCCATGTTGTCGATGTGGGCGGGGTTGAACGGAAGCCACTTCTGCGTCCGCAACAAAACGTAGAGGTAGGCGAGGCCGATCAAGGAAAATGCCAGCATCGAGAGCGCATAGGCGTACCAGGTCATCTCCTCGTCTTCGCGCACGCCGCAGAGCCGGTAGATGAGCTTCTCCAGCGGCATGAGCAGGGGGCTTAGCCAAATGCGCTCGCCTTCGAAGACGCGCGCCATATATGAACCCAGCGGCTTCGTCAGCGCGAGAACGATGAGGAAAAAGACGATGGCCTGCAGCCAGCCGACGGCCGTCATCTTTAGAACCTCTCGGGGCGCAGCATCGCAAAAACGAGATATGCCAGACCCGTGACGGTGAGGATCAGCCCCAGCGTGTCATCGAACCCCATGGCTACATCTTCTCGCAGCCGAACACATATAGGTCTAGTACGACGAAACACACGATCGTGAGCAGCACAACCCCAATTTCTATGACCACTCGCTCCAGAATAGCCCACCGGCCGCGTGCGTGCTATCCGCCGGTCGGATGATCCGAAAGGATATCCGGCCGGATGATCCGAGTGGCGGCTGCTGGATTTTCCCTGCGAAGACTATAATCGGGTTCATTATGATTCGATCGATGCTCTCCGCGACCGTCTTTCTCGCATGCGGCATTGTGGCCGGCGGTGTGGCCCTGGCGCAGGCCGCACCGCTCCCACCGCCTCCCCCTCCCCGACGCCAAGCGCTCCGAGCGATCCATGCGGCTCGATAATTTCGATCGTAAACCGTCCCACCGTCTCGACCGGCGTGTGCACGGTCGAACCGGCCATTTCGACCTCGAGAACGGGTACACGAACACGACGACTATCGGTACCAGCGGCGGGAGCAACGCAAATTATCCGCAGTCGCTTCTGCGCATCGGCACCGCCGATCCGCACCTCGATTTCGAATTCGGTTTCCCGAGTTACGAGACGTCTTCGGTCGGCCAACCCAGGGTAACCGGGGCGAGCGACGTCAGCTTCGCCTCGAAATACGAGCTCGGCTATAGCTCAAACGCCGACTGGGGCGTGTACGGCGCGATCACCTATCCGACGGGGAGCAAGGCGTTCACTGCCGGAAACGCGCAGTTTACCGGAGACTTCAACTGGGGTTACACGATCAACTCGGAGTTTAGCCTAGCGGGAACGCTCAGTTTCAACGCGTTGAGCGGTGCCAACTCCGCGGGCGCTGCGCAGTCGTATTTCGCCTTCATCCCAAGCCTCGAGCTGACCGCCGCGCTTCCCGGTGGCCCGTCGCAGATCTCGGCCGAGTACGCGTATTTCTCCGCCGCCGGTCCCGGACTGTCCGTCGAAAAGTCTCATCGACTTCGTCTATCAGCGCGATTTCGGGAATCACGTCCAGTTCGACGTCGAGTACGGCTTCTCGCCGACGGTCATCAACGGGCAGAAGCAGCACTACGTCGGCGCCGGCCTTTCGTTCATGATTTAGCGGAAAACCGCTTGCCTGTGGCTAAGGGCGTCGTCGGCGCACTTTTCCTTAGCTAGCTGGAGGAATCTCCATGAACACTGCGTCGATTCCCGTCAACATCGGCAACACTGGTTTCATGTTGCTCTGTGCGAGCCTGGTCATGCTCATGACGCCCGGGCTCGCCTTTTTTTACGGCGGACTCGTGCAGCGCAAAAACGTCCTCACGATCATGATGCAGAGCTTCATGTCGCTGGGCTGGACGACGGTTTTGTGGTTCGCCTTCGGCTATTCCGAGAGCTTCGGCCCCGACTGGCACGGCATCATCGGCAATCCGGCGACATACGCATTTCTGCGCGGCGTAACGCTCCACACGATGTTCACCGGCAACGACGCCGGCATTCCGCTGGTCGTGCACATCGCGTATCAGATGATGTTCGCGATCATCACGCCCGCGCTGATCACCGGCGCTTTCGCCAACCGCGTTACGTTCAAAGCCTATTTCTGGTTCTTCACCGCCTGGCTGATCTTCGTCTACTTTCCGTTCGTCCACATGCTGTGGAGTCCGAACGGCATCTTGGCGAAGTGGGGCTGTCTCGACTTTGCCGGCGGCATCGTCGTTCACGCGTCGGCCGGTTTTGCCGCGCTCGCATCGGTGCTGTACGTCGGGCGGCGGCACGTGATCGAGAACAAGCCGCACAACGTGCCGCTGATCGCGCTGGGAACCGGGCTTGCTTTGGTTCGGTTGGTACGGGTTCAACGCCGGCTCCGAGCTGCGCGTCGAAGCCGTGACGGCTGCGGCATTTCTCAACACCGACATTGCCGCATCGTTCGCCGCCATCACGTGGCTACTGGTCGAGTGGGCGCGCGGGCGCCAACCGAAATTCATCGGTTTGCTTACCGGCGCCGTGGCGGGTTTGGCGACGATCACGCCGTGCGCGGGTTACGTCTCGCCAACGACCGCGGTCATCATCGGAGTTGCCGCCGGCTTCGTCTGTTACTCGCGGTCGCGCTGAAGAACAGCATGGGCTGGGACGACGCGCTCGACGTCTGGGGCGTCCATGGAGTCGGCGGATTCCTCGGGATCGTGCTGCTCGGCGTCTTTGCATCGACGCTGTGGAACCCGGACGGCGCCGACGGCCTGCTTCGCGGCAATCCGGCGTTTCTCGGCAAGCAGTTCGTCGCGGCCGTCGTCTGCAGCGCCTGGGCCTTCCTCTTCACCTATGCGATGCTGTGGCTCATCAACCTCGTGACGCGCGTAAAAGTGGACGAAGGCGGCCGAAGAGACAGGGTCTCGACGTCGACCTTCACGGCGAGGAGGCATATCCGCTCGGCGATCTGAACGGATACGCGACGGTGCTGCGGGCGGCACGCCTGATCGCCGGCACGATCGTCAAACTCGCAGCCGCGAGCGTCGCCAGCGCAACGGCAAAGGTCGCGTCGATGATCGCGTCGCGATACGGAAGGGATGCCGGCAAGGCGAGCGCGAGCGCCAGACAAAGGCCGCCGCGCATCCCAGCGACGCGCACGACGGCGATCCATTCGCGGGGATAAGGTCCTAGCAGAAGCAATCCGCCGACGACGACGCGAGCAACGGCGATTGCCACGAGGCACGCGACGGTAAATGCCGGCTCGCTGCGCCACGCGTCAATCTGTAAGGCGGCGCCGACCAAGAAGAAGACGAAAACGTTAGCCAACAGCGCGCCGACATCCCAAAACCGATCGACATCTTCCGCGATGCTCAGCGTAATCCACGGCGCTCGTAATAGCGCAGCGCGATCCCGCACGCAATCGTCGCGAAAGATTCCGGAGCAGATGCAGAAAATCAGCGGAAAAATACGCACCGTAAGCGCACAGGATCGTCGCAGCGATCTGAACGCGCGCGTCGCGGCTGCCCTCGGAGCGCACGCGCGATCGCCGAATGCGCAGCAATGCGCCGAACGCCATACTCCGCCCGCGGCAGCGCCGAACGTTTCGAACACGACTATGGCGATCGCACCCGCGTTCGCCGCTCCGAACGCAATAGCAACGAGCACCCCGCGATAGAGCGCCACGGCAACGGCATCGTTGAAGAGCGATTCGCATTCGACGATGGTCGCGAGCGTCTAGGAACCTTGAGCCGGCGAAAGACCGCAACGACGGCGATCGGATCGGTTGCGACTAAGGATCGCGCCGGCCAGGAGCGCCGGTCCAATCGGCACGCGCACGATCGCCAGAGCGCCGGCTACGAGGAGCGCCGTGAGGAGTACGCCGGGCCCGGCGAGCGGCAGCAATCGGAATCCACTGGCGCAGGATGGCCCGATAGTTGAGGTTCCAGGCGGCTTCGAAGAGCAGCGCCGGCAAAAAAACGTAGAGCGTCGCATGGCCGAAGGCGTATTCGAAGCGGCCGGGCTCGATAAAGCCGTACGCGATACCCAGCGCGACGACGACGAGAATCTGCCAGAGCTTCACGCGGCAATGCGACTAGTGCGTGTGCGTGAAATTCCCGACGCGCGTCAGCGCGCGATGCGTCTCGATGGCGGCGCGCATGCCCAGCGGCGCCGCGGCCGTCCTACCGCGTCGAAATAGCGTCGCAGGATCGATATTGAGCGTTCGGGTCTGGACCATCGAGACGGGACACGTCACGCAAGAATGCCTCCATCGCCGCAACTTCTTCTTCGTCGTCGGTCACGCCCGGATGCGTCAGCAAGTTGAGACTGACGCGCAATCCGCGAGACGGCGCCAGCCGTATCGACTCCAAAACATCGTCCAGCTCGTATCCGATCGGCCGATAGTACGCGGCGTAGACGCGAGGACGAAACGAGTTGAGGCTGATCCGCACCGCGTCCAGACCGGCGTCGATGCAGCGCTCGAGCCGCGCGGGCATGCTGCCGTTGGTGTTGAGATTGACAGTGCCATTTGCAGAGCTTCGCGCGAATCTGCCTCGATGGCGCGCGCGATCGGCGTCGAGCGCAGGAGCGGTTCGCCTTCGCATCCTTGCCCGAAGGAGACGATGCCATCTTCGACTCGTTGTAAGTGGTGGATCGCAACCGCAGCCAGATCGCGCGCCACCGCCTCTTCGGCGATGCGCGCCTGAGGCGAAGGCAGCCCGGCGTCCGGCTTCTTGCTCGGAAATGCAGCCGATGCAGCGAGCGTTACACCTCGGCGAGACCGGAAGCGCCGCCTCGCCGCGCTCGAGGAAGACGTTTTGCGCGGTGAAGCAAGCGTATTCGCGCGAGCAGAGCGCGACTTGACGCAAAACGCCATTCTCCGGTTCGCCCGCTAGTCGCGCCGTCGATCGTCGCCTCCAATTCGCCTTCCCGGAAACGTCGCGGCTGCCAATCCTCGCTCTCGTCCGTGCGCATCGCGGCGACGTGAAGCCGATCGTCGATCGCGCACGCGAACGTATAGCCGAAGAGCGGAAACGGCGGCGCGTCGCGCTCGGCGGCATATGCGGGCAGCAACAGACGCGTGTAGCCGGCGGGAAGCGCAACGGCAAGCGTGTGCGTCCGCGTGATCGGGCCGATCGTCGTCAGCGATGCCGCTGCGGAAGGCGCATCTCCAGCGTCTCCCGGCGGCGCGGGGATCAGCTCGCCGGCCTTGCCTCGCGCACGATTCCCGCAGTCGGCGAGTGGAACGAGACGCGGGGTCGTATGCGATTTCGCCCGCTCGCATCGCACGATACCAAGGCCACTAGTGAGCCTCGATACTCTACCTCCGTATCGAAGACGCGCGTCGCCGGGACCGATCAAATTCGCATTGCCGCGCCCGTCCCACTCGACGACGAGACGGCCGCCCGGAACGAAGATCTCGACCGGTGAGGTCGCAGCATGCCGCTGCGATCGCGACGGCGGCGCACGCGACGGCGCCGGTACCGCACGCCGGAGTCAATCCGACGCCGCGCTCCCAATGGCGGACCTTCAGCGAGTTCGCCGCGAGGCGCAGCGACGTGCACGTTCGTGCCGTGCGGGAAAGCGGGTGCGTTCTGAACACGCTTCGCCAACGCGTCCAGATCGAGTCGCATCGACGTCGGTTCGAAAGATGACGACGTGCGGATTGCCGATATCGACGAATGCCGCGCACGGAAATTCGCTTTAGCGCGATCGGTCTGCGATTCGTCGGTCACGCCCATGGCGACGCGAACGAGATACTCCGGATCTCGCGCTCGACGATCTCCGTGCGCACGATGCCCGCCTCCGTCTCGAAGGCGATAGCGATCGCCCTCGCCGGCTTCGTCGAGCCAGCGCGCGGCGCAGCGAATGCCGTTTCCGCACATCTCGGCTTCGCTGCCGTCGGCATTGATCGTCCGCATGCGAACGTCGGCGACGCTGCGAAGGTTCGAACGCGATGAGGCCGTCGGCGCCGATGCCGCCGCGGCGATCGCAGACCCAGGCGAGCGAACGATCGGACAGATCGGCAGCGACGTCGATGCGGCAATCGAGGATCGATGAAATCGTTTTGCGCCCCGTGCATCTTCGTGAGTGGAACGCTGCATCATTCGCGCTTCGAAGACCAGCCGAGCTTTTCCCGTACTTGCGGCGCGACCGCCTCGGGCTGCAGCCAAAGCGTCGCCGGTTCGCCGCGAAACCAGGCGCGCTGACGGCGCGCGTATCGCCGGGTCGCTCGATCGAGGCGACTGCGCAGTTCGTCGATCGTGGTCCACCCGCAGATATGCAAAGGCTTGCGGGTAGCCGACGGCGTTCGCGGCGACGGCGCGCGCGCCGATGCGCTCGGCCTCTTCGAGCAATCCCGCATCCAACATCCGATTCGGTGCGCTGCGCTATGCGCCCGATCGAACGTGCTCCAAGGCACGTCGAGAAAGACGAGCATCGACAGAAATCCCTCGCTCGCAAGAGTGCGTCGCGGCGCACTCGCGCGCAGTGCGCCGGCGCGCCAAGGCGATCTCCAGAGCGCGCAGCACGCGATATGTGTCCGATGCGTCGCAGCCGCGCCGCGCGCGCATGGGTCGCGCCGTGGCGAGCCAGCCATGCAGAAATTCCGGCGGATGCAGCAGCGCCTCGCGCGCGAGCCGCGCCCGCAACGCCTCGTCGTAGCGGGGCGCCAGTTCGACGCCGCCCATAAGCGCGCGGATGTAGAAGCCCGTCCCGCCGACAACGATCGCCCGTTTGCCGCGGCGGCGAATGTGCGTGGATCGCCGCGAGTGCGTCGTTCGCATAGCGCGCGGCGGAATAGCGTTCGGCGGATCGAGGAAGCCGATCAAGATGATGCGGCACGGCTGCGAGCTGCTCCGCTGACGGCGCCGCCGTGCCGATCGGCATGCCGCGGTAGATTTGCCGCGAATCGGCGCCGACGATCTCGGCATCGAATTCTCGCGCAAGCTCGATCGCGAGCTCCGTCTTTCCGCTGGCCGTGCTGCCCGCGAGGATGAGGACGCCGAGAGCCTCAGACACGCTTGAACATGCGCGCGATCTCTTCGGGCTCAAACGGACCATCGTCGGGCGGCCATGCGGACAGTGCATCGGATTTCGGCAGCCTTGCAGGCGCTCGAGCAGGCTCGTCATCTCCTCCGCCGAGCGCTCGCCGGCCGCGTCACCGAATGGCACGCGAGCGACGCCCAAACGCGCTCGCGCACGCTGCGCTGCTTCGGCTCGTCGCTCAGATCGTCGAGGAATTCGTCCAGATCGAAGGCGCGCGCGCCGTATCCCGACGGCGTCGCGACGATGCGATACTCCGCTCGCCGAACGGCTCGATCTCCAGGCCGCCTTCGCGCAACGCCTCGATCGCGCCGTCCAGGGCGGCGCTGCGAACGGCGTCGAGCTCGACGACTTGCGGCACGAGAAGCGGCTCGCTCGAGCGCTTGCGCGCCGGCCGCGCGACGATGGCTTCGTACGCGATGCGCTCGTGCGCGGCGTGCTGATCGACCAGGAGCAGCCCATCCCCATCGCTGGCCAACGATGAAGGTTCGGTGCAGTTGCGCCAGGACGCGAAGCCGTTTGCCGTCGCTCGCGTCGCCCGCCGGAGCCGTCGAAAAGCGCGCTCACCGGCGCAACGAGACCTCGCGCGATCGCGTCGTATGTCCGAATCGCTCCTCGTGCGTGACCGCCGAGCGTCGTCGCGATGGCGCGGCGCACGGAGTCGAAGACCTGGCTCGCGTAGCGCAGGCGGACCTCGCTCTTGGTCGGATGCACGTTGGCATCGACGTGCTCCGGCGGAAGCGTCGAGATGCAAGACGCCATACGGATGGCGTCCGAGCATCGCGAAGGTCGAGTATCCGCTGGTCCACGCGCCCGCCAGCAGCGTGCTGCGCACCAGCCGCCCGTTCACGAAGAGGAGCTGCATCCGGCGATCGGGGCGATCGCTCGCCCGGGCGCGCTGACGAAGCCGCTCAAGCTTCCCTCGAGCGTGCGCGCTGCGCTCGCCATCGAGCGGCAGCAGCGTCTGCGCCGCCTGCCGCCCGAAGACCATCGCGAGCCGCTCCGCGATCCGTCGCTCGCCGGCATCACCCAGACTCCTTGCCGTCGTGGCGCAGCGTGAAGCGCGATCGCGGATACGCGAGCGCGAAACTCGAAAGCCAGGACGAGATCCGGTTGAACTCCGCGCTCGGCGCGCGAAGATATTCGCGCCGCACCGGCACGTTCTCGAACAGCCCCGCGACGCGGACACTGCGTGCCCATCCGGCGCGGCCGCGGGTTCGACCGCGCCGACCTCTTCGGCGTAGCGCGCGTAACGCGCGCGCCGACCTCGTCGCCGCGCGGGCGCGAAACGATCTCCGTCCGTGCAACCGCCGCGATCGAGGCAAGCCCTTCGCCGCGAAAGCCAAGCGTCGCGATCGACTCCAGCTCGGCGGCCGCGCGCAGCTTGCTCGTAGCGTGACGGCGCAGCGCGAGCGGCAGATCTTCGGGCGCGATCCCGGCGCCGTCGTCGATCACCTCGATCAGGTCGAGGCCGCCGCGTTCGACGTTGACGGTGATGCGCGTCGCGCCGGCATCGACCGCGTTCTCGACGAGCTCTTTGACGACCGAGGCCGGGCGATCGATGATCTCGCCGGCGGCGATCTGTCCGATCGTCACCGCATCAGTCCGAGCGTACGCGGAATGCTTGCCCACGACGCGCAGTCGCGCTTACCCGGGGTTGACAAAGCCTCGGTCCGGGAGTATCCTGGTTAAGGATTCCTCGTTAGGTGAGGCGTCTGCACGAAGAGATGCCGCTGCCCGGAAAGGTCGAGAGACCCCAACGGGTGACCAGATCCCGCCGAATCAAGGCGGAATCTAATGCGGCTGGCCCGGAAGCGGAGTCGAGGGGCTACGTTGTGCAGTGCTAAAGCTCGACACTGAGGGAGATGGCGCGGCAACCGCGCGAAGTTTCTCAAACTGTCGACCTGCGAGGAGCGGCGACAGTTTTTTATTTCGAGAGGGGGTGATGTCCAGCCATGGACGACGGACCAGGTAGTAGATCCAGCAATCGGCTTGCAATGAGCTGTTTTATTGCTGCCGCGTCCGTTCGTTCGGCGCGGCAAACCGTTAAACCATAGGAGGTACATGCCATGAAGAAGGTGCTGGCACATCTGCTCGACCTCGGACGCACCGCGCTGCGTTCAGCCCAGACCAACCACGACGATTCGCTTCGCGCGAATCAGGGTGATCGCAGCCCCGGCTTTAGCTTTTGGCGAGCTCTCGTTAGCTAGTGTACTGTCTCAGAGATACCTTTACAGTTGCCGGAGCCGATGTTGGTCGGAATCGAGGCGCGAGGAGGGAGCATAGCCGTAGCTCTGTGACCGACGAGCAACAACGAGTCCGGCCAACGGCGGCCCAGCCCTTCGGGTTGCCTCATCGGCATCCCGCGGGCGTCGTTGCTCTTCGCTCGCAAAGCCCTGCTTTTGTCGCTCATCGCGCCTCGCCCGCAGGCGCCGATGAGCGCAACAACTGTAAAGCTATCTCTGAGACAGTAACGCTAGGATAGCTTGCGCGGATGCTAGCCGTCGTGCTGCTCGCGAACGTTCAAATCGCCGCCGCAGCCGCGGCGACCCCGTCGCCCTCGCCCACGGCGACGCCGCGCTTCACGCTGAAGGTCAGCGGATCGAACGTCTTCGTCGACCAGGCGACCGGCGGTCCGGGTACCACGCCGCCCAAGGTTTGCAGTTTGCGCACGGTTCACCGATATCGCCGATGTCGCCGTACGATTGGTTTACGGCCGCGCCGGTAACGCCGGGCGTCGCCGGCATCGCGCAGTATGAAATATCGGGGTTATATCACTCCGGAGCCGTGGACCTCGGGGCCACGCTCGGGATCGGCGCGTTGACCGGCAGCACGACCAACGCGCTGTACTGGGGCGAGCCGCCGATCCCGAACTTGAACGACCACGCCATCTCGCGCATCGTTCCGTACTCGATCGTCTTTCCAACGCATGCCGGCGAGGACGATGCGAGCGTCTTCAACGCGAGCGTTCTTGGGGGCTCGGTTGCCGCCGCCGACGGCAGCTGGAAGGTTCGCGGCGGATACTTCAATTTGAGCCAGACCGATCGTTTCGTCTTCGCGCCGCCGCCGCTGACGTCGGTCGTTCCTTCGCTCGGCGTGCAGACCGCCGAGACGCTGGGCCCCGGCATGGCGTCGATCCAGTCCTGGCCCGCGAGACCGTCGGCGCTGCCGCTGTTCGGCGCGGACGGCGTCCTGCATCACGGCGACGCGACGCTCGAGCTGACCGACGCGGCCCTGCCGGCGCTCGCGGACACGAACGTCCGCCTGACGATGGGATCGCTCGTGCTCGATCGGGGCGACTACGGGCGCTTCTCGCTGCAGCTCGCGCACGTCTGGAGCAACGGCGCTCCAATCGCCACGACGACCTTTTACGGCGCGGATCAGGAGATTCACGCAGGCGCGCAGGGCAGGCTGTTCACCAGCACGCTCGCCGACCAGGTGCAGACGATCGGCGGCGCGCGCGCCTTCTTCCATCCCGTCAAGAACTGGGACGCGCTCGTGGAGCTCGGGCGCGCGTGGTACGACGCGCGTCTGGTCAGTTTTCCGGGCACGTCGCACTTCGGCAACTACCAGCACTTCAGCCTCGCGCAGCACCTCGGTGACGACGTCGTCACACTGGAATATCATCGCTTCGATCCGACGTACGCCACCATGATCTTGCCCTACGGCATACCGGAAAACGTGTGGAGCATCGCGTGGTCCTGGCCGGGCGTTTGGCTCAAGTCGACGTACCAGCTCGTCGACAATACCGTCATCGGCGCGAACCGCGCCGGCGTCCGTCTGAAGTACGACCACAACAACAAGAATGTCGAGGTGCACGTCAGCTTCGGCGATTGGCGGCAGCTCGTGCCCGAGACCGAGGCTAACGCGTCGCAGGTCGGATTCGTCGACGGCTTCTTCCTCTTGCAGAAAAACGGATTCGGCACTTTCGGCGAAGACCGGCAAGCCGGGCTCTACGTCGCCTGGCACCTCAAGAACGACGACCTCGCGTTCGACGGCATCGAAGACTATCTCAGCCGGCGTGCGGGTCCGGGTCAGCCGCAGGATACCGTCGCGACCCGCGCGCCGCAGGCCGTCCTGAGCTGGACACACCACTTCAGCGACAAGCTGCTCGCGGTCGGCGGTTACGGGCGCTACGAGCTCGCCGGAACGTGGGCGACGACGCCGGTCGACGCGATCTACAGCGCCGCCTTCGGCGGCGTGCAGTTCGCAACAGGTCCGCATACCGCGATGCTGGTCGAGGCCCGGCGCTATGCGCTGGTCGGCCTGCCCTCGATCCCGGGCGGCTTGCCGCCAACGATGCGCGGCACGGCGCTGATCGTGGACCAGCGGATCGATCTCTAATGCATTCCACGACCGCGCGGCTCGTGCGGCCGAGCCTCTGGCGATCGATCATCATGTTTCTGTCGATCGTCGGGCCCGGCATTATCACGGCCAACGCCGACAACGACGTCGGCGGCATCTGGACCTACTCGCAGGCCGGCGCGCAGTTCGGCTACTCGCTGCTTTGGCTGCTAATCCCGATTACCATCGCACTCATCGTCGTCCAGGAGATGTGCGCGCGGATGGGGGCCGTGACGGGGAAGGGCCTGGCAGACCTGATCCGCGAGAACTTCGGCGTCAAGATAACATTCTGGTGCCTGCTGCTCTTCGTCTTGGGCGACGTTGGAAACACCGCAACCGAATTCGCCGGCGTCGCGTCGTCGGCGCCAATCTTCGGTGGCTACCTGCACGTGCCCAACGGCGAAGCGTTCAAGATCGCACTCGTCGCGGGCGCCGCCATATTCGTCTTCCTTACGGTGACGCGCGGTACGGCGAAGGTGGTCGAGCGCATCTTCTTCGTCTTCTGCTTCGTCTACGTCGCCTACGTGGTCAGCGCGTTTGCCGTGCATCCCCCGTGGGGCGACGTGCTGCGTCAGAGCGTGATCCCGCACTTCCAGACGTCGAAGGCCTACATTATCATGATCATCGCGGTTATCGGCACGACGATCTCGCCGTGGATGCAGTTCTACATCCAGGCGGCCGTCGTCGAGAAGGGCATACGGCAGGACGAGTACGCGTATTCGCGCCTCGACGTCGTCACCGGCGGCGTATGGACCGATGTGATCGCGTACTTCATCATCGTCGCATGCGCCGCGACGATCTACATCCACAACCTCCACGCCGCCCACCCGATCAGCGTCAACAACGACGTCAGCGACGTAGCGGCCGCGCTCGCGCCCATCGCCGGAAAATTCTCCGCGCTGCTGTTCGGGATCGGGTTGCTCAACGCAGCGGTCTTCACTGCGTCGATCCTGCCGCTGTCGACGGCCTATTACGTCTGCGAGGCCTTCGGGTTCGAGCGCGGTGTCGACCACCGCTTCTTCGACGCCCCGATCTTTTACGGTTTCTACCTGGCGCTCATCGTCATCGGTGCGGGGACGGTCATCATTCCCGGGGCACCCCTCGGTGCGATCATCTTCTACTCGCAGGTGCTCAACGGTATGCTACTGCCGATCGTTCTCGTGCTGATGCTGCTGCTGATCAACAACAAACGCCTGATGGGATCCTGGACGAACAGCCGGACGTTCAACGTCATTGCGTGGGCGACCGCGATCATCGTCGGCGTGCTAACACTGGTATCGACGACGCAGCTCATCTTCCCGCAGCTCGGGAGTTAATCCGTGTCCGGCGCGAGGTCCGCGCCGATGATCAGCGCGGTCGCCGTGCCAGGACGGATCGTCGTGGCGAACGCTCTCGCCAGCGCCAACGCGGCGGGCGAGCCGCCGATCACGATGCTTTTGCGTTTCACCTTTTCGTCGACGAAGGTCGGCACGTTCCAGCCCGCGCCCGCGCAGCGCCCCGATGATGGTCCGGTCGAAGGCCGCGTTACCGGTAGCGTTCGCGACCAAGACCGCGTCCTGTGGCGGATCTCCTCGGCCGAAGATCAGCGCGCCGATCAGCTTCGCCCAGCGCTGATCCGCGAAGACGACGGAGGCGTCGCCAACCCATCCTGCTTTGCTCGGCAACGTGAACGACCGAACGTTGTCGTCGGGCACGTTACGATAGATCGTGAGCAACGACGCGAGCTGCCCGTTGCTGAGCGTCGTATCCAGGCCTTTACGAGCGATTTGCAGGATGTGCGGCAGCTTTGCCCAGTGTCTGTCGCTTGACGTCGCCTGCGCAAATCCGATGCGGCGTCGTGACGAAAGCGCACGTACCCGGCGACCTGATCTCCGGTGAGGTGGTGCTCGCCCTTGCGCAGACGAATGTGCAGGGCTTGGCTGTTGTCGTCGTAGTTCATGACTTCGTCGACGTTGACGTCCAGGCCGCCCATCGCGTCGACGATCTGCGCCGCTCCCTCCGGCTGGAGCGCCACGATGGCGTCGATCGGGATGCCCCCATCACCCGGCTGACGGCCCGCGCACTGCCATGCGCACTACCATGCGCTCCACCAAGGGCGTACGCGGCGTTGATCTTCGCCGGCCCCTGGCCCGGGATCGTCACCCGGGTATCTCGCGGGATCGACACGAGCGTTGCCGTGCGACGCGTGACGTCGAGATGCGCGAGGATGATCGTGTCGGTTAAATCCTCATCGGACTGATAGCCGAGGATCACCAGGTTCAGCTTTACCGCACCGAAGTAGTGCCGCGCCGTCTGCGCGACGATCTGCTGCCGGAAAGCGAAGCGGTACAGAAAGAACCCCGCGACGAGCGCGATCGCAGCGGCGGCCGCCATGGCCGCAAAGCGTCGCATTCTTTTTTGTGACATTTTTTCTCCCAATACCCCGCGGTCGACCGCTACGCACGCCGTCGCTCGCGACTTAGTCTAGTTTGTGTGAACTAGCTCGCGACTAAGGGAGGCGCTCGTTCCCCGATGCTGCAGAGGACGAGCGCGAGTTCTTTGAAGCAGGGCGTCGCGAACGTGCGGCGCGCCGGGACGGTGCGACTTCGCACGGCGAGCGTGGCGATCGCGCGGATGAAGCGGATGACGCGCAGCGTGGATACGGCGAGCGTGCGCATCGAGCGTCCGAACCAGAGGGAGATGCCGCCGCAAACCGCTGCGTGGACCGCGAGGCTGACGAGCGGAGGCCATCAACCGCGAGCGCCGTGCAGAAGCCCCATCGGACGGAGAAATTACTCATTGCTTCGTGCTTCCGGCGTAAGGAACGACAGCTGTCGCTCGGCGGCCGGCCGCTTCGACATCTTTTTACGCAGCGGCACGCGCTCCTCGATGTCGGCGCCTCCCGACAACGCGTCGGCGACCTCCTGCGCTCGCTCGATGACGGCTTCGGGCAGCCCCGCCATGCGCGCCACCTCGATGCCGAAAGAGCGGGAAGAGCTCCCGGGCTGCACGCGATGCGAGAACACGGGTGCCCCGCCGGCCGCCCGGTTCTCCACCGCCGTAATGTGGTAGTTCGCCACCAGTTTCCAGTGCTCGGCCAGCGCGCATAACTCGTGAAAGTGCGTGGCGAAGAGGACGAGCGGCGCCTGCTCGTCGAGGCCCAAGAGGAACTCGCAGATCGCCTGCGCGATGGCGAGGCCGTCGAGCGTCCCGGTGCCGCGCCCCACCTCGTCGATCAAGAGCAGCGAACGCTGCGTGCAGCGCCGCAAGATGTTTGCGGCCTCCGCCATTTCCATATAGAAGGTCGACTGTCCCGACGCGAGATCGTCGCCGGCGCCGATACGCGTGAAAATGCGATCGATGATGCCGAGTCGCATCTTCCGTGCGGGTACGAAAGAGCCGGTCTGCGCCATGATCGCCAGCAATCCCGCTTGCCGGAGATACGTCGACTTCCCCCCCATGTTCGGACCTGTGAGCAAGATGAAGCGGTGATCGGCCATGCTCAAACGCAGGTCGTTCGGAACGAAGTTCGTTCGCACAACGGCCTCCATGACCGGATGCCGTCCGTCTTCTACGGCAATGACGCTGTCGTCGGCGAACTCAGGCCGCACGTAACCGCGTTCGGCGGCGCACTGCGTGAGTGCTGCGAGGACGTCGATCTCGGCGACGGCGTCGGCGGCCGCGAGCAGTCGCTCGACCTCCGAGGCGAGGCGTTCGAGGAGCGCCTCGAACAGCTGCTGCTCGAGCCGCTCCTGGCGCGCCTGTGCCGTCGAGATCGCGAGCTCGAGCTCTTTGAGCTCGGGAGTCACGTAGCGCTCGCCATTCGCGAGCGTCTGCTTGCGCACGTAATCGGGCGGGACCGCCTGCGCGTGGATCTTGCCGACCTCGATAGCATAACCGAAGGGACTCGCGTACTTCACCTTGAGCGTCTTGATCCCGGTTCGCTCGCGTTCGCGCTGCTCGAGTTCCGACAGCCGCGAACGAGCGTCGCCGCGCAGCGCGACGCACTCCGCGAGCTCCGCGCTGGCTTCGGGACGGATCGCTCCGCCCTCCCCGATCTGTGCGGGCGGATCCTCGACCAGCGTGCGCTGCAGATCGTCGATCATTTCGCCGAAGTCGCCGATGCGCTCGAAGAGCGGAGCCAGCGGCGGGAATGCGAGCTGACGCAACGGCCGCAAGGTCTCGAGCGTTCGCCGCAACGACGCCAGATCGCGCGGGGTCGCGCGGCGAAATCGGATCTTCTGCGCGATGCGCTCGAGGTCGAACGCTCCTTTGAGCGCCTCGCGGATCGCGCCGCGCCGCGCATGCTCGTCCAGCAGTGCCGCGATCGCGTCTTGCCGCGCGGCGATCCGCCGCGCGTCGACCAGTGGCGCGAGGATCCAGCGCGCGAGCATGCGCGAACCCATCGACGTGACGCACAGGTCGAGCGTCGCGAGCAGCGTCGCACGCGGATTCTGCCCTTGCGCTTGCGTGAGCTCCAGATGCTTGCGCGTGGCCGCATCGATCGCGAGAAACTGCCGGCGCCGGTAAAGCTGCGGCTCGCTCAGGCCGCGCTCGCCGTTCGTGACGCCGGTGCGGCTCACGAACGCGGCAACCGCCTCGAGGGCGCGATGCACCGCTAGCGACTCGCCGATCGAAAAGCCCGAAAGCGTTGCGCGCTCGCGCGCGTCCACGAGGCCGACGGCCGGCGTCGTCAGCCGGACTCCGGCTCCTTCGAGCGATGCCGAGAGAACAGCACGCAGATCCGCCGGCACGTCCGCGACGATTTCGGCAGGTCCGATGCGGGTCAGCTCTGCGAGCACCTCGTCGTACGCGTTCTCGCCTTCGATCGCGGTCGCCGCGCAGTAGCCGGTCGAAACGTCCGCGTATGCGAGCGCGAAGGTCTCGCCGGCCGCCGCAATTGCTGCGAGATAGTTGTTCTGCTTACCGTCCAGGAACTGTTCTTCGATCAGCGTTCCCGGCGTCACGAGGCGCACGATGTCGCGGCGCACGAGCCGGTTGGGCTGCGGGAGCTCGAGCTGTTCGGCGAGCGCCACGACGAAGCGCTGCCCCACTAGGCGCGCGAGATACTGCGTCAACGCATGATGCGGCACGCCCGCCATCGCGACGCGCTTTCCGGCGCCGGCCTCTTTACTGGTGAGCGCGATCCGCAGGGCCCGCGCGACGATCTCCGCATCCTCGCCGTACGCCTCGTAGAAATCTCCGACGCGGGAGAGCAGGATCGCCTCGGGGTGTTTCGACTTCATCCCGAAGTACTGCTCGAGCATCGGGGAGTACTTCGGCCCCGACACTTTCACCGCCGCAGCGGCTGCAGATCGAGCGCGGTCAAGTCTACGACGGCGGGCGCCGTCGAAGCCGGATCCGCAAAGCGCCCCGCGCAGCCCACGATCGTACCCGCACAGCCCCAGACGTGACCGCTTTCGACGGCGACGTCGAGCCACGGCGTCCGCGCGCCGTAAGCGCGCGGCTTCGGCGCAACCACCGTCACGTTGTCGGGCGTCTTGGCGGTCAGCCTGTCCGCGTCTTTCTTCGACTCGCCAGCGATCAGCGCCCGAACTACGCTGCCGACCTTGCTCTCGTGATAGGCGCGCGTGACGCGGTTCTGCGCGTCGACGAGCCGCTCGAAGCGCGCGAACACGACGTCTTTCGGCAGTTGCTCCCAGCGTGCCGCGGGGGTCCCGCGCCGTTGCGAGTAAATGAACGTGAACGCGTTGGTGAACACGCCGGTGCGCACGTAATCGAGCGTTGCCTCGAAGTCGTCTTCCGTCTCACCGGGGAAGCCGACGATGATATCGGTCGTGATCGCGCAACCCGGGATCGCGCTGCGCAGCGCTCGCACTCTCTCGTCGAAGCCGGCCAAGGTGTACTTGCGATTCATTCGCCGCAGCAACGCGTCGCTCGCGGACTGCAGCGGCAGATGGATGCGCGGATTGAGCTGCGCTATGCCGCCCAGATCGCTAACGATCTTCTCGGTGAAATCCTTGGGGTGCGGCGAGATGAACGTCAGCCGCTCGAGCGAGGGCAGGCACGCGACGTCGCGGCAGAGATCGCCGAAGTCCGCCCCGCCCGCGTCGTGCCATGCGTTGACCGTTTGCCCGACGAGGACGATCTCGCGCGCGCCGCGTGCCACGCGGTCCGCTGCCTCGGCGAGAATCTCGGTTCGCGGACGATGGTCGAAGCGGCCGCGCACGTGCGGCACGATGCAGAACGTACAGTAGTACGAGCAGCCTCTCTGAACTGTGACGAAGGCCCGCAGGTGCGAAAACTCATCGGTCACCCCGTCGGCAGTCCCGCCCATGGCGAAGCGCAGCATCTCGCCGGCGCTCGCGTGGGAAAGCGGTGGCGCCTGAGACCAGGCCGCCAGCTGATCGCCCAATCGCACGAGCTCGCGCGTGCCGAAGACGGCGTCGACGTGCGGCGCCAGTACCTGCATGCGATCGCGGTCTTGCTCCGCCAAGCAGCCGGTGACGACCAACCGTAAAGACGGATCGCGGTGCTTGAGGGCACTTGCAGATGATTCATGCGTCCGTAAGCGCGGCGTTCCGCGCTGTCGCGAACGGTGCAGGTATTGAGAACGACGACATTGGCGTCTTCCGCGGCGCGCGCGACGCTGTATCCGGCGTCTAGCGCGCGTTCGGCGATATACCGCGAGTCGGCCTCATTCATCTGACACCCGAAGGTCTCGATGTAGATAGTGGGCATATTCTTTGGATTCCGCAGTTCGCTCGACGCCTCGGCCGTTCCGGCCCGGGTCCCGCTCGGCCCCACTGCGAAGTGAGCGGGGTGCACGAGCTCGAGAAGCCCCAAACGGACGGGGCGCTCCGGCCCGCCACCGTCGCGATCGTCGGGCGACCGAACGTGGGGAAGAGCGCGCTTTTCAACCGCCTAATCGGTCGTCGCCTGGCGATCGTCGAGGACACCCCGGGCGTGACGCGCGATCGTTTATACGCTCTCTGCGACTGGCGCGGCCGCGTTTTCAGCCTAGTCGACACCGCGGGCATTGATCCGACCGCCGCGGTCGCCCATGGCGCGGCGCTCGCGCAAGCGACCCGCCGGCAGGCCGAGGCCGCGGCGGAGGAGGCGAACGTCGTGCTGATGGTCGTGGACGCGCAAACGGGACTCCACGCGCTCGACGAGGATGTCGCGCGTATCCTACGGCACAAGCGCAGGCCGATCGTGCTCGTCGCCAATAAGGCGGAAGCCGACGAGCGCCGCCGCGAGCGTTCCCGCCGAGTTTGCGCGGCTAGGCTTCGGCGAGCCGGTCGCGGTGTCGGCGATCCACGGCGAGGGGACGGGCGATCTGCTCGACCGCATCGTCGACCTCTTGCCGTCGGAGAGTGCCGACACACCAGCGGAGGGCGAGCTGGCGCTGGCGGTAATCGGGCGCCCGAACGTCGGCAAGAGTTCTCTGGTCAACGCGCTGCTAGGCGAGGAACGCGCGTTGGTCTCCGCGGCACCGGGCACGACGCGCGACGCGATCGACTCGCAGTTCGACTGGCACGGGCGTTCTTTTCGGCTGGTCGACACCGCCGGCGTGCGCAAGAAACCGGAGGCGCACGGCGCGATCGAGTACTACGCGGCGCTTCGCTCGCTAGGCGCGATCGCGCGCTGCGACGTCGCGCTGCTCGTGTTCGATGCGATGACCGGCATCTTAGCGCAGGACCGCCGACTGGCCGGCATCGCGATCGAGGAGCGCAAGGCGCTCATCGTCGTCGGCAATAAGTGGGATCTCGTACGCGAGCAGGGCGGCGACTTCAACCAGGCCGAGCTCACGGAGGCGGTGCGCGAGGCTCTGCCCTTCGCATCGTTCGCGCCGATCACGTTCCTATCGGCCAAGACGCATCGCCGCTTGGGGAGCCTGATGCCGATCGTCGCGGGCGTTGCGGAGAATCTCGACCGGCGCATTCCGACGCCGCAACTCAACACGATCGTCCGCGACGCCGTCATCGCTCACCCGCCCTCCACCGTGGGCGGCCGCATCCCGCGCATCTACTATGCTTCGCAGCCCGCAACGCACCCGCCGATCGTGGTGCTGCACTGCAACGATCCCGATCTCGTCCAGGCGCACTATCGCCGGTTCTTGGAGAATGTCATCCGCCGGCACTTCGATTTCGAAGGCGTTGTGTTGACGCTGCGCTTCCTCGCGCGCCGCGAGCTCAAGGACGTGGAATGAGCGACATCGGGCTTCCGCAATCGGTGGCGACCGGCATCCTGCTGACCGTGATCGCGATCGTCGTCGCCACCTTCATCGCGGCATTTCTCATCGGCTCGATTCCGTTCGGCTACGTCGTCGGCCGTCTGTTCTATCGCACCGACATCCGCGGGCAGGGGTCGGGCAACATCGGAGCGATGAACGCGCTGCGGACGCTCGGTGCGGCGGGAGCGATCGCGGTGCTCCTGCTCGACGCGGCTAAGGGCTTCGGGCCAACTCTCTGGGCGCAGAGCTTCTTTCGCGGACACGTCGACATGGAGAACTTCCCGCCGTCGGATCAGCTCATGGGAAGCCTCGTCGCCGCTGGTGCGATCCTCGGGCACTGCTTCTCGCCGTGGCTGCGATTCCGCGGCGGCAAGGGCGTGGCGACCTCGTTCGGCGCCGTGTTCGCGCTGAGCTGGCCCGCGGGGATCGTCGCGGTCGGCGGTTGGATCGCCGGCGCGGCCTTGACGCGGTACTCTTCGTTCGGCTCGCTGCTGGGCAGCACGCTCGCGCCGATCGCGATCTACGGCTTCACTCGCTCGCTCCCGGAAACAGGCTACGGACTCTTAGCGGCAATGATCATCTTCATCCGTCATCGCGACAACATCGCTCGCTTACGGGCGGGAACCGAGAGTCCGATCGGCAAGGGCTCGCGTTCCCGCGGCCCGTACTCTCAGCACCCATGATTTCCTCAAACGATCTCCGCAACGGCGTGACCATCGTCGTGGACGGCCAGCTCTGGACCGTCATCGAGTTCCTGCACGTCAAGCCGGGAAAGGGATCGGCCTTCGTGCGCACGCGACTGAAGAACGTCAAGACGGGCACGACGCTGGAGCGAACGTTTCGCGCGGGGGAGAAGCTCGAGCGCGCGCTGGTGGACAACCGCGAGATGCAGATGCTCTATAACGACGCCGACGGCTATCACTTCATGGACCAGCAGACGTTCGAGAACGTGACGCTTCAGCGCGACCTGATCGGCGGTCCCGCGGACTTCCTGAAAGACGGCATGGTCGTCGACGTGCAGTTTCACGACGGCGCGGCCATCGGCGTCGACCTGCCCGCGCATGTCGAGTTAAAGATCGTTGAGACCGACCCCGGCTTCCGCGGCGACACCGCTACGAACACGACGAAACCCGCTCGGCTCGAGACCGGCGCGACCGTCAACGTTCCGCTCTTCGTCGAAACCGGCGACGTCATCCGCATCGACACGCGCGATCGCCGGTACATCGGACGATCGAACTAAGCCGGCTTCGATTACCGTTAGAGCTCTTCGTCGCCGCGTTCGCCGCGAGCGTCTTCGGTTCGATGGTCGGGCTCGGCGGCGGCTTCGTGCTCGTTCCGTTGCTCCGCCTCTTGCTCGGGTTTTCGCCCGCCGACGCGGCCGGCACGTCGCTCGTCTTGATCGTCGCCAACAGCGCGAGTGGTGCGCTGACCTATTTACTTCACCAGCGCGTCCACCTGAAGATCGGGCTGCTGATCGCGCTCGGCGCGCTTCCCAGCAGCATCTTCGGCGCGATGCTGTCGCTGCACATTCCGGCCCGCATCTTTGACGTGCTGCTCGCGATCTTGCTGATCGCCGTGGCCGTCGACATGGCGAGGAATGCGGAGCGGCGCATGGCCGGGCGGCCCGAGGCGCATCATATCCACGAGATCAAGGGGATGTCTTACCGCGGGGCGCTCGGCCTCGGGTTCCTGGTCGGAATATTCCTGAGCCTATTCGGATTGGGTGGCGGAATCATCTTAGTCCCGGCGTTCCTCTATTTCTCGGAGCTGCCGGCTCACGCGATCAGCGCGACGTCGCAATTCGCCATCCTGCTCGCCTCGCCGCCGGGCTTGATCACGCACATCCTCCAGCGCGACGTCGTCGGATCCGACGTCGTGCCGCTCGTCGCCGGCGGCCTCTTGGGTGGCCCCATCGGCGCACGGCTCTCGCTCCGGCTGCGGTCGCCGCAGCTCCTGATCGTCGTCGCGATCGCGCTCGTGATCGCCGCCGTCACGCTCGTCTGGCGATCGCTCTAGTGTGGGGCCGTCATCTCCTTGGGCACGACGATGCGGTCGTACTCCGCCTCGGTCACGTGTCCGAGCGCGAGGGCCGCGCTCTTGAGGGTCGTCTTCTCGTGGTGCGCCTTCTTGGCGATCTCGGCGGCCTTGTCGTAACCGATGTGCGGCGAAAGCGCCGTGACGACCATCAGAGACTCGTCGAGGTAGCGTCTGATCTGCTCCTCGTTGGCCTGCAGCCCCTCCACGGCGTGCTCGCGGAACATCGTGCAGGCGTCGCGCAGCAGCGTCGTCGAGTGCAGGAAGTTGTAGATCATGACCGGGTTGAAGACGTTGAGCTCGAAGTTGCCCTGCGACGCGCCGAAGCTGACGGCGAGATCGTTTCCGAAGACCTGCACGCACACCATGGTCATCGCCTCCGACTGCGTCGGGTTGACCTTGCCGGGCATGATCGAGCTGCCGGGCTCGTTCTCGGGAAGCACGAGCTCGCCGATTCCCGCGCGCGGTCCCGAGGCGAGCCAACGGATGTCGTTGGCGATCTTCATCAGGGCCGCGGCGAGCATCTTGAGCGCGCCGGAGGCGAAGACGAAGTCGTCGTGCGAGGCGAGCGCCGTGAACTTGTTCGGGTGCGAACGGAACGGCAGGCCGGTCAGCTCGGCGATCTTGCGCGCGGTCCGCTCGCCGAACTCGGGATGAGCGTTGAGCCCGGTACCGACGGCGGTTCCACCGATTGCGAGGTCGTAGAGCGGCCGCAGCGCGTCCTTACAGGCCGCCATCGCGCGATCCAGCTGCGTGACGTATCCGGAAAACTCTTGACCGAGGGTGAGCGGCGTCGCATCCTGCAGGTGCGTGCGGCCGACTTTGACGATGTGCGACCACGCGTTGGTCTTGGAATTGAGCGCGTCGCGCAGAGCCTGGACTGCCGGAAGCATCTCCGCCATCCCCTGCGCTCCGGCGACGTGCATCGCGGTGGGGAACGTGTCGTTGGACGACTGGGACATATTCACGTGGTCGTTGGGATGCACCGGCTTCTTGGAGCCCATCTCGCCGCCCGCGAGCTCGATGGCGCGGTTCGAGATCACCTCGTTGACGTTCATGTTCGTCTGCGTGCCCGAACCGGTTTGCCAGACGCGCAGCGGAAAGTGAGCGTCCAGCTTCCCTTCGACGACCTCGTCGGCCGCCGCGACGATGAACCGCGCTCGCTCCGCATCCAGCTTCCCGAGCTCGTGATTGACGAGCGCCGCGGCCTTCTTCAGCACGGCCATGGCGTGTACGACCTGTCTCGGCATGACGTCGCGGGGCCACGCGCCGTCGCCGATGTCGAAATGCACCAGCGAGCGCGCTGCCTGCGCGCCGAAATACTTGTCGGCGGGGACCTCGATCTTGCCCATCGAGTCGGACTCGACGCGCGTAGCTGCCTTCTCGACCATCTCCATACTATCCACCCTTTCGAGCGGCGCGCAGTACGTCAATTGTCGTTCCCACCGTGCGCATCCCGACGATCTCGTAGATCGTCAGCGGATAGCGCGCGTCGAAACCGCGTTTGTTGCAGCGCGGGCAGCTCGCGGCCTTGCGCGGGCGGTTGCGGCGCAGCGTCTCGAAGGCGCACCCTTCGCAGCGGAGGATGTAGCGTTTACTCGATTCCTTCGTGGGCGCGGCGCTCCCCAGGTCGTGATAGATCGAATCGAGGCCGCAGTCGCGCAACTTCCGCTTGAAGCGCGCGCCGTGTCCCGTGTCGCGGAATTTAGCGTAGCACCACGCGTGCACCATCTCGTGGAGAAGCGTATCCGTCAGCGCCTCGGGGTGCTGCTTGAAATGCTTGGGCGACAGCTCGATCAGCAACGGGCGCGCGCCGTACGTGATTCGTCCGGCCGAATTCGAGAAGCGCGCGTTATAGCGGATCCTGCAGTCCGGCACTTCGCCGTTGAAGAACTGATAGTTCAAGCGGGCGAAGAGCAACTGCAAGTCGGCTTCGGTGTGCAACACGCTAAAAGATTTCATTCGCCGGGTGTCTAACCGACTCTTCGTGCAGTCAGATGCGCTCGGCGGCCTGCCTCCTAGAATCTACATTCCGATCGTCGTCGTGATCGGCGCGATTTTTCTCTGTACGATGGCGTATCTCGTCGCCGTCGGATTCGGCGTCACCGGATCGGTGTTCGGTAAGGCCGCGCCCGCACAGGAGACCGCGGCGGCCCAGCGGCAGGGCTCGCAGAATGCCGTCGAGGGCGGGCCGCCGGCTCCCGTCGTGGCAGCGTTGCAGACCCTGCGCCGGCGGATCGCCGCGCATCCGAACGACGACGTCGCGCTGACGCAGCTGGGCGACATGTATCTCGCCGCAAACAAGTTCGAGCCGGCGATTCCGCTGTACGAGCGGGCGCTGCGCGCGAACCCGCACAACGTTGCGGCGCAGACGGGCCTGGCGCAGGCCCGCGAGGCGCTGGGCAAGTGAACGTTTACATCTCGTGCGACATGGAGGGCACTGCGGGGGTCTGTTCGTGGAAGCAGGTCGATCCCAGCGACGCGCACGAGTATCCGATCTTCCGACGCTATATGACGCTCGAGGTGCGCGCGGCGATCGAGGGCGCGCGCGACGCCGGGGTCCGCCGCGTTCTCGTCAACGATTCGCACTGGTCTATGCGCAATCTCCTGTTCGACGAGCTGCCCGATGACGACGACCTGCGCGTCATTTCGGGCGCTCCCAAGCCGTGGAGCATGGCGGCCGGCATCGATTCCGGAATCGACGCCGCGTTCTTCACCGGCTACCACGCGCAAGCCGGCGCGGCAGCGACGCTCGCGCACACCTATTCGGACGCCATCTACTCCGTGAGCGTCAACGGCAGACGCTGTAGCGAGGCGCTGCTCAACGCCGCGCTTGCGGGCAGCTTCGGCGTGCCGGTCGTGTTGATCACCGGCGATCGGACGATCGTCGAGGAGACGACGAAGGCGCTGCCCTGGGCCGTGGGCGTGGCCGTGAAGGACGCCATCGGCTACTCGTCGGTCAACTCGATGACGCCGCGGGCAAGCCCAAGACGCAATTCGCGCCGGAGCGCGCGAGGCGATCGCGTGCATCGGTCGCGCATCGCCGTTTCTCTTCGAGCCGCCGTACGAGCTGACGATCGAGACGGCGCATGTCGAGCACGCCGATTTCATCGAGCTCATGCCGGGCTTCGCGCGGATCGGAGGACGCGCGGTGCGGTTCGCGAGCGCGGAATACGCACAGCTCTTCGAGGCCTTCGTTGCGGCGACGCGCATCGCTGCAGCGGCCGATCCCATCGCCTGACGCCGTGCGGCTCTACATCTCGAGCGACATGGAGGGGGTCGCGGGCGTCTGCGCCTGGGAGCAGGTCGACGCACGCACGCCGGGTGCCGATTACTCCATCTACCGGCGCCACTATACGCAGGAGGTGCGCAGCGCAATCGAGGGCGCTCGGGCGGGCGGCGCCGCCGGCGTCCTCGTCAACGACGGGCACGGTCCGATGCGCAACCTGCTGCTCGACGATTTGCCGGAAGACATCCGCATCGTCTTCGGAAATCGCAAGCCGTTTTCGATGGTGCAAGATTGCGACGGCAGTTTCGGCGGCGCGTTCTTCGTCGGGTACCACGGCAGCGCCGGCGCCGTGGACGCCGTGCTGTGCCACACATACACGCCGTCGGTCATCTACGAGGCGCACCTCAACGGCGTGGTATGCAGCGAGGCGACGATCAACGCCGCGCTCCTAGGCTACTACGGCGTGCCGCTCTTACTCGTAACGGGCGATCGAACCACCATCGAAGAAGTCCGCGCTCAGATGCCGTGGGTTCGCGGCGTCGCCGTCAAGGACTCGATCGGAAACCGCGCGGTCGCCTCTATGACGCCGGCGGCCGCCGGTCGCGCGATTCGCAGCGTCGCCGAAGAGGCGGTCCGCGACGCCGCCGCCGCCAAGCCGTTCCGCTTCGAGCCGCCAATCACGCTCGACGTGCAGCTGGTCACCGCGGCGCAAGCGCATCTCGTCGCTACGATTCCCAGCTTCGAGCGCACCGGAACGCGCAGCGTCCGCTTCGTCCACGATGATTTCGCCGTCGTCTTCAAGGCCTTCGTCGCAACCTGGCGCCTCGGCTCCCAAGCGTAGCCTTGGCGTGCGCTGCGATCGCCTGTAACATAACGCCGCAGAGCCGCTCGTCGCTCCACCATCCGGGCTCCGCTCCTGCGGCTCCGCCGCCTCGCTCCCGCCATCCATGGCTCCGCTCGGCGGTCGGAAGCCTCTGCGGCATTACGTTACACGCGATCATCGCGCCGTGACGCTTATTTGGCGTGTTTGTTTACTGTTGCGTAGGCGATGCGTTTGGCGGCGACTTGTGACTTTCCGCGAGCTTCCTCCGACTCCATGATGTGCTCCGCCTGGCGCTTCTCCTTGGCAGTATAGCGGTGCTTGGCCGGATTTTGCTTGTTGACGGTAGCGTAGCCGATGGCTTCGGCCTCCTCGGCTGAGTGGCCGCGCTGCTCCTCGCTCTCCTTGATGTGCTCGACCTGACGGTGTCCTTTCTCGGTGTATCGGCGATGCTTCGGCATATATGGGACGTTCCCGACGCTCGTTGCTGCGAATCCGGCCGTGCCAGCGCATGGCGTGACACGGTGGCCGGGCCTAGCCGGGAGGGAAGCGAGCCGGCGCCGAATCGCTGCCCATGATCACACCGAAAAAAATCTTCGTTCCGCTGGCCGTTTTCGCGGCTCTCTTCGGATTGACCCCGCTTTTCGGCGCGTCGGCCAGCGGATCGACACCGACGGCTTGCCCCTCGGACGGGAATCCGGTGGGTCACCCGCCGCACTGTCCGGCGTTGCACGGAACGCACCCGGTGAAGAAGACGCCGCAGAGCGGACAGCATCCTAAAGTCAGTCCATCCCCGCATCCGTCGGCCGATGGCAATCCGGTCGGGCACGGCGGTCATCCGCCGCCGAGCGCAAAGCCCACGTAGAGAAAACTCAGGAGGCTTTCGCAGGCGCTCCGAGCGCGAGGGCAATTTCGATGACGTCATCTTCGTTGAGCGAGAGTCTGCGCATCGCGGCTTCGTAGAGCTCGATCGTCTCTTCGCTCTTGCTCGAGGCGGCGCGCTCCTCGCGCAGACGTTTGACCTCGTCGGTGACGCGGTGCGCAAGCTCAGGGCTCGGTTCGACGCCGGCTCGCGCGAGGCGCCGATGCTGCCGGCGCAGGGTGTCCTCGACGAGCGCGGCGCCGGTGTGCTTGCCGAAGACCCAGCTCGTCCCGCCGCCGACGAGCTCCGCGGGAACCGCCTCGTACATCCGGCGGTCGATCAGCATCGCCTGCGTGTGGATGCCGGACTCGTGCGCAAAGACTTTCGAGCCGACGATCGGCTCGTGCTGCTGCAGCGGAATTCCGCTCATCCGCTCCATGAAGCGCGCGAGATCGCGCAGCTTGCCGTACTTGAAGCCGGGCAGCTCGATGCCGTAGAGCACGCGCAGTGCTACTACGAACTCGTGGAGCTTGACATTACCGGCGCGCTCGCCGTAGCCGTTGGCCGTGACCGAGATCACCTTGAAGCCGCATGACGTAGCGACGATGGCGTTGATCGTGCCCAGGCCGTAGTCATTGTGGAGGTGGGCGACGATGGGGAGGCCCTCGGGCAGCGCACCGACGATGCGCGAGCAATACCAGCGCGTGGCTTCGGGAGTGAGCGTCCCGACGGTGTCGGGCCAGGCCGGGCGCGTGCCGCCGGTGTCGAGGCCGGCCTTGAAGTATTCGATGAAGTAGTCGACGTCGCCGCGGCTCCCATCCTCGGCGCCGAACTCGACGCGATCGACGCCGCAGGCGCGCGCGTGGCGAATCGCGTCGCACTGCAGCCGGATGTTCGCGGCGCGATAGAACGACAAGGGCAGCTCCAGCCATTCTCGCTCGTCGCGGCCCTCGTAGCGCAGCAGCGTCTTGCCGATCTTATACTTCAGGTGCAGATCGCTCCCGCTCGTGAAGATGAAGAACGTTACGTCGCGCGGCTCGACGCCGACCTCGTGCAGCGTGCGCACGGTGACGTCGATGTCGTTGCGGTTGCTGCGGCACATTACCACGATCTCGACGTCGCCCAGCTGCCCGCGGCGCTTGGCGTCCATCACGAGTTGCAGCGTGCGGCAGTCTCCTTTAGACGCGGCCGGAAAGCCGACGCTCATCACGTGCACGCCGATGTCCGCGAGCACTCTAGCGATTTCGAGCTTCTGCTCGGGCGTGTAGCACACGCCCGGCATCTGCTCGCCGTCCCGCAGCGTTTCGTCGTAGATCCGAATTTCCGCCGGATCCGGGAAGCCCACCCCATCGGTGAACTCCTTCGGGTCACGGATGAGGCGTTCGATCGGCTCGCGCAGCATGGGAAAGGCGTTCTACGGCGAGCGGACTATCTCTTGGTAGCCGCTTCCTCGCCTTCGCGCTCGCCGAGTCGGAGCTCCGCCGTGTCGCGCGGAAAGAGCAACTCGAGCGTCCAGTCGAACGCCACGCGCAGCTTGCGGTCTAGCCCCGGGAGACGCAGCAGGTAGTACGTGCGCCAGAAGAACCACGCGATGAAACCGGTGATGACGACGTTCCCGGGGAGCTGGGCCACCGCTTTGCGGCCTCCGAGCGCCGCCATCATGCCGAGCGACCGATATCGAAACGGCGTCGTGGGCTTGCCGCGAAGCACCGCGACGATGTTGTCCGCGAGCTGCGGTCCCTCGCGAATCGCGTGTTGCGCGGTCATGGGATACACGCCGCCCGCTCCATCCGGGATCGCGGCGCAATCGCCGAGGGCCCAGACGTCGTCGAATCCTTTCACGCGCATGTCGCGCTCGGTGTTGACCGCGCCGCGTTTGGTCGTCGGCAACGCGACGGATGCGATCGTCGGCGACGGCTTCACGCCGGCGCTCCAGACGATCGTCTCCGACTCTATGCGGCGGCCGCTCGTTAACGTCAGGCCGCGGTCGTCCGCTCCCGTGACGCCGTCGCCCAGGAGCACCTCGATGCCGCGGCGCTCGAGGACGCGCCGCGAGTACTCGCCCATCTTAGGGGGCAGGCCGGCCAACAGCGTCGGTCCCGCCTCGACGAGGATCATGCGCACCTCGTCGACGCTCAGCTCCCTGTAGAATCGCAAGACGCTGCGAAAGAGCTCGACGATCTCGCCTGCGGTCTCCACGCCGGTAAACCCGCCGCCCACGACGACGAGCGTCAGGAGCCGCTGCCGCCGCGCTTCGTCGGCGATCGTGTCGGCGAGTTCCAACAGCCAGACCAGGTGGTTGCGCAGCGCGTCCGCATCTTCGAGCCGCTTGAGTGGCCACGTGTACTCGGCGATCCCCGGCAGGCCGAAGGTCGACGTCGACGAGCCAAGCGCCAAAACCAGATGATCGTAAGCTTGAACGACTCTCGTCCCGGTCAGCACGTGATGGTACGTCACATCGCGCCGGTCTACGTCGATTGCGTCCACGTCCGCCAACACGAAGCGCGCGCGGGCCAGCTGCTCGCGTATCGGCGTCACGACGTGACGCACCTCGAGCTCGCCCGACGTTACCTCCGGCAGCATCGGGGTGAAGAGGCTGTAGTTGTCGCGGCTGAGCAGCACGATCTCGGCCTCTCCGGCACGCAGGCGACGTTCGAGCCGCCGCGCGACGGCGATTCCCGCGAAACCTCCGCCCACGATCACGATGACCGGCACGCGACGCGGTTGAAGACAGGCTCGTGCAATACCTGCCACCCTCATCCGGCCAGGAACCGGAGTCGCCGGCACCCGCGCGACGGCGTGCGAGCGGCGGCATCGGCGCGGTGCTCGCGGCGCTGCTCGCGTTCGTCCTGAAGTTCAAGTTTCTGCTGCTGGTCGGCGCTAAGCTGATCGGCGTAAGCTGGACCTTCTTGCTCTCGCTATGGATCTACATCGTGATCTTCGGCTGGAAGCTGGCGGCGGTCGTGATGCTGCTCCTCCTCGCCCACGAGCTCGGACACTACTTCGCGTTTCGCGCATACGGACTGCCGGCGCGCCTGCCGGCTTTCGTTCCGATGCTCGGAGCGTTCACCGCCGGCACCCCGCCCGACGACCTCGAACAGGATGCGTACATCGCGCTCGCCGGCCCACTGGTGGGGCTCGGGCTCGCGGCCGTGTGCTACGCGATGGGACTGGCCCAGCACGACCGCTTCTGGTACGCATGCGCCGACCTCTCGGCGTTCTTGAATCTCTTCAATATGATCCCGATGCCGCCGTTCGACGGCGGGCGTATCATCGGCGCGCTGTGGCCGCCGCTCTGGATCGTCGGGTTCGCGCTCTTCGTCGCGTTCGCCATCTTCTTCCACATCCCGATACTGTTCGTCGCGATCATCGGTCTGCTGGGACTTCCGGCGATGCTGGCGGCGTGGCGGGGCCACGTCGATCCGCGCGCCCAACGCATGACGTTTGCCGCGCGGCTGCGCGTCAGCGTGTGGTATCTCGCGACGCTGCTCGGCCTGTTCTTCGTCATGGCGCAGGCGCACCTGATCGCGGTGCCGGGTGCGCCGGCGACCACTGCGTGGTGACGCGCCGATGGCTCCTGGGCGCGGCCTGCGCGGCGATTGCAATCGCCATCCTGGCGGCCCGGCCCGTGCGCACACCGGGCCCGCTCGCGCGCGACTTCGAGGCGTATTGGTCGGCCGGCGTAACGCACAACGCCGGCGCCGATCCGTACGGAAGAACAATTTGGAATGCGGAGCGGCGCGTCCCAGGCGTCGACGCCGCGCACGACGAGCTGCTGCCGTTCGTAGGGCCGCCGGCGACGCTGCTCGCGTGGAGCCTGGTTGCGCGGTCGAGCTACGACGCCGCCACGCGCGCCTGGTGGGCGGTGCTCGCGATGGCGCTGCTGGCGCTGGTCGCCGCCGTCGTTGCCGGCGCAGGCGCGCCGCGCGGGGCTACGACCTTTTTCGGCTCTGTTTTGATCGCGATCGCGTTCGCCCCGATCTCGAGCGCCCTGGCACTCGGGCAAGCCGCGTTGCCGGCGTTCGCCGGCGCCTGTGGGCTCGTCGTCGTCGCGGATCGCTCTCTCGCGGGCGCGGTTGCCTGCGCGTGCGTCGCGTTCGCGCAGCCCAACGCCGCGCTAGGACTGCTCTCGCAGCTCGGTCGCAACCGCGCGACCCTCGCTTTGTTGGCCGGCGTCCTCACGAGCTACGCTCTCGGCGTGCTCGTCGCGGGGTGGGGATGGCCGCTTGAGTACGCGCGCATACTCGCGGCGCACGCCGCGGCGGAACGCTTCGACGCGATCCAGTTCAGCCCGGCGGCGATCGCATACGGTCTTGGCGCGAATTCCGTCGCGGCCCGAGCGGCCGGCTTCGCCGTCGCGGCCGCTGCGGTCGCGGTGGCAGTTGCGATCGCGTCGCGCGTACGCGAGCGCTTCGCCCGCTTCGCCGCGTTTTCGGCGCTCGCGCCGTTCGCTGCCGCCTTCGTCCACGAGCACGATCTGGTCGTCGCGTTTGCGGCCGCGCTATGGTGTGCGCTGCGCACGCGCGGGATTGCGCGCGCCCTCGCGCTGGCCGGCACGCTGCTGGTGGGCGTCGACTGGCTGGGGCTGGCGCAGCGCCCGACCGGCATCATTCAGTCCCTGCTCCTCGCCATCGCCGCATTCGCGGCATTCGTCGCGCTCGGCCAACCGCTCGAGCTGCGCCGCGCGGTGCCGGCCGGTGTCGCGGTGACGGCACTATTCGCAATCGCAGCCTTCCTCGCGGTGCGCCATCTCATGCCGATCTGGCCCGATGCGCTCTCGGATTTCCACGCAGCGGCAAACGCGTCGCCGGCCGCCGTGTGGCTCGCCGAGCAACGCGCGAGCGGGCTGCTTGCCGCCGTTCCCGCGTGGTCGCTGTTGCGCTCGCTTCCGCTCTTAGGCTGCGCACTCCTGACGTTTGCTATATATCGACATTCATCATGTTGTCGAACGGCGTGATCGCGTTGGGGTGGAAGTTCTTCAGATCGCTGTTATAGGCGAAGATGTCTTCGCGCAGCGACGTGACGATCATCGGCACGTCCTTGACGAGTTCCTGCTGGATCGTGAGGACGTCCGAATTGCGCTGCGGCTGATCGTAGTGCGCGAACAGCGCGTCCATCGCCTTTTGGGCGCGTGGGTTGCACCAGCGCGTGTTGTTCTGGCCGTTGGGCGGGAACGCACGACACGACAGATAGGCCGATTGGTCGCCGATCGCCTCGTTGAGCCACGCGAACCCGATGATGTCCCACTTGTTTCCGTAGACTATGCCGCCTTGCTGCAGCGGAGCAAACATCAGCGCGGTCGGGTAGTGGCGGACGGTGATGTCGACGCCGATCTGCTTCCACCATGAGCGCTCGAGCTCGATCGCCTCGTCGGCGTCCTGCGAACCGGCCGTCGCGGCGTATTCGAGCGAGAGCTTCACGCCGTTTTTTGCTCGTATGCCGTCCGCGCCGCGAGCCCAACCGTCTTTATCGAGCAGCGCGTTGGCGTGCGCGATGTCGAACGGGACCGGCGGGATCGACGACACGGCATACGGCGCAACCTTCGGCGTCGTCACCTCTTGCAGAATTCCGACGCCGTGGCCGATCTTGTCGATCAGCGTCTTGCGGTCGATCGCCAGCCGCAGCGCCTCGCGCACGACCGGATCGCTCACCGTAGGGCGCCCGACGTTGAAGTCGAGATGGTTGTAGAAGTAGCTCGGCTGGCGCAAGATCGTGATCCCCGGGATCCCTTGCGCGCGCGATAGGTACGCGCCCGGGACGAGGTGCCACATGTCGAGCTCGTGCGACTGGAGCTGAGAGAGCACGGTGTTGCGATCGGGAATGATCTTGAAGATCACTTCCCGCAGCCGCGGCTGTCCGCGGAAATAGTATGGATTCGGAACGAGCACGACGTTCTGCGCGCGATCCCAGCGCAGATACTTAAACGGTCCGATGCCGACCGGAAGTGAGTTGTACGCGACGTGGTTGATGTTCGGATACTGCGCCAGCAAATGCTTGGGGAGGATGCACGGGTTGGCGCCGGCCGTCGAGAAGAACGTCTCGATGAACGGCGAGTAGGGCTTCTTCAGATGGTAGACGACGGTGTATTTGTCGGGCTCGTCGATCTTCGTGATCTGGTCCCACCCTAGCCGGCCGACCTCGTTGTTGGCGGGGTTGTTCACGACATTGGTCGAGAACACCACGTCGTCCGCGTTGAACGGCGCGCCGTCCGACCAGCGCACGCCGTGCCGCACGTGGAACGTGATCGTCACGCCGTCCTTGCTGACGCCGCCATTGGCCTGCGTCGGCACCTGCGTCGCGAGCTCCGGGTACGGATTGTTGTGCGCGTCCCACTTGATCAAATAGGCCATCGTCATCGACGACAGGTACCCGACGTCGGCGAACTGCCCGAGATGCGGGTTGAGCGTGTTCACGTCGCCCGCATCGGCGAACCGCAACACGTGCGGCTGCGTCCACGAGTTCCCTCCGGTCGAGAGGCCGCCGGTCTTCGTGCAGGCGCAGAGCCCACCGAGAACGACGCAAGCCGCAGCGAAGACCAGTCGTGATTTCATTGCCAACATGCTCCTAAATCGAGTAGTTCCACGGGTCCCAGAAGACCGAGATGACGGGGGACGGGTCGAAGCCCTTGCAAATCGCTGTTATACACGTACGGCACGCGTGAGAAATAGATGATGATGGTCGGAACGTCGTACGAGAGCTGCTGCTGCACGATGACGTAGTCGCGCTTGCGGCGCGCCTGATCGATCGTCGAGAGCGCGTCGTTCATCGCCGCCGTCGCTACGCGGTTGTCCCAGAACATCGCGTTCTGTCCGTGCGGCGCCAGGTTGTCCCCGGAGTAGATCGGGCTGTCGTCCGGATCGGCGGCGGCCGCCCAGCTGAATCCCGCGGCGTCGTAGTGGCCGCCCTGCAAAATGCCGTTGGTGGAGTTGTCGAAAAACTGGCTCGCCGGATAGTTCTTGACGTCGGCCTGCACGCCGACCTCGCGCCACTGGCGCTGAAGCACGGTTTGCAAGGCCTTGCCGTAGTTCGACTCGGTCTGCGTGCTGAGCGTGAACTCCAGCCGCTGGCCGTTCTTCACGCGGATCCCGTCCGGCCCGACCTTCCATCCGTCGGCATCCAAGACGGCGCGCGCCTTCGCCGGGTCGTACGGGTAGTGCGTGATGTCGTTGGTATACGCCCACGATAGCTTCGGAGACTGATCCGTCTCGGCCGGAATCGCGGAACCGTGGAGGATCTTGCTGATGATCTCGTTGCGGTCGGTCGCGTAGGCCAGCGCGACGGCGCACGTTGCGATCGCTGACGATCGGGTGCCGCAGGTTGAAGTCGATGTGCGAGAATTGAAACGAGTCGACGCGAACTGCGACAATGCCGTTGGCGGGATCCGCCGCCAACGCCGCGTATTGCGGCCACTTCATCGCCGAGCCGACGGCCAGCATGTCGATCTCGTGCGTCTGCAGCTGCGTCTGCATCGTGTTCTCGTCGGGGAGAATCTTGTAGATGACCTCGTTCAGCTTCGGCTTCCCGAAATAGAAGTATGGATTGGCCACCATCCGCACGTCCTGACCGCGGTTCCACGCGACGACCTTGAACGGACCGCTGCCGATCGGCAGCGCGTTGTAGGGAGCGGTGTTAAAGGAGCCCTTGTCGTCGTTGTATTTGGCGAGGATGTGCGCCGGCAGGATCGGCGCGTTCCCGTTCACGCTCCAGAGCTGCTGCAGGTACGGAGCGTAGAGCTTCTTCATGTGAATGACCGCGACTTAGCGGATCGCTGCAGTCGATGCTGCCGATGTTCTTGTAGCCGTCGGTCGTGACGACGTTGTTGTGCGTGTTCATCACGACCTGCCAGGTGAACTTCAGATCGTTGCACGTCAAGGGCGCGCCGTCTTGCCACTTGATGTTCGGCCGCAGCTTGTACTTCAGCGTCAGGCCGTCTTTGCTGACGTCGCCGTTGGCCACGGTGGGGATCTCGCGCAGCGCGTCCGGCACCGGGTTACGCCTTCGAGTCGTAGCGGATCGTCCACGAAAAGATGAACATCGAGAGATCGCAGCGTCGGCGTGGCGGAGTTCAGCGCCGGATTGAGATTCTTGGGATCCGAGGCCTCCGAGAACTTAAAGACGCCGCGGTTGCGTCCACGAATGCGCGGCGCCCCCGGCGCCGGTCGTCGAGCTCTTCGTACACCCGACGGCAGCGCGGCCGCGACCAGCGGCCAACGCGACAACAACGCCTTGACGTTCACGCAGACGCTCCTTCCCCGGGCTCGGCGCGCATCGTCTCGGGATCGATTCCACGGGATTCGCAAAACGCGCGATACGCGATCGGTGCGATCTCCGACGGCTTGATCTCGCTGCGCCCGCCCCAGAAGACGTTGGTATACGGAAAGTCGATGCCCGCCTCCCGCAGGTGCTCGTCGATGGCCGCCTTATGCGCCAGCACCCGCTCCTTCTCCATGCCGTGCGCGACCGCCATGACGTTCACGTCGTGAAACTCGGGGCCGCCCTCGCGCCAATACGCGTGCGTGATGACGTAATGGCGTGCGACCTCGCAGCCGGCGTCGATCTCGCGGCCCGCCGGCACGGCCCAATGGAACAGCGCGTTGTAGCGCGTCGCGCGCTCGTTGCCGGCCGTCGGCTTGACGTGTTCGAGGAACGTCGAGAACCGGCCGATGACGCCGGCGCTCCTCTAGGCTCCGGGCGACGCCGACGAAGGTCATCAAGATCGACCCCGGCCTCGCGCGGCTCGCGCGCGACCACACGTCGCGGACGATCTCGGCGGGCGCAAACTCCCGTTTGAGCGCGACGAGGACCCGCCACTGCAAGTCGGAGAGCTGGACGACGGACGCCTCGAGCGGCCGCGCCGGATCCGGCGCCCGCGCGCCCGGCTCCAGGCCGCGCCGCCGGACGTGACCGACGCCCAGCGCAAACAGCATCTTGGCCGGCATCAGCCGGAAGTGCTCCGCGCCGACCGCGCGCGCGCAGCCACTCGCGCATGCTTGCGCAGCGAAAAACCCTGCGGCACTTTGAGCGTCGTCCAGAGGCGGTACTTGCTGCCGGCGCGACACGGTGTCGGTCGTGCGAATGACGACGTGTCCGGAGAACGGATCCTCGCGGAACATGAAATCGAACGCCGCGTCGAGCCGGTCCGGCGCGACTTCCCACGCGCACAGCGCGCCCTGCGCCAGGCTGGTCGCCAGCAGCGTCTGACGGACGCGCCGGATCGTTCCCGCCCGCAGCATCGCGACGATGCGCTCGATCACGGTTTCGACCGGAATCCCCGTGCGCGACGCGATCTCGCCGAACGGGTCGGTTTGGAACCCGTCAAGCGGTCTTCCGAGACGGCGAGGATCGCGGCGTTGACCGGATCCGAAATCGTTGCCGGCGCTTCGGAGATTCCCCGGGTCATTTGCCCGGCTCAGATTATATCTGAACGTCGCTGATCCCCGTCGCATACAGGTAGTTCTGTTCGGCGTTCTGCACGCCGTACAGCGCCGTGATGTAGGCGGATTGCGCCGTGGAGAGATTCGCCTCCGCGGTGACGACGTTCAGGATCGTCGTTGCGCCGACTTTATACTGAGCCTGCGTCGCATCGAGCGACACCTGCGCCGACGTCAGTTCGGAGCGGGCCTGCACGAGCGATGCGCGCGCCGAGATCAGCGTCGCGAGCGCCGAGCGCACGTCGGACTCCACGGTCAGCCTCGTGCTGTTGAGCATGGCGACCGCCTGATCGAGCTGCGACGCTGCGACGGCCACGTTATAGTTCGTGACGCCTTGATCGTAGATCGGAATCGTGAGGTTCAATCCGAGTCCTTTGGCGTTCGACCAGCTCGTCGGGCCGGGACAAGCGGACACCGGAACGACGATGCCGTGCTTGAGCGTTTCGGTCGTCGAAAAACAGTTGATGAACTGCTTGCTGATCGTGTCGCTCGCACCCGCGGACAGCACCGGGAAGCGCGCGAGCTTCGCGTAGCGCAAGCCTTCCTTGGCGGATTCGACGTCGTAGGCTGCCGATATATAGTCCGGACGCATGACGAGCGCCCGCGCGAGCGAGGCCGAATAGTTCGGGTTCGGCGGCGGAGGCTGCGCGGTGACGGCCTTTGGAACGACCTGCGAATCGGCGTCGAGCCCGAGCGTCGTCGCGAACGTGGCCTGGGCGCCAATCGCCGTGCCCTGCGCAGTGACGAGCTGGCCACGCGCCTGCGCGGTTTGGAACTGCGCGGCGGCGATATCCGATCGCGCGGCGGCGCCGTTACGAATCTGCGCGGCGACGGAGGCCTCGTTAACCTCGAACTCGCGCACGAGCTGCGCGTCGGCGTTGACCGTCGCGTTGTCTTCCAGCACGGCGTAGTACGAGGTAGCGACGTTGAACGCGAGCGTCTCCAGCTGGCGCAGTAGCGTCGCGCGGCCGGCGATGTCGGCCGCCTTCGCGGCGCGAATGTTGGCGATCGTCCGGCCGCCGTCGTAGATCAGCTGCTGGATCGTGATCCCCACCGACTCGTTGGTCACCGTGGCCTGCGAGTACGCGGACGGGGTAGCCAAGCCGAACGCGGCGTCCGGAACGATGGCGGCCGGGCTGCTCGTCGCTCGCGCCGAGGTGCCGGTGGACGACGTCGTGCCGTTACTGTACTCCTTCGCGGTCTGCGCCGTCGCGCTCAGCCCGGGATAGTACGCTTGCACGGAAGCCGCGTACTTGGCGTGGATCGCCGCCCACTGCGCGTTTTGCAGAGCGAACGTCGGCGACAGAGCAACGCCGATCCGAATCGCGTCCGCCAGAGAAATGGATTGCGGGACGCCCTTTTTGGGCCGCAGCAGCGCGACGTCGGGCGCCGGAGTGCCGTACGCGGGATAGGGGATCGGGCTGCCGCTGATCGTCGGCTGCGGCTGCGGCGACGGCATCTGCACCCCCGGAACGACTGGACCCTGATCGGGCGAGTTCTGCGCCCGGGCCACGCCGGTCACGACAAGGCCTAGCGCGAGCACAGCGACGAGTGCTCGCGCTGGAGTTCTTCCGCGCATCGTCAGTGCACCGCGCCGTTGGATGATACGGAGCTGGCCCCGCTGACGGCCACGAGGCTGCCGTCTTTGAGCGCGTCCGGACGCGTGGTGATCACCATCGCGCCGGGCCGCACTCGCGGGCTCGTCACCTGCGATAGGGTGTCGGTCTGCACGCCGACGCGAACGGGGACGGCCTGCGCCTTGTTGTCGGCGACGATGTAGACCACGTCGCCGGCGGGCGTCTGAGCCACCGCACTGCGCGGGACGACGACCGCGCCAACCGCGCGTGACTTCGTAACGGTTACGGCTACCAGCATGCCGCCGCGCAACGCGTATCCGGGATTTTGCAGCTCGATTCGCGCGAGGTACGAGAGAGTGCCCGACGTCGGTACCGAGTTGACCGTTTGGATCGCTGCGTGAAACGTCCGGCCGGGCAGCGACGTCGACTGGAACGCGACCTGCGTACCCGGATGTACGTACGCGAGGTCCTCATCCGGTACGTTGACGTTGATCCAGACGGTATCGATCCGCGCGACCTGCAGCACAGGCTGCGACGGCGAGGCGAAGGCACCCGGATCGACCAAGCGATTCGCGATCACGGCATCGTATGGCGAGTACAGATACGTCTGCGAGAGCTGCGTGCCGAGCACGTGCGCCTGCGCCGCGGCCGACTGCGCCTGCGCCTGCTGTGCCTTCACGTTCTGCGCGCTCACGACGTTGTTGCGCAGGCCGACGACCGCGTTGTTATACGTTTGTTCGGCCTGAACGTAGTTCGCCTCGGATTGTTGCAGCTGAGTCTCGGAGACGTAGCCCTGCTTATATAACTGTTTGTTTTGATCGTACACCAGCTTCGCGTTGGCGAGCGAAGCCTTCGCGGTCTGGAGCGTGGCCTCGTTGCCCTGCACCTGGACCGGGTATCCCACGACGGCGCCCTGCGCGGAGGCCGAGTATTGCGCCGCCTGCGCCTCCGCCTGCGAGAGTTGCGCTTGGAGGGTCGACGGATCGATGCGCGCCAGCAGCTCGCCGCGGTGCACCATGTCGCCGATGTTGGCGTTGATCGCGACAATCGTGCCGCTCTGCTGAAACGCGAGCGTCGACTGCTCGAGCGGCGCTATCTGGCCGTCCAGCGTGACGTAGGTCGCGAGGTTCTGGCGCGTGGCCGCGGCGGCGTCGACCGCCAGCGGCATCTGCCCCGCCTCGGGCTTCTTTCCGCACCCGGCCAACGCCGGGAGCGCCAGCGCAGCGACGAGCGCCAGCAGCGTCGCCTTCCCCGACGCGTGAGCGAATCTCATGTGAAGCATCTCTTTCTTACAATGCCGTCCTTCATAGTGTGATATACGGCGCCCAGCGGCTTTTGATTCAAAGGGCCCCGCAGGGGTGCCTGTAGCCTACAGGTCACTAAACCTCGGCATGAGGTAATCGGCTTCAGGGCGTATCTCCTTGGTGGCATGAGCGTGAAACTCGACATCGGGCGCTCGTACAGCCTCCAGAGCCGCGTCGAGGAGTGGATGACCGCCGAGAAGGCGGGGAACAAGGGAGTCGACGTCCTCTCCACGTCGATGCTGGTTCAGCTTGTCGAGAGCGCCGCGATCCACTGCGTCGAGCCGATCTTGAAGCCCGGCCAAATCACGCTCGGCACGCACATCGATCTCGAGCACAAAAAGCCTATTCCGGTAGGTTTTATCGTGCGCACGGAGGTCGAAGTGGTCATGCTGGACGGACCTCGCGTGAGCTTCGCCGTGCAAGTCTTCGACGAGCAAGAGGCGGTCGCCGAAGGAACCCACGAGCGGTACATCATTGAGAAGGCTAAGTTCCTAGCAAAACTGAGAGAAAAGCTGGCCTGACCCGGCTCCCACTGCAGGGGAGGCCAATCGCCCCCTCCCGAAGAGGGTGCCAAAGGATTGCCCTACCGGGCCCTAACGGGCCCGGGTGGGGCAAGCCTCAGGTCTCATTTACCAGCTTAGGAGGACACATTGAAGCGACTGAGCACCGGAGTCCTGACCGTGCTGATGGCAGCCGGCCTTGGATTCAACGCAGTCGCAGCCCATCCCGCCGCATCGCATGGCAACATTGGAACCAACGCGGTAGCGCAGGGTCAGGGCGCGACGGCTGCTCCTCCGGCGAACTTCGGTTCGCCGCCGTCGGGTCAGTACCCGATTCTCTACAATGACCACCACGTCTATGCCAAGCCCGATATCCTGAAGCAGGGTCGCGTGCTCGCAGCACTCGTCCGGGGCGGAACCCTTCTGATTCCGCTTCGCTCGATGTTCGAGCAAATGGGTGCGACCGTATCGTACGACGGGGGCAGCAAGACGGTGACGGTCAGCAAGGCCGGCGCCGAGGTCAAGGTGACCGTCGGCAAGCCGGAAGTCATCATCAACGGCGAGTCGCGTCCACTGGACGTGCCGCCCGTCATCTACCAAGGCATCATTCTCGTGCCGGTGCGCGTGATCTCGGAAGGCATGGGAGCCTACGTACAGTGGGTACCCGATCGCCGTCTCGTAGTCGTGCGCTACATCCCGGCCACCCCGCCGCCGGCCCCACCGCCGCCGGCCCCGCCGCCTCCGCCGCCGCCGACTCCGACACCGGTTCCGATAGTGGCGCCGTACTACGACTTTTACGTAGCGGGCGACTACATCATCTCACCAAAGGTGTATAACGAGTTCGTCCCCGGCTCATCCAGCAGCAACAACCAAGGCGGTTTCTCGTATCGTATCCATGGAGCGCTCGAGTTCCCGATTGCCAACCTCCCCTGGATGGTCGAAGTGGACTATCGTCAGTGGAACTGGCAGCATAACTGCGGTGGCGCAGGGGATCCGGCGTGCCTCGTGACCACGATCGGCGGGCTCGGCACATCGTCCGTTCCCACGTTCACCGGTCGCGACTACGACTTCGACGCTCGGCTCGGCATTCGTGTCCTGAAGCCGCGCATCTACATCGTAGGCGGATACATGTGGCGTGGAAACAACTACGGCTATCCGAAGGAGACCGGAGCGGGCGTCGGACTCGAGAAGTTGCCCGATCTCGATCACGTCTTCTCGTGGTACGGCCACGCGATGTACTTCTTCGGTGTCAACGGCAACTATCAGAGCACGCCGCTCGCATGCGGCACTCCGACTGTCGCCGCCGGCTGTACATTCAACGTCGGCTACAACATCCTCAAGTATGACATTGGCGTATCCTACACGTTCCAAGGATTCCCGCTCTTCCTAGAAGCGGGATTCATGGGCGATCGTGGCTGGAACTACAATGCTGCGCCGATCGGATTCTCCGAAAGCGGCCCATACGCGGGAATCGGGTTGAAGATCTAAGCTTCACCCCGCTACACCAAATCGAAAGCCCCTGCGGATGCAGGGGCTTTCGTTCTTCCGGGAGCCGAATCTTTATGCGGGTGACGGCGCAACGCAGGGCGGCGTGATGAGGACCACCGCGGGACGGCCGGGAGCCGGCGAGGGTGTCGGCGTGACGTCGGGCGTGACCTCCGGCATAACACCGACGCCCAGCGGCAGTGGCGTCGGGCAGATCTGCGCGAGCGCGAACCAGTGCTCGGTGAAGCCGTTCTTCAGAGTCGCCTTCATCGTCTTGCCGAAGTACGTGTTCCCGTAACGCGTCGCGAGTATCTGCATGAAATCCCAGGCCGTGTCTTGCTCGGTTTGCGTGTACACCTTACGCATGACCTGGACGCCGAGGAAATACGAGCGCGGCAGCTGCGGATCGTCCGGATACTTGGCGGCCCAGCGCCGCAACGCTTCGGTTGCGAAGTCGAGCTTCGAAATGATGCGCGGATCCGTCGTGTAGGCTCCGGCGCTGACCGACCCGTCCTTATACGTGTTGTCGATCCCGAGATAGCTCATCTTCATACGGCCGAAGTATTCGTCGCCCGGCGCGGAGGCGTTGAAGTCCTCGCACTGCAGGTGAGCCCACTTGCTCTTGGTCGCACCGCAGGCATCCGTCTTGGCGCTCTTCGCGGGTGCCGGCGTCGCCTTCGATGCGGCGGTCGCGGTCGCCGCGAGCGCGGATGCGGAATGACTCGGCGCCATGTACAATAGACCGGTGCTTGCAGCGGCAATCGTAAGCGACAACGTTGGTAGCGTGCGTCTCACGTATGAAAACATCTCCCTTCGGGTACCGCTGTGGCGCGGTAAGGCCCATTGGGGAATAACGGTTTCAGCGAACGCAGCCTGCCGGCCTCCCAGATGAACGCCGGCGAGGGGCGCGGCTTTTACCGCCGCGAACACCGGCAAGCAATGACTCGCTCCATTGCCGTTGCAGCAGTCCAACTGCGCGCGCACGGCCGCAACGACTTCGCGGCCGCCGCAGAAACGGCGCTCAACGCCGTACGGCGTTGCTCGCACGCGGACGTCGTCGTCTTGCCTGAGGCCACGTTTCCCGCGTACGTCCTGGGCGACGCCCCTCTCGACGATGCGACCCTCACCGATGCGATCACGCGTCTGCGCGAGATCGCGCGCTCGACGAAAACCGTGATCGTGGTGGGCGCCGCCGCGCGAGACGGAGATGAAACGCGCAACAGCGCCTTCGTGATCGACGCCGACGGATCGCTCGCCGGCCGCGCCGACAAGCTTTTCCTCTGGCACTTCGATCGGCTCTGGTTCTCGCGCGGAGACCACCTCAATCCGGTGCGAACCAGTGTCGCGACGCTCGGCGTGATGATTTGCGCCGACGGACGCCTCCCCACGGTCGCGCGCACGCTCGTCGATCGCGGAGCCGAACTGCTCGTCATGCCGACGGCGTGGGTCACGAGCGGACGCGATCCCGCGGCGTTGGAAAACGTTCAGGCCGATCTGCTCGGCCGCGTCCGCGCATACGAAAATCGCGTCCCATTCGTCGCCGCCAACAAGTGCGGCTCGGAACTGGGGATGGTCGCGTATTGCGGAAAGAGTCAGATCGTCGATTCCCGCGGCGAGATCGTCGCGCTCGCGGGCCAGGGCCGTCCCCAGAGCCTGCACGCCTCCGTGGAGCTCCGCGGCGAGCCCCCCGCTCGAGTCGCGCCGGAGCCGCGCGTCCCGCGCGCGATCCACGCCGAGCGACCGGTGCGGATCGCCATCACGTACTACGATCTCCCCGCCGACATCGATCGGCGCCTCGAGATGCTCGACGACGAGTTCGTCATCTCGCCGCACGAGGACGAACGCTTTGCGTCGCTCGATCGCGCGATACCGGCCGTCTTTGTCGACGACGCGCGCGTGCTGGATCCGGCCGGCCTCGTGCCGTATCGCCGGGCCGGCTACTGGCTCGTTTGCTGGACTGCGGACGTGGGTCCGCCCTGGGTGGAGCGGATCGCGCGGGCGCGCGCGCTGGAACTTCGGATCCATGTCGTCGTTTTCGATCGCGCGCAGCGCCGGGCGTTCGCCGTCGATCCCGACGGGATGATCGTGGCCGGGACCTTCGGGGATTATCGGATCGCCACGTTCGCTTTCGACCCGCACAAGTCGATGCAGACGACGGTCGCGCCGGGCACCGATATCGTCGAGGGCCTGGACTGGGTCGCGGAGGTGGGCGAGCGCGACAGGACGGCGGCCACGTGAACTCCCGTATCGAAGCCACCGACGGCAGTCGTCTGGTCTCGCTCGCGGCGGCGATTATCGCCGTGCTGGCGGCCCTCGGCACGCTCTTCGCGCATCATCGTTCGATCTCGGCGCTCTCCGCGAAGAACCAGGCCATCTTGGCGCAAGCGCGCGCGACCGACATTTTCAACGCATACGAGGCCAAGCAGATCCGTTTCAACATCTACGGCGCGCTGATCGCGAGCGATCTCATCAAGGACGCGAAGACGAAAGCGCGGTTGCAATCGGCGGCGCAGGCGGAGAACGCCGAGGCGCCCGCGGTGCTCGAGCGCGCTAAGGTGTTGGAGAGCCAGGCGCGCGACGACGACGAGCGCTCCGAGCAGAATTTTGAAGTCCTACGAGCTGCTGCAGTTTGCGACCACGGCATTCGAGATTTCGATCGTGCTCGTGTCGATCTCGGCGCTCTCCGGCGGGCGGCGCCTCTTGACCGCGGGCTGTGTCGTGAGCGGCGTCGGTTTCGTGCTGTTCGTCATCGGACTCGCGCGGGGCGCCTGACGGGTGCACGTCAAGGCGCTCTGTCGCATCGGCGCGCTCCTGCTCGCGTGGCTGGCGCTGGGCGGCAGCGTGCCGCGAACGCCAGCCCGCGCATCGCCTCGGGCAAGATCGCCGCGACCGCGTGGCCGTATCTTCCCGGGAGCAGCCTCCCGCTCCGAGTCGACGGATTCGCCGCGCCCTACCATGCGGCCGTGCTCGGTCCGGGCATCCTGTCGCCGGACGGCGTGTACGAGATACCGCAGCGCGCGCTCCCCGGCAGCGCGTTGCTCGTGGCCGGAAACACCCACGGTCTCGCCGCCGCGAACCTGCGGATCGGGGCGCCGCCCAACGTCGCGCGCCCGTTCTTGGTCGTGGCGTCGTATGACGCCGGCGTCGTCTTCCACGACGTCGAGGACTTCTCGGTGCTCGGCGTGCTCGCGACCGGCGGGACGCCCAGCGATGCGGCCGTCGATTCGCTCGGCAGGATCGTCGCCACGGACACGCAGGGCTCCGCGCTCACGCTCGCGACGATCTCGCCGTGGGGGGTCCTCCACGTCGCGGGCGTCGCGCTCGGCGACGATGTCGCCATCGATCCCGCGACACACGCGATCTTCGTTACCGACCGCGACGTCGACGGAACCGGCGCGCTTACGCGCGTGACCATTGATGGAAGCGTGTCGCACGTCGCGACCGGTGCGACGCCCGAGGGACTCGTGGTCGACGCCGTTCACCATCTCGTCTACGTCGCAAACACCAACGACGGTACCGTCGCGGCCGTGGATACGCACTCGCTGCGCGTCGTCCGGCGCTTTGCGGCAGTGCCGCGCGTCTTCTCGCTCACGCTCTCACTCGACACAACGCGCCTCTACGCGATCTCCAACCAGAGCGAGGGTTCGCCGTTCGCCGCGCCCGGCGCCGCCGTAGCGATCGAGCTCGGCACGCCCGTTCCGCATGTCGTCGCGCGCAGCGCGCACCTCGCGTTTCCGGTCGGCGCGGCGTTGGATCCGGCGACGCGCACGCTGTTCGTCACCGACGAGCAGCTCGGCAAAATCTATGTACTCGACGCCTCGACGCTGCGCGCGAAGCACGCCCCGCTGACCACGTGCGCGATCCCCTGGAAGCCGTTCTACGACGCGCCCAGCTCACGGCTGTACGTGCCGTGCGCCGGCGCCGACGCCGTGGACGCCTTCGATACGCGGACGCTCCGCCGAACGGCGCACGCGCCGTTCGCAACGGGCGGCTACCCCCTCGCCGTAGCCGTCTGGCACCCGCCGTCGTGAAGCGCGCTCGCGCTCCGTTCGCGCATTCCCTTGAGATCGCGAAGAGAAGCCGAACCTGCTGCGAAGCGGAAGTTGCGACGAGCGCGGACCAGCGCAGGATGCGCACTTCGTTCCGAGCTTGCTTGTCCGCGCGAGCGCCGCAGCAGGTTCGGATTCAAAACCATCTCACGAGAGAATCACCGGCCATGCGATTTTTAATCGCGGCTCTGTTCCTGGCGTTGGGAGCAGCCGCTCCCGTAGTGGCGCACGAGGATGCGTTGCCGGCGCGCGTTGCGCCCGAGCCGCCGTTTCCGCGCGTCCTGCAAGAGGCGCCGACCATCGAGAGCGTGGCGCCGGGCGTCATGTACGCGGATTACCAGCTGGTTACCGCGGTCGGCCCGCTGTCCCTGCACGTCGTGTCGGTGGATCCGCATCGCGGGGACGTCCGTCTCGGAACGGTGCTCGCCGACGACGCGCTCGAGTCGCGCGGCGAAACGATCGGGTCGATGGCGCGGCGCACGCGGGCGGTCGCGGGCATCAACGGCGACTTCTTCGACATCGGCCAGACGAACCGGCCGATCAGCATCGTCGTGCGCGCCGGCGTGCTCGTGCAGCCGCCCTACAAGCGCTATGCGCTGGCGATCACGCATGACGGAACGCCGCACATCGCCGAGTTCAGCTTCTCGGGACAGATCGAGATCGATCAGCGCACGATGCCGCTCGACGGCATCGACGAAATGCCCGCCGGCGGCGGGCTCTCGCTGCTGACGCCGCTCTACGGCCGCGTGCGCCCGCAAGACGAGGTCACGCTCGTGAAGGTCGAGCCGCTGAGCAATGCGCCGCCGCTGACCCGCTATCGCGTGACCGGTGTCGCGAACAATCTCGAACCGCAGCCGCCCGGCTATTACGTAGCGATCGGCCCGAACGACTACAGTTTCATCAACGTCCCCGACGACAACTCCGTGCTCTCGGTCAGCGGAGATCTCTCGCCGCTAGGTCTCGACGCCATCAGCGCCGCCGTTGGCGGCGGCGCGCTCATTCTGCACGACGGCGCCTGGTACGACGACGGCGACGCGCCCTATCGCGTGGAAAACGCGCGGCGCATGCCGTGCTCCGGGGCCGCGATCGCGCCCAACGGGCGGCTCTTTCTCGTCGAGGTCGACGGGCGACAGCCGGAGGAAAGCGTCGGCGTCACGCGCCCCGAGTTCGCAGCGCTCATGCGCGCGCTCGGCGCGACGGAGGGTTTACTCTTCGATGGCGGCGGATCGTCCACGATCGTCGCACGGCGTCTCGGCGATAGCGAGGCCGACGTCATGAATTCGCCCTCCGATGGCCGCGAGCGCCCGGTCGCCGACGGTCTCTTCGTGTACAGCACGGCGCCGGCGGGTCCGCCCATCAAGCTCGTGGCGCGCCCGGGCGTCGTTCGCGCGCTGACGGGCGGCGAGGTGCCGCTGCGCGTCGCGGCGGTGGATGCCGCCGACCACGTCACGCAGGGGGGCGCCGCTCGCGCCGACATCGAGCCGCCTTCGCTGGGCGAGTACCGCGACGGCGACTTCGTCGCACTCCATCCCGGCAGCGGCCGCATCGAACTGCGCGACGGCACGCTTCGCGGCAGCATCCCGGTCGAGGTCGCGGCCGCGCCGGCGCGCACGCGCATTACGCCGGCCCGTCCCAACGTGGATCCGAACGCGACGATCGCGTTGACCGCGCGAGCGTACGACCACGCCGGCTATGCGCTCGCGCTTCCGCCGGCCCTGCACTGGACGGCCAGCTCGGGATCGATCGACGCCCGCGGACAATATCACGCCGGATCGCGCGACGCGCAGGTCTCGGTTCGGATCGGCGCCACCGTAACGGGCACGGCAGTCACCGTCGGATCGCACGACGTCGCGTTGGCGTTTGCCGAGCACGCCCACTTCGCGACGCTGCCGCACGGAGGGACCGGCTCACTAACAAAGGATTTCGGTTGCCGCAGCTGTGTCTCGTTGTCGTTCTCATTCGGCGCCGGCGAGCGTGCTGCGTATGCTACGGCCGATGTCCCGCTTCCGGCCGGCACGATCGGACTCGCTTTCGACGTGCTCGACGACGGGAGCGACGCGAGCGTGCGCGTAAACGTCCGCAACGCGATCAACGAGGACACGTTCGCCAAGGCCATGGATCTCGGGCAACCGGGCTGGCGCAGTGTCGCGGTGCGCTTTCCGCCCGACTCCGACGCGGCACGCTTGATTTCGATCTACGTGCTGCGTCCAAAGGACATCGAACTTTCCAAGGGCACGATCGTTCTGCGCAACGTGCGTGCTATCGTCGCAGGCCAGTGACTATCGCGCCGAACACGAGCAGCGTGCCGAGCGCCGTCGCAATCAGATTCGGTGAGGACACGATCTCGACAGCCGGATAGGACCGCACCATAGCGCTCAACAGCAGACCGTCGGCTCGCGCGCGCCGGCCGCCGGCGCTGAGCGCGATTGCGTGCGGCAACAGCCGCCCGTTCTCGTCGTCCACCGCGAACAGGATGGCCGCTTCTCCGGGCCGGCTGCGGCCGTGCAGCAACATCGCGGCCGCAGCCGGCGTGAACATCACCGCCTTGACCTCGCGCCGCGCTGCCGGGACGTTGAATGAATCGAACGGCAGATCCAATCCCGCGATGTTTTGCCGATGCTGCATCAAGAGCACCGGCGAAAGGAACACCGCACCCAACGGTTGAGTGACCGTAAGCCGTCCGCCGCGCGGATCGCGCGCCTCGACGTATGCGACGTCACGAGGGACGCCGCGCAGAATGAAACTTCCCGCATCGCGCGGGCGCGAGACGATCGGCAGTGCGGCGCTCAGAGGACGCTCCAGCATCACGTCCACGGCGCCCGCAGCCGATTCGGCGAACGGAAAGGACAGCACTCCAAGGCTCTCGACGCGGATGCGTTGGCCGGGCGCGCCGACGATCGTCTGGTTGTCGGGTCCGAGCAGCCCGCTCGCCACGCCGGCGACCGCGACGACGACGGTCCCGGCCGTCAGCGCGACGACCGCTGCGCGCGCACGCGGCGTCGCGGCGGCGCGAAATCGCCTGCGCACCGCGGCCAGCGTGAGGATCGCGAGCGCAATCAACGCGACATTGTACCACCCCGTGTGATAGACGCCGCGCCCGGGAAATACGATCTCAGCGGCGATGCCGGCCACGACCGCGAGCGCCACGATGACGAACGCGCTCACCGGTCCGCCATCAACGGTCCAACCGCGGCGCGCATTTGATCGAACGTGAGCGGTCCGTCGAAGGCGCGCGCCACGATTCCGCGCCGATCCACGATGATCGTCGTAGGAAGACCCAGCGCGGTGTACGTGCGGCCGTACTGCTCGGCCGAATCGATCCAGATTGGAAAGCGGATTCCTAGGCTGTTCGCGAAGGCGCCGGCTCGGTCAGGCGACTCCCCCTCATTGACGCCGACGATTGCGATATCGCGCCCGGCGTAAAGCGCCGCGAGGCGCTGCAGATCGGGCATCTCCGCGCGACACGGCGGACACCACGAGGCCCACAGGTTCATCACCACGAGGCGGCCGCGATATCGTCCGAGCGATACCCGCATACCATGATCGTCCCGCAGCGCAAAGATGGGCGCCGCGTGTCCGACGAGCCCGGCGGGACCCGCCGTTTTGGCGGGGCGCGAGACGAAGAACGGTTCGAACACGAAGACGATCACCGCTAACGCGGCCAGCGCGATCAGCCAGATGATGTAACGGTACGTTGCCGAGCGCTGTAGCGTAGGTGCCCCTCCTTCCACGGACGAAACGCCGTTCGGCGTGCCTGCCTTGATTCTCGACGGACGAAGCCTCGCCGCCGACTTGCGTACGGAGCTCGTCGCACGTACGAGTGCGCTGCGCGACCGCGGGATTCATCCCCGCCTCGCCGTCGTCTTCGTGGGAGAGAACGAATCGAGCGTCGCGTACGTGCGCAATCTCGTGCGGACGGGCGAACGGGTCGGCATCGACGTCGTCGTCGACCAGTTGTCGGAGAGCGCGACCGTACGAGAGGTCCGGCTTCGTCTCGAGCGCCTCCACGCGGATCCGGCGACGCACGGCGTGATGCTCCAGCAGCCGCTGCCGCCGCAGCTTCCGATACGCGAGATCGCCGATGCGATTCCCGCGCACAAGGACGTCGACGGCACGCATCCCATGAATCAAGGCCACCTGGCGTTCGGCAGCGGAACCGAATACGTGCCGGCGACGCCGGCCGCAGTGATGCTCCTGCTGGAGCGCAGTCCGCACTGGCCGCTGCGCGGGCGCCGCGCCGCGATCGTGGGACGATCGATCGTCGTCGGAGCGCCCGTGGCGTGGCTCATGATCGCACAAGACGCAACGGTGACGATCCTCCATCGCCAATCGCGCGAGATGCAGCCATACTTGAAGATGGCCGAGGTGGTCGTCGTGGCGGCGGGGTCGCCCGGCCTCATACGCGGCGAAGATCTGATGCCCGGCGCCACCGTGATCGACGTCGGCACGACGATCGTGGACGGCGTGCTGAAGGGCGACGTCGACTTCGAAAGCGCGATGCGCGTCGCCGGCGCCGTCACGCCGGTGCCCGGCGGCGTCGGACCCGTGACCAACGTAGCTCTGCTGCGGAACGTCGTGAAGTCCGCGGAGCGGTCGCAGGTCGCTCGTTACGCAGCGCCCAAGGCGACGTGAGTGGAACCTAATCCGATCCTGCTCGACCTGGAGCAGCGCGCGCACAAGGACGAGGTTCCGATCGTGTCACGCGAGACCGGGCGCTTTCTCTCGGTGATCGTCACCGCGATGCAAGCCAGTCGCATCCTCGAGGTCGGCACCTCGTATGGGTATTCGACGCTTTCGATGGCGCTCGCACAGCCGCGCATGGGTCGAATATGGACGATCGAGCGTGAAGTCGCGCATGCGGACGTCGCACGTCAGTATTTCCGTAGCGCCGGCGAGGACGACTACATCGAGCTCTTCAACACGCCCGCGACCGAGCTGCTCGAGAACTTTCCCCATCGCAACCTCGACATCGTCTTCGTCGCGACGGCCCACGGGGAGTACGGCCGCTACCTCGACCTAATGATCCCGATGCTCAAGCTCTCGGGGCTAGCGATCTTCTATGACTGTGCGCCCGCCGAAGATTTCGTTCGGCGCTTTCTCGCGCACCCCGCGCTCGATGCGACGATTCTGCCGCTGGGCGAAGGGACGGGGATCGGCGCGCGACGGCAATGACGAGCGCGGCGGCCTTTCGGCACGCGATGCGCCACGTGCCGACCGGCGTCACCGTCGTGACCACGCTGAAAGACGGAGAGCCGCGCGGAATCACGGTCAACGCCTTTGCGAGCGTATCGCTCGAGCCGCCGTCGCTGCTAATCTGCATCAATCGTGAAGCTCGCAGCTATCTCTTCATCTCTACGTCACGCGTCTTTTGCGTCAACGTGCTGGCCGGCGACCAGCGCCGCCTCGCCGAGCACTTCTCCGGAAAGGTTCGGGACCGGCAATTCGCCGCGATCGACTACGCCGTCGACGCGACCGGCGCGCCCGTCTTGGCCGGAGTGATCGCGCACTTCGACTGCGACGTGTCGCACGAATACCAGATCGGCTCGCACTCGATCCTGATCGGGCGCGTTCTGTCGTGCAGCGCACGCCCAGGCTCGCCGCTCGGATATTTCAACGGCGGGTTCCACGACTTCGGCATCCACGTGGACTAAGAAACCTCTGGTGGTGACTCGAACGTTTCCGGTCGGTCCGCTGGCGTGTAACTGCACGGTCATCGCCGATGAGAAATCCGGCGAAGCAATCGTGGTCGATGGTGGCGACGGCGTGGACGAGGTCACCGCGCTGCTCGAGCGCAGCGGCTGGCGCGCCAAGCTACTGGTGCACACGCACGCGCACATCGACCACATCGGCGACCTGGGGAAGCTGCGCGACCGAACCGGAGGCGCCGGCCTGCTGCATTGCGCGGACCTACCGCTCTATCAGATGCTCGCGTGGCAGGCGCAGTGGCTCGGATTGAGTCGCGCGCCGGCGATCGTCACGCTCGACGGCGAGCTGCGCGACGGTCAGCTCCTCGAGCTTGGGTCGATACTTCTCGACGTGCTGCATACGCCGGGCCACACGCCGGGCAGCGTCTGTTTCGCCGTGCACGGTGAAGACGGCACGACCCTGCTCACGGGCGACACGCTCTTCGCCGGGTCGATCGGACGATGGGATCTCGGCGGCACCTCGATGGAAGACATCGTGCACTCCATCCAAACGAGGTTGATGCCGTACGCCGATGCTACGCCGGTCGTGCCGGGGCACGGGCCGCATACCACGATCGGCGTCGAGCGCCGCGCAAATCCCTACCTGCAGTGAACGAGCGCAAGCGCCGGCTGTTCGTCGGCGTCGACCTCGACGCTTGCGCGCGTGAGGCCTGCGCGGCCGTGGCGCAGCGGCTGATGCGCGCCGGGTTCGCGGCGCATTACGAGGCGCCGGAGAAACTCCACGTTACGCTCGCGTTCCTGGGCTACGTCGCCGCGGAACGGTACGCGGACGTCGTTTCCGCGCTCGCCGCGGCCGCGCGGGCCGCGCCCTTCGCCGTCACGCTCGACAAACTCGGCGGCTTTCCGCACGAGCGCCGCGCGCGCATCGCGTACGTCGGCGCGCGCGATCAGGGCGCGCCGTTTCGCGCGCTGGCAGAGAACGTTCGCGGCGCCTACGCCGCGCTGGGCTTCGAGTTCCGCAACGATCCCGTGGCACACGTGACGATCGCACGCGTCAAGGCGCCGAGCCGAGCGCTGCCGCTTATCGAGTTTCCACCGATTCCGCTGCACATGGGGGGCCTGACGCTGTTCGAATCGCTCCCCGACCGCACCAACAACACATCCCGCTACGAGCGCGTCGAGTCGGTTGCTTTGTCGCCTTAAGAGAGCGCGCGGCGACCGAGTATCACCTCAGTTTGATGACGAGTTTCTCGGGATCGCCGTTCGGTGAAGGTTGCGCCGAAGCTCGAGTTCGCGCGGGCGCGGCGGGACGCGGCATCGACCCGTAGTCGGGCACTGAACCGCCTGCGACCTTGCTGCGATAGTCGTCGAGCGCGACGTGCAACGCCTCGAGCGCGCGTTCGGGATAGTCTTTCTTCTTTTCGGGGTAGCCGTCGAGCTGTTTCTCGATGTCGGCGGCTGTGATCGCAGACGCGTCGTCGATCGTCTTGCCCTTGGCGAGCTCGACGACCAGACTGCACGTGGCCGTGCCAAAGCCGCAACCGGTCGTGAAGTAGGAAATGTCCTCGATCACCGCGCCGGCGCCGACCTTCAAAAAGAAGTTGTACATGTCGCCGCAGGAGTCGCTGAAGTACTCCCCGCTCGCTGTGGGGCTCTCCATCGTGCGGAACCCGCCGCGCTCTTCGACGAGGCGCTGAAACTTTGGAAAATCCATTTAGCCAACCAACTCCGTTCTTGGATGCAGTTCAAAGCGGCACTCTTTTCCGCCGTGGGCCAGCGATTCCGTCTGCGCGTGCTCGCCGCCGAGCGTTTCGTCGATCACGTGGTGGATCACCCGACAGACCTCGGGGTTCTCCTTCGCGGCGCTCGAGTACGGGCACGTGTGCTCGTGGAGGACGAATCCCCCGTCGATGAGGCTGTACTCGGCCACGACGCCGGTCTTGCGCAACATCTCGGTGAGCTGGGCGACACGCTGCTCCGGATCTCGCGCCGTGACCTCCAGGCGTGCGCGCTCGATGGCGCGCTTCGAGAGACCGTCGAAGATGCGCTCCACGCCCTGCGGGCCGAACTGATCGCGCAGCTCGCGCAGCACCGCCGTCAGCATCTTATCGTATCCCTGGGGGAAGAGCTTGTCCGCCTCGGGGGTCAGCGAGAACTCGTAGGTGGGCTTCGTCGGGCCACGCCGGACCGAGCGTTCCGCCACCAAGCCGTCGCGCTCGAGCACGGTGAGCTGCTGCCGCACGGCGTTGGGCGAAAGCCCGAAGGAGCGCGCCAGGTCCGCCGCCGAGGCCGAGCCGCGCCGGCGAAGCTCGTTCACGATCTTCCCACGAGTCGTTTGAAAGAAGCGATCGACGTGCATCTTCGGCGCTATCCTAGCACGAACAGCGCTAGATAGTAAAGTTTTTCCTTGACTTTCTAAGAGAGGCTCGGCTACCATAAATCGCATGCTTCAGCCAGGTCTACACATCAACGACTTACGCTGCCGGGTCGCCGGAATCGAGATATTGCGGGGAATCGACCTAACGGTCGAGCCGCGCCGCGTGCACGCCTTGATGGGCCCCAACGGCAGCGGCAAATCCACGCTCGCGTTTTCTCTCACCGGTCACCCGCAGTACGAGGTGACCGGAAGGGTCGACCTGGACGGCGAGGACCTGCTTGCGCTGGCGCCCGACAAACGAGCCCGGGCCGGCCTCTTCCTCTCGTTTCAATATCCGGCCGCGATACCGGGCGTCAAGGTTGCCAACTTCCTTCACGCCGCGCGCCAGGCGGAACGCCCCGGCGATCTCCCGCCGGCGAAGTTCCGCGCGCTGCTGCTCGAAAAGATGGAGCAGCTCGACATCGATCCGTCGTTCATGGGGCGCTACCTCAACGACGGCTTCTCCGGCGGCGAGAAAAAGCGCCTGGAGATGTTGCAGCTCGCGGTCCTCGCGCCGAAATACGCGATCCTCGACGAGACCGATTCGGGTCTCGACATCGACGCGCTGCGCGCCGTGGGAAGCTCCATCGCCGCGCTGCGCGCGGGCGAAGGCGCGGATACCGGGTTTCTGATCATCACGCACTATCCGCGCATCCTGCAATACGTCACCCCGGACGTCGTCCACGTGATGATCGAGGGCCGGATCGTCAAGACCGGCGGACACGACCTCGCACACCGCATCGAACGCGAGGGCTACGACAAGATTCGCGAGGAGTCGGCCACCGTTGCCTAACACGTTGACCGTCCCCGGCCAGGAGCTCTACGAAAAGCTTTCGTCCTTCGATCGTCCGCCGCTCGACGTATCGGCGCGGAGGGCGGCGCTGGAGCGCTTCTTCTCGCTGCGCAGCGGACGCGAGAAGCCGGGACGGTTCTGGCGCGTCGACTTCGAGACGATCGCGCCGTCCGCCGATGCAATCGATCTCGCTGGCGCCCGCATTCGCGTCGATAGCGCCGGCGACGGCGTGCTCGTGTGCGACCTGGCGACCGCGGCGCGAGAACATCCGGAGCTCTTCGCGCGGGCGTTCGGGACGACCGGGATCGTAAACTCCAAGTTCGGCGCGCTCTCCGCGGCATTCGCGGGTCTGGGCGCGTTCATCTACCTCCGCGCCGATCGCGCGTACGACGAGCCGATCGTGATCCATAGCGACGCAGGCGGTGCTGCGATCTTTCCGTGGAACGTCGTGCTCGCCGAGCGCGGCGCGACCGCGACGATCGTCGAGCGCATTACCGGCGAGCGCGACGCGTTCGTCTGTGGCGCGGCCGAAATCGTCACCGAGGAAAATGCCGACGTGACCTACGCGGTACTGCAGAATGCCGCGGAGGGCGCGCGCATCATCACCGGCCGCGCGGCGCGTCCCGGCCGCGACGCGACGGTCTCGTGGGCCGCCGCGGAGCTCGGCGGCGCGCTCGCGGCGGGCGACCTATCGGTCGAGTTCGACCATCCGGGCGCGCGCGCGGAAATCACCGGAATCTTCTTCCCGCGATCGTCGCAACACGTCGACGTCGTGAGTACGGTCGAGCATCGCGCCGGCGGCGCGACTTCCGTGACGACGGTCAAGTCGGCGGCGAGCGAGCGCGGACAGGCGCGCTTCCTCGGCAACATCCGCATCGCGCCGCACGCGCAGGGCAGCGACGCACGACTGCGCGACGACGCGCTGCTACTCTCGACGACGGCCCACATCGACTCCGTCCCCGCGCTGGAGATCGGCGCCAACGACGTCAAGGCCTACCACGGCGCAACCGTCGGCGCGATCGACGCCGACCAGGTCTTCTATATGGAATCGCGCGGCATCGAACCCTCTGCCGCGGAGCGCATGATCGCGCTCGGATTCTTCGAACCCGCGGTCGAGCGGTTCCCCACCGTGCCGCTCCGCGACGAGATCCGCGCCGCACTCGCAGAGAAACTATCATGAGCGTGATTGCGACGCCCAAAAAGGTCGACGCGATCGTCGCGGATTTTCCGATTCTGGCGCGGCCGACGTCGCGTGGTAAGCGCCTAGTCTATCTCGACTCGGCGGCGACGTCCCAGAAGCCTCGGGCGGTCATCCAGGCGCTCGTGGACTACTACGAGCAGTACAACGCGAACATTCACCGCGGCGTGTACGAGATCGCCGCGCGCGCGACCGCGGAGTTCGAGCGCGCCCGAGTCAAGCTCGCGCGCTTCATCGGCGCGGATACGGCGGAGATCGTGTGGGTGCGCAACACGACCGAAGCGATCAATCTGGTCGCCTATTCCTGGGGCGGCGCTAACCTGCGCTCCGGCGACGCGCTCCTGCTGACCGAGCTCGAGCATCACTCCGACCTCGTGCCGTGGCAGCTGCTAGCCGAGCGCAAGGGTGCGGAGCTGCGTTTCATTCCGGTCGACGATCGCGGCCTGCTCGTGCTCGACGACCTGGATCGCCTGCTCGATGGCTGCAAGCTCGTGGCCATCGCACACGTTAGCAACACGCTCGGCACGATCGCGCCGCTCGAGGCGATCATTCCGCGCGCCCACGCAGCGGGCGCGGTCGTCCTGATCGACGGGGCCCAAGGCGCGCCGCACCTGCCGGTCGACGTCAAGGCGCTCGACGCCGACTTCTATACGTTCAGCGGGCACAAGATGCTCGGGCCGACCGGAATAGGAGTCCTGTACGGCAGGCACGAGCTGCTCGCAGCTATGCCGCCCTTCTTCTCCGGCGGCGACATGATCCGCAAGGTCGAGTATGCCCGCACGACGTTCAACGACCCGCCGCGCAAATTCGAGGCCGGCACGAGCAACATCGCCGACGCCATCGGCTTCGGCGTGGCGGCCGAATATCTGCAGGCGCTCGGAATGGAATGGGTGCGCGAGCACGAGCGGCTCCTGACCGGCTACGCGCTGGAGCGGCTGGCGGAATTCGAGCCCCGCGGCTTGGTCATCTACGGCGCACGTGATCCGGAGCTCGTCTCCGGCGTGATCTCCTTCAACTTCGCGGACGTCCACGCCCACGACCTCGCCTCGATCCTCGACACCCAAGGAGTCTGCGTGCGCGCCGGACATCACTGCACGATGCCGCTGATGGACAAGATGGGATTGTCCGCAACCGCGCGCGCCTCGTTCTACGTCTACAATACCGAGGCGGACGTCGACGCGCTGTGCGCCGGAATCGAGAAGGCCGCGCGCGTCTTCGGCATCTAATGGACGACTTTTATCGCGACTACATCCTGGATCACTATCGAAACCCACGGAACTTCGGCACCCTCGAACAGTCGGACGCCGAGGCCGAGGACCTCAACCCGCTCTGCGGCGATCAGATTCGCATGCAGCTCAAGCTCGACGACGGCGTAGTCGAGGACGTGAGGTTCTCCGGCAGAGGCTGCGCCATCAGCCAGGCCTCGGCCTCGATGCTGACGGAGATGGTGAAAGGCATGAAGCTGACGGATGTCGCTAAGCTCTCGAAGGATGCGGTCTTGGAGAACGTGGGCATCGGCATCAGCCCGACGCGGATGAAGTGCGCAATGTTGGGGCTGCGCGTGCTGCGCAGCGCCGCAATCGGCGAGCTCGCCGGCTGGCCGGACGAGGAGTGATGCACCATCTGCGAACGAGCAACTGGACCGCGCTAGCCGAGCAACCCGAGTTTCGCGCGCTCGTGCGGGCGCGCCGCCGGTTCGTCACGCCTGCGACGTTCTTCTTCATTGCCTACTATCTGGCGCTGCCCGTCGCGGTGGGATTCTGGCCGGCGGTCATGAGCCGGCCGCTGTGGGGTCCGCTCACGATCGCCTACGCCTTCGCATTGTCGCAGTTCGCGATGGCGTGGATCCTGCTCGCGGTCTACCTGCGGCGCGCGCGCAAATTCGATCTCCAGGCCGCCCTTATCCGAAAGCACGAAACCCGCGGGTTGCTCGAAGATCGTCCCTGACCGATGAGAACTGAGCAGACGCTCGTGCTGTTCGCGATCTTCGTCGGCATCACGCTCATCGTGACGTACTGGGCATCCGGACAGAGCACGACGCGGCGCGGCTTCTACGCCGCGAACAGGCGCATCGGTGGACTGCAGAACGGCTGGGCGATTGCCGGCGAGTACTTCTCGGCCGCCTCCTTTTTGGGGATCACCGGGCTCATCGCGTTCTACGGCTTCGACGGATTCATGTATGCCGTCGGATGGCTGGTCGCGTACCTGGCGGTGCTCTTCCTCGTCGCCGAGCCGCTGCGCAACACCGGTAAATACACCGTCGCCGACCTCGTCTCGTTCCGGCTGCGCGGCCGCGGCGTTCGCGCGACGGCGGCGCTCTCGACGCTCGCCATCACCCTGTTCTTCTTGATCGCGCAGATGGTCGGCGTGAGCGCGCTGGCAAAATTGCTTCTGCCGCGGCTGGGAGATGTCACGGCGATCATCGCCGTCGGCGTGCTGATGCTGATCTACGTCCTGTTCGGCGGCATGCTCGCGACGACGTGGGTTCAGATAATCACGGCGGCGCTGTTGCTATCGGCGGCGGTGGGGCTCTCGCTGCTCGTTCTCGCGCACTATCACTTCTCGCTCGGCGCCTTTCTCGCGGCGGCGTCCCACGTCAACGCCGGCGGTCACGCGGTCAATCTGCTGCAGCCGGGACTGCTGTTCCATGGCGCGCCCGGCGCCTGGAACCTCGTGTCGCTCGGCCTCGCGCTCGTGCTCGGCACGGCCGGCCTGCCGCACATCCTGATGCGCTTCTTTACCGTGCCGTCGGCACAGGCCGCCCGCACGTCGGTAGCCTGGGCGATGGTGCTGATCGGCGCGTTCTACCTGTCCACCTCGTTCATGGGTCTGGGCGCCGCCACTATCGTCGGCACGGAGCGCATCGGCCCGCGCATGTATGCCGGTCAGGCCATCGCGTACATCGCGCATCACCCCGTGCAGCAAGACACGCTCAATGAACAACTGATGAAGCAGGGCTACATCGTACCGACGCCCGACAGTAACCTCGCGGCGCCGCTGTTGGCCACGGGGCTCGAGGGCTCCCTGTTGACGGCGTTCGTAGCGGCGGTCGCCTTCGCCACGATACTCGCCGTCGTCTCCGGTCTTACGATCACAGCATCCTCTGCCTTCGCGCACGATATCTGGTTCAGTCTCGTGCGAAACGGCCGAGGCGACGAAAGCGAGCACCTCTTCGTCGCCCGCATAGCGGCGTTCGGCGTGGGCGTCCTCGCGATCGTGCTGTCGATCGCGCTACGCGGGTTCAACGTGGCGTTTCTCGTCGGGCTGGCGTTCGCGGTCGCGGCGAGCGCGAACGTCCCGGTCATACTGCTCGCGCTGTCGTGGCGGCGCTTCTCGCGCTCGGGGGCGATGGTCGGCATGCTGTCGGGCCTCGGAGCGTCTTTGGTCCTGATCGCGGCGAGCCCGGTGTTCATGGGAAACCGCGCGAGCTTTCCGCTGGAAAATCCCGGCATCGTGTCGATTCCCATCGGCTTCGTCGGTGCGATCCTCGGCACGCTGTTGTGGCGAGACCGCGAGTCCGAGCAGATGTTCGACCAGCTGGAGGTCCGCGCCAACACAGGCCTGGGCGCCGAGATTTAGCGAACTTTTACCGGCAGCTACTGCGTCTTGATCGCGTAGTGGTCGGTGATTTCTAAACCTGCCGGCCCCGATTGCAAAGTAAACGTGACGTAGTATTCGCCGCTCGCCGTTTCGACGTCGGCGGTCACCTTGTACGTATCCGGACCGGTGCTCGCCGAGCGAATGGAAGAGATGTGGGAGCCGGCATTCATGAACGTCTCGCTCGGGGCGCCGTGCGCAAGATACGCGGCCGCACCGGGCCGGTCTCCGCGGCTCAACGCCTGCAAATAAGAGCGCACGACCGTTGTGGCGCGATCGCCGCCGGCGGCCGCGACCATCGGCACGGCCGTTGCCGCGGACGCTTTCGCCGCCGGCGCGCGAGCCGGGGTCGGACTCGCTACAGGCGAGCGTACGGGCGAGGGCGTCGGATGCGGCGTGGCGAGCGCAACATGCTTCGGCGTCGCCGGCGGCTTGGGCGCCGCGGACACCTTGGCCGACGGCGCGAGCGAGGGACTCGGCGACGCTGCCGGCATCGGACTGCGCAGCCGCGTGCGCGTCGCGTTCGGAGACGGCGGCGCGAGCGATGGCAACGGCGTGACGCTCGGCAACGGAGTGACGCTCGGCAGCGGCGCGACTGCAACGTTCTTGGGCGGCGCGGCCCCGCCGCTGCGGCCGCCGAAGAAGTGCGCGAGCACGCCGCCCAGCAAGAGGCCTGCCAACACGACCACCAAGACGAGTGGGAAGAGCGGTAGTCCCCCGCTCGGCTCGTCGTCTAATCGGCGACGGCGCGGAGGCTCTCTCATGTCTTTCGACTTGAGTTCAGAACGGTCAGACGTCCGGCGAGCGCTTCACGCAGCACCGCCGGCAAGATCGCGACGAAGTCCGGACGCCGTTGCACGAACAGCGCCGTCGATTCCTTGAGCAGCGCCGGGTTGGCAAGCGCGTAGGCGATGAGCGCTTCGGGAGCGCCGCGCTCCCGGCGCGCGATGCTTTCCAGCGTCGTGCCCGCTCCCTCGGCAGCATCTTCAGAGGATTCGCCGCGCTCGCGAAACGCGGCAAACACCGCCTCGACGAACGCATGGAACGCATCTGAAGGCATTGCGGCAAGCTCGCGCTCGTACATGATGGCGAGGTCGGTCTCATCCATCTGCGTGAGAAGCTTTTCGAGTGCGCCCGCCAACACGTCGGCCGGCACGTTCCCGAAGGACATTGGCCGAATCATTTATCCCCGGCAGCAGGCAGCTCCTCGATGCGGCAGAAAATGACGGGCTGTGATCCGCGTGAAGGTTCCGCTCGATCTCCACGCCGTCGCCGTCGGCGGCTCGGGCGCCTTCGCGCTTGCCACGCCCGTGCGCATTCGCGACTTACTCCGGTTCGCCGTTCGCGAAGCGATCGGCGCGCACGCGCCGCCTGATAAATTCTCGCGCAGCCTCCATCGGACGCTCGCCGGGCTCGCTGCGGGCGACTTCACGATTAACGTCAACGGACGCAGCTTCAGCGACGCGGAGACGATCGTCGTCTGCGAGCGCACGGCGGACGTCCGCTTCTTCCTAAGTCAGCGGCGCCGGGCGGCAATCAATCGAGCGTAGCCGCGGCTTCCTCTTGCATCGGGTGATACTGTTAAGAGGAAAGAACCACTCGGAAGAAACGGAGCTCCACGATCAAACTTGGCGTTGCCCTGCTTGCCGCGCTGTTGTCGACGGCGGCGGCGGCGCATTCCGACGTGCAATACCAGACCGTTGGCGAGGACGTCTATCGGGGTGAGTCGACCGAGGCAACTCGCGTTGCGTACGCGGGCACGGAACGGCTCGCCATCCGGCGCGAGGGCGGGTCGATTCGCTTCGAAGCTCGTGCCAAGTATACGCGCACGGGCCCCGAGGGGAAGAGCAGCGCGGAGGCGCGATTCGTCCAGATGCTTCGGCCCGACGGCTCGTTTGAAGATAGCGTCGATGGCGATCCCGATTTCCTGACTATCCTCGATCAACCGTTCGCGGTGCGATTGGACCGCGCCACGCTCGCGGACGTGCGCGAGCTGCACGGCCCGGTGCCGTTCGCGGCCAGCTCGCCTCTCGAAGGCCACACCCTGCTTCACGGCTTTCTGCGGCCGGCCGCCAACGGGCCGGTCGACGGCCGACCGACCGTGGCCGTGCGGTTCGAAGCGGATGGGCCGATGGAGGGCTCGCTGCCCGGCCACGCGGACGCCGCCGTCGCGGGCCGCATGCGGATGAACGGCATCGCGTACTATGCGCTGGACGACGACGGATTGCTGCTCGCGCTCGACGTTACGTTGACGATCGAAGCGCGCCTACGGCAACGCAGCAGCTCCATCACGGTGCCCATTGATATCGTCTACCGTCGCTGGATTCGAGCTCGGTAGCCGGCTAGAAAGCCCCGACCAGCTCGACCTGGAGCGGATGACGGAAGGGTTGCTCGCGCAACTCCGTGAGCGACGTGAATGCCAGATGATTCTGGTGACAGTCGATCAGCATCTCGATGCCCCGTTTCACCGATCCCGTCTCCTCGACGTACTTGGCGAGCTTCTTCGTGAAGTACGCGCGTGGATCGTTGAGCACTTTGGCATAGTAGGGATCGTCCGTTAGTCCCTTCGGATCCACGCCCTCCTTAGGAACGAGCCACACGAACCAGGGATCTTCGCTCTGACGGTAACCGATAAGCACGAGCGGCAGCGCGCGAGCCGACTCGATTTTCGGCAGGAAGCTGCACAGCGTGTACGCGTCTAGCGAGATCTCCGTTGGCTCGATGGCTTGCGTCATGGAATCTACCCTCTCGTTCATCGACGAACTAAAAACAAAAGCCGCTTACTCTTTGCGAGCGAAGCGGCTTGCTGTTACGTCTGGGCCCCGGCGGCCCAGCAAAAGCGCCATGGCGATGCTTTAGGAACGGGACGCCAAACCCCTTCGCCGCCGGGCGCGGTCGCCGGTCCGGCGGTTCAGGAGTTTTTGCCTCAAGCGTGAAACCACGGCCCTAGCAGTGGTGGTCGGGGGCACTGTATGAGCGCGCTCGCACCACTCCTTACGGGAGTTTACGTGCCATCAGCGACAACGCCCGGGCGGCCCGCCAGGACGCAGTCCCGCGGCGACTTCGCCCCGACTTATGCAAACTTCGAGGCGATCGTGGACGACTATCAGCGCCGGCTGTATGGTTTCGCTCTGCGCATGACAGGCAACCGCGAGGATGCCGAGGAGATCGTGCAAGACGCGTTCGTGCGAGCCTATCGCGCCCTCGGGAAGATGTCGGCCGAGCAGCGGGCGGACCTGCGCCTGCAGCCGTGGCTGTACACGATCACGCTCAACGTCACGCGCAACCGGCTGCGCGGCAAGCGGCCCACGAACGTCGCCCTCGACGCCTTGGCCGACCCCGACGCGATCTTGCGCGAATCCAACGAGGGCCCACCACAGCCCGAGACGATCGTCGAGCAGAACACCGAGCTCGCCCTCGTGGAACGAGCCCTGCTGCAGTTGCCTATGCATCTCCGCGCGGCCGCAACGCTTCGGTTCATCGAAGGCCGCAGCCATCCGGAGATCGCCGAGATACTGCATCAGCCGATCGGCACCGTTAAATCCCACGTCCATCGGGCGGTGCGCATATTACGGCGCATCCTCGGACCGCAGATCGGACGATTTTCCCCGGAAGGAGCCCCCGTGCATGCGCTGTCGTGACGTCGAGGCATTGTGGGACGAGCTTCGCGGCGAGTGTCAGGCCTCGCTCAAGGAGACCGTCCACACCCACCTGCGCGCCTGCCCCTCTTGCCAGGACATGTACGAACAGTACGAAGGCGTGGCGTATCGCCTCTCCTCTCTCCCGTGCCCCCAACCGTCCTGCGACCTCGCCAAAAAGGTCGTTCAGCACATTGCCGCTCTCAAGGGCAAGATGCACTCGCCGATCGTTCTGTCGGCGGTCACGACACCGCTCGGACGAGCCTACGTCGGCTTTAAGCATCATCGGATCGCGTACGTCAGCCTCGACACCGGCGAGCCGTTCGACGACGTCGTCGCGCGAGCCGGGCGCCGGCTGCGGCGCGACGTCATTCCGGGCGAGGCGCCGCACTGGCTCGTGAGCGCACTCGAGAAGTTCTTCAGTACCTGGACCGTCGACGACGCGATCGTGGACATCAGCGACCTGACGCCGTTCGAGCAGGCCGCGCTGCGCGCCGCGGCGCGCATCCCGCGCGGCGAAGTACGTTCCTACGCGTGGGTCGCGACGCAGATCGGACGTCCGCGCGCGGCGCGCGCCGTCGGCCGCGTGATGGCTCGCAATCCGCTGCCCCTGCTCTTTCCGTGCCATCGCGTCGTGGATTCGTCCGGCGAACTGCACGACTACTACTACGGCGTCGAAATGAAGGCTCGTCTTCTCGAAATGGAGGGCTACCGGCGTTAGACGCCAACCTTAGCCACTCCTAAATGGATCCTCGGACAGCGGCTATTCCGGATATTCACGGACATGCCAAGGGTGAGCATCGGCCCTACACCGAGGAGCGTCCCATCGCGTACTCCGCGCGGATGCTCTTCCTGTGGTTTTATCATGCGTGCCGGCGGGCTTCGCCGCGGTTCCTAATGGTCGCGGACCACGCGAACTATTTGACGTTCGAGGATCCGGGCGCCGTCAACACCGTGCGCCGTTCGCTCAACCTGGCCCAAGCCGGCGATCTGCTCGGCGCCGCCGAGACGGCCGGCGTCGACGTCGCGCACGCGGCACTCGTTTCCGAGGGACTGCGGCGCGGGATGCGCTTCTCGATCGGCGCGGAGATGGACAACGATCCGCGGGCGCGGCCCGACGCGCAAAATATCATCGACGCCATGCGGCCCGACGGCATCATCCGCTCGGTCCACTTCGTCCCGATCCAGCACCCGGAGAAGGGAGCGGATTGGCTGTGGCCGTTCGACAACGAGGAGTTCGCAGCGCTCTACGAGGTCGTCAGCACCGATCAGCTCTGGGAACTCTACGTCACGAAGCTCGTCGATGATCTCGAGAAACTGCCGGCGCACGTCGTCGGGCACTTCTACGCCCCGGCGACGCTGGGCCGTTGGCCGGAGCGCAAGAAGCTCGACGAGTACGAGGACCGGATGCTCGACGTGGCCCACAGGCGCGGCCTGGCCGTCGAGATCAACACGCGTTTCCTGTATCGCGACGCGCCCGACGATCGCAAGAAGAAGTACCTCGACGCCAACGCTCGGCTGATTCGCAAGGCGAAGGCGCGCGGGGTCGGCATCGCGATCGGGTCGGACGCGCACAGCCCGCGCGATCAGGGCAACGGATTCGACGTCGTGCTCACGCTCCTCGACGACGCCAAGATCAACGAGATCGTCTTCCCCGTCGGCGGCCGGCTGGCGCGCGTCGCGCTGCGTGCCACGCGCGAGCATCTCGAAGCTGAGGCGCAAGCGCGCCGCCTTCCGATCGCTCCGGGCAGCAGCATCACGGGCTACAGCCGAGCCGAGCTCGGGCTGCCGGAGGACGCCGAGGGCGCAGGACGGCGCAATGGCGGGCGTACGATGCGCGATGCGGGGCCGAAGAAACGCGCGGCGGCATCGTCGACGCCGAGTACGTCACGACGTTCGGCTGAATCCTCATCGTCGGCATCCAAGGCGAAGGCGGCGCGCGTCGGGAAGCCGCCTCTTAAGAAGAAGGACGCCAAAACCGGCCAGTCCGAACGCAAGAAGCGCCCCTCCGCCGCGCCTGCGAAAAAAGCGCCGAAGGGCCCCGTAAAGCCGGCCGCGGCGCGGCACAAAAAAAGTTCGCCCGTCCGCGCCGGCAAGAAGAAATCCACGGGCAAGCGCGCCACGAAAAGACCCGCCGCAAAGAAAACGCCCGGCAAGAAGGCGGTGGCCAAGAAGCCCGCGCCGCGTCGTCCGGCGAAGCCCACGCCCAAGCGCCTTCTGACCGGTTACGCGAAGAAGACCGCGAAGAAGAAAAAATCCGCGGCAAAGCGCCGCTGACGCTCGACTTGAGGGAGGACAAAGCATTGGCGGATACCGTGCGCCTTAGGAATATCGCATTCGTCGGACCTCACCACGGCGGCAAGACCACGCTGGTCGAGGCGATTCTCGCTCACACCGGCGCGATCGGGCGGCGCGGATCGATCGCCGACGGAACGACCGTGACGGATCACGAGCCCGAGGATGCGGCTCACCTCCAATCCACGACGGTAGGTTTCGCTCACACCACGGCCGACGGCATCGACATCACGATCGTCGACGCGCCGGGCTTCATTGATTTCTTCGAGGAAACGAAACAGGCGCTGGCGGGCGTGGACGCCGCCGTCGTCGTCGTCGAGGCCGACCCGGCTCGCGTCGTCCAGACACAAGCCATCGTCGGCCATCTCGAATCGACGCGCATGCCGCACGTCTTCGTCGTCAACAAGATGGACCGGCCGGGAGCGGACTTTGCCGCGACGCTGGCGGCGCTGCAGGAGGCCTACGGGCGGCACGTCGTCGCCGAGCAGTGGCCGCTCGGAAGCGCCGAACAGTTTTCCGGTTACATCGACCTCGCGCATATGAAGGCGCACCGGTTCGGCGCCGGCGAGGAAGACGTTCCGGCCGAGCTGGCCGAGCTCGCCCAGCGCAAGCACGTGGAGCTGCTCGAGGCGATGGCCGACTTCGACGACCACCTCATGGAGGAGCTGCTCGAGGGGGTCGAGCCTCCGCTCGACGAGATCGATCGCGATCTCTGCACCGAGTGCGCGCACGATCAGGTCGTTCCGGTGCTCGTGGCCGCCGGCATATCGGGCGCCGGAGTCGACGCGCTCGTGCGCGCGATCGAGCAGTGGTTTCCGTCGCCCGCCGACGCGCCGCTCACCGACGCCGAGGGCCGTCCCATCGCACCGGATCCCGCGGCGCCGGCGATCGCGCGGGTTATCAAGACGGCCATCCACCCGCAGAGCGGCAAACTCTCGATCGCTCGCGTCCTGTCGGGAACGATCAAATCCGACGCCACCCTCTCCAACATCAGCAAGCAGGACGAGAAGGTGCGTCTCGGCGGGCTCTACCGGCTGCAAGGCAAGAAGCAAGAGCCCGATCCCGGAGGCCGGTCCGGGTTCGATCGTCGCGTTCGCGCGACTCGATTCAGTCGCGACCGGCGATACCCTCGCGTCCAACGGCCACAAGGTTCTCTTGCCGCGCGTTCCGGTCGCGGAGCCGGTCTTCGCCGTCGCGATCAAGCCTAAGGAACGCATCGACGAGGCCAAGATCTCGCAGATGCTCGGACGCATCGTGGACGAAGACCCCGCGCTGCGGCTCGAGCGCGCCGACGTGACGCACGAGCTGCTCCTGCTCGGCAGCGGCGAGCAGCACGTGGCGATCGCCGTCGAGCGCCTCGCGCGCAAGTATAAGGTCGAAGTGGCGACCGCCGCTCCGACCATACCCTATCAGGAGACGATCACCGTCGGCACCGAGGTCCACTCACGCTACAAGCATCAGACCGGCGGCCATGGCCAGTTCGGCGACGTATGGCTGCGTTTCGCGCCGCGCGAACGCGGCGCGGGCGTGACGTTCGAAGAAAAGATCGTCGGCGGCGTGGTTCCGCGGCAGTTCATCCCGGCAGTCGAGAAAGGCGTGCGCGAAGCTCTCGCTCACGGCCCCGGCGGCCATCCCGTCACCGACCTGCACGTCACGCTCTTCGACGGCCAGTACCATGACGTCGATTCGAGCGAACAGTCCTTCAAGACCGCGGCGGGCATGGGCGTGCGTGACGCGCTTCCCAAGTGCAATCCTGTCGTGCTCGAGCCCATCGCGTACGTGCAAGTAATCGTGCCGACCAGCTACACCTCGACCGTCATACAGCAGCTCACCGGCAAACGCGGGCAGATCCTCGGCATGAACCCCGCCGATCGCTCCGGCTTCGACGTCGTCGAGGCTTACGTCCCGGCGGTCGAGCTCTCGCGCTACATCACCGAGCTGCGCACCGGAACGCAGGGGCTGGGCACGTACTCTTGGCGTCACGAGCGGTACGATCCGGTGCCGGGAAATCGCATAGCGCCTAAAGCAGCGGTGTAAGGTTCGTGGTGGTCGCGAAGTGACGGACATGGGTGATTCGAAGACGCCCGTCGCTCGCATCCGTGCTCGCTCCTGCTTCCCCACTTTTCCGCAACATCAAAGGAATACGACATCGTGTCTTTTGCGGAAAAGCTGGAGACTTCTCATTCCCCATGTCCGTCACTTTGCGACCGCCGCATTTGTGGGATTCGCGTTAGTTGGATGTACGAAGGCGGGGGGTGGAGTCGCCGGAGGGCGGCATTCGTGGACGCATCCGGGGGTGCTGCGCGTGGCGGTGCAGTCGGATCTCAAGAATTTGAACCCGCTGCTCAACTCGAATACGACGGACGTCTTCGTCGATCGGCTGATGTTCGAGCCGCTGCTGACGGCCGACGCCAAGGGCAATCCGCTGCCGATGCTGGCGGTGCAGGTGCCGACGATCGAGAACGGCGGTATCAGCGGTGACGGCATGACGATCGCGTACCACCTGCGTCGGAACGCGCGGTGGACGGACGGCGTCGCCGTCACTTCCGCAGACGTGAAATGGTCGTGGCAGGCCATCATGAATCCCGACAACAACGTCGTCTCGCGGCACGGCTACGACTACGTCGCGAGCATCGACACGCCGGAACCCTACACGGCCATCGTACACCTCAAGCGGCCGTTTTCGCCCTTCGTGAACACGTTCTTCGCCGAGAGCGACCAGCCGTACATGCTCGGACCGGCGCACGTGCTGGCGCAGTATCCGAACATCAACAATATTCCGTTCAACAGCCGGCCCATCGTTAGCGACGGTCCGTTCAAATTCACGCAGTGGGCTCGCGGCGACCACATCACCGTCATTCGCAACGACGGGTTCTTCATGGGCAGGCCTGGGTTGAACGAGATCGACGTCAAGATCGTGCCGGACGAGGACACTTCCATCAACCTGTTGCGGACGCACGGGATCGACTACATGTTCCAAGCATCGCAACAGACGTATCAGGGGCTGCACGGCATGCCGGACACCAAGATCGTCTGGGTGAACGTCAACGGCTACGAAAGCATCCAGCTGAACTGCTCGCGTCCGGACCTGCAAGATCCGCGCGTGCGCCTGGCGATCGCCTACGCTCTGGACAAGGACGAGTTCGTTCGCACGCTGACTTACGGCACGCAGACCGTCGCGACGGAAGACATTCCGGACTGGATGTGGGCCTACAACCCGGCAATTCGGCCGTACCCGCACGATCCGGCCATGGCGCGCCGGCTCCTGGGCGAGGCAGGCTGGTCGCCCGGACCCGACGGGATCATGCGCAAGGGCGGCGACCGGCTCATGCTGGTCGTCGTCTCCAACAACTCCAACGCGACGCGGCGGCGCCTGACGGTTGAGATGCAGGCGATGCTGAGAGAAGTCGGCATCGAGACCGAGATCAAGTACTACCCGGCCGACGTGCTGTTCGCACCGGCCGGCATGGGCGGCATCCTGCAACTCGGCAAGTTCGATATATCTTCGGCGGGATGGTATGCGGGAATCGACCCGGACGACAGCACGCAGCTTATGTGCGAGAATTTCCCGCCGGGCGGCTACAACTACCCGCGGTACTGCAACCAGGAGATGCAGCGCTTGCAGCGCATCGCGCTGACCCGTTACGACCGCCCGTCGCGGCAGGCCGCGTACTTCGCGATCCAGGAGCGGCTGGCCAAGGACAACCCGATGATCTTCATCTACTGGCTGAAACAGATGGAGCCGATCAGCGTCGACTTCAAGGGCTTCGATCCCAATCCGGTTGTCGAGGCATGGAACGCGTGGCAATGGACCATATGAGCCTGCCGGAGCTCGCGTGGCTGCGTAAGATCATCGTCGAGCGAGCGCTGACCCGCGGCGACTACGTGCTGGCCGGCGGCGCGCGCAGCGACTACTACATCGACAAGTTCAGCTTGTTCTCCGACCCTTACGTGTTGCGACGAATCGCGCGGCTCTTCACGCCCGTCATCGCCGAGCTCAATCCCGATCTCATCGCCGGCACGGAGCTCGGCGGCGTCGTGATCGCCACGGCGGTCTCGCAGATGTCCGGACTGCCGATGCTGGCCGTGCGCAAGAAGCCCAAGGCGTACGGCGCGTTTGCGAACGACTTCGTCGAGGGACCGTACGTTGCGGGACAGCACGCCCTGCTGCTCGAGGACGTCGTTTCCAACGCCGGCGACCTCATGGCGGCCGCGGCGCGTTTGCACGAAGTCGGCCTGACGGTCACGCCCTACGCGGTGGTCAGCCGCGGCCTCGCTCCGGTGCGCGCACTGATCCAGTTCTCGCTTCCGCGCACCGCTCCGAAAACGGAAAACTAGGGAACCTAGATCGCTAACTCGCGGCCGTCGACCGCGCACTCGATCGGCCCGGAGAACGTTTTTCGGGCCGCCGCGACGAACGCTTCGGGCGGCGTTGTCGCGGGGTAGTGCGTCAGCAGGAGCCGCTGCGCGTTCGCGCGGGTCGCCATCGCGCCGGCCTCGCTCGCGGACAGGTGGCCGCGCGGCTCCTCCTCCGTCCCGAGCCCCAGCGAGGTTTCGCAGAGGAGGAGCGCGCTGCCGCGTGCGTGTTGCGCGACCGCATCCGACGGCGCGGTGTCAGCGGAATACGTGAAGGCGCGGCCGTCGTGATCGGCGCGAATCGCGAACGCATCGACGAAGTGGCGTGTCGCACAGAAGCTCAGGCGCACGCCGCCGATCGGCAGCGGCTCCGCCGGATCATATTCGCCGATCGCGAAGACCGCTTCGAAAAAGTCAATGTTGTCGTCGCGCCCGATGACACGCCGCAGCCCCTCCAGCATTGCGCGGCCACCGGGCGGCAGCCAGAGCGGCATGCGCTCCGCGGGCTTCGCACCGTACTTCAGCCCGTAGCGCAGGGGCACGAGATCGAAGAAATGATCCGCGTGCATGTGCGAGACGACGATCGCGTCGAGATTCGCGTAATCCATCGACAGCTGCAGCTTTCCGAGCGCGCCGCAGCCGAGATCCAATAGGATCGCGGCGTCGCTCGTCCGCAGCAGGTAGCAGCTGCACGCGCTGCCCGGACGCTGCGTCGCCGGACTCGAGCCGACAATGTGAAGGCGCAGGGCGGCGCTCAGGGAAGCGACGCGAGCACGTCGTCGGCGTGCTCGTTCACGTTGACCTTCGGCCAGATCTTTACGATCTTGCCGCTGCCGTCGATGAGGAAGGTCGTTCGCGCGGTCACGCCGAGCGCCTGGTACAGTTTTGAGTCGGTGTCTGCCAACAGCGCGAACGGAATCGCGAACTTCTTCTTGAAGCGCTGATGCGACTCGACCGAGTCGCGGCTCACGCCGACGATGCGCGCGTTCTTCTCCTGGAACTGCCGGTAGCTGTCGCGAAACTGCGACGCCTCGCTGGTACAGCCCGGCGTGTCGTCCTTCGGATAGAAATAGAGGACGAGCGGACCGCCGAGGAGGTCGGTCGTCGTTACGGAGTTGCCTTCGTCATCGAGCACCGTCACTGCCGGGAGTTGGTCGCCTTCGCGAAGCATCGTGTTGCCCTTTCTCGAAGTGAAGTCGCTGTGCGCAAACCGCCTGCTTCGCCACAAGCCCAAGACACCATTGCGGCGGCGCACCCCCTGGCGCGGGCGCTGATCGCGCGGCTCGGTGCGCACGTTGACGGTCCGGTGCTGGATTTCGCCGCCGGCAGCGGGCGCAACACGCAGGCGTTACGCGCAGCCGGCCTACGCGTCGTGTCCGTCGCCGACGGCGTCGCGGAGTCTGCGGCAGCGCTTGCCGGCATTACAGACTGGTTCGCCGCGGCGCTTTCGTCGCACGGCCTGCTTCACGGCACGCCGTCAAGCATCGCGGATAAGCTAACCCTAATCGCGCGGCGTCTCGAGCCCGGCGGACTGCTGTACGCGACGTTCGGCTCGTCGCGCGACGCCCGCTTCGGCCACGGCGAACGCATAGACGCGCGGACGTTTGCACCTGCGGAGGGCGACGAGTGCGGCGTCGCCCATGCCTACTTCGATCGTGAAAGTCTGGTCGCGCTGCTCGAACCGTGGTTCGCGATCGAGTCGCTCGAGGAGCGGGCCGTCGACGACGTCGCCGGAGCATGGGCACACCGCGAATCGCCGCTGCGCGGCGCGGTGCACTGGTTCGCGATAGCAGCTACGCGATGACGTCCTGCGCTTACGTCACTGAGTCGAGATGAGGTTCTCCATCGGGCTAGAGGCGGCGGCGTAAAGCCGCTTCTCCATGCGGCCGGCCAAGAATGCCTGGCGGCCTGCGATAGTCGCGTGCTTCATCGCCGTCGCCATCAACACAGGGTCGCGCGCACGAGCGATGCCGGTGTTCATCAGCAGCGCGTCGACGCCGAGCTCCATGGCGATTGCGGCATCGCGACGCGGTTCCCACGCCGGCGTCTACGATTACCGGGATCTTCGCGCGTTCCTTGATGATCGCGAATCGAATACGGGGTTACAGACGCCCAGGCCGCTGCCGATCGGCGCCGCTAGCGGCATCACCGCCGCGCAGCCGAGCTCTTCGAGCTGCCTGCACGCGATCGGATCGTCGCCGACGTAGGGCAGCACGGTGAACCCGCCCGCCACGAGCCGTTCCGCCGCCGCGAGCGTCTCGCGCGTGTCGGGATGTAGCGTCTGCGCGTCGCCGATGACTTCCAGCTTGATCAGGTCAGTGGACAGCAGCTCGCGCGCGAGCTGGGCGGTCAGCACCGCATCGTTGGCGGAATAGCAGCCGGCAGTGTTCGGCAGAATCGTGTAGCGGTCGCGGTCGATGTAGTCCAGCAGCGTCCGGCCGTCTGCGTTGTCCAAATTGATCCGCCGTATCGCGACCGTAACGATCTCCGCGCCGCTCGCGGCGTGCGCCGCCTGCATCACGTCCGGTGACGGATACTTGCCGGTGCCGACGATCAGCCGCGAGACGAACTCGTAGCGCCCCAGGCGCAGCGTATCGGCGCTCATCCGCCCGCTACCGCCGCGATGATCTCGATGCGGTCGCCCTCGCGCACAACGTCGCTCTGATATTCGCTGCGCCGCACGACGCGATCGTTGCGCGCCACGGCGACGCCCGTCCGCGGCGAGCCGAGCAACTCGAGCAGCGCACCGACGGTCAGCTCGCCGGGCAGCTCGCGCGGGTACCCGTTGATCGTTGCCTTCACGCGTGGGTGATTCGGCTCGCGAGCCGTAAACGGCTTCAATCCCGGGGCGTCGTCCCTCTCACGGCATCGGCGATCAGCCGTGCGGTTGCCGGCGCCATCAGAATGCCGTTGCGATAGTGGCCGGTGGCCAGCAGCAGACCGTCGATCGGCGTCGGACCCAGGACCGGCAACCCATCCGGCGTCCCCGGCCTCAGCCCCGCCCAACTTTCCGTTATCGTAAAGTCGCCGAGCGACGGCGCCGCCGCGAGCGCGGCGTGCAACAGTTCGCGGACGCCGTGCGCGGTAACGCGCTCGTCGAACCCCGCCCACTCCACGGTCGCGCCAACCAGGAGCCGACCGTCCTCGCGCGGGACGAGATACGCGCCGGGAACCCACGTAGAGCGCCGCACGAACCCGACCGGCGCGGCCAGCGCGATCATCTGGCCTTTGACGGGCGCGATTGGCGGCACGCACTGCGGCGGCACGCCGGCGAGTGTCCCGGCCCAGGCCCCGCATGCGTTGACGACGATACCCGCGGCGGCGAATCCGAGCTCCGTGTGGATGCCGCGCACCCGCCGTTCGTCGCACTCCACGCGAACGAAGGAGCTGCGTTCCATCCGCGCGCCGCGCGCCGCGCACGCAGCGACGAGCGCGCGGCCAAGCCGCCGATTGTCGACGCATCCCTCGCCACCGATCATAAGCCCACCAACCGTCGCCGCGCCGAGCCATGGTTCCGCGGCGAGCAACGCGTCGCGATCGAGCATCTCGTACGCCATGTCTTCCTCATCGAGAGTGCGCGCGTGGTGGCGCAGAGCGTCGAGCTCCACTGCGTCGAACGCCGCGTGGATCACTCCATCCAGACGCAGGCGCGGATCGATGCCGCTCGCCCCCGCGACGCGCGCGCAAAACGCGGGATACTCTTGGAGCGATGCGGCGCACAGCCGCACGAGTGCGCCGTCACGCACGCGCTCGGTGTACGGCGCCAGCATGCCTGCGGCCGCCCACGACGCCGCGCCAGCCGGTTCACCGCGATCGACGACGCGCACTGACGCGCCGCGCTCGGCCAGTTCGAAGGCGATCGCGAGGCCGATCACGCCCGCCCCGACGACCACGACGTCCTCGGTGCGGCTCACGCTACATGCCGGTGTAGACCGGGCCTTCGCCGCCCTGCGGCGGCACCCACGTGATGATCTGATAGGGATCCGCGATGTCGCACGTCTTGCAATGGACGCAGTTCGTGAAGTTGACCTGCAGCCGGCCTTGGAATTTCCCGTCCGCCGGCTCGAACATCGGCTCGTACACCTCCGCCGGACAAAAGTAGCGGCACGGGTTCCCGTACTCGACCGTGCAACGGTCGCGGCAGATGTCCGTATCCGAAACGATCAGGTGACAGGGCTGGTTCTCTTCGTGCATCGTCCCGCTGTTGTACACGTCGGTCAGCTTGTCGAAGGTTAGCACGCCGTCGATCGGCGCGCGCGGCGTCTCCTTGGGCGGCCAGCCCATCTTGGCCATGCGCGCGTAACCCGGCTCTCCCGGAAGCTTGTCGCGCACGCCGAATCCTGCACCGCCGGTGAGCATCGACAGCCCGGCGTTGATCAATCCGGAGAGCATGCCGTTGCCGAAGCCTTGATGGAAGTTGCGCGCGGTGCGCATCTCGGCGTATGCCCACGAGTCTCTGAAACGCTGCTCGTAGGAGGAGAGCGTCCCGGCGTCACTCGCGCCCGCTTGCAGCGCCTCCCAGATCGTTTCTGCCGCGAGCATCCCGGACTTCATGCCCAGATGAATGCCCTTGAGGCGCATGCCGTTCAAGAAGCCGGCCGAATCGCCGACGATCAGGAGTCCGTCGGCGTACGCGCGCGGCATCGCAAAGAGACCGCCCTCGGGAATGGCTTTCGCGCCGTACCGAATCAGCTTCGCTCCCTCGAGCATCTTACGAATCGCGGGATGCAGCTTCATGCGCTGCAGCTCGTTGTGCGGATCGGTCGTCGGGTTCTTGTAATCAAGACCCGTAACGAATCCGATGTCGAGCACGTTGCCGCCCATCCCGTAGATGAACCCGCCGCCGAAGGTCTCCGGCGGCAGCGGATAACCCAAGGTGTGGATTACCGCGCCGGCCTTGAACCGATCGTCGGGCAGCTGCCACAACTCCTTGACGCCCGCGGCGTAGACCTGTGGCTCGCGCCCGGCCTCGAGTGCGAGGCGCGCCGCGGCCTGCTTCGCAAGCGTGCCGCGCGGGCCTTCGCCGAGCACGACGATCTTCGCCAGGATGTCGGCCCCCGGTTCGTAGTTGGATTTCGGCTGTCCGTTGTGATCGAGCCCCTTGTCGCCGGTTCGCACGCCGATCGTGTGATTCTCGTGCCACAGCAGCTCCTGACCGGGGAACGCCGGAAAGACTTGCGCGCCCACATCCTCGGCGCGCTCGCCCAGCCATTTGCACAGCTTCTGCAGCGACGCGACGTATTTGCCGTGATTGCGCAGTGGCGGCGGGACCAGCGGCGCGCTGATCTTGCGGCGCTCCGTAAGGAACCAGAGCTGGTCGCTCGTAACCGGCGACTCCACCGGCGCGCCGTCGCGCCACGCGGGGAGCAGCTCGTCAAGCGCGCGCGGATCCATAACGGCGCCGGAGAGCCCGTGATTCCCGACCTCCCCGCCCTTCTCGATCACCATCACTTCGAGCGCGCGGCCCGCCTCGTGCGCGATTTGGCCCAGCCGAATCGCGCCTGCGAGGCTCGCCGGGCCGGCGCCCACGAAAAGAACGTCTACTTCGAGCCGATCCCGCTCAGGCATAGGGTCAGGCTAGTTAAACGCAGCGGAAGCAGAATCCTGAAAACCCATGAATGTTCAAGTGCGCCGCAGTTTCGGCAGCGACAACAACGCCCCGGTTGCGCCCGAGATCCTCGCGGCGATCGTCGCGGCCAACGCCGGCGACGCCGTCGGGTACGGCGAGGACGCGTGGACGGCCCGCGCGATCGATCGCGTCCGGGAGCATTTCGGCCGCGGCGCCGAGGTCTACTTCACCTTCAACGGTACCGGCGCGAACGTTGCCGCCCTCGCTTCCCTGATGCGCCCGTGGGAAGCGGTGCTGGCTCCGGCCAGCGCGCATTTGCAGACGGACGAATGCGGCGCGTTCGAGCGCTTTTCCGGCTCGAAGGTGATTCCGATCGCGACGACCGACGGCAAGCTGCGGCCCGCCGACGTCGAGCCTTATCTGAAGGGGCACGACGTGCATTTTCCGCAGCCGCGCGTGCTGTCGATCTCGCAGGCCACCGAGTTGGGCGGCGTGTACGAGCTCGCCGAGCTGCGCGACCTGTGCGACTTCGCGCACGACCGCGGGCTGCTGGTTCATCTCGACGGGGCGCGCCTCGCGAACGCGGCCGTCGCGCTCGGCGCCACGCTGCGCGAGACGTCGGTCGATACCGGCATCGACGTGCTCACCTTGGGAGGCACGAAGAACGGGCTGATGCTGGGCGAAGCGATCTGCTTCTTCGAGCCGAAGCTGCACGCGCAGGCCGCTCCTTTCGTGCACAAGCAGGCGATGCAGCTCGCCTCGAAGATGCGCTACGTTGCCGCACAGTTCGATGCGCTGCTCGCGGAAGACCGCTGGGCGCGCTATGCCGCGCACGCCAACGCCATGGCGGCCCGCCTGCACGAGCGTGTCCGTGACCTGCCGGGAGTGCGCGTCACGCGGCCCGTTCGCTGCAACGCAGTGTTCGCGACGCTCGAGCGCGCTGCTATCGAGCGCATCCGTGACGACTTCTTCTTCTACGTGGTCGACGAGACGCTGCCCGAGGTGCGCTGGATGACGCACTGGGCTACAACGCCGCAAGACGTCGATGACTTCGCCGGGTGCATCAGAGCGGCGGCGGCGGATCCTCGCCGTGGAAATAGTCGAGCTGCGGAGTCGCGGCGACCATCAGCGAGCGGAGATCGTCCTTGAGCGGTACGTCGGTATCCACGAGCAGCTTCTCGGAATCAGGATAGTAGCACGCCTCGACGTCTTCGTTGCGCGCGAGGAGGATGACGGTCGCCGGCGCATCGCTCTCGTTGATGAGCTGATGCGTCCCGCTATGGCCGACCGGCAGCGCGATGAAGTCGCCCTTGCGGCAGCGGATTGTTCCGGCCAACGTGCGCACGCTCGGCTCGCCTTCGAGGACGAAGAAGAGCTCCTCCTCGCGCGCGTGGGCGTGGAGCGGACAAAAGCGGTGACCCGGCGGGATGGTGCTCACCCGATAGCCGAGCCTGCGTGCGCCGATCGCAAAGCCTACCTCGGCGTCCCGAATGTCGTACGTTCCCGGCTGTTCGACGTGCTCGTCGCGTTCCTCGCGGATGTCCAGCTCGTCGACGTTGATCCGATGGATCTCTGCGCCCGCCCGAGAGTAGAGCAGCCCGTACAGCGCTGCATACGCGCCGCCGAAGATCGGCTGCCCGAAGGAGAGCAGCAGCGCATCGGGATTCTCGCGCAGGATGGCGCGCAGTCCCAGGGCGGCCTTGCGCACGTCCGCGTACTCGCTCTCCGGAGGCATCGAGAGCGCGCCGGCCGGCGAGCCGAAGAGCGCGTCGCCTGCCACGACGATGCGGTTCTCGCCGACGCTGACCGCAAACTCGTGGGCCCTGCGCTGGTGCGCGAGGCGGATCGCGCACCCGCCCGCGAAGAGCGCTTCGCGATGCGCCGGCGCCGCGATGAGATCGGCACCGAAGTGTGCCGCGATCTCATCCGCCGCGCCGCGGCGGGTCGGCGTCATGACGACGACTCGCGCGATTCCGCCGAGCTCGGCGATCTGGCGGCGTTCCGGCTCGTCGAGCGCAACGGGATCGATCAGCGCGTTGCCGGCGCCGGCAACGAATAGGTAGGCGTGGGCCGCGAACGGTTGGTCCGGCAGCGGCCGCGAAAGCGCGTACGCGTTGCGGATGCGCAGCGGCTGCAGCATACTAGTGTACTGCCTCAGAGATAGCCTTACAGTTGTTGCGCTCATCGGGGCCTGCGGGCAAGGCGCGATGAGCGACAAAAGCAGCGCTTTGCGAGTGAAGAGCAACGACGCCCGCGGGATGCCGATGAGGCAACCCGAAGGGCTGGGCCGCTGTTGGGGCTCCAGCAACCGTAAAGCTATCTCTGAGACAGTACACTAGGCGGTCCACTCCAGCATCGCTTCCCACTCGGGCTTCGGGAAGCTCTGTTTAGACTTGATGGCCTCGACGTACTTGCGCTTGCCGGCGCGATTGCCCTTACCGAGCATCAGGCCGCCGACGAGCCGGTCCTGCCAGAAGAACAGCGCGCGATACCACTTCTTCTCGCGATCGATCTTGCGCCGGATTTCCAAATCCGCACGAAGGTCGGTTCCCAGGCCGAACTGCGTGATCGTCTGTCCCTTGAAGAGCAGCGACGAATACTCGGGCACGTCGTGATACTTCTCACTGCCGCCCATCATGTTCTGCGCGGCGACCTTGCCGTGCGCGCCGGCGTTGTTCCACGTCCCCATCCGATAGCGTATCTCGAGGATGGGATCGTAAAAATCCGCGACGTCCCCTGCGGCGTAGATGCCCTTGACGTTGGTCTCCAGATGGTCGTCGCACAGGATGCCGTCCTTGCTCGTTTCGATCGCGGTGCCGTCGCAGATCTCGGTGTTCATCGCGAGGCCGAAGCCGTAAGCGTAGCACTCCGCCGCGATCTCGGCGCCCTTGCTCGTCTTGACCTTGGTGATGACGCCATTGGAGCGCACGAACTCCGCGACCTCCTCGCCGTAGTGCATGTGGACCCCGTCGGCCGCAGCCGCCTCGTGCAGCAGCGCGCCGGCCTCCTCGTCGATGATGCGGTGCAGTCCGCGCGGACCACGCATCAGCCAGTGCGCCTCCAAGCCGCGCGACGCAAAGGCCTCGGCCAGCTCGTACGCGATGAACGACCCACCGATGGCCACGGCGGCGCGGCTCCGGTCGATCTGCTCGGAGATCGCGCGCGTGTCGTCTAGGTATTGGAACGGAAAGAGATTGGCCGCGCCGTCGGAGCCCGGCTTGCCGGTCGGATTGGGGCGCCCACCGGTCGCGATCAGTAACGCGTCGTACGGATGTGGCTTGCCGTCCGCCTCGACGACTCGCTCTTGCGGGATGACGCGCTCTACGCGCGTACGCAAGCGCAAGTCGATGCGATGCTCCTCGTGCCATGCGACGCTGCGGATCATCACCTTCGCCTCGGGTATCTGCTTGCGCAGCATCGGGGGCAGCGATATGCGGTTGTAGAGCGAATACGGCTCGTCGCCGAAAAGCGTGATCTCGCACGCCGGATCGTGCTTGCGCAACTGCTCGGCTGCCGTGGTCCCGGCAAAGCCGTTTCCCACGATCACGTAGCGCCGGCCTTCCGAGTTCGTCACGCTGCCTGGAGGGCGAGCCCGAGCATCATCTCGTAGCCGATCTCGAGCGCGTGCTCGTCGATGTCGAAGCGGGCGCTGTGCTGCGGCTCCGCACCCACGCTCGGCCCGCGCGATCCCACGAGAAAATACGTTCCCGGGCGCTGCTGCTGCATGAAGGCCATGTCTTCGGACCACATGACGATCTCGTGCGGATCCACGAGCTTCTCGGCGCCGACCACGCGCCGCCCGACGATGCGCACGCGCGCGTTGGCCGCGGCGTCGTTGACGGTGGGCGGATAGACCCAGTGATATCCGAAACGATACTCGAGCCGCATCGCCTCGCACACACCGTGAACCAGGCGCTCGATGCGGCCCGGCAGTTCCTTGCGTACGTCGTCGTCGAAAGCGCGGACCGTTCCCTGCAGGTGCGCGCGCTCTGGAATGACGTTGAACGTCGTCCCCGCATGCACCGACCCGACCGTAACCACGACCGGATGCCGCGGCGAAATCTCGCGGCTCGCGATCGTCTGCAGCATCGTCACCAGCTGCGCCGCGCCGACGACCGGATCGACGGCCGCGTGCGGCATCGCCCCGTGGCCGCCCTTGCCGATCAGCTCGATGTCGAAGCGATCCGACGACGCGAAGAACGGGCCGTCGCGAATGCCGACCTTGCCCGCATCGAGCCCGCTGTACACGTGCAGCGCGAACGTGCGATCGACGTGCGGATTCTCGAGCGCGCCGTCATCGATCATGAGCTTGTTGCCCGCGTATCCTTCCTCGCCCGGCTGGAAGCAGAACACGACCGTGCCGGAGACCTCGTCCTTACGTTCCCGCAGCGTGCGCGCCGCGCTCAAGAGGATCGCCATGTGTGCGTCGTGGCCGCAGGCATGCATCACGCCTTGGTTGCACGACCGGTAGGGCACGTCGTTGAGCTCCTCGACCGGCAGCGCGTCCATGTCGGCGCGCAGCAGCGTCACCGGCCCCGGCCGGGCGCCCGGCAGCGTCGCGAGAACGCCGGTCTTGCCGACGCCGCTGCGAATCGCATCGAAGCCGAATTCGCGCAGCTCGCCCTCGATGAAGGCGGCGGTCTGGTGCTCCACCAGCGACAGCTCCGGGTGGGCGTGAAAGTGGCGCCGGTAGCGGACGAGCTCGTCGATCACTTCGCCTCCGGGGCGATCGGCCGCAACCATAGCTGATGGTTCGCATAATCGAAGATCAGATTGAAGTCGCTCAACGTGTCGCGTCCGATCAAGCCGTCGTAGTCGCGCTCCTGGGCGTAACTCGCCGACGGCACCACGACCTGGACGTCGCCGAAGACCCAGTCGCCGAGGACGAGGTTCTTCATCGTGATGTGCTTGATTCCGAACGGCTTGCCGCCCAGCGTCACCATCTCTTCCTGATCCGGCGTGCCCGGCGGCACCCTGTTCGGAAACTTCGTGAAATAGTGCGGGTACAGCGTCGAGTAGTCCGCTCCCAGATCGGCGATGAAGTAGCCCGGCGCGCCGCTGTACGACGCCTTCAAGACAGGAACGCCCCAGTCGAGCCGCAGCGGCAACGCGGACCATCCGCTCGCGGCGAGATTCGACGGCGCCGTGCGGTGTAAGGTCAAGGTTTCCTTTTCGAAGTTCACTTCCAGCGCGCCGCTCCCGATGAAGTCGGTTCCGAGCAATCCGACGACGCGCTGTTCGGGCAGCTCCTCCTCGAAGGCCGCCGTCGAAAGCGACACGTTCTTGGCGGCCAGGCCCGCTACCGTGAGGTCCGGCGCCAGCGAGTTCGCGAGCGTGAAGTCGCCGGCAAAGCTGAGCGTCACGCCGCCGCTGAGGCTCATTCCCAGCCCGCGCGCGATCTGCGGATCGATCAGCAACTCGGCACTGCCCGAGTCGAGCAAGAAGTCCAGCCCGCGCCCCGCGATCGACACGGGAACAATGATCCCGTTGTTCGTGAAGCGCGCCGGGATCGCGACCGCGTCGCGGTTTCCTACGTCGAACAGCGGACGCGACGGCGGAACTGCGAAGTCGAGCGTGCCCGAGGTGACCGGCTTGAAGGTCAGGACCTTGGTTTCCGCCTCGAGCGCACCGTCGCGTTCATAGTCGATCCGATGCGCCAGCGTGGGCCCCGAGTTCGAGCGGTAGTCGCCGTACTCCCACACCTGCTTGTGCCCATCGTAATCCGTCATCTCCAAGCGACTGAGCAAGTAGCTGTGCGCATCATAGAAGCGGCGCTCGACGAGGCCGTCGCTCGGCGTGACTTCGACGATGAAGTCCGGCGATGCATCCGTCGTCATTCCGAGAAGCCTCACGCCGCTCGTCGCGGCATCCGGCTGCCGAATCGAAACGGCGAACGGATCGACTTCTTGGTATAGATTTGAAGACGGCAGCACCAGACCGTTGTCGTCCTGCTGCCAATGCCGGCCGCCATAGGACCCGTACGATGAAACGAAGCGTCCCTGCCGCACCGTGGTACGGTAGTCGTTGCCGTTCGAAAACGTCTCCGAGGTCCAGACGTCGCCGCCGTGCGATACCGTGTGGGTGACGAGATGAAACGCGCCGGCCTCGACCGATCCCGCGGAATGGCGGTTTCGCTCGAAGAGCTGCGCAACGCTGATCGTCGCGGGCGCGTAGCGCTCCGCCGCGCCGGCGGCTTGCGCAACGAGGACTGCCAGCGCTGCTAGAGCGGCGGCGCTATAGCCGGGAAACCTCGTCATCGCCGCCTCTTTTCGGGCCGGTACCCGGCGGCTACTTCTCCTCGCAGGATTTCGGGGTGGAGCGCACTAGTGGCCCACAATGGCCCTCGAGCAGAAAGCGGAATCGAAGACGCAGGCCGTCTTCGACCGTCACGGATTGAGCGACGAACAGCTCGTGGCGATGCTTCGCACGATGCTGATGCAGCGCACGCTCGAGAATCGCGGCTTCCAACTCAACCGGCAAGGAAAGATTCCGTTTGCGTCGGCGAGCGAAGGGCACGAAGGAGTCCAGGCCGGCGCCGCGATGGGCTTTCTGCGCGGCAAGGACATCTTGGTCCCGTACTATCGCGACCTAGGTCTGGAGCTGGGCATCGGACTCACGCCGTATGAGGTGCTGCTGTCGCTCTTCGCACGAGCGGCCGATCACTCGGCGGGGCGCCAATTCCCGCACCACTACGCGAGCCGTTCGCTCGGTCTGCACACGATCAGCTCTGTGATCGCCGCGCAGCTGCCGCATGCCGTCGGCGCCGCGTACGCGCTGCAGTACCGGGGCGAGCGCGGCCGGGCCGTTCTCACCACGTTCGGCGACGGCGCGACCAGCGAAGGTGAGTGGCACGAGTCGATCAACTTTGCCGCGGTGCACCGGCTGCCGGTCGTCTTTTTGTGCGAAAACAACGAGTGGGCGATCTCGACACCCCTCTCGCTACAGATGGGGCAGCCCAACGTCTACCAGCGCGCCGCCGGCTACGGCCTTCCCGGCGCCGTCGTGAACGGGATGGATCCCGTCGCCTGCTACGCGGTCGTAAAGGAAGCTCTCGAGCGGGCGCGGTCGGGCGGCGGACCGACGCTCGTAGAAGCCAAGTGCTACCGCTTCCTGTCCCACACGACCGACGATGACGACCGCACGTATCGCTCGCGCGAAGAGGTCGAGGCGCGCCGGAAGGACGACCCCGTCCCGGGTTTCGAGCGCCTCTTGATCGAGCGCTCGATCCTGACGGAGCAGGCTGCGGAAGCGTTGAAGCGTTCCGTTCTCGAAGAAGCCAACGACGCGACCGACCGCGCCGAGGCGATGGCCTACCCGGCGGTGACGACCCTCTACGAAAGGGTATACGCCGAGAGTTGGCAGCCGTGGCGCGAATGAGGCAGCAGAACGTGGAGGACCATGGCTAGCACCGACATCGCGAGAGGTACGCTCGAACGTCATGGCCTGACCGACGACCAGCTGCGCGGGATCTTTCGCAACATGCTGCTGCAGCGCCAGCTCGACAATCGGGGTTTTCAGCTCAACCGCCAGGGTAAGGTACCGTTCGCGCTAGGCAGCGAGGGGCACGAAGCGTTGCAGGCGGGCGCGGCGATGGCCTTCAGCCGCGGCAAGGACATTCTGGCGCCGTACTATCGCGATCTCGGGCTCTGCGTGGGCATCGGGCTCTCGCCGTATGAGATCATGCTCTCGATCTTCGCGCGGGCGGAGGATCACAACGGCGGCCGGCAGTTTCCCAATCACTATTCGTCCAAGCGCGCCGGCCTGATGTCGTTCTCTTCGATTTTGGCGGCGCATCTGCCGCACGCCGTGGGCGCCGCGTACGCCGTCAAGTATCGCGGCGAAAGCGGTCGCGTAGTGTTGGCGACTTGCGGAGACGGTACGACGAGCGAGGGGGAATGGCACGAGTCGATGAATTTCGCGGCCGTGCACAAGCTGCCATTCGTGATGCTGGTCGAGAACAACGAGTGGGCCATCTCGACGCCGCTCGACAAGCAGATGGCCCAGCCGGAAATATGGAAGCGCGCCGAGGGTTACGGCATGCCGGGCCGCCGCTTCAACGGTTTCGATCCGATCGCGACGTACGCCGCCGTAAAGGAAGCGATGGATCGCGCGCGGAGGGGGGACGGACCGACGCTCGTCGAGGGAACTTGTTACCGCTATCTCGCTCATTCCACCGACGACAACGACATGACGTATCGCACGCGCGACGAAGTGCTCGAGCGCCGCAAGCAAGATCCCGTGCCCGCGTTCGAGGCGTTGCTCGTCGAGTCCGGCGTCATGAACGCGGAGGACGTCGCGGCGATGCGCAAGGACGTCCTGCGCGAGACGAACGAGGCCACCGACGCGGCCGAGGCGCTGCCCTATCCGGAGGCCAACGACCTCTACACGCACGTCTATGAAGGAGCCTGGCAACCGTGGCAGTCGTGAGCAGCACGAACTCGACCGTGATGAACAACGTCGAGGCGGTCCGCGCGACGCTCTACGAGGCAATGAAGAGCGACGATCGCACGCTCATCCTGGGCGAGGACGTCGGCGCGCGCGGCAACGTCTTCCTGATCACCAAGGATTTCATCAATGAGTTCGGGCCGGAGCGCGTGATCGACACGCCGATCGCCGAAGCGTCGATCGTCGGCATTGCCGTAGGCATGGCGATGGAAGGATTGCGCCCGATCGCCGAGATCCAGTTCGCCGACTTCATCTACCCGTCGTACAACCAGATCGTGGGCGAGGCGGCGAAGGTCCGCTATCGCTCCAACGGCGAGTACACGTGCCCGCTCGTGATCCGCACGCCCTACGGCGGCGGCGTCCGCGGCGCGCTTTCGCACTCGGTTTCGGTCGAGGCGCTCTTCTATCACGTTCCCGGGCTCAAGATCGTGGCGCCGGCGTTCCCCGCCGACGTCAAGGGGCTGCTCAATGCTTCGATCGACGACCCGGACCCCGTGCTGTTCCTCGAGCACAAGAAGACCTATCGCCTCATCAAGGGAGAGGTGCCGAACGGCCACTATACGATCCCGCTCGGCAAGGCCAACGTGCTCAAGGAGGGCACGCAGCTGACCGTCGTCTCGTACGGGCTCTACGTGCACTGGGCACTGCAAGCGGCACAACAGCTCGAGCAAGACGCGCTCTCGGTCGAGGTCATCGACCTGCGCTCGATACGGCCGATGGACAAGACGACGATCTTGCAAAGCGTCGAGAAGACGCGCAAGCTGCTGATCGTTCACGAGGACAATAAGTTCGGCGGCATCGGCGCCGAGATCAGCGCGATGGTGGCCGAGGAGGCGCTGTTCAACCTCGACGCGCCGATTCGCCGCCTGTGCGGACCGGACGTTCCGGCGATGGGCTATGCGCTGCCGCTCGAGGAGGCGTTCATGTCCTCGCCGGCCGAGATGGCCGACGCGATGCGAGAGATGGTGAAGTTCTAGTGACCTTCCTCCGGGATGCGATGCATAAAGCTGACCGTTTGGCGGCTCGCGGGCAAGGGACGATGAGCGACAAAAGCAGCGCTTTGCGTGCGAAGAGTGACGCAGCCGGCGACCGCCAAACGGTCAGCCCTTCGGGTCGCGGCGGCGGGGCAGCACCAGCGTTGTTGCTCGTCGGTCACAGAACCACGGCTATGCTCCCTCCTCGCGCCTCGCTGGTGCGCCCCGGCGCTCGCGACTTTATGCACCGCATCCCGGAGGAAGGTCACTAATGGCCACGACGATAACGATGCCGCAGCTCGGCGAGACGGTTACCGAAGGCACCGTCGCGCAGTGGCTGAAAAAGATCGGCGACACGGTCGACAAGTATGAAGACTTCGTCGAGGTATCCACCGACAAGGTCAACGCCGGCGTCCCATCGCCGGTCACCGGAACGATCCGCGAGCTGCTCGTCAAGGAGGGCGAGACGGTTGCGACCGGCACGCCGATTGCCGTGATCGACGAAGTCGGATCCGCGCCCGTCGCGGCGGAGGCCGCGCCGGCTCCGGCACGCGAAGAGCCCGCGCCGCCCGTGCCGGCGAGTGCCGCTCCGTCGGGAAACGGCGCGGCGGCTGCCGCGGCGGCCAATGCGGCCGCATCGCCCGCCGTGCGCCGTCTGGCGCGCGAGCATCGCGTCGACATTCGCGCGTTGCGCGGCAGCGGCGCGAACGGGCGCGTAACCGCCGACGACGTTCTGGCCGCGGCACGCAGCGTCGTCTCCGCGGCAAAGGCTCCGCCGATTCCGAGCCCGGGCGGAACCTCGACCTATGCGCAGCCGGCTCCCGGAACGCTTATCCCGTTGACGCAGGCACGTCGCATCATTGCAGAGCGCATGGTCGAGAGCCGGCACACCGCGCCGCATGCGTGGTCGATGGTCGAGATCGACGTCACCGACGTCTGGGAGTGGCGCGTTCGCGAAAAGAACCGCTTCGAGCGCGAGACCGGCTACCGGCTCACGCTCCTGCCGTTCTTCATCCGCGCGGTCGTGGAGTCGCTGGGCGCCTTCCCGTTGATGAACGCCAAGTTCGTTCCCGCGGCGGAAGGCAGTGCGCCGGCCATCTACGTCAACGAGGCCGTCAATATCGGGATCGCCATCGGCCTGCCGACGAATCTCGTCGTCCCGGTCATCAAGAACGCCGACCAGCTGTCGATCAAGGGCGTCGCGATCGCAGCCGGCAAGCTGATCGACAGGGCGCGCAAGGGTAAGCTCGGCGTGGACGATCTGGCCGGCGGCACGTTCACCGTCAACAACAACGGCGCCAACGGGTCGTGGGCGTCGGCGCCGATCATCAATGCCGGTCAGGCCGGGATCGTGACAATGGAGGCCGTCATCAAGAAGCTCGTCGTGCGCGACGACGATACGATCGCTATCCGCCGGACGATGAACTCGTGCCTCTCGCTCGACCACCGCGTCGTGGACGGCTACGTCGCGAGCGGCTTCCTGGCGGAGCTCAAGCGGCGTCTCGAAGCAATGAAACCGCAAGGGGAATTGTAGCTCGCAGATCCGCAAGCATTTTCGCTTCGAAGCGGCTCACGTGCTTCCGTTCCATCCCGGGAAGTGCGCGCGAATGCACGGGCACTCGTATCGCCTCGAGGTCGCAGTGCGCGGGCCGCTGCGCTCGCGCGGACCCGCGCGCGGAATGATCGATGACTTCGACAAGATCGAGCGCATCGTCGGCGAGCGCGTCCTCGAAGCCCTCGATCATCACAACCTGAACGACGAAATCGAAAATCCAACAGTCGAAAACATCGTGCTATGGATCTGGAAGCGTCTCGAGCGGCACCTGCTCAACCTGGACGAGCTCGTGCTCTGGGAGACGCAAACAGCCTGCGCCGTCCTCCGCCGCTCCGACCTAGCCGTGTCATCCTAAAGCCCTTCGAGGACGCTTTAGGACAAGCTCCGTCGAAGGATAAGGTAGTAATAATGCTTCAACTGTCGGAGATCTTCTATAGCATCCAGGGCGAGGGCACGTGGGCCGGAACGCCCGCGGTGTTCGTGAGGCTCGCGGGCTGCAACCTGGCGTGCGATTTCTGCGACACGGACTACTCGACGAAGTTCTTCGCGGTCGTGGACGAGATCGTCGCGACCGTGCGCGAGATTGGGCGGGACTGCCCAATGGTCGTGCTGACGGGCGGCGAGCCCTTCGCCCAGGCCGAGACGCCCGCGCTGATCGACGCGCTGCGCGCGGACGGACGGCGCGTACACGTCGAGTCGAACGGCACGATCTTCGCCGACCTGCCGGACGACGTCTGGCTCTGCGTCTCACCGAAGGAGCGCGTCGACCGACGGATGGCGGGGCGCGCCGATGAGGCGAAGCTGATCGTGGACGCCCGCGTGCCCGAGGAGCATCTCGCGCTGTTCGAAGGCAAGCCGACGATATTGTTGCAACCGGAGGGGAACAAGCCCGCCAACGTCGCGCTGGCGCTCGATTATGCGAAGGCGCATCCGCGCCGCTTCCGTCTCTCCCTCCAAACGCACAAGTTCATCGGGGCGCCGTGATCCTGCTCGCCTGTGCCGTCGATGCCGAGCTCGCCTTCTGGGAGCCGCGCGACGGCGTTGCGACGCTCGTCACCGGCATCGGGCCGGTCGAGGCGTCCTGCGCCATCACCGCCGAGCTTTGCCGGTATCCGTATCAACTCGTCGTCAGCGCGGGCCTGGCCGGCGCGTTCGACTGCGCTGCGCGCATCGGCGACGGTGTCGTCGTCGAAGACGACGCGATGGAGATCGCTCTGGAGACCGGTGACCCGCTGAAGCTTCCGCGCGGCGAGCGGACCGTCGAGCGAGCACACTCGGACTCCGAGCTCATGGCGCGGCTGCGCGACGTCGGCTTTCCGGTGGTGCGCGGCATCACCGTCGCGCGCGTGACCTCGTCGGATCAGACGGCGCGACGCCTCGCGACCGAGCTGCACGCCCAGGTGGAATCGATGGAGGGCTTCGCGGCGCTGCGCGCCGCCGAGCGCATGGGGGTTCGGGCCATCGAGGTGCGCGGCGTCTCGAACCGCTGCGGCGAGCGTAAGTCCAGCGGCTGGGACTTCGACGCGGGAATGAACGGCTTGCGGCGCATCGCGCACGCGTTGTTCAAACTCATCTGATGGCTTTTACGCTCGCCTATTCGCCGTGCCCCAACGATACGTACATCTTCGCGGCGCTGACGAACGGACTGCTGGACGACGCGCCGGACGTCCGCGTCCATCTGGCCGACATTGAGGAGCTCAACAACGCCGCAGCACGCTCGCAGTTCGAGCTGACGAAGGTGAGTTACGGCGCGATTCCGTTCCTGATGGAGCGCTATCGCATTCTGCCGTCGGGGGGCGCCGTTGGACGCGGGTGCGGGCCGCTGCTCGTGGCGCGTCCGGCGGAGTCGCCGCCGCTCTTCGCCGACTTCGCCCGGCGCCGGATCGCGATTCCCGGGCAGCGCACCACGGCGTTCATGCTGCTGCAGCTCGCGCTGGGCGCGCGCCCGAAGACGGTGCAGATGCGCTTCGACCGGATCATCGAGGCCGTGGCGGGCGGCGACGTCGACGCAGGGCTGATCATCCACGAGTCGCGCTTCACATACCGCGACGCGGGCCTCATCGCCATCGCCGATCTCGGCGAGTGGTGGGAGAACATGACGCTCTTGCCGGTTCCACTCGGCGCCGTCGTCGTTCGTGACGACGTCGATTCGGAGCAGGCGCGGCGCATCGCCGCCGCGATTCGGAGGAGCCTCGCGTTCGCCCGCGTGAACGAAGCCGCCGTGATGCCGTACGTTCGCGAGCACGCTGCCGAGATGAGCGACGACGTCATGCGCGCCCACATCGGGCTCTACGTAAACGAGTTCACCGACGACCTGGGCGAAACCGGACGCGAAGCCGTCCGCGCGCTGTTCGCCCGCGCGCACGCCGCGCGCATCCTGAAGGGAGACGTCGAGCCATGCTTCGCGTGAGCTTCATCGCCGGAAGTGGCGCTCTGGGCGTCGCGACGTTCGCTGCGGCCTCAGCGCAGCCGATGACGGCACAGGTCGAGCTCGGCGACGATGTGTTCCTGCGCTCCGCTTGGCGCGAACTCCGCGGGCGCACGGTCGGCGTGATCGCCAATCAGAGCGGCGTCAGCTCGAACGGCGAGTCGATCGTGGATGCGATCCTCCGTCACCGCGGAATCCGCATCCAGGCCATCTATGCGCCGGAGCACGGTTTCCGCGGCGATCAGGCTGCGGGCGCGACGATCGCGTCGTACGTCGACGCGCGCACCGGGCTGCCCGTCTATAGCCTGTACGGCGCGGCGCGCCATCCCAGCGCGGCGATGCTGGAGGGCGTGGAGGTGCTGCTCTTCGACATCCAAGACGTCGGCTCGCGCGCGTATACCTACATCTCGACGATGGCGTACGCGATGCAGAGCGCCGCGCAATACGGCAAGGAGTTCTGGGTGCTGGACCGGCCCAATCCGACCGGCGGAAGCGTCGTCGAGGGCCCCGTGCTCGAGCCCGCTTACGAGTCGTTCATCGGGCTGTACCCGATCGCGATGCGCCACGGAATGACGGTCGGCGAGCTCGCCACGCTCTTCAACGAGCACTTCGGCATTGGCGCCAAGCTCCGCATCGTGCGGATGAACGGATGGCGCCGCTCGATGATCTGGCCGGATACCGGCCTCCAGTGGGTCCAGACCTCGCCTAACATCCCGCGCTGGGAGACGACGATCGTCTACCCCGGCATGGGCCTCGTCGACACGGTCGGCGTCAACAACGGCAGCGGCTTCACCAACCCGTTCTTCCTCGCGGGCATGGTCGGCATCGACGGTGAGCAACTCGCGGAACGTCTGAACGCGCGCGCGCTGCCGGGCGTCGCGTTTGCGCCTACGCAGTGGTCGCCGACGTCGGGCTTCTGGGCCGGCCGGGACCTCACGGGCGTCGAGCTCCAGCTGCTCGACCCACGGCGCGTGCTCGCCGTGCGCACGGCGGTCGAGATACTTGTCGGCATACGCGACCTGTTCCCCGAGGTCATCCGCATCAAGAGCGTTTCCGGCCTCGATCGCGACTGGGGCACCGACTCATTCCGCCAAGCGTTTCTCGCCGACGAAAGCGCCGGAGCGATTCTCGGGCGGTGGACGGCGCGGGTCTCGGCGTTCAAAGCGCTGCGCGAGCGCTACTTCCTGTACTGAGGTTATCGGCGGCGGAAATCAGCGCGCCCGCGAGCTCACGCAGTCGCGGCTCGACGTTGTGCGCGTTGGCGCGCAGGATGTCGCGCCACATCGGGGCGTTCATGCCGGAGATGCGCAGCAGCTCGCGCGCCACCGGTCCGCGGAGCTGCTGCGCATCCGACTTGCCCTCCCCTAGCAAAGCTGCGTAGCACGAGGCAACGATCTGCGGAAGGTGCGACGTTAGGGCGACGACGCGGTCGTGCGCCTCCGCACTCACCGCAACGGGAAAGCCGCCGCACCAGCGGATGAAATCGCGTGCACGCGCATCCAGGTCGTCGTCGCCGCTCGGCACGTAAGCCCACGGGCAGCCGTCGAAGAGATCCGCGCGGGCGGCACCGGGGCCGCTGCGCTCGCTCCCCGCCATCGGATGCGTCGCGACGAAGTTCGCGACGCCCGCCGCAGCCGCAACGACCGGCGCCTTGACGGACGCGACGTCGAGTACGAGGGGCGGCGTAGCCGGCCGGGCGGCTAGGCGCTCGAGCTCGCGCAGCGTCGGATCGAGGTGCGTCGCGAGCACCAGTGTGTCGGCTTGGTTCGCGAGCGTATCGGGCGTTACGGCGGCATCGATCGCGCCGGCCTCGGAGGCCGCGTCGAGTGCCGCCGGATCGACGTCGTAACCGATCACGTAGACGCCGGTAGCGCGCGCGAGCAGGCCGATGGATCCGCCCATCAACCCGACGCCGAAGATGCCGAGCACGGGGCCGATCACGAGACGCGCACCAGGTCGGGCCGCAGCATTGCCGCGCCGTCGAGATAGACGTGTTCGATCTCACGCGCGTCCCGCGCGGTGTTCACGTGCATCAGCACACGGATGCAGCGGCCGAGCGCGCCGGGCACGTCGACCTCGGAGAAATGCAGCATCGGTACGTGCACCCATCCCATGTCGCGGGCCGCGAGCGCGGGGAAGCACGCGCGCAGGTCGGGCGTGAGGCTGAAGAGCACGGACGCGATGTCGTCGAGCTCGATTTCGTTACGCCGCGTCATCTCGGTCAGGAGCCGTTTCGTGGCGCGCGCGATCGCCGCCGTGCTATCGGCCTCCGCCGTGATGGCGCCCCGGACGCCTCGAAAAACACGAACCCCCGCCGGGTCGGCGGGGGTCTGCGTTGTCGATTGCTGCTTCTTGCCAGTACCGTGCAAAACGCTTTCCCTCACCGACCTCGAAGGCGGCAATAGTAGAACGCATACCCGTACGAGCCCAACGTCCACATGATATTCGACCATGCAACCACACCTCGTGGTGCTTGTCAAGGACGCGCCGCACTTCTTAAGCGAACTCCACGAAGATGCTGCGTCAGCGCTTGAGCGATGTCCTAGGTGCCGAGGCCGTGAAGTCGGCCCCCGAGGACCTGGCGGTCTATGCGTTCGACGCGTACACGGAGGGCGGCGCCCCGTCGGCGGTGGTCCTGCCTGCCTCGACCCGCGACGTCAGCGCCGTCGTGAAGGTGGCCCGGGAGTGCGGCGAGCCGATCGTCGCGCGCGGGGCCGGCACCGGGCTCTGCGGCGGCGCCGTGCCGACCGCCGGCGGCATCGTTCTCTCGTTCGCGCGGATGAACCGGATCCTTGAGCTCGACGAGCGCAATCGCCGCGTGCGCGTGCAGCCCGGCGTAATCAACCTCGACGTCTCGCGCCACGTCGCGGCCGGCGGCCTGTTCTACGCCCCCGATCCGTCCTCGCAACAGATCTCGACGATCGGCGGCAACATCGCGACGAATGCTGGCGGCCCGCACTGTCTCTCATACGGCACAACGGTGAACCACGTGCTCGCGCTCGAGGTCGTGGACCATCGCGGCGAGGTGTTCACCACGAGCGTCGACGACGCCGGCTACGATCTCACCGCCGCGCTCGTCGGCAGCGAAGGCACGCTCGGTATCGTGACGTCGGCCTGGCTGCGCCTGCTCGCGTTTCCGGAGGCCGTGCGAGTGTGGGTCGCCGCCTTCGCTGACATCGATTCGGCTTCGGAGTCGGTGTCGGCGATCATCGGCGCCGGCATCGTGCCGACCGCGCTCGAGATGATGGACGCGGTCATCACGCAGGCGGTCGAGGCCGCATTCGCCGCGGGATATCCCACCGACGCGGGGGCCGTGCTGCTCGTCGAACACGCCGGATTGGAGGAGGACGTTGAGGCGGTCGAGGCCGCGATTCACGCGATCGTCATCGCGGCACGGCGCGCGCTCGTGGCGCAGCGCGCGCAACCGCGGCGGAGCGCGCCGCGTTGTGGGCGGGGCGCAAGGGAGCGGCGGGCGCAACGGGACGCATCGCGCCCAACTACTACACACAGGACGTCTGCGTGCCGCGCAGCCGCTGCCGCAGGCGCTGCGCGCCGTCGAGAGCGCGGCCGCCGCGAACCGCGTCACCGTCGGGAACGTCTTTCACGCGGGTGACGGAAATCTGCATCCACTGCTGATGTACGACAAACGCGATCGCAAGCAGGTCGCCGCCGTCGTCGAGACCGGCAACGCGATCCTGCAGTGCGCGATCGACTTGGGCGGCACGATCAGCGGCGAGCACGGCATCGGCTGGGAGAAGCGCGACGCGATGACGCGCGTCTATTCCACGGCGGATCTCGCGACGATGGGGCGCGTGCGCGACGTCTTCGATCCGGCGCGCGCGCTCAATCCGGAGAAGATCTTTCCCAACGGATCGCGCTGTCCGGAGGTCGCGCCGCCGTGACGGCGACGCAGGAGCGCGTCAGGCCGGAGAGCGCCGCAGGCGGTCGGCGAGCTCGTCGCGCGCGTGCGACGCCGCGGGCGCAAAAGGTCTGGATCGTCGGCGGAAACACGCTCGAAGGCATGGGTTTTCCGCCCGAGCGCGTCGACGTCACGCTCGACACGACGCGCTGACCGGAGTCGTCGCCAACGAGCGCGCGGACCTGACGATCGCCGTGCGCGCCGGGCACGCCGCTGCGCGACGTCGCGACGCTGCTCGCCGCGCAGGGACAGTTCGTGCCGTTCGACGCGCCGCAGCCGCACTACGCGACGGTCGGCGGCACACTGGCGGCGGGCTGGCTCGGACCGCGCCGCCATCTGTACGGGCGCGTGCGCGACTACGTCATCGGCTCGACCATCGTCTTGGCCGACGGAACGATCGCGCGCGCCGGCGGCATGGTCGTCAAGAACGTCGCGGGCTACGACATGAGCCGGCTCTACGTCGGCTCGTTCGGCACGCTCGGCGTCCTCGTGCAAGCGAATTTCAAGACGGCGCCGTTGCCGCCGCACGCGCGCGTCTTCCTCGCGCCGCTCCCCGAGCACACGCGCGAACGCGCGTGCGCCCAGCTCGCGACGCTGCCGATACGGCCCGCGGCCGCGTTTTGGGTCGAGGGATTCCACAACGCGATCGACGGCGAGGACGGCCCGGAGGGGCGCATCGTCGTGTCGCTCGAGGGCAGCGACGCGCTGCTGGAGCGCGCGACGCGCGAACTGCGTTCGGCGCTCGGCCGTGCCGGCGTACCCGAGACGCGCGTCGTCGACGCGGGCGCGCGCGAGGCGTTCGAGCGCGTCGTCGACGCGTACGTCGCCTGCCTGGGCGAACGCTCGATCACGTATCGGCTCTCTGCCCTTCCCCGCACAGTCCGAGCGCTGCGCGCTGGGCCTGCGCGAGCTCGCGGGACGCTTCGGGCTGCGCGCCGAGAGCATCGTCGACGTGATGAACGGCGACGTCGTGCTGCGCGTCAGCGATCTCGATACGCGCGCGCTGGGATCGAAGATCGAAAACTTCGACGATGCGCTGCACGACGCGCAGCCTCGCGCGCAGGTCGTCGCCGGCAAGCATTCGCACCGCCCGTATCTGCGCGTCTGGGGCGACGCGCCGGCGGCGATCGAGCAGATGCGCGCGCTGAAGATGCGCTTCGATCCCAACCGGACGCTGAATCCCGGGCCGCTTCGTCGGCGGAATCTAAGATGAAGTCTTGCTGCTCGGCGGCTCGGGTTTCGTCGGACGGCATCTCGCGGCGGCGCTGCGCGCGCGCGGCGACGCGGTGACGATCGCGTCGCTGCGCGATCCGCGCGGAGGCGGCGCGCGCCGCGGCCGCCGTGCGACGCCATCGTCAACCTCGCCGGCGAGCCGATCGCGCAGCGCTGGAATGCGCGCGCTCAAGCGGCGCATCGAGGAGAGCCGCGTCGAGCTGCCGCGCCGCTTTCTCGAGCTCTGGCGCAGCGCGACTCGCCGCGCGCACGCGCCTACGTGAGCGCGTCGGCGATCGGCTACTACGGCACGAGCGAGACCGCGACGTTCGACGAGGAGAGCCCGCCGGGCGACGATTTCCTGGCGCGCGTTTGCGTCGGGTGGGAACGCGAAGCGCACCGCGCCGCCGACCTCGGCATGCGCGTCGCGATCGTGCGAACCGGCGTCGCGCTCGGAACCGACGGCGGCGCGCTGGCACAAGATCCTTCCGCCGTTTCGTGCCGGCGTCGGCGGCCGCGTCGGCAGCGGGCGACAGTGGCTTTCGTGGGTGCACGTCGACGATCTCGTCGGCATCTATCGCATGGCGCTCGACGGCGTCGAGGGCGTCGTCAACGCATGCGCCCCGAATCCGGTCACCAACGCCGAGTTCACCGCGGAGCTGCGGCGCCGCGCTGCACCGCCCGGCGGCGCTGCCGGTTCCGACCTTTGCGCTGCGCGCGCTGCTCGGCGAGGGCGCCGACATGCTACTCGAGGGTCAGCGCGTGCTGCCGCGCCGCACCGAGCTGCTCGGCTATCGCTTCGGCTTTCCGGAGCTCAAAGGCGCGCTAGCGAATCTACTTTGAACTCGAGCGCCTCGAGATATTTCTCGGCGTCCATCGCGGCGCGGCATCCGGCGCCGGCCGCCGTTACCGCCTGGCGATAGCGAAAATCGTTGACGTCGCCGGCGACGAAGACGCCCTCGACGTTCGTCGACGTGCCGTCCGGCGATACGACGTAGCCGCGTTCGTCCAGGTCGAGCTGGCCGGCGAAGACGGCGGTATTCGGCGTGTGGCCGATTGCGACGAAGAGCGCGTCCGCCGCGACATCTTCGACCGTTGCCGCCGGCGACGTTCTGATGCGCAGCCCGGTGACGTGCGTGTGTCGCCGAGGACTTCCTCGACGACGCTGTTCCAGAGGACGTCGATCTTTTCGTGCGAGAGCACGCGAGCGGCCATGATCTTGCTCGCGCGCAAGCGGTCGCGGCGATGGACGATCGTCACGCTCTTGCCGAAGCGCGTGAGGAAGAGCGCTTCCTCCGCCGCGGAGTCGCCGCCGCCGACGACGAAGATCCGCTTATCGCGGAAGAAGGCGCCGTCGCAGGTCGCGCAGCTCGAAACGCCGCGGCCGCGCAGCCGCTCTTCTCCGGGGATCTCGAGCCAGCGCGCGCTCGCGCCGGTCGCGACGATCACCGTCTCCGCCTCGTAGCGCGGCGTCTGCGGTTCGCGACCGACCAGCGGGCGGTTCGCGAAGTCGACGGACGTCGACGTCGACGTTTTCGATCCGCGCACCGAAGCGCTCGGCCTGCTCGCGGAAGCGGATCATCAGATCGGGACCCATGATGCCCTCGGCAAAGCCGGGGTAGTTTTCGACGTCCGTGGTGAGCATGAGCTGGCCGCCGTAGAGTCCGCCGGCGAGAACCAGCGGCTTCAGATTCGCTCGCGCCGCGTAGACGGCCGCGGTCAGACCCGCCGGGCCCGACCCGATGATGATGACGCGTTCCATCCGGCTTTCTTCGACTCGCCGCGCGGCATCCCGGTTGCAGACAGTTCGTCGCGGCCCGTCGAAGCGTGACGCATGGCGTTACAGGCGATACCCCTGGAGGACACGTTTGCCGACGTTCTGCGCAAGGCGATGCGCGGTGCCGGCGTCAACGAGAAGCAGCTCGCCGACGCGACCGGCATTCCCGCAGCGACGATCGGCGAGTGGCTCAAAGAGAAGGGCGCCGCGGACGACGCGCAGGCACGCGCGGTCGCGACCGTCCTGCGTCTGGACGGTGGGAAGCTCGCCGACAGCGCGGCCCAGCGTTGGACGCCGCCGCCGATCGAGCTGCCCGACGTGCGCCGCCATCCCCAGGAGCCGCACCCGAGCAACGGCTATGTCTTCTTCCTCGACGGCGGCCGTGAGGCCGCGCTGGTCGATCCGGCCGGCATTCCGCAGAATCTGCTTCGCCTGTTGCGCGACGGCGACTACCACTTGCGTTACATCCTCATCACGCACAAGCACGCCGATCACTGCGACGCCACGGCCGACGTGGCCGCCGCATTTCCCGCGGCAAAGATCGTGATGCACAAGCTCGACGTACACGCGATCGGCTCGCTCGCGAACAAGGCGACGCTGTTGCGCGACGGCGAGACGCTCCCGTTCGGCGAAGACTCGACGATCCGCATGCTGCACACGCCCGGTCACACCGACGGCTCTTCGTCGTATCTCTTTCAGAACTGCGCTGTTTTCAGGCGACACGCTATTCGCGGCCAGCGTCGGCGGCGCGTTCGGCGACTGCCAGCACCTACGAGGACATCCTCAACAGCGTTGCGCAGCAAGCTCTTCACGCTGCCCGACGACACCGTCGTCATGCCGGGTCACGGCCCGCCGACGACGATCGAGCTGGAAAAACAGCACAACCCATTCTTTACGTAAGAGCGCTGTTCGTCTACGTCGCGCTGCGCCATCCGCGGCCGGCGCCGCTCCAGAGCTAGGGAACCTCCCTAGGCCCTAGTCGCGATAGAAGTACGGGTCGAGCACGGAGACCGCCGTCACGGAATCGATCGGCAGTCCGTTTTTCGAGGCGGCGTCCCGGATCGCGGCTTCGCTCGGACCGTCGTAGATGCAGAAGGTCTTCTTCTTGTCGGCCGACACGTAGGAATGCACCCACGTCACGCCGTTTTCCGCGTTGCGCCCGACGACCGTCAGGCACGCCTGGCTGCCGTCCTCGGTCGGCGGAATGTGCAGCCCGTCGGGGAAAGTACGCTCGACCATAAACCTCGGCATGAATCACCTCCGCTGCAAAGCCCTGCTCCATTTGTGACGCAGCGACCTCGAGACCCTTTGCAAGAGCCCTGTGAGTTAAGGAACCTCTGAAGAAATCGCTGCACCGATCGCCGCGAGCAGTTTCGCCGTAGGTCGAGGCGCGCCCGAGGAAGCATAGCAGCGCCCGAAGTTTATCCTGAGCGTAGTCGAAGGGTGACCGAGGGCGCAACAAAGAAATGCGCCGAAACCGACGCTGCCCGGAGGGTTTGACCGCAAAGCCGCCGTCTGCGTTGTCGAAGACTCGGTCACAGACTGCTGCGGGTATGCTTCCTCGCCTTCTCCTACCATCCGACGGCTTTGCCGTTAAACAATCGGTACATGGACTTCTTCAGAGGTTCCTTAACGGTACGCAGCCGGAACGTTTACTGAGGCTCCATCGCCGCCCGTGATCGTCGCGCCGCTTTGTTTCGGCGCGGTATCCGACTCTCGGATCAGTTCGAACTGAATGACGACCTGCCCGGAGCGCGGCAGCAGCGCATCATAGCGCTGCGGCGAGCAGACCTTCGGCGTGCAGAACGCGGCGAGCCACCCGGACGCCACGTTGGAAGCCTCGAGCCGAATCGTCGCTGTTGGGCTGCCCAGTCACTTCCAGGCGATACTTGGCCGCATCGGCGCTCGTCGTCTGCAGGTCGGTGCCCGTCCACGGCTGGATCGAAAGATGCGTTGTGGGCTGGGCCAGGGCAAGCGACATGACGACGCCGTAGAGGGTTTGCATCACGTACGCAGCTTATACCCGATCGCCGTCATCCGCAACACGACGGCAAGGGCTACCGCGGCGAGCAGGACGATCATCGCGACGGAAAATTCCGGCGGAAGGAAGCTCTGTCCGGTGTAGCTGCGGCGAAACGCGTCGATCGTATAGAAGATCGGATTGAACAGCTCGAACGTCCGCAGCGGCTGCGGCAGCATCTTCGCATCGGTGAAGACGCCGCCAACGAAGGTGAGCGGTGTGATGACGAACGTCGTGAGGATCGCGATGTGGTCGAACTTATCGGCGATCAGTCCGAAGATCAGCCCGAGCGCAGAGAACAGCACGGAGACGAGCGCTATCACGCACAAGTACAGCGGCCAATCGCGCGGCGCGGTGTGCACGAGGACGAGGCCGAGCCCGGTGATGAGACCCGCGATCAGTAACGCTCGGGCGAGACTGCCCAGAACGTAGCCGGCGACCATCTCGCCGGCCGACATCGGGGCGATCAGTAGCTCCTGGATCGAGTTCATGAAGCGGCCCTGAAAGAGCGAGCTCGAGCACTCGCCGTAGGACGCATCGATGACTTGCAGCATGATCAGGCCCGGGATGAGGAACTGCGCATAGGTCACGCCCTGCACGCTCGGGATGCGGCTTCCGATCGCGAGCCCGAAGACGAAGACGTAAAGCAGCGTCGTGATGATCGGCGGCCAGATCACCTGGTTGATGATCTTGAGGCTGCGAATGATCTCGCGCTTGACGAGCGTCCAGAGCGCTACGGTATTAATTTCGCGTCAGCTCCAAGAAGACGTCCTGCAGCGACTCGCCCTCGGCCAGGAGTTCCTCGGTCGGCTTTTCGGTCACGATGCGGCCGTGCCGCACGATCGCGATGCGCCGGCAGAGCTCTTCCGCCTCCTCCAAGTAGTGCGTCGTCAGGAAGATCGTGAGGCCGTCCTCGTTGAGCGCGCGCAGCCAGCGCCACAGCTCGAGGCGCAACTCGACGTCGACGCCCGCGGTCGGCTCGTCGAGAATCAGCAGCTTCGGCTCGTGAATCAACGCCCGCGCCAGCGACAGCCGGCGCTTTTGACCGCCCGAGATCTTCGTGTATTCGAGGTGCGCGTGCGACGCAAGCCCGAACCGCTCGAGCAGCATGTCGGCGCGTTCCGCGACCGCCTTCCCGTGCAGTCCGTAGTATCCGGCGGCGAAGATCAGCACGTCGCGCAGCGAGAGGTAGCGGTCGAAATTGTACTCCTGCGGCGAGAGGCCGATCAGCCGCCGGGCCTGCCGCCACTCGTGCTCGTTGTCGTGGCCGAAGATGCGGATGCTGCCCGCGCTCTTGCTGGCTAGGCCGACGATTGCGTTGATCGTCGTCGTCTTGCCGGCGCCGTTGGGTCCGAGGAAACCGAAGAACTCGCCGGCGGCGACGCGCAGCGAGATCCCGTCGACAGCGGTGAACGCGCCGTAGCGCTTCACGAGATCGTCGACTTCGATCGCCGGCGCTAACGAGCCGTTCACGCTATGGAATAACACCCTTGAATCCTTTGTACCGATGACGGCGGAGGGTAGCGATCAGCTCCGCACTATCCGGAATCCCGCACGCGGCCAGTTGGGTTGCGACGCGCTTCGTGTCGAACGCGACGCGCCGGTGCTTCACCTGCCAGCCTCCCTGACGCTCGGTCAGGATCGCGTAGCATGCGCGCGGGTCGCCGTCCTTCGGCAGGCCCGCGGAGGCCACGTTCACGAGCAGCTTGCCCTCCCACATTCGCACGTACGGGAGATGCAGGTGTCCGAAGGCGATCGCGGTCGCGCGTTCCTTGCCGATGAGCCGCCGCAGTACGGCCTCGTCTGCATCCGGCCAGAGGTGCTCGTCGTCGGTTTTGGGATTCGCGTGGACGATCAGCAGCTGGTTGTCGTCCTCACCGATGCGCATTGCGAAGGGGAGCGCCTGCAGCCACGAGCGCCAGCGTTCGCCGATCTCGCGGCGCGTCCACGCGATCTGCGCGCGCTTTTCCGCCTCCAACGATTCGTTCGAGCTCCTCGGCGATATAGCGATCGGTGTTGCCGCGCACGCACGCCGCGCCGATCTCCTCCAGGCGCTGCAGCACCTTCTTCGGCTTCGGGCCGTCCAGGCAGAGATCGCCCGCCGCGACGATCGCTTCCGCGCCGCCCTGCGATGCGAGGTCCGATAGACAGGCATCGAGCCCGAGGAGGTTGCCGTGGATGTCGGAGAGGACGGCGATTCGCACGCCGAGGCTAATCGCGCCGCAGGACGAGGGCGAGCATCGCCGGCGTGATGCCGGCCTTGGTAAAATCGTACAGATCGATCGCTTCGACGCCGATGCCGGCCCGGCGCATGATCGACAGCGACGTGCGATACCGTATGTCCGCCACGACGTGCCGCTCGTCCAAGCAGAGCACGCCGGCGCCCAGCTCCTCCCCGCGCTCGAGCACGATCGTCTTGAAGCCGCTAAACGCGGACGCGTCGGCCTTGTCGCCGCCGAGGACGATCGTGTCCGAAGCGACGGCGCTCACCACCGCGCGCAACGCGGGAACGCCGGGCGCGAGCTCGACCTTCCGCACCGAAAACCCGTGACTACGCGCGAGCTGCGAGAAGCCGCGGCGTCCGAGCTCGTTTCCGCGCGCACCGACGCCGACGAACGCCGTGTTCCCCGCCATTACGACGTCGTTGCCGTCGAGCAGTCCAGGTGCGGCGATGTGACCCGCGATCGGCACGTCTAGGCTCGCGAACTCGCATTGCATTCGGTCGACTTCGCCGCGGCGCGACAACGCCGAGAGGCGCATCATCGCCGCACCGTCCGCGAACGCGACGGCGGCGTCGCCGGCAGCCGCCTCGTACGGGTCCGACGCGTCGGACTCGAAGACAGTGACCTCCACGCCGAAATACTCGAGCGTCTTGCGCAGCACGTCGTGCTGCTCGAGCGCACGCGCGTACACGCTGCCGGGCTCGCCCGGGAGCGGCCGCGCGTTTTCGATGGCACGCGTCGGCCGCACGAGCACGACGCCGAGCAGCCGTCCCGTGGACGTCGCCACCAGGCGGGGCCCGTAACCCAGCGCGCGATGCGCCGTCATCGCGCGCTGTAGGGCTCGGGCGTGGGCGCGCTGGTGAAGAACGCACTCATGTCCGAGGCCAGCAGATCGTTGAGGGTCAGCGGCGGCAGCCCGAAGATCTCTTCTTCCGTCTTGACGACGCTCGCCGCGCTGAGATGCTCGTCGCCGACGTAGCCGCGCCGCGCCAGAGGCGATACGACGATCGCGTAGCTCCGCATGGGATTCACGTGATCGACCGCGGGCGTTTCCAACCCTTCCGGGACGACGAAGACTGCCGTCGAGCTCCAATGCGGCGTGTGAGAAACGTAATCGACGATCTTGCCGAGCGCGCGGTCCGCATCGCGGACGCTCGCGACATCCGCACTCATCGGCAGCCAGACGTAGGTGAAGTTCGGGATCCGATCCGCCTGCACGTAGCGCTGCATATCGCGCAACGAACTCGTCCGCGCGCGCCTTGTCGTCGATCTTCGGGTTCCAGCCCGCATAGTCAAGGTCGACGTTGCCGTCGAGCGCCGCCAGCGCCGGCACGTCGAGATGATACGCGGAGCCATCGTAACCGGAGAGGCGTAGCAGGCCGCCGTAATCGCGGAACGTCAGTCCGGCGCGACCGAAGGCGTTAAACAGATAGCCCGTTCGGCCGTAATCCTCGGGATCGGCGCCGTGGTCGTTCATCGGCGCGCGCGCCGTTCCGGCCGCGGCGGTGAGCTGCGCGAAGAGCGTCGCGTCGGCCGCCGGTCGCGAACTGCCTCGCCAAATCGAGGTCGGCGTCGGAGGCGTAGAAGTTGTCGGCGAGCGCGTATGTGCGCGCCAGGGCGTGCAGGTTCGGCGTGACGCTCTCCGCGTAGCGGCTGAGCGACGAGTCGCCGTTGCCGTGCGCGGCGCCGGAATCGTCCTTGAGATCCCCGAGCATCGCGTCGTAGGTCTGCGTGCCGACGGCGACGTACACGACGTGATCGATCGCGTCGCTGCGTTTGTTCGAGCGCAGCGGCGGAATCACCGGATTGAACTGCGCTAGGTGCGGCGTGCGGTTGTAGCGCAGAGCGGCGAGCGTGGCCTTAACCAGCGACGTGTGCTTGAGATCTACCCGTTGGAAAATTCCCCAGCCGTCGACGCCCTTTCCGCCGACGACGTACAGGTAGCGGCCGTCGCGCGACAACGCGAGCGCGGTGGGATACCACGCTGTGGGGATGAGGCCATAGCGATAGCGCGCCGGCTTGCGCGCGTCGAGCACCGCGACGGCGTTGAGGCCGGCGAGCGCGACGTAGAGGCGCTTTCCGTCCGGGCTGAGCGCGTCCGCGCTCGGCTCCGCGCCGTAGGGCGCGCCCGGATAGAGGCGCAGATCGAGACCGCGCACGACGCTCGGCGTTGCACCCAGCTCGACGACCGCGATGCGATCGACGTTCGCGAGCGCGACGTAGGCATAGCGGCCGTCGCCGCTCACCACCGTCGCACCGGGGACCGCGCCGCCGACGACCTGCGTGCCGTCCGGCGCGGGATCCATGCGAACCGCGGCCGGGTCGCCCGGATTCGCATCCGCCGAGAGAAAGGACGGTGAGCGAGGAGGAGCGCGACGGATCGAATGCCGGCGCGGCAAAGCGCGGTTTGCTGAGCGGCGGCACGACCGCGCTATAGCTCGAGAGGCCGCTACCGGTGGCCAAGACCGCGGCGCTATCCGCGGCCACGTAAAAAGGAAAGTCGCCGACCGGCACCGAGCGCTGCACCGCGCGCGTCGCGAGATCGATCGTTACGACCGCGTCGCCGAGGTTGTCCGCAACGTACGCGGTGCGTCCGTCCGGCGCGATCGCGATTCCGGCGGGAACCGCGCGGCGGCTTCCCTGTGCCGGCAACGCGATGCGTCTGCGCCTCGGGCGTGAGTTGGCCGGCCGCGTCGAGGTCGTATATGCGCACGACGCCGGCGCCGCCATCGGACGCGAGCACGATCGTACGGGACGCATCCCTGGGATCGCGCGCAGCCGCCACACCCATGAAGAACAATGCCGCGGCATCGTGATAGACGCTCGCGAGCTTCATGATGCGCGTATCGACGACGGCGAGCGAGTAACCGTGCACTAACATTCCGCCGGAGGCGAGCGTCATCGTCGCCGAGCCATTGCCGTCGTTGGACACAATGGCATAGCGGCCGTCCGGCGAAAGCGCCAAGCCCAGCGGGTCCGCACCGACGAACAGGCTTTCGCCTACCGGCGCCGCAACGCGGCCGTTCGGCAGGATGGCGCTCGTCGGGTGAATGCGGTCGGCGCCGGTTGGGCGGATGCCCGCCGGCGCAGAATAGATGATCAAGGGCGCCGGGCGAGGCCCGGCACCCAATAAGACGGCGCCCAACAGCGCCGCTGCAAATGGCTTAAACGACACGGGAGGTATGCCATTACCAGGACGGTCCCACGTACCCTGCCGGAAGGGGCAGCGCGCTGGTCGGTGAGCGTGGACGCTCGCGTCCTCGCGGTCGCTACCGCCGTTCCTCCTTACGAACTGGGTCAAGCCGAGGTCACGCGTCGCATCGAGCTCGCGCTCGGGCCGCGCTCCCGCGAGATCATGCGGTTGCTTCCAATGTTCGGCAACACCGGCATCGATCGCCGCTACTCGAGCGTGCCGATCGAGTGGTACGAGGAGCTGCACGAGTGGCCGGAGCGCAACCGCGTCTATCTCGATTCCGCGCTCGACCTGCTGGAAGCAGCCACGCTGCGCGTGCTGGACGCGCGCGGGCCGCGACGTCGACGAGATCGACGCGATCGTCGTAGTCTCGACGACGGGCATCGCGACGCCGAGCCTCGACGCGCTGCTCATGGAACGCATGCGGCTGCGCCGCGACGTCCGGCGCCTGCCGATCTTCGGACTGGGATGCGCGGGCGGCGCGATCGGCCTGTCGCGCGCCGCCGGGATGGCTCGCAACGATCCCGGCTCGCTCGTGCTCTTTCTCGTCGTCGAGCTATGCGCGCTCTGCTTTCGCCGCGACGATTTCTCGAAGAGCAACATCGTCGCGACCGCGCTTTTCGGCGACGGCGCCGCGGCCGCGCTGATCTCGAGCGAGGGCGACGGCGCGCGCATCGGCGGGCGGCGGCGAGTACACGTGGCCCGACTCGCTCGACGTCATGGGATGGGACGTCACGCAGGAAGGCCTCAAGGCGATCTTCTCGCGCGACATTCCGGAGCTCGTCACGACGAAGCTGCACGACGTGGCCGTCGCCTTCCTCGCCGAGCACGGCCTGACGCTGCGCGACATCGACTCGCTTCGTCTGCCATCCCGGCGGCGCGAAAGTGCTCGACGCGCTCGAGGTGGCGTTCGAACTCGAGCCGGGAACGCTCGCGACGTCGCGCGACGTGCTGCGCGACTACGGCAACATGTCGGCCGCGACGGTGATGTTCGTCCTGGAGCGCACGCATCGGCGACTCGCAGCCCTGGCGGCGCGCGCTGGTCAGCGCGCTCGGTCCGGGCTTCACCGCCGGATTCACGCTGCTCGCGAACGGCGAGTGAGCGTACTTTGGATCGTTCTCGCGCTCGTCGCGCTGCAGCGCGTCGTCGAGCTGTTTTATTCCGCGCGCAACACGCGCCGGCTGCTTGCGAGCGGCGGCGTCGAGGCCGGCTCGGCGCAGTATCCGTTCATCGTGCTGCTGCACGCGGCGTGGCTCGTCAGCATGGCCGTACTGATTCCGCCGTCGACCCCCCGAACTGGTGGCTGCTCGGAGTCTACGCGGCGCTGCAGCCGCTGCGCGTGTGGACGATGGCGACACTCGGGCCGTACTGGACGACGCGCATCGTCAGCGTTCCCGGCGCGCCGCTCGTGCGCACGGCCCTATCGCTTCGTGCGGCATCCCAACTACGTCGTCGTCTGCGCCGAGATCGCCCTTCTCCCGCTGGCTTTCGGCGCGGTCGAGATCGCGATCGTCTTCTCGATTCTCAACGCGTCGCTGCTCTCGTGGCGCATCCGCGTGGAAGAACGCACGCTCAGTTCGCGCCCGCCGCCAGTAATCGCTCGCAGAGGGTTACGGTGCGGTTGGCGTAAGTTTCGCAAGGCGCGGGAGAGGCGCGCGATGCCTTCGTTCGCCTCTTCGATGACCGAGGTCGCCGAAGGAGAGGCGCAGCGCGGGCGGGCCGTTGCGCGTGGGATAGAACGGCTCCGACGGCATGACCAGCACGCCCTCGCGCGCGCACGCGTCGAAGGCGGCTTGCGTCGAGATGCGCGGCGGCAGCGGGAGCCACACGTTGACGCCGGCGCCCGGAGGACGCAACTCGGCCCACGACGCGACGGGCGAGAGCGCTTCGACGAATGCGTCGCGCCGCTTGCGATAGAGCGCGCGCGTCGAGCGCAGATGGCGCTGGTAGGCGGGGCTGTCCATGAAGCGCCATAGTGCTCGCTGGGTCAGCGTCGAGGTGAAGACGTCGGCTTGAATTTTCGCGGCCTCGAGCGCCTCGGCGACGCCGCCCTTCGCGTAGAGATAGCCGATTCGCAGCGCCGGGAAGATCGACTTCGAAAGGCTCTCCATCAGGATGACGCGGCCGTCGGTGTCGTGCGCTGCCAGCGGCGGCGGCGCGGGCGCGTCGTAGGTGAGCTGCCAGCCGGTCTGATCTTCGAGAACGACGACGTCATAGCGGCGCGCTAGCGCGACGATCTGCTTCGCGCGGCGGCCCGGCAGCACGGCGCCGGTGGGATTCGCCGCGACGGGATTGACGTAGAACAGCCGCGGGCGGTACTCCGCAAACACGCGCTCTACGTCGTCGGCGCGCACGCCGTCGGCATCGCCGCGCACCTCGACATACGTCACGCCGCGCGCGTCGAACACCCCGAGGCTGCCCCAATAGGTCGGGCTCTCGCTCGCGACGACGCTGCGCTCGTCGAGCAGCACGGTCGCGACGATGTCCGCCGCCTGCTGCGCGCCGGAGCATACGATGATGTCGACGCGGCTCCGCGCCGCAGCCGCGCCGGCGCAGAAACGACGCGAGCCGCGCGCACAGCTCCGGATCGCCCGTCGAAGACCGATACTGCATCAGCGTCGGGCGAATCGTCGAGCAGCGTGCGATGAAACGCGCGCGCGAAGTCATGCAGCGGAAAGGTCTCCGGCGCGGGATGTCCGCTCGCGAGGCTGATGGCCCCGGGCTCGGTCGCGTGCGTCAGGCGCTCCATCACGCCCTCCAGCCGCGCCGCGCGCGCGAACCGTCCGACGTCGGGCTCCCAACGGCGCGCGAACGGCTCGCCGCGATCGGGCGCCGCCGCGACGAACGTTCCCTTTCCCGGACGCGCGATGACGCGCCCTCGCGCCGCGAGCAGCTCGTACGCCTGCGAAACCGTAACGAGCGCGCAGCCGAGCGCGCGCGAGAGATCCCGCATCGGCGGGGAGGCGATCGCCGGGGACGACGGCTTCGTGTTCGATCGCATCCACGATCCGGTCCGCAAGCTGCACGTAGAGCGGGCGCGGGTCGCTCGGCTCGAGCTTCAGCGATTCGAGGAGTGCGTCGGAGCGCTCAGACGTTTGCGCTGAAATCCTCTATTTGATCTTTCGTCGGTATGCGGCGCGCGACGCCGTCCTCCATCGCCGCCGCCGCAACGCCCTTGGCTACCGCATCCACGACGCGCGGATCGAACACGCTCGGAATCACGTACTCGGGGCTGAGCTCATTTTCGGTGACGATCTCGGCGATCGCGTACGCCGCCGCGAGCTTCATGCCGTCGGTGATGCGCCGCGCGCGCACGTCGAGCGCTCCGCGGAAGATGCCGGGGAACGCGAGCAGGTTGTTCACTTGATTCGGGAAGTCCGAGCGGCCAGTCGCTATCACGGCCGCGACCGGCGCGGCGACGTCGGGCATGATCTCGGGCGTCGGGTTGGCCATCGCGAACACGATCGGATCGCGCGCCATCCGCGCGATATGCTCGGGCTGCAGGACGCCCGGCTGCGGAAACGCCGATGAACACGTCCGTGCCCTCGAGCACGTCGCGCAGCGACCCGCGGCGGTTCTCTCGATTGGTGTGCTCCGCGAGCCATCGCCAGTGCGGATTCTCGTAGTGGTCGGTGCGGTTCAAGGCGCCGCCGCGGTCGACCGGAATCACATCCTTCACGCCCGCGCCGAGCAGCATCTTGATCGTCGCGGTGCCGGCTGCGCCGCTGCCCGACACGACGACCTGCACCTCCGATAGCGGCTTGCGTACGACGCGAGCGGCGTTGATCAGCGCCGCCAGGATGACGACCGCCGTCCCGTGCTGATCGTCGTGCATCACCGGAATCTCGAGCGCCTCGATCAGCCGATCCTCGACCTCGAAGCAGCGCGGCGCGCTTATGTCTTCCAGGTTGATGCCGCCGAAGACGGGTGCGATGCGCACGATCGTCTCGACGATCTCGTCGACGTCCTTCGTGTCGAGGCAGATCGGAAACGCATCGATGTCAGCGAACTGCTTGAAGAGCATCGCCTTGCCTTCCATCACCGGCAACGCGCCCAGCGGGCCGATGTCGCCGAGGCCGAGCACGGCCGTGCCGTCGGTCACGACGGCGACGGTGTTGCGCTTGACGGTCAGCTGAAACGCCTTGCTCGGATCCGCGGCGATCGCCATCGAGACTCGTGCGACGCCCGGCGTGTAGACCGTCGAGAGATCCTGACGGTTCTTCACCGCGATCTTCGGATCGATGCGGATCTTGCCGCCGACGTGCGCGAGGAAGGTCGAGTCGTTCGCGAAGATGATGCGTGTTCCGTCGATCGCTTCGACGGCGCGGCGCAGGTCGTTGGCGATGGCCTCGGACGCTACTCCGATCGTGACGTCGCGCACGACGCGGCCCTTCGCGACCGAGTGCATGTCGACGGCTCCGATGGTCCCTCCGGCATCGCCGATTGCGTTGGCGAGCACGCCGAACGCCCCGGGCTCGTTGGGCATATCGATCCGCACGATCAGGGTCAGGGCGATGGCCGGCTGCGCAATCATCAGTTTCCGCTGACCGTCATCTCGGCGACGCGAAACGACGGCGCGACGACGGTCCCGTCGAAACGCAAATCATTCGCGACAGCGTCGACGCCGCCCAGCATTTCCGCGTACTGCCCCGCAACGGTAAACTCATCGATCGGATACGCTATTTCGCCGCCCTCGATGAAAAAACCGCGTGCGCCGCGGCTATACGTGCCCGAGGCGTGCTCGGTCGCAAAGCCGATCGTGTCGACCACGAGCACTCCGAGCGGCGTCGCGGCGATCATCTCCGCGAGCGTGATCGAGCCCCCCTCCAGGTAGAAGTTGCTCGGGCCGATTCCGCCGCCGGTTGAGTTGCCCGTGCTGACCGCGCCCAGCTTGCGCGCGTAGTAGGTGTCGTACAGGAACGTCTGCAGGACGCCACGCTCAAAGACCGGCGTGCGCCGCGTCGGCACGCCCTCGCCGTCGAAGGGGGCGCTGCCGAGGCCGGCGATCAGCCGGCCGTCATCGATCACCGTCACGAGGTCGCTGCCGACCTTGTTTCCGACCCGCCCCGTGAGCCAGGAGTTGGCCACCGCGACGTTCGCGCTCGAGACGGCCGCGAAGACGTCGTCGAGGACCGATGCCGCGACGTCGCGTTCGAATATGACCGGCACGCGCATCGTCGGCGGCTTGCGCGCGCCGAAGAGGTCGACGGCGCGGCGAACCGCCGTGCTCGCGACCGCCTCGAGCCCTTCGAGGTCCCGCTGGTGACGGGCAGCAGTGCCGTAGTGTGCGATGCGCTTGACGCCGCCGTCCAGCGCGACCGGTCCCGTCGACCGGCCGACGCGCGTCCACCCGTATCCAGCCGCGAAGCCGTTGGTGTTCGCGAGCGCCGTGACCGCGACCGCATCCGTGTAATGCGACCCGCTCGAATTGATGACGCGCCCATCGGCCTCACGGATGAGCCGTTCGAGGCGCAGCGCCTCATCGATCTTCTCTAGGCTGTCGCGCTCCGCGATCGCGGGATCGCAGAGGCTCAAATTCTCGCCGTCGGTCCCGACGCGATCCGGCAGCCCCGCGTATTCGTCGGGCGCGACTAGCTCCGTATGCGCGACGGCGCGGCGCACGGCCTCGGCGATGCCCTCGGCCGAGAAATCCGAAGTCGAGAGCGTCGCCTTGCGTCCCTCGCGGAAGACCCGCAGGAGCAGCCCCTTTCCGGTCGAGCCCTCCAAACGTGCGACCGCGTTTTCGCGAGCCTCGACGTGCAATCGCCGCGCGATCGAAACCGCCGCCTCGGCGCTCTGCGCGCCGCAGCCGCGCGCGGCCTCGAGCGCCTGCTGCGCCAACGCGATCGCCGAGGCCTCATCCATGTTGCGTGCCGCCGACGGTGATGGACGAGATCTTCACGGTCGGCATTCCGACGCCGACCGGCACGTATTGGCCGCCCTTCCCGCACGTATAGTGCCGGCGCGCCAGACGGCTGTCGTTGCCGACCGCTACGACCTTGCGCATGGCGTCCGGCCCATTGCCTACGATCGTAGCGTTGCGCACCGGTGCCGTGATCCTGCCATTTTCCACCAAGTATCCCTCGCCGACCATAAAGACGAAGTCGCCCTTGCTGATCTCGACCTGTCCGCCGGCAAAGGACTTCGCATAAATTCCGCGGCGCGTCGACGTCAGGATTTCCTCGAAGCTCGAGTCGCCGTTCGGCATGTACGTATTGCACATCCGCGGCTGAGGCGAGAATCGGAACGACTGCCGCCGCCCGCTGCCGGTGGATTCCACGCCCATGAGCCGCGCGTTGAGCCGGTCCTGCATGTATCCACGCAAAACGCCATTCTCGACGAGCACCTTGTGTTGTCCGGGCACACCTTCGTCGTCGACGTTGAGGCTGCCGCGCTCCTCCTCCAGGTTTCCGTCGTCGTAGATGGTGACGAGGTCGCTCGCGACCCGCTCGCCGACGCGCCCGCTGTACAGCGACGTGCCGCGCCGGTTGAAATCGCTTTCGAGCCCGTGCCCCACGGCCTCGTGCAGCAGCACGCCGCCGCCTCCCGCCCCGACGATCATCTCCATCTCGCCCGCCGGCGCCGGTGCAGCCACCAGGTTGACCGTGGCGATGCGCGCCGCCTCGGACGCGAGCGCCTCGGGCGTCTCGCGATCGAAGTACGCGATCGAGGTCCGTCCGCCGTCGCCGACGTATCCGGAGCCGCGTTCCTTCTTATCGCTCGCCACGACTTGGACGCCGAACGTCACGAGCGGCCGCCGGTCGTATACGAACCGTCCCTCGCTCGTCGCGATCCAGACCTCTTGCACGTCGTCGACGAGATGCGCGTTCACGGCGACGACCCTTCGGTCGCAGCGGCGCGCCGTAGCGTCGGCGCGATCGAGCAGCGCGACGTACCGCTGCGGATCAACAGACTCGCCGTCGTCGCGGCGATAGAACGACCCGATGCTCTCCGCGCGAAGGTCGGCGCTGCCCGCGTGCGCCGCCGGGGCGCTGCGCGCGATCAGGGATGCCGCGTCGGCCGCCTGCATCAGCGCGTCCTCGCCAAGGTCGTCGGAGTAGGCGTAGCCGGCGGACTCGCCAACGACCACACGGATTCCCACGCCGAGCGTCACTCCGTACGACGCATCGTGAATTCGGCCATCCTGCAGCCGGTACGAGAGCGAGCGGCGCCGCTCGCAAAAAACGTCCGCAAAATCGCCTCCGCGCCGCAGCGCGCGGCGGATCAGTTCTCCGAGCAATGCTTCATCGAACATCGCGAGCGCCCTAAAACTCCACCAGACGATCGACGGCACGGACGATCGCCGCGTCCGCATCCGCCGGCGACCCATCGATGAGGAAGGCGAACGCGACGCGGCCGTGATGCAGCGTATTCGCGTAACCGGCGAGGGCGGAGACGTCCGACAGGTGTCCGCTCTTCGCGCGCACGCGCCCGAGTGCGGTCGTGAAATCGTAATCCTCCAGCGTGCCCTCACGACCGCCTTGCGGCAACAGTAGATACAGCGCCGGCTGGCTGTCGGCGAGCACGCGCGCCACCGTGACCGCCGCAATGCGATCGTCCGGCGAAAGCCCGCTGCCGTCGAAGAGCCTCAGCCCGGGCGACGGAATTCCGAGCCGCTGCAAGAATTGTCGCTCGGCCGCGATGCCGCCGGCATCGTCCGGCGCGCCCGAGGCCTCACCGCCGATCGTTCGCAAAAGCTGCTCAGCGTAGTGGTTGTCCGAGACGAACAGCATGTGCGATTCGAGCGCCTGCAACGGCGCCGACCGGTGATCCCACAGCACGACCGTGTCGAGCGGGGCGGCGCCGACGCCGGGCGCCGATGCGCTGGCAATGCCGCGCGCCGCGAGCATGGCCTTTGTCTGGGTGCCGACGTAGGCCGCGACGTTCTGCATGGGCGTCCATACTTTCTGTTCCACTCCGTCCACGATCTGTTGCGATTCGATCGTGTCACCGTCGAGCGAGACGGCGCTGGTCGGGGCGGCGTAATCCTGTCCGTTGTCGTCGCGCCCCCAGTGCGGGTTGAGCTCCGGCCCCGTCAGCGCCGTCGCGTCGATCATCACCCGGCCGTCGACGCGGCGCAGCCTGGAACGCGCGAGGACGCCGATGCCGTTGCGCAGATCGCCGGAAACCAACGACGGATCGCCCGATCCGATCAGCCAGAGATCGCCACTAAGACGACCGTCGTCGCCGGTGCTGCCGCGAGCCGCGAACATCGTGTGAAAGCGATACGCGGGGCCGAGCGCGTCCAGCGCGCTCGCAGCCACGACGAGCTTCAGCACCGACGCCGGCGCGACGGCGCGCTCCGCGCGTTCGTCGAAAACCGTCGCTCCTTGGGCCGAAACGACCGCGAGACTCCAGCCGGAAGCGCCGACGGTCACCGGCGCGAAGGCGCCGTGCAGCCGGCTCCACAATCGATCGCGGTCACTTGCCGTCCACTGTGGAGCCTGCGAAGGCGCGACGAGGCGTTCGGCCACGGCGGGTGCCGCCTCTCGCGCATCAGATGCGAGCGCTTTCGGGCCCGAGTGTGGGCGCGTTACGAGCCAAACCAGCGCCGCTACGAACAGCAGCCCCGCGAGCGCGAACGTCCGTCGCTTACGGACGCGCAGCCGTCGAGATCTGCTCCTGAAGCCTACGCTGCTCTTGACGTAACTCATCGATGTCATCACGGAGGGCGGTGACCTGGGCCGGGATCTTGGCGCCTTTTCGAATTCGAATGGCGGCTTCGGTCGCCTCGCGCCGCAGGCGCCCGTCGAAGGCCTGCGCCGATAGACGGTCGAGCGCTGGAAGCAGACGCGCGTCGCCGAGCTTCTCTGCCGTGACGATCGCTTCCGCCGCTACCGGAAAGCTCGCGTCGTCGAGCCGCCGTTCGAGCTCGTCGGCGACGCGCGTCCGCTCTTCTTCCATGAGCGTGCCAATCCGTCCGAGCGCGCTGGTGGCCGCGCGTCTCAGCCCGTCGCTCTCCCGCGGGTGCAACGCTTCGAGCACGATCGGAAGCGCGCGAGCATCGGCCAGCTCGGCCAGGCCGCGCGCGGCGCCGGCTTCGACGACCCCGTTCCACGTGCGCTGCTTCACCGCCGATCGCAGCACGTCGAACGCACGCGGGTCGCGCGTCTTGCCGAGGGCCATCATCGCCGCGTTGCGCACGAAGTAGGAGGGGTGATTCGCGGCCGCGATGAGCGCGGTCGCGGCGTCGGGGTCGCGAAAGTTTCCGAGCGCGTCCGCGGCAGCTCGCACGACTTTGGGATGGCGATGCGCCAACGCGTCGATCAACATCGTGCGTGCCCATAGCGCGCGCGTCGCACCGACCGCTTCTGCGACCTCGGCGAGCACGCCCCAAAACGCCTCGGACTCGAACGAGCGCGCGAGCGCCTCGCGCGCGATTCGGCCGCCGTCCTTGGCGAGCTCGCGCGCGGCGCGGATGCGCGCGACAACGTTCGCGTCGTCGCGCAGCACCGCCGCGGCGAAGTCCACGCCGAGTGCGTACGTGACGTCGGCCAGAATGAACGCGCCCGGATCGAACCGCACCAATTTCGGCTCGAAGTCGAGCGGCACCGCGACGGTCTCGTGCTGTCGCTCGACTCGCGCGCGGACGCGCCGCTCCTTCTTAGAGTCCGCCGGCGCGAGCCCGATCTCGACGTCGAACTCGTACGCCGGATGCTCCGCATCGATCGTCTGCTTCTGGTCGATCGTCACCGTGGCGACGTTGCGGGCGGCGTCCCACGACGCGCAGATCTCGAGCTTGGGATGGCCCGCGCGGTATAGCCATTGACTGAAGAAACCACGCAGGTTTCTGCCCGTCGCGTCTTCGATCGCGCGCACGAGGTCGATCGTCTCGACGTTGCGTTGCGCGTTGTCCCGCACGTATTTCGCGACGGCTCGCCAGAAGCGCGAGTCGCCGAGCTCTCCGCGCAGCATGTGCAGCACCGCCGCGCTCTTTTGGTAGAGGTGGCGGTCGAATATCTCGATGGGAGTGAAAAACGTGTTGCAGACGATCGGGCGCCGATAGCGCTCGGAATCCTCGCGCAGGTATGCGGTGAGACATTCGAAGATGTCGTAGACGTATTCGTCGTAACCGAGATCGGCTTCGCGCCAGACGGCCTCCATGAACGTCGCAAAGCCTTCGTTCAGCCACGCATGTGCCCAGTCGCGGCACGTCAACAGGTCGCCGAACCACTGGTGTGCGAGCTCATGCGAAACCAGGGGATCGCTCGAGAAGTCGATGTGCGCGGTTTCGTCGTGGAGGGTCCGATCGGTCTGCGTCGTCGCGGTCGTATTCTCCATCCCGCCGAAGATGAAGTCCGTAACCGCGATCTGCGAATAGCGCGCATAGGGGTACGGCGTGCCGGTGCGTCGCTCGAAGAGCTCCAGCATCTTGGGTGTCGCGCCGAACGAGCGCTCGCCGTCGCTCTCGCGGCCGGGCAGGACGTAATAGTAGACCGGCACGCCATTGCGGCCCGCCTTGCCGCTCGCGACCTCGGCGAATGGTCCCGCGACCATCGTCATGAGATAGGTGCTGTGCGGCACGTCCTGGCGATAGCGGAAGATAGTGCGATCGTCTTCGTCGTGCCGTTCGACCAGCTCGCCGTTTCCGAGCGCGAACATGCCCTTGGGCACGACGATCGTCGTCGACGTCGGCTGTTTCTCGTCAGGGTAATCAATGCACGGAAACCAGTACCGCGCATACTGGTCCTGACTCTGCGTCCAGGCGTGGGCGATCTTCTCGGGGTGCTCGGCGGCCGGCTTGACGAAGAACAGCCCGTGGCGCGGCCTTGTGACGCGATATCGCGCGGCGAACGTCGCGCTCTCGCCCGCGGCGATCGGCGGATCGAATTCGATCTCGAGCTTTCCCTGCCGCGTCGCAAATTTCAGTTCGCGCCCGGCACCCCGTTCGCCGGACCGCCGCTCGACTCGCGAGACTTCCAAATCCACTGCATCGAGCGTCAGCCGCGGCACCGCCTCGTCGAATGCCCGCACCGTCGTCGTGCACACGCCGTCGAGCGACTCATCGGCGAAGTTCGGCGTCAGATGGAGATCGATGTGTTCGACCGCGACGACCTTGTCGGGGCCAAACTGAGGACGCGCGCCGGGCAGCGCGAAAGGCTGATGTTCGTTCGTCTCGTCGCGCATCTAAGTCGGCTCCAAGCTTACGAGCCGAACGTTTGGTAGTCCTGTGCCGCGCCGCGGTCTATTCCGCCGCTTGCAGGCCTCCGGTCACCTCGATCACTTGCCCGGTGATGAAGTCGCGTTGCGGAGCGATCAAAAAGCGCACGACGTCGGCCACATCTTCATAACTGCCGGCTCGTCCGCGCGGATTGCGCGCCGCGCGCTCCAGCGCCTGCGCCCGGTCGAGCGTCTTCTCGCGAATGTCGCCGGGCGAGACGACGTTGACGGTGATGCCGTAAGCCGCCTCCTCGATGGCGAGGCAGCGCGCGAACGCAATCAGTCCGCTCTTCGCCGACTGGTAGAGGGAGAAGCCGCGAAAGGGCCGCGTTTGACTCGAGCCGAGCATGCCGAAGAAGATGACACGCCCGAAGCGGGCCTCGCGCATCGCAGGTAGCATCGCCCGCGCGGCCAGCACGGCGCTGCGCAGATTGCCGTCCAGCGCGGTTCGATAATCCTCGAGCGAGGCATTAGCGAAGCGTTTGACGACGAGCGGTCCGACAGCGTGAACGAGCGTGTCGAATGGACCGTGCGCCGTGATGCCGCGCGCGAGCGCGGCCTCGACGTCGCCGGCTGCATCCAGAAATTCGACGCGGATCGCGGCCGCCTCGACGCCCGCGGCTTCGATCGCTGCGAGCGTCGCGCCGGGCGGCGTCGCGCGATACGTGATCGTGACTCGCTCGAATCCGTCGCGCGCGAGCGCCGGAGCGATGCCTGCGGCGAGGCCGCCGGCGGCTCCGGTCACGAGCGCGCGGCGATGCAGCGTACCCTTAGCCTCCGCGGACGAACGTCCAGTCGAGGTCGAACGATGCACCTCGGGCGGTCGTTCCCGTCACACGCACGCGATGCGGGCCGTAATCCAGCGGCCACGGGAGCACGACGCCGAAGCTGTCCGGCCCGCGCTGATGCAATCCCGCCGTGACGTTGCGGCCGTCGACCCACACGCGCACCTGGGCGAGGTCGACGGGACGATCGAAGACGAAACGAATCGCGGGCGAATCCGTGTAGATCGTTCCCGTCGGCCCCACCGAGACGAAGTGAACGGGCCGCGGCACCGGCGGCGGCTGCGGCGGCGGCGCGCCCTGGATCGTCACGGTGCTCGTCGAGTCGTCCCAGTTCACCGACGCTCCGAGCGCCTGCGAGATGAAACGCAGCGGCACGAACGTCGTCGCACCCACGATGAACGGCGCGACGTCGATCGTCGCGCTCTGACCGTCGACCGTCGCCGCAGTCGAGCCGATCGTCAGCGAGATGGATCGGCCGTTGGCCGTGGCGTTGATCTGACCGCTAGAGTAAACGACGCTGGCGCCGAGCCGCTCGAACACGCCGCGCAGCGGCACGAAGACGCGGCCGGCCCGCACGATCGGCGGCTGTGCGAAGTTCATCGTTTCGCCGTTGACGACGACGGTGACGGACTGCGCATCGGCGGCCAACGAAAACGGCGCTACAAGCGCCGCTGTGAGAAAAATAACGCTTGCCTTCATGCACGCATCCCTACCCGGGCCGCCTCGCCACCAAACGGCTCGCCCTCGGCCTGGACCGCGCGCCAATCGGCGTGACGCTCGAGCCAGCCGATCCACGTGTTGTAGATCAGCGGGACCAAGAATAGCGTTAGAATCAGCGAGCTCAATAGGCCGCCGATGATCACGGTGCCCATCGCTTGGCGCCACTCGCCGCCTTCGGCAAAGCCCAGCGCGAGCGGCAGCATGCCGAAGACCATTGCGCAAGTCGTCATGAGAATCGGCCGGAAGCGCGTGCCGGCCGCCTGCAACACGGCCTCGCGCACCCGCATGCCCCTGCGGCACAGCGTGTTGGAGTAGTCGACGAGAAGTATTCCGTTCTTCGCAACCAAACCGAAGAGCATCACGATGCCGATCATCGAGATGAGGTTTAGCGACTGTCCCGCGTTAGGCTCGATGAGATGCATGAACGAGAGGGCCACCAGTGCGCCGATTATCGCGAGCGGCACGGAGAACATGACGATCAGCGGCTCGAGGAAGGAGCCGTACAGGATCACCATCAGCATGTAGACCAGCATGAACGAGGTCAGTAGGGCGATCCCCATGTTCACCATCATCTCGCTCATGTATTGCGTATCGCCCTGCGCGGTGAGCTGCACGCCTCCGGGCAGGAAGCCGGGCTCCTTCAGTTTCTTTTCGAGCGGACCCGTCACGGTACCGAGCGAGTATCCCGGCAACGTGTCGCCGTACACGTCGACGACGCGCTGACGATTTAGCCGTTTGATCTGCAGCGGGGCCTTCGTCCACTGGAAGTTCGCGATGTCTGCCAGCGGCACGAGCGTGCCGTCTTGCGCGCGGACGCGAACGTCTTGGAGCTGATCGACCGTCGACCGGTCGGAGAGCGGGAACTGCACGCGAACGTCGACGAGCCCGTTCTCGGCGCGGACACGCGTTGCAACCGCGCCATCGATGGCGAACCGCGCGGCGCTGGCCGCATCCGCCGGCGCGACGCCCAGGATCTCCGCCCTCTGCGGATCGATGTTCACGTTGAGCCGTGGCGCAGCGGCCTCGTTGCTCGTCTGCACGTTCACGCTGCCGGGCGTGGCACGCAGGAACTGCGCGACCTTCTCGGCAGCCAACGCGATCTCGTTCTCCGGACCGGAAAGCGAATAGAAGATCGTGGCGCCCGAGCCGCCCCCATTGTCGCCGGAGACTTGGAAGTCGCCACCCGGCACCAGGTAGCCAAGCTTACGAATTTTATCGATGATCTTGTACGTGTCGTGGGTGCGATCGGGCAGCGTCTGCGCGTCGAGCCGGGCGTAGTTGTCGCCGATGGCGCTGCTCCAGCCCTGAGGCTTGCGCCCGACGGTCGAGCTGACCGACTTGATTCCGTCGATTTTCATGAGCGCGTCTTCCAGCTTGCTGACGTACTTTTCCGTCACGAGGATCGGCGTGCCGGGCGGATACGTCACCGTCATGCTGATCTCGCCGTTCTGGACCTGCGGCACGAAGTCGAAATTGATCGGGCCCAAGATCATGAGCGCACCGGCCACGATCACCGGCAGCGCGAACGTCAGGAACGTAAGGCGTCCACCGCGTCCCGTCGCATAGAACCAGCCCACGAGCGAGCGGCAGACGTTTTCGACCGCGTCGAGGGCGATGCGCAGCAGGCGCATGATGCGCGAGCTGCCGTTCGTAGATTGCGTCCAGCGATACGCGAGATAGTTCTCCGGCAGATGCGCGCGCAGCAGGTAGCCAAAGAGGTGCCAAATCGCGGCGAGTACCAGGATGACGACGTCGATGAAGGCCGTTGCGCTGCGCGAGGTGGTAAGGGTAAACGCGTTGAGCAGCAGCACGGCACACACGAACACGACGAAGTGCCCGTGGCCGAGGGCGTAGGGCAGCGCGACGGACTTGTACCAGTTCAGAATTCTGTCGTAGCGCTGGACGAATGCATTGAGCAGCAGAACCGCGATGATCATGATCGGCAGGATCGCGTGCAAGTCCGGAACCGGCCAGGGTATCAGATACGTGACCAGCGCGGCGGCGACCAGCGTTAGCTCGACCTTCCAGTTGCCCAGCGCGACCATCCATTTCGGCCGAGGGCCCGAACGCTCGCGGACGCTCCATCGCGCGGCGAGCAGCGGCGTGAGCGTGAACGAGACGAGCAGCGAGAAGAGCGTGGCGATGACGATCACCGTGGCGAACTCGCGGAGATACGCCCCGACGATGCCCGGCAAAAACGCGATCGGCAGGAAAACGACCACGTCGACGATCGTGATCGCGATCGCCGCGCCGCCGATCTCCGTCCGGCCGTTGATCGCGGCATCTATCGGATCTTCGCCGAGATCTCGATGGCGCGTGATGTTTTCGAGCACGACGATCGAGTCGTCCACGAGGATGCCGATGATCAACGATAGCCCCATCAGCGACATGATGTCGAGGTGGAAGCCGAACAGTATCATCAGGACGAAGGTCGCGAGGATGGACGACGGGATCGCGATCATGATCACGATGGCGTTGCGCCACGCGTGCAGGAAGAGCAGCATCACGATCATCGTCAGTGCGATGCCCTCGAGCAGTGACTGCCAGACGCCGTTGAGCGATTTCAGCGTGTAGTCGGCAGGCGCGTCGATCTCGCTAAACGTCAGGTCCGGGAACTGGGCCTCGATCTTCTTGAGCTGCTCGCGCGCGACTTTCGTCGTGGTGATCTCGTCCGAGGCAATGCTGCGCCCGAGCTCGATGTAGACGCGGGGCTGGCCGTTGTAGTGCGAGATCGACGTCGGCTCGACGTGGCTGTCGAACGCGTACGCGACGTCGCCTACCTTCGAAATTCTTGTTCGAGCTGCCCGGAACCGGCAGCGGAATCCCCACCAGGTCCTGCGCGGTATTGACCTCCGCGTGCACCGAGACGCTCGTCTCCTGCGTCTTCTGGCGGAGGATACCGCCGGGCAGGTTGGCGTTGTTGGCCGCGACCGCAGCGAACACATCGCCCAGGGTCGCATTGGTCCCGATCAAGCGCTCCGGGATAGGCTCGACGTGGAACTCGCGTGCGCTGGCGCCGTAGATGTCGACCGTTTGGACGTTGGGTATGCCTTTGAGGATCGGCTCCAGTTTGTTGTTGGCAAAGTCCGCGAGCTGCGTTTGAGAAAGGGTCTTCGAGCTGAGGGCGATGTCCATCAGCGGCTGAGAGGCGCCGTTCTTGTAGACGCTCGGCGGATCGAGGTCGGCCGGCAGGTACACGCGCGCCGCATCCACCCCGCTCTGCACGTTGATCGCCGCGATGTCGAGGTTCGTGCCGAGCTTGAACTGCACGATGATCGACGCCACGCCCTCTTGCGCCGTCGCGCTGAGCTGGTCGAGGTTGTCGATGCCGTCGAGCTGGTCTTCTATCGGCTTTACGATGAGCCGCTCCATCTCTTGCGGCGAGGCGCCCGGATAGGCCGAATAGACGACGACGATTGGGAAATCCGTGCCGGGCGGATTGGAGCTGCGCCCGATCTTCGTGAACGCGACTGCGCCGAAAATGGCCAGCGCGATGAACACCATCGCGATGATCACCGGGCGGCTAATGGCGAAGCGCGTCAACCACACGATCTCAAATCCCTCGGCTTCATTCGTCTTGCTCTACGCCGCGAACCAGGCGTCTGTTTCAAAAACTTCCCTCGGAATCTTAGGCCTGCGCCCTCCGCCGGGACACCACGATCGCCCGGCCCGGCGCCGGTCGCGAGCGCAATCGCGGTCGGCAGAGTAAAGTTATGCGTCGGCACCAGCCTCCTTGCCGCTCTCTCCGCAGCCTCGCCCCTGCTTGTCGGTTTAGGCATGTGGAGGAGCGTCCTCCTCGCAGCTACGTTGAACCTCGTGGCTGAAGGATTTTCAGATTTTCTTCACGTTGCCTTTATAGCGTTCGCCCTATGCGAGTCGCTGGTCGCCCAATCCTTATTGCAGTGCTCGGTGCGGTGCTGCCGGTTACCGCCTGCGGCCCGTACACCGGTAGCAGTGCCGCCAATCGCCCTGCCGCTGGGGCGTTTCCCGGCGTGCGCGCCGGCGGGGTGAGCGTCTACGTGACCCAAGCCAACGGCGCCGCCGATGGCATCGTCTACGGATACGCCGCAGGCAATAAAGCAAACAGAGTCCCGGCGTGTACGATCGCGGGCCAGAAGTTCGATCATTCCCAGATCGCTGTGGACGCTTCGGGCAATACGTATTCGCCGAACCTCGAGGCGAGCACGATAAATATCTATGCGCCGCACTGCGGCACACTGTCGGCATCCGTGAAGGACCCCTACGGTGCTGACCTCGACGTCGCACTCGGTGACGGCGGCACGTTCTACGGCGTGGGCGGCCGGCACGTGTCGATTTGCACGACGGGCGGCTGCACCGGGCAGCTCACCGACTCCTCGATCTTTCAACTCGAAACGGCGGCGGTCGATGCCTCGGGCAACGTCTGGGCTTCATATTACAATCAGAAAGGCGCACCATCTCTGATCATCTGGCCCGGCGGCTCGATGCCCGGCAAGACGGTCAACGGTTACGTCAATCAAAATACGCCCGGTGATTTGGCGTTCGACCGGAGCGGCAACTTACTGGCGCTTCAAACACTCTTTCCCCGCGTGTACATTTATCAATGCGATGCGTCGGCAGCGACGTGCACGAACACGAAGATCGTCGCGTTGCGTTCCGGTTCGCTCTACGGGGCACTCAACGCGTCGAATACCGACTTTCAAGCAACGGATTATGAGGGCAACGCGGTAGACGTCTATTCGTATCCCAGCTTCACCTTCAGATACACCTATAACCGCGGGCTGAAGCAAGGCTATAGCGCTCAGGGCATCGCTCAAACGCTTTAGCGTCGGGCGCCGGCGCTAACCGCGCGTTGTCAACATCCACTCGTTGTTACATCCATCGGATGTGCCTGTAGCTCAATCGCGGATCTGCGCAAGACTGGACTCGAACCAGCACGAGATTGCTCCCGCTAGCCCCTCAAGCTAGTGCGTCTACCAATTCCGCCACTTGCGCACGGGAGTCCAGCCCGTTTCGGGGCGGCCTCCCGGATGCCCCTGGCGGGAATCGCGACCGCATTCATGTAAGCTAGCCCTCCCTCGGAGGTAGGCACTATGCTGAAGTACCTTTTCGTGCCCGGCCTCGCGGCCGCGTTCGTCCTCGGCATCGTGGCCGGGCGCCTTCACCCGCCCGCTGCCGACGCGGCGAGCGTATCGCCCGCCACTGGCTGGACGGTCCACATCGACGCGCAGAAGCATTTCGGCGACGCTCACCCGACCGAAGTCGCGCACCACTGGTGCAAGTCGGTCGCCGGCGGTCTGACGGAATGCCAAATCTACGACAGCGACGCGCCCGACGCCCGGCTCGTGGAGGTCGAAACGATCGTCGCGCCGTCAGTCTACAAGTCGTTCTCTCCGTCCGAGCAGGCGCTCTGGCACTATCACAAGGTCGAGATCCCCAAAGTAAACGCCGTAATGCCCGACGTGCCGCCCGATGAAGCGGCCAAGATCCTCGCTTCGATCAGCGATACCTACGGCAAGGTGTGGCTCTTGTGGGATCCGCTTACCAACGCTAATCCGATTGGTTCGCCGACCGTCGTCGTCTTGAAATAGGCTAGCCGGAACGGGCGGCGCCCTGCCCTGTGCGGGATCGAAGCTCAGCAAGACACGCTCGTGGTACGCAGCGCTGCCGAGACCGCGGCCTAGCTCATCGCATGTTCGGATCGAGGGCGTCGCGGAGTCCGTCGCCGATGTAGTTAATCGCGAGCACGGTCACGAGGATGCACAGACCGGGGAAGACCGCGGCCCACCACGCGATGGAAAGATTGCTCTGGGCGTTGGCGAGCATGTTGCCCCAAGACGCAGTCGGCGGCTGGATGCCGAAGCCGAGGAACGAGAGGGTCGACTCCAAGATGATGACGTTGGCGACGTCGAGCGTGGCCTGAACGACTATCGGAGCAACGGCGTTGGGAAGCAGGTGACGAAAGATGATGCGCCCGTCGTTGTTGCCCAGCGCACGCGCGGCCTCCGCGAATTCGCGCTCGCGTAGGCTCAGGAACGACGCGCGCACTAGACGCGCGACCGGCGGCCACGAGAGCGCCCCGATGATGATGACGATGACCCCGAAGCCAAGCGCCGCCTTCGACGAGCTCGCGGCGACGATCGCCGTAAGCACGAGCAGCAGCGGCAGCAGCGGTATCGAGAGGAAGACGTCGGTCAAGCGCATCAGCGCATAGTCGACCCAACCGCCGTAGTATCCCGCGATCGCCCCCAGAGTGGCGCCGATCAGTATCTCCATGATGACGGCGAACACACCAACCGTCAACGAGATCCGCGCGCCAAAGAGCAGCCGCGACAGCAGGTCGCGCCCGACTTCGTCAGTGCCCAGGACGTGGCCCCAGCACTGGGCCTTGTCTTGGAAGCAGGGCGGCAGCGGCGTGCCGTTCCAATGCGGCACCGCGGTCGTGCCGTTGTCGATGAAATTCGGATCGAACGGCGCGAGCTGCTTGGCGAGTGCCGCCGCGAGGATCATGAGCAGCAGGACGACGATGCCGGCGATGGCGAGCTTGTGACGGCGAAGGCGCGTCCAGAACGTGACCTTCGTTATCTGGAGCTCGTCCTCGACGATGCTGTGGGGCTGAGGCAGCGGCAGCGACGGGGCGGCCATCGTTATCTCCTCAGTCGTACTTCACGCGCGGATCCAGCCACGCGTAGGCGACGTCGGCGAGCAGGTTCGAGAAGACGACCAGGAACGCCACGAGGAGCAGATAGCCCATCAGCAGCGCCAGGTCGCTCTGCGAGAGCGCGTTGATGAAGAGCCGGCCCATCCCGGGCCATGCGAAGATCGTCTCGGTGATAATCGCGCCGGCGAGCAGGCTCGGCAGCGAGAGTGCGAGCACCGTTACGACGGGAATTAGCGCGTTCTTCAAGCCGTGCTTGAACAGGATCGTCCGAAAGGCGAGGCCCTTCGCCGCGGCGGTGCGCATGTAGTCGGTGCCGAGTACCTCGAGCAACGACGAGCGCATGAAGCGGCTGAACAGCGCGATGTTCAGCAGCGACAGGACTGCCGCGGGCAAGATCAGATGCTGCAGCCGGTCACCGAAATCGAACGTGTCGCTGCTCGCGATGCCGGCCGACGGCAGCTGGATTTGGTATCCGAACGGCAGCGGGATTCCGTGCACGGCGAACGCGAGCTGCATCATCAAGGCGAACCAGAACACCGGCATGGATTGTCCGAAGAATGCGACCGTCGTGATCGCATAATCCAGCACCGAGTAGCGGTAGACCGCCGACACGATGCCCGCCGTAACGCCGATAGCGATCGCGATGATCAGTGACGCGCCCATCAGCTCGACGGTTGCACCGAAGCGCTCGATCAGGGCCGCAAAGACCGGCTCGGAGTTGCTCGTGGAATAGCCCATGTCCCCGACCAGCACGTGCCCGAGCCATTTCAAATACTGAATCGGGACCGGCTGGTCCATGCCGAGGTTGTGCCGGAGGCGCGCGATGTCGGCCGGAGTGATGTGCGGGTTCTGCAAGTAGGGCGCGAGGGGTCCACCCGGCATGTTGTAGAGGATGCCGTACAAGATCACCGATATGGCCAGCAGCAGCGGTATCGCTTGAAGCGTCCGGCGCACAACGTAGGTGAACAATTTGTCGCGCGGTATTGGACTTTATACCGGCTCGCCCCTCGCTGCCGGCTGCGGGAGCCCGAGCAACTTCCTCGCCTGGTCGGGCGTTGCCACCGTTCGGCCCGCCTCCGCGGCGATTCGCGCGACGCGCGCCACGAACTCGTCGTTGCGCGCCAGGCGTCCTCGGCTGTAAAACAGGTTGTCTTCCAATCCGACGCGGACGTGGCCGCCCATGGCGATGGCCGCCATCGCCATCGGTAGCTGCTGGCGGCCGATTCCCGCCACCGACCAGGTGCAGCCGTCCGGGAGATCGTCGACGAGATCGCAGAGATTCTGGACGGTGGCCTCGAGCCCGCCGGGGACGCCGAGCACGAGATCGACGTGCTGGGGGAAGGAGAGCAAGCGCTCTCGTGCGAGTCGTCGCGCGTTGGCGATGTGGCCTTTATCGAAGATCTCCAGCTCGGGCCGTACGCCAAACTCATTCATCTTCTTCAGGATGGCACGCATGATCGGAAAGCTGTTCTCGAAGATGTCGTCGCCGAAGTTCACACTGCCGCAGGTTAGCGTCGCCATCTCTGGACGTAGCTCGAGTACCCCGGCACGCTCCTCCGGCGTCATGCCGATCGCTCCGCCGGTCGAGAATTGCACGATGAGATCGCTGCTCGCGCGAATTGCGTCGTAGGCTGCGCGGAAGCGCTCGACGCTGTGTGTGTTAGTCCCGTCGTCGTTGCGGCAATGCACGTGGACGATCGACGCGCCCGCCTCGCGGATGGCGCGAGCCGTCTCTCCGAGCAGCTGCGGCGTGTGCGGCAAGTGCGGCGTCTGATCCAGGCGGACCTCGGCGCCGACCGGCGCGCAGGTGACGATGAGCGGATCCATGCCGCGTCTTACGACAACGCCCGATAGGCCGCCTCGACGAAGGCGCGATCGATGCCGAGCAGCGCCGCGAGCGCGATGGCGTCGGCGCGCGGGGCATCGTCCGCGCCGACTTCCGCCACGCGATAGTCCATGCGATTGCGCGAGCTGCACCAGCGCCTCGCCGACGTCTTCCGCCGGGGGCGACGTGGGGATTGCGCGCAGTCCGCGCACCGCGAAGTGACGCGCGCCCGCCGCCGCGGCCAACCCCTCCAGGTGCGTGGCGAGCAAGGCGCACGCGCGCCGCTCGCCCAGGCGCCCGAGCAGGGCGATCGACAGCGCCTTCCCCTCGTGCGGCGTCGTCGTGCGCGCGAACTCGTCGACGAGCAGCAGCAATCGCGGGGCGTCGAGGGCCAGGACGTCCTTGAGCGCCAGCACCTCCTGCGCGAACGACGAGAGCAGGCCTCCGATGTGAGCCTCGCGCCCCGTGCCGAGCCAGCCGATGCGATCGAACAGTCCGACGCGCGCTCGCGCCGCCGGCACGGGCAATCCGAACGCCGCGCACGTCGCGACGAAGCCGCACGTCAACAGGCACACGCTCTTGCCGCCCATGTTCGGCCCCGTCAGCACAGCCGCGCCGTGCAGGTCGAGATCGAGCGACGTGAAGCGGCGCCCCACGCTGTGCAGTTCCGCCTCGAGCGGCAGGAATCGCGCCTGTTCGAACGCTAGCGCGGCATCGCCGGTCACGACCGGTGCCGAGCAGGCGAAGCGCTGCGCGAACGCCGCCGCGGCCACGAGCACGTCGAGCTCGCCCAGCCCCTGCGCCGCGGCGAGCAGGCCCTGTGCGTGTTCCTTCACGAGCGCCGATAGTGAAGCGCGCACGCGCTCCTCGGCGGCTGCGACGGCGTCGGCGGCTGCGTCCCGGCGTTCGAGCGCCGCCAAGACGGTCGGATCGTACTCGAGCGCGCAGAGCAGATACGTCGGCGCCTCGCGCACGACGCGCACGCCCTGCGGCAACCGGCCGCGGGCGTCGGCCCGCATCACGATGAATTCGTCGCCGCCGAGCTCCTCGCGCCCGAGCTCGCGCGCGACGCGCTCGCTCTCGCGGCCGCGTAACGCGTCCAGCTCGGCCTGCGCCGCCGCCGCACGTATGCGCGCCGCGGCCAGCTCGCCGTCGAATGCGTCCGCGAGGTAGAACTCTCTCTCGCTGCGCTGCCCCGTCGCCAACGTGTCACCGAGCGCGCGCACCGCGCCGTTCGAAGGCGGATCGAGCGCGGGTTCTGTTCCGCGTAAAATCTCGATCCGTCCGATCGTCCCGCAGAAGCCGCGCAGCTCGAAGAGCGCCGGGTCCGACAGCGCTTCGCCCATAGTGGCCCGCGCGATACCGCCGGCCGCGTCGGGGACCGCGGCGAGCTCGGAGCGCATCGCCCGCAAGGCGCCGGCATCGAATGCGGCGGCGACTCGAGCGATGCGCTCGGCGCGCGATTGCGGCGGCGCTTTCCTCCCCGGGACGAAACGGCGCCAGCTCGGAGAAGAGCCGCTCGCCGTACGGGGAGACCGGCGCGACAGCCGCCTCGAGCCAGCCGAACGCGAGCACGCCGGCGCTCGCGTCGTCGAGCAGCGGCGACGGCTTCACGCGGCGCGCGCGCCGCGATAGACGTCGAACGCCGGAAGGCCCGTCGCCGCTGCGACCGCCCCTGCGAACTGCACCGGTTCGAACGCGCGCTCGGACCCGATCGACGCGAGCGTCGTCGCGATCACTCGCAGCGGCCGGCGGCAGCGAATCTTGAGTTGTTTGAGCGCTAGTTGAGCGGGGCGCCCGCTCAGCGCGATCTGCGTCGGATCGCGTACGACGATCTGGCGCGTCTCTCCGCGCACGATGAAAGCCGCCGCGTCCGACGGCGTCAGCGCGCCCTCGACGTCGATCCGCGCTTCGTTCGGGTCGAACGCCGGGACGCGCAGCCGCGCGACGAGCGCCGCCGTCTCTGCGACGACCTCGTCCTTGGTCGGCGCCGTCTCCGCACCGGTTGCGACGACGATCGCGCCCGCACTACCGGCAACGGCGGCGACGCGATCGACGGCGCCGTCGACGATGGTAACGTCGCCGAGCGTCAGCAGTTCGTCCACGACGGCGCGCACGCCCGAGGCGGTCGGCGGTCCGGCCAGCTCGAAGAATCCGCCGGCCCCCGCGCGCACGTAGATCACGCCTCCGGCGGCGCTGCGCAGCGGCGAAAGCTTCAGGATCTCCGTAGCCGGCGACGACGGCAAGAGCGCGCGCGCGGTCGCAAACATCGTCCCCGGCGCAAGCCACAGCGACTGGGCGTCGCGGCCAAGCGACGCGAGCGCGACGCGCGCGCCCGCATCCAGCGCCGCCGCGTAGATCGCGCGAACGGTGGTTGTCTTCCCGACGCCGCTTCCGGTCCCGACGACGAAGATCGTGCGGCAGCCGGACGACCGCGCGAGGTTCAAAATCTCGACACCGACTCGCACAGGCTAAGAGGCTTCAGCTATCCGACGTGCAGGGCCTTGAGCGCCGCGAAAAGCACGCCGGTGAGCGCCAATAGCAGGCCGCCGAAAAACGCCGCGTAGCGCTCGGCGTGACGTCCGAGCCATCGCCCCAACGTGAGGCCCAGCGTCGTTGACGCGACGCTGGTCATCGCGATGACTACGAGCGAGATCGGCATGGGGACGCCGATGTAAAGTATCGAGAAGCCGATCCCGAGGGAATCGAGGCTGATTGCGAGCGAAGCCAAGAACAAACCCGTGACCGCGCGAGAGGTCCAGGCGCGACGATTCGCTGAGCTGGGTGTGGCTCTCGCGCACCATGTACACCCCGAGGCCGAACAGGGCGGCGAACCCAATGTAACCCGCGTAATCGCCGATCAGCTTCCCGGCCAGCAGTCCCAGACCGGCGCCGATGACGTTCATCGAGACCTCGGCACACGCGAACGCGATGCCGATGCGGAGCTTATGGTGCCGGCGAACGCCGCGTACGCCGACGCCTATGCTGACTGCGAAGACGTCCAGCGCCAGCGCCAGCGCCACGATCGAAAACCTTGAGGATGGCGCCGCCCATGAGCACGGCTTTGCGCGATGACTTGGTGAAGCTTCCTGCATGAGGCGCGCGCCGCTAGGCCCGATATTTTTCTTCGCGGCCGTTCTGTTGCTCGTGGGCCTCGCCGCGCCGGTTGCCGCGGTGGTCGCGGCCCTGCCGCCCGTCGAGGCGATCCGGACCTTCGCGCGAGCGGGCGCCGGCGCGCTGCGCGTCTCGCTGGTCGCGTCGGCGGGCGCGACGCTCGTCGCGACGCTGCTGGGCGTGCCCGCGGGTTACTATCTGTCGCGACGGCCGGCGCGGGTTCGTGCCGCGGCCTTGTTTCTGCTGGCGTTGCCGCTCGCGTTCCCGCCGGTGGCGTCCGGCCTGATGCTCATCTACCTGCTCGGCACGAACTCGCCGCTGGGGGCGTGGCTCTCCGCGCACGGCTTGACGGTGCCGGACTCGCTGCTCGGCGTCGGCATCGCGGAGTTCTTCGTGTCCGGTTCGTTCGTGGCGATCGCGGCGACGGCCGCCTTCGGCGCGATCGATCCGATCTATGCGGACGCGGCGCGCACGCTCGGCGCGAGCGAGTGGCGGATCTTCGCGCGCATCGCCCTGCCGGCCGCCGCCGGCAGCATCGGCGCCGGAATCGCGTTCGCATGGCTGCGCGCCGTCGGCGAATACGGAGCGACCAGCATCGTGGCGTTCCACCCGACGTCGCTTCCGGTCGCGCTCTACGTGGCGCTCTCGGCCTCGGGCGTGCGCGAGGCGCTGGCGCTCTGCTACGGATTTGTGATACTCGCGGCCATCGTGCTCGCGGCCGCCTGGATTTTGCGGCGCGGCGTCGTACACTGAGCCTCGCTTTGTTACAAAAGAACTTCTATTTTCTCGCGCGGCGGTTCGTCGCGGGAGAGACGATCGATTCCGCCATCGACGCCGTGCGCGCGCTCAACGGCCGCGGCATGTCGGCGACGCTGGACTTTCTGGGCGAGGACGTCGCCGAGCGCGCGGCGGCCGTGCGAACTCGCGACGTCTACCTCGAGATGCTCGACGCGATTCGAGCGAGCGGCGTCGATTCGAACGTTTCGGTCAAGCTCACGGCGATCGGCCTGCTGATCGACGAGGACTTCGTCGCTCGACAATCTGCTATCGCATCGTCGAGCGCGCGCAACGCAATCCGGACCCGTTCGTGCGCATCGACATGGAGGGATCGGCGGTGTTGGAGGCGACGCTGCGCATCTTCGAGCGCGCGTTCGCCGCGCAGCGGAACGTGGGGCCCGTGCTCCAGGCGTACCTCAAACGCACCGCCGGCGACGTGCAACACGCGATCGAGCTCGGCGCGCGCGTTCGCCTCTGCAAGGGCGCGTACAACGAGCCGCCGGAGATCGCCTATAAGAACATGCCCGAGATCCGGACACATTATCTCGAGGCTGGCGCGCGCGCTCCTCGAGCGAGGGACGTACCCTGGAATCGCGACCCACGACCGGCGCTTGATCGCTGCGGTGAAGGCGTTCGTGACCGGCGCGGCGGATATCGCGCGACCGCTTCGAGTTCCAGATGCTGTACGGGTGCCGTCCCGGCGTGCAGCGCGACATCGTCGTCCGAAGGCTGGCGCCTACGCATCTACGTTCCGTTCGGAACCCACTGGGCCGGATATTTTTATCGTCGCGTGCTCGAGCGGCGCGAGAACGCGCTCTTCGCGCTGTCGTCGATTTTTTCGTCCTGAGCGGAGTCGAAGGGAACATGCGCGCAGTCGTTCAGCGCGTCTCGCGCGCCGGCGTTCGCGTCGGTGGAAACACGATCGGCGAGATCGCAGGCGGTCTCGTGGTGCTCCTCGGCGTCGGCGTCGACGACGGCGCCGGCGACGCCCGCGCGATGGCCGAGAAGATCGCGGGCTTGCGGATCTTTCCCGACGAGCACGGCCTGATGAATCGCTCGATCGAGGAGCACGGCGGCGCGGTCTTGCTCGTGTCCCAGTTCACGCTGCACGGCGACGCGCGGCGCGGCCGCCGGCCCTCGTTTGTCGCGGCGGCGAAGGAGCCGCAGGCTCGCGCTCTCTACCATCTAGCGGGTCACACGTTGGAAGCGCTGGGCGTTAGGGTTGCGTACGGCGAGTTCGGCGCCCGACATGGAAGTCGAGCTGGTCAACGAAGGCCCCGTAACGATCCTCCTGGATACCAAGCGGACGTTCTAGGCCTTATCAAGCAACCGCTCGCCTGGCGAACAATGGAGTCTCTCATCGCGGCTCAACCTTTCGGCCAAACTTTCGAGCCCCATAGCTGCGTTGTAGAAGGTGGAGAGCAATGCCGCCGCATTCTTTCGGCGGCGCGAGGAAATAGGTGAACATAAGAATGCCAGGGACAACGGAACAGAATCGGCGCGGCGGCGGCATGTCCGTCCGCGAGGCCGGCCAAAAAGGCGGCGAGACCGTAAAGCACAAGTACGGCGCGCAGTTCTACGAGGAGATCGGTCGCAAGGGAGGACTCGCGACCAAACAGGCCCACGGCCACGAGTTTTACGAGCAGATCGGCAAAAAGGGTGGTAAGAAGGGCGGCGAAGCAACGCGCGATCGCTATGGCCCCAACTTCTACGAACGCATCGGACAAAAAGGTGGGCAAAAGGTCAAGCAGCTCATTGAAGAGGGCAAGCGCGCCGCGACCGCACAGAAAAAGCGGGCGAGTTAGAACGGCGCGGCTCGGGCTAGGCCTGAGCCTTTTCCTCTTTGCAGCGGTGAGCCTCGGCGTGGGCGGTGCGGGGGCGTATCCAATGCCTCCAACTCCCATGCCGAAAGCGACTCCGACGCCGTCGCCGCAGCCGACGGGCAACGTCCTGCCGTTTGACTCGACGCTGCTCTTCGTACTGGACGATCCGATCTCGTCGAAGGGCGCCAAGGCCGGACAGATCGTTCGCGCGCACCTCAAGAGCGCGCTGGTCGTGGGCGGCCGTGCCGTCGCACCGGCGGGAACGCCGGAGCAGATCCGGATCGTGGACGCCTCGCCCGCCGACATCGCCGATACCTACGGCTTCGTCGACATCTACTACGAGCCGCTCGCGCTCCCGGACGGACGATCGCTTCCGCTGCGCGCGCCCGTGGCGCGTCTCGAGCCCCGCGTTTCGGCGGGACACGAATCGACGGTCGGAGCCGAGGATACCGTCGGCGACATCTTCGTGCCCTACTACCCGCTGTGGCAGATCTTCCGCCATGGAAAGAACTTCGTGCTGCTTACGGGCTCCGAGCTGCCCGCGCGCACCGAGGCCACGATCTCGGCTCAGGCTAACGGCTCGATCGCCATCGTCACGCCGCCGCCGATTCCGCCCCGAAACGAGATCCCCAACTCGGCGTTTCCGGTGGTCCCGATGGCGACGCCGATCGGCGCAACTCCCCAGCCCCGCCGCCTCCCGACGCCCGCGCCCACGCCGACCGTTTAGCGGCTTTGGGGACTCGCTCCCCGAAGAACCGCTGCAGAAAGCGAGGGAATGCTCTTGTTCGTTCGGTTAACGTGCGCGTTCGCGATTGTCGCGCTGACGACGGTATCGGGCTACGCCGCGACGCCGTCGCCCAAAGCGAGCCTTTCACCGATGCCGCAAGGCACGGAGGTCGCATTCGTCCAGTCGATTCAAAAGGATTTGACGGCCCGTTTCCCCACGCCGGCCGACGCCATTGCCGCCGGATACTTCCGCTACGGCAACGAGGATGAAGACGGAGCCATCAGCTATGCGAACCTGCATTGGCAGAGCGGCAGCCCGAAAGCACCGAGCCAGCTCTGGTACGACGTGCACGGCAACCTCCTGGGCGCCGACTTCTCCGTGCTGCAGAGCTCGTCGCCCGAGCCACCCGCGATATGGGGCGTCAGCTATCGCCGCTGGGTCTCGTTCCGCGCGCACGTCCACTACATCCTGAACGGGCCGAACGGCACCGAAACGTACGGCGCGACGAGCGTCAAGAAGTTCGTCGCCGCCGGCGGCAACATCGACGATCCGCAACCCGCCACGGTCGTTAAGTTGGGCGCCGCGAAGAGCGTCGCCGATGTAAAGCGCGTCTTCGTTTTCCCTTCGCTCTGGGACCTGATCGTTTGGGTGAAGCCGAACCCGCTCGGCGCATTCGCGGAGAAGAACCCGAACGTCACCCCGAGCGCCAACGCGGCAAAAGACGATATGTAGCTCTCCCACTCTTACGGGTGAGGTGACGCGCCGGCCTTCGTCGTGCAGTGGGCTTCGACGGTCGCGTAGCCGATGTCGACCGCCTTGCTTTCGGAGTCGTCGATGGTGGCCCGCTGGCGGTCGAACTTCAGGTAGGTCTTCACGTTCTTCGCGTCGGCGGGCAGGGCCATCTCGGCCGGGCTGAATCCGCCGAGCGGGGGATGAACGCGCTGGATTGGATAGGACAACATCGCTTGATACATGCCCTGCAGATCGATCGAAAGCTGGCGCTGTTTGTCGTAGGCGGTCTGCAACTCCTGGGCGGCCTGGTGCACCTGCGCCTGCGCGTGGGGATCGTTCGAGAGGCGGGAGCCGTCGCGTAGCTGGTTGATCTCGTGCTGGATCTCGTCGAGCGAGTTCATAAGCGCTGTCACCTGCTTGCCCAATCTATCCCGCACCTGCAGAAAGCGCTGCTCGTAGTTGGGCTCATTGAACAAATCGTTCAGGTTGTCGAGCTGTATGCTCGCGCCGTCAAGCGTGCGGTCGTTGCCCAGCATGGGGACGAGCGCCGCGTTAAAGTGATTGGCGAGCGAGTTACAATATGGGGTCGAGGTGACGGTGATGATCGTCCGCAGCGGCCGCGCGCTCGCCGACGTTGCACTCGGCGAGGGCGGCGGAAGCACGATGGCGAGAAGCGCCGCGAAGAAATTGAAGATCAACATGATGAGTAAGCGAACTAGGAGCCAGCGTCGTTACTCGTTCGTCCAGTAGTCCTTCAGCGCCTTGCCGCGCGACGGGTGGCGAAGCTTGCGCAGCGCCTTCGCCTCGATCTGACGAATGCGCTCGCGCGTCACGCCGAACTCTTGGCCAACCTCCTCGAGCGTTCGCTGGTGCCCGTCCTCGAGACCGAAGCGCAGCACGAGCACCTTACGCTCGCGCTCGGTGAGGTTTTGCAGCACGTCCTGCATCTTCTCTTTGAGCAGCATGACCGAGGCGGCCTCGGCCGGCGCCACGGCTTCTTGGTCTTCTATAAAGTCGCCGAGGTGCGAGTCCTCTTCCTCGCCGATCGGCGTCTCGAGCGAGATCGGCTCCTGCGAAATCTTCATGACCTCGCGCACCTTTTCAGGAGTGAGCGCCATCGCTTCGGCGATCTCCTCGACGGACGGCTCGCGGCCGAGCTCTTGTAACAACTGACGCGACACCTTGATCAGGCGATTGATCGTCTCGACCATGTGCACCGGGATGCGGATCGTGCGAGCTTGATCGGCTAACGCGCGTGTGATGGCCTGGCGAATCCACCAGGTCGCGTACGTTGAAAACTTGTAGCCTTTGCGATAGTCGAACTTCTCGACCGCGCGAATCAGGCCCAGGTTGCCCTCTTGAATTAGGTCGAGAAAGAGCATCCCGCGCCCGACGTACTTCTTCGCGATCGAAACGACGAGCCGGAGATTAGCCTCCGTGAGCTGACGCTTCGCCTCCTCGCCGCCGTCGACGATCCTCGAGTCGGCATTGCCGTCGCGGCGCGCCTCGAGCTCGCCGGCCTCGATGCGCATCGCCAGCGATTTCTCCTGTTCCATGGAGAGCAGCGGCACGCGCCCGATCTCCTTGAGATACATGCGAACGGGGTCGTCAAGCGTGAGCCCCTCGGGGATCGTCTCCTCGGCCTCTTCCTCACGTTCGGCCTCCGGCTTCTCATCTTTTTGCTCGTCGACGAGCTCGATGCCGGCACTGGTAATTTCTTCGAAGAACTCGTCGAGCTGTTCGGGGCTGACCTCGTCCAAGACATCGAAGGTGCTGTTGATCTCCTCGTACGTCAGTGAACCCTGCGCCTTGCCGCGAGCGATAAGCTTCTTCTTCAGCTCCTCGAGCGTCGCAACCGGCGCCGGTTCTGCGACCGGTGCCCCGCCTCTCTTCCGCGCCATCGTTTTCGTTTTCACCTCCTCTCTTACGAAGTTTCTCTGTTTTCCGTTTTCGACAATTATCGCTTCAGCTTTGCGACGAGCGCCTCGAACTCTCCCCGCAGCTCTTGCGAAACCTCTTGGCCGCCCGCGATCCGATCGTCGATCAGGTCTGACAGCTCCCGGTAGCGCCGCCGCTCCTCTTCGAGTTGCAATCGTTCGACCACCCGCTCGAGGTGCGCCCGCCGCTCCTCCGAATCGCCGTAGCGCACCGCGGAACTGCGATCGCGCCGGCTCAACTCGGCCAGCACGTCGAGGCTGCCCTGGTCCTCGCCGAAGAGACCGAAGACGTCGGCCGTCGTCAGCATCGAGCCGGAGGCCGCGATGGTCCTTTCGTAGATCCGCCGGTAGACCTCGTTGCGAAAGCACGCCGGAGATATGCGCTGGCCGTACTCGGCGCCGAGTGCGGGCTCTTCGAGCAAAATGCCCAGGACCTCGCGCTCGAAGGAGAGCGGTTCCACCGACGTCGGGGCATGGCGGCTTTCGGACAGGCCTCGCGCGCGAGGCGCGAAGTTGGCGCTGTCGGCGAGGAACCGGCTATTCCGAAGGTCATCCACGTTCACCTGCAGGCGTGCGGCGACGTAGACGCGCCAGCGGTCCCATTCCTCACGCGGCGTTAATCCGCGAATCAGGGCCTCAGCCTTCGGCGCAACCCTGGCTGGAGAATCGAATCCGGCGCGCAGCCGCTCGATTTCGACATCAATCTTGAACTGGATCGCGGGTTTGGCGTCCTCGAGGAGCCGGCGGAACGCTTCCGCTCCCTGGCTCCGGACGAAACTGTCGGGGTCTTCGCCGGGCGGCAGTAACGCGATGCGTACGGCCGATCCCGTGTGCTCGATGGCTTTAGACGCCACATCGACCGCTTTGGTTGCAGCAGCGCTGCCGGCCGCATCGCCGTCGAAGCACAGGAAGGCGTAGTCGGCGTACTTGCGCAGTTCGGCCGCTTGCTCCGGCGTGAAGGACGTTCCGAGGGCGGCCACCGCGTTCTCGAAGCCGGCCTGATGCAGCGCGATGCAGTCGAGGTAGCCCTCGACGACGATGATCGTGCGATCGCTCTGTGCGGCCTTGCGCGCGAGGTTGAGCGCGAACAGGTGCCGTCCCTTGGTATGAACCGGCGTTGTCGACGTGTTGAGATATTTCGGCTCGGCATCGCCGAGCGCGCGGCCGCCGAACGCGATCACCTCGCCTGTCGTCGAGTACGTCGGAATCATCAGGCGATCGCGGTAGAAGTCGTAGTAGCCGCGCTGACCGGCTTTGACCAGGCCGGCCCGCGCGGCGATCGCGAGATCGAATCCGTTGCGCTCCAATTCGGCAGCGAGGCTGCCCCAGGAGTCGGGCGCGTAGCCCAGCCCGAAGCGCTCGGTCGTTTGTGCGGAGAACCCGCGCCCGCTGCAGTACGCGCGCGCCTCGCCGCCGGCGTCAGCGGCCAGCATCCGCGCGAAGAAGGCAGCAGCGGCTCGATTTGCTTCGTAGAGCGCCTCGCGCTCGCTACGGGCCCTGCTCTCGCGCGGGTTCTCTGCCTCCAGCTCGACGCCCGCCTTCGTCGCGAGCATGCGGACGGCGTCACCGAAGCCCGCGTTCTCGAGCTTCTGGACGAACGTGATCAAGTCGCCGCCCACGCCGCAGCCGAAGCACTTGAAGAAACCGCGATCGGGATGCACGTGAAACGACGGCGTCTTTTCCGCGTGGAACGGGCAGAGTCCGACGAGGTCGTTGCCGCGCTTGCGCAGCGGCACGTACTGCCCGATGAAGCTCGCGATGTCCACGCGATCGCGGATCTCGCGAAGCGTGCTCTGGTCGTATCTCACTCACTGCTACTTTCAGCAATCGGATGGAGTTTGCTTGCTCCGCGCGAAAGCGACGGAGCAGTGAAGCGCATCTTCGACCCCGTGCACCACTTCATTGAGTTATCCACAGCGGAGGCGGAACTGCTCGACGTCCCGGTGATGCAGCGGCTGCGGCGCCTGCGGCAGCTGGGGCTCGCGTACCTCGCGTTTCCGTCGGCCGAACATTCGCGCTTCAGCCACGCGCTGGGAGCGCTCGCCATCGGCACGCGCGCCTTCGACGAGCTGGCGCGGCACGCTCCCGATGTGTTTGCGAGTGCGGCCGACGCGGCATACCAGCGGCGCCTCGTCCGCGCCTCGCTTCTGCTGCATGACGTCGGCCACGGGCCGTTCAGCCATTCGTGCGAGGCGGTGCTCGGAATCCGGCACGAAGCGCGCACGGCAGAGCTGCTCGCCCTGCCGGAACTCGCTGACCGCGTCGCCGCCCTCGACGTCGACCTCTCCGACGTTCTGGCGCTCATCGTGGGCGACCGCGGGAGCCGCTATCCGACGCTGCGCGAGCTCGTCAGCGGCCCGAACCTCGACGCCGACCGGATGGACTACTTGCAACGCGACGCCTACTTCACCGGCGTCGCGACCGGGCGCTACGATGCCGAGCAGCTGATCGCCTCGCTGCGCGCCATCGAGCTCGACGGCGCCTTCGCGATCGGCATCGACCGGCGCGGGATCGTGGCGTTGGAATCCTTCGTCATGGCGCGCTATATGATGTTCGCGTCGGTCTACTTTCACCATACGACGCGGATGTTCGAGCACATCTTGCACGAGGTGCTGCGCGAGCTGTGGCCGGATCCGCGGATCCTGGATTCCATCGACGAGTTTCTGCGATGGGACGACTTCCGAGTGATGGACTCGCTCGACTACACGAAAAGCTCCGCGGCCAACGCCCTCCGCAATCGCGTGCGCGTGTACGCGCTGGCCGCCGAATTCAACGCCGAGCGCGACCTGACGGCTTTCGAGGCGTGCGAGGCAGCGCTGCGCGCGCGCTTCGGCGCGCGCAACGTCTGGGCGGACTCACAGTCGCAGCTGCTGCACCGGCTGCCGTTCGGAATCGGTCAGGACCAGACCGTCTGGGTCGACCGCCCCGGCGGCGCCGTGGATGCGCGCGAGGCTTCGGACCTCATCGCGAAGCTGAGCGGCAAGGCCTACTGGCGCAAGCTGTTCGTGCGCGCGGACTCCGCGCCCGGCGCGCGCGCCGAGGCGCGCGCGCATCTGCGCCGAGGTCATCGCCTCAGCTTAGGCTGCCGATAGCCGCCTGCGCCGCGGCCAGGCGCGCGATCGGAACGCGATAGGGTGAACACGAGACGTAATCGAGCCCCAAGCCCTCGCAGAACGCGACGCTGCTCGGCTCGCCGCCATGCTCGCCGCAGATCCCGATCTTGATTCCGGCGCGCGCCCCGCGGCCGAGCTGCACGGCCTGGCGCATCAACGCGCCGACACCTCGCCGGTCGAGCACCTGAAACGGATCCTCCTTGAGAATGCGCTTCTCCAGATAGACGGGGATGAACGACGCTTCGGCGTCGTCACGGCTGTAGCCGTACGTCGTCTGCGTGAGGTCGTTCGTGCCGAACGAGAAAAATTCGGCATACTCGGCGAGTTCGTCGGCAACGGTGCAGGCGCGGGGAAGCTCGACCATCGTGCCGATTCGATACGGCAGCGTGACGCCGCGCTCCGCGAACACCGCGTCGGCGACGCGTTTGGCCGCATCGCGCGTGGTCTGCATCTCCTCTTTTGTGCCGACGCCCGGAATCATGACGTCGGGACGGGGGTCGGCGCCGCGGTCCTTCAGCTCGCACGCCGCCTCGAAGATTGCGCGCACCTGCATCTCGTAGATCTCGGGAAAGACGATGCCGAGCCGGCAGACGCGCAGCCCCAGCATGGGATTCTGCTCGTGCAGTTGCTGCACGCGCCGCAGAATCGCATCCTTGGCGCGGTACTCAGGCGAATCGGCGCCTTTCGTCAAACGCAGCTCCGTCGTCTCCACGAGCAAATGCTCGAGCGACGGCAGAAACTCGTGCAGCGGCGGGTCGAGCAGGCGGATCGTCACGGGCAGTCCGTCCATCGCCTTCAAGATGCCGATGAAGTCGTCGCGCTGGAACGGCAAGAGTTTTCCGAGCGCCTCCTGCCGCGCTCTCGCATCCACCGCCATGATCATCCGATGGACGATCGGCAGCCGCTCCGGCTGCATGAACATGTGCTCGGTGCGGCACAAGCCGATGCCCTGAGCGCCTAAGTCGCGGGCGCGCGCCGCATCCTCAGGCGTGTCCGCGTTCGCCCAAACCTGCATGCGGCGCAGCTCGTCGGCCCACGACAAGAATGTCGCGAGCCAATCGGGCAGCCGGCTCGGCGGCCGAATCAGCTTCAGCTCGCCGAGTGCGACGTTGCCCGTCGTGCCGTCGATCGTGAGCCAATCGCCCTCTTTGAGTTCCTTGCCGTCGAGACTGGCGTGCTTCGTGCGGCCATCGACTTGCAGCGCGTCGCATCCGGCCACGCACGGTTTGCCCATTCCGCGCGCGACGACGGCGGCGTGCGACGTAGCCCCGCCCTTCGCGGTGAGGATGCCTTCCGCGGCGATCATCCCGTGCACGTCATCGGGCGTGGTCTCGTTGCGCACGAGGATCGTCTTGAGGCCGCGTTCCTTCCATTCTACGGCGTCCTCGGCCGTGAAGACGGCTTGGCCCGCGGCGGCGCCGGGTGACGCGTTGAGCCCCTTGCACGCGACCCCGGCCTTCTCGTTCGGATCGACGCGCGCGTGGAAGAGCTGATCGAGCGCCTGGGCATTGACCATACCGACGGCGCGGCGCCGGTCGATCAGACCTTCGGCCTCGAGGTCGAGCGCGATCTTCACGGCAGCCTCGGCGGTCCGCTTCGCGCTGCGCGTCTGCAGCATGAAAAGCTTGCCGCGCTCGACGGTGAATTCGAGATCCTGCACGTCGCGATAGTGGCGCTCGAGCCGCTGCGCGATCTGCTCGAACTGCGCGTACACCTGCGGTTGCCGGCGCGCCAGATCCGCGATCTTCTCGGGCGTGCGGATCCCCGCGACGACGTCTTCGCCCTGCGCATTGTTGAGATACTCGCCGAACAGCGCGTGCTCGCCGGTGTTGGGATTGCGGGTGAACGCGACGCCGGTTCCGGAGTCGTCGCCCATGTTCCCGAAAACCATCTCCATCACAGTCACGGCGGTGCCCCAGCCGTCGGGGATGCGGTTGAAGCGCCGGTAGTCCACGGCCCGTTTTGAGTTCCACGAGTCGAACACGGCCACGATCGCACAGCGCAGCTGCTCGCGGACGTCCTGCGGAAAGTCTTTGCCGGTGTGCTCGCGCACGATCGCCATGAAGCGCTCGACGAGCGCCTTCCACGTCGCGGCGTCGAGCTCGGCGTCGTTCTTCGCGCCGCGTGCCTTGCGCGCGCCGTCGATGAGCTCTTCGAACCCCTGCTTGTTGATGTCGAGCACGACATTGGCGAACATCATGACGAAGCGCCGGTAGGCGTCCCACGCGAAGCGCTCGTTTTGAGCGAGCTTCGCGAGCCCGGCAACGGTCTCGTCGTTGAGGCCGAGGTTCAGGATCGTATCCATCATGCCGGGCATCGAGACGCGCGCGCCGCTGCGCACGGAGACGAGCAGCGGGTTATCGACGGAACCGAAGCGCTTGCCGGTGCGCTTTTCGAGCTCGCCCAATGCCGCATCCACCTGTTCCTGCAACCCATCGGGGAATGCGCCGCCGGCGTCGTAGAAGCGCAGACAAGCTTCCGTCGTGATCGTGAAGCCCGAGGGAACGGGCAGGCCCGCGGCGCTCATCTCGGCGAGACCCGCGCCCTTACCTCCGAGCAGGTTGCGGATCGACGTCCCCTCCGGCAGTTTCCCTCCCTCGTCGAAGAAGTAGACGTACTTCACAGTTTTTCGCCGACGAAGGCCTGCAGCGCATCGCCCGCGACGCGGTCCTGTCGCATCGAGTCGCGGGCCCGCACCGTTACGCTACCATCACCGAGCGTCTCGTAGTCGACCGTCACGCAAAACGGCGTGCCGATTTCGTCCTGACGGCGATAGAGCTGACCGATGTTGCCCTCGTCGTACTGCGTTCGATACGACGGCCGCAGCGTCGCCTCGATGTTGACCGCGCGCTCCACCAGCTCGGGCTTATTGCGCGCCAGCGAGAAAACCGCGACCTGAATCGGAGCGAGTTGCGGGTGAAGCCGCAGCACGGTGCGCTCCGTCTCCTTGCCGTTGGGGTCGACGCTGCGCTCGCGCTGGTACGCGTCGATCAGGAACGTGAGGACGGTTCGATCGATCCCGGCCGAGCTTTCGATCAGCAGCGGCGTATAGTGCGTCTTGCTCGCCTCGTCGAAGAAGCGCAGGTCCTTGCCGGAGAGCTTCATGTGCGCGTCCAGGTCGTACGTTCCGCGGTGCGCGATCGATTCGAGCTCGCCCCAGCCCCACGGAAAGAAGTACTCCACGTCGATGCCGGCCTTGGCGTAATGCGGGCGCTCGGCCTCGCTCAGCTCGTAGAAGCGCAATCGCTCCGACGCGACGCCGTAGCTTGCGTACCAGGTCTTACGCCGCTCGACCCATTCCGCGAAGGCGTCCATGTCCTTGCCGTCATCGGGAACGAAATACTCGAGCTCGGCCTGCTCGAATTCGCGCAGGCGAAACGTGAAGTTGCCGGGCGTAATCTCATTTCGAAACGACTTGCCGATCTGCGCCACGCCGAAGGGCGGCCGCTTGCGCGCACTCTGGTAGATGTTTTTGAAATTGACGAAAATGCCTTGGGCGGTCTCGGGGCGCAGGTACGCGACCGACGACGTGTCCTCCATCGGTCCTACCCATGTGCGCATCATCAAATTGAAGTTGCGCGGCTCCGTAAAGGAGCCTTTGCTGCCGCAGTCGGGACACTGCGATTTGCCGGGGAGCTGATCGGCTCGAAAGCGATGCTTGCAGACCTTGCAGTCGACCATTACGTCGTGGAACGCGTCCACGTGGCCGGACGCCTTCCAGACGAGCGGATGCATCACGATCGCGGAATCGAAGGCGACCACGTCGCTGCGCAGCTCCACCGTGTCGCGCCACCAGGCGCGCTTGACGTTAGCCTTCAGGACCGCACCCAGCGGGCCGTAGTCCCAAAGCCCGTTGATCCCGCCGTAGATCTCGCTCGACTGAAAAATGAAGCCGCGCCGCTTCGCGAGCGCGGTGATCTCTTCCATCGTGACGCGCGCAGGCGTCGCTGCGATTTCCATCGAGCCTCTAGATTTGTCCGCACTTGGGGAAACCCCCGCCGTAGCGGCGTCCGCGCGATTCCACGCCGCGCCCCACGCGCGTGCAGAAGAGCGACGTCGCGAAGATCGCGAGCGTCACGGCGAGACCGAGGTGAACGCCCCGACCGGCGCCGGCACGGAAACGCGTTAGGCGCATCCCGGCCTCGGCGGTCGCGACGATCGCCGCGGCAGCCAACGCTAGAACGAGGCCGCCGAGAGCTCCGCGAGGCCGATCGTCTCCTGATCGCAGAGCAGGCTCACGACGCCTAATCCTTCCCGACGAGCCGTCCGAGAACGTTAATCTCGCCCGCCGGAGCGGCGAGCCACGGCGTACCCTCCGCAGCCAGCGCGCGAACCGTCGCCGACCCGATGTCGCCCGAGGCGCCGGTGACTATCGCAATCCTCCCCGCGAGGTTCATCGCTTCTTCTCGCGATCTTTGAGAAAGGCGGTCACGGCGCGCTTTCCCGCGCGCGCCAGCCACGCCTCGACGATCACGTCCTTGAGTTCTTTGGATGTGATCTTGCTCAGACGTATCAGCACGGCGGGGTAACCGTCGAAGTGCGGCGTCGTGAAGTAGACGCCGCGATTGCTCGCGAGCAGAACCTCCTTCATCTCGACGTCCGCAGTTCTTACACCTAAGATCGGTCCGCTCGGGGCCTTGCCTCGCAGCGCCGCGAGATCCGACTTGCGCAATGGCCGCTCCCAGGTGAAGAACTTTTTGTTGACGATCCACGCGGCGTTACCGCTTGACGTCCCCTCCTCGCTAACGCCCGGCAGAGAAAGCGCAATTCGCCGAACGTCGCGCCAAGTTGCCATCAGGCGCGGTTCTTTGACACTCGGCGAGCGGCTCCGCTCGTCGTCCCGCTAAACCACTGCGCGTAGATCCACACGGCGGCAACCGCCGCGATGTTGAAGGCGTTGGCGTCCCATGCGTCCTTATTGTGAAGAAGCGCCGGAATCTGCGGCGCCAGCACGACGGCGCTGAAGACCAAGAGCATCAGCCCAAGGAGTCGCGCGGCGAGGACGTCCAAAACGCGCACGAGGATCGCGATGCCCGCGAGGATGAACGCGATGCCGGTCAGCACGACCCAAAACGTCTGCCCGGGCGGCAGCCACTTCGGTACGAGCGGCGCCACCGTCGGAATGCCCGTCAGGTGCGCCAGACCAAACACTGTCGAGCTGAGTCCGAAAAGCCAGCGAGTAACGGCGGCCGTCCGCGCTTGCAGCCCTGAGTTCTGCGGCGAATACACCGCGTAGACGATCGCGGCAGCCGCGATCAGAATGATCTGTTGCCCGACGCCGTCTAGAACGCCGATGTAGACCGCCGGGGAATGGCCGAGGTAGTGCGGCGCAATGTACAGCCGCGGCAGCCAGAAGATGGTGAAAATTCCGTAGAGAATGCCGAGCGCGACCGCGCCGGCTCGCGCGGTGCGCTTCCAGAGGATCGCCGCGCCCGCGACGATTGCACAAACTCCGGCGGTATAAGCCATGATTTGGCGACCGGGAATGGTGTCGCCGAACGCCTGGATCGGCTCGTAACCGGCCGCGAACGCGCCCCACGCGATGTCGATCGCGCCCGTCGCGATCGTCGCGAGCGCATAAACGGCGATGCCGATTTTTAAACCGCGTATGTTCGCTGCCTCGATCTTATGTGATCGGACGCACAAGCCGGCCCGAGTCACTGCAGCGGCCAGGGAGTGTGAAGCGGATACCTTCGGACACCTTTCGGATACGAGCTGGGATGAGCGCGCAGCCAGTTCTCGGAAAGCACCGCTAGGTATTCGAAGTACTCCCATGCACTGGGATCGCCGGCCTCTCTCCCGAGCGCGGTATAATTGGCAAGCCGCTTCCAAGCGCCAAGCGCAACGCCGCAGTACTGATCGACCAAGACCGTCTGGTCTACGATCCCGTTCTTGACCAGACTGCCTATTAACTCAAAGGTGTTTCCGACGAAAACGCACGCGTGGTGCACGTCCGCGTATCGCTTTTCGATCATTGGGGGAGGCATACGCCGGCGTATCGCAATCTCGTAGTTGCGAAACTCCGGGTCGGCGAGCGCCGTTTCGAGACCGGCGCTCACGGTCGTGATGGCATCGGTAAACTCAGGGCTATTTAGCTTCTCACCGATGGCAAGCAAGGCATTAATCTGATTGGCGGCGCGGAGGTGCCGTAACTGGATAAGAGCGGCAATCGCCGTTGCTGCCACGATCGAAACTGTGACGAGAGCCGCAACCGTGTTGGTCAGTTCAAGAAACATGAGCTTTCGGTTGGGTTTCGGCCCGCAGTTGGCCGCACGCGGCGGCGATGTCGCGGCCCATGTTTTGGCGTACCGTAACGGGCACGCCAGCCTCGTCCAGGACGGCCGCGAACTTCCAGATCTTCGCGTCGGGCGTCGCGGCGAACGCGCCGTCGGGCGTCGAGTTGTAAGGAATCAGGTTCACGTGATAGAGATGGCCGCGCATGAGCTTGGCCAGAGCACCCGCGCACGCCGCGTCGTCGTTGACGCCGTTGAGCATCACGTACTCGAAGAAGACCTTGCGGTTGGTCTTGGCAATGTAGCGCTCGCAGGCCGCCATCAATTCCGCGAGCGGGAAGCGCCGGTTGATCGGCATCAGCTTTGAGCGCAGCTCGTCGGTCGGCGCGTGCAGCGATATCGCAAGATTGACCTGCAGGTGCTCGCCGGCAAACGCGTCGATCTTGTCGACGATGCCGACGGTCGAAACGGTGATGTGGCGATGCCCCAGGCCGAAGCCGTGCGGATCGTTGAGCAGCGCCACCGCGCCCATGACGGCGGCGTAGTTGTGGAAAGGTTCACCCATGCCCATGAAGACGACGTTGGTGACGCGCTTGCCGCGCGCCGCGAGACGGTGCGCGAGAAACAGCGCCTGGTCGAAGATCTCGCCGGCCGTGAGGTTGCGGCTGAAGCCGGCCTGGCCGGTCGCACAGAACGCGCATGCGAACGCACAGCCCGCCTGCGACGAGATGCAGAGCGTCGTGCGATCGCCGCGGTGCTCCATCAGCACCGCCTCGACCTCCTTGCCGTCGCGCAGCCGGAAGAGGCCCTTAGTCGTCTGACGATCCGAAGACTCTTGCAAGACCACCGGCTCGAGCGACGAGAACGTCACGCCGCTCTCGGCAAACGCCGCGCGCAGCTCCTTCGACAAGGTCGTGACGTCGCCGACGTCTGCGATCAGCTCTTTCGTCGCCGCGCGGTAGATCTGCGCGAGGCGATACGGCTTCAGCTCGTATCGCCGCGCGAACTCGTCAATATCGGCAAAGCCTGCGCGCGCGACGACGTCGCGCAGCCAGATCGCTTGCGGATCGCGACTCATTCGAACAGTGTCCCTTGCGTTATCTCGACCGCCTCGACGACGATCGCGGGCGGCTCTTCGAGCTTCGCGCGCACGGCCTTGAGGTCGTCCCAGACCAGGCGCTTGACGCCGTCCATCTGCCCGCCGGTTTGACGCAGGATATACGCCGGATGGAACGTGACCATCAGCGGCGTGTCACACGGACCGATGTACCAGCGGCCGCGCATGCGCGTGATTTGAAAGTCACTGCCCAAGAACCACTTCGCCGCCGGCGACCCAAGCGCCAAGATGACCTGGGGCGCGACGATCGCGATCTGCTCTTCCAGAAACGGACGGCAGTTGTCCATCTCCTGCGCATCCGGCGCACGATTGCGCGGGCCGTTCGGGCCCGGCAACGTCGGCCGGCACTTGACGGTGTTGCAGATGTAGACTTGTTCGCGCGGCAGCCCGATCGCCGACAGCATCCGGTCGAGCAGCTGACCCGCGCGGCCGACGAACGGCCGGCCGAGCTCGTCCTCCGTCTCGCCCGGCCCTTCGCCGACGACCATCAGCCGCGCGAACGGATCACCCTCACCGTAGACGTTGTTGCGGCGCTCGTAACCGATCGCGCATCTTCTGCATGCGGCTGCGGCAAGCGCGGCCTGCGCGAGCCGCTGCTCGCGCGACGCGTCATTCATCGCCTAAGTCTGCTCCGTAACGTAGACGGCTTGACCGAACGCCGCCACCTCGCAGGCGCCGTCCTCACCCTCCGAGACGAAGAACTGCAGCCCGATGACCGCGTTCGCGCCGAGCGCGTCGGCCCGCTTGCGCAGCGCCTCCAATGCCTCGGTGCGCAGCTGCTCCGCGTCGCTCAGAAACTCCGCGCTGGCCAAGCCGATCAGCATCCCCAGGCTGCGAAACGTCGAGCGCAGCCGGTTGCGCGGGCGCGATGCCGATCCCGAAACGTAGCCGAATGTCCGCGCCGTGCGATATCCGTCGAGCCGGTCGAACGTGACAATGTTGTCGTTCGCGATCACGGCACCAAGCAGGCGCCCACGAATTGCCGGTGGCAAATAACGGGCATGCCGGAGGTTTCACCGTCCGTACTGATCATCCGCCTCGATGGAGTCGGCGATGCGCTCGCTTTGGCGCCGTTGCTCGCGGCGCTTCGCCGCCGAGCAATTCCGGTCGACGTCGTCTTGCGGCGGTCCAACGCCGGCGTCTTCGCCGCGGACGCCGCGCGGCGCGTCGTCATTGCCGATTTCGAGCTGCGATCGAGCTCCGCGACGAACGTCGCGCGCATCGAGGAGCTCGGGCGGTCGCTGCGCGCGCGCGACTACTCGCACGTGCTCGTGGCGACGGAAGATCCGAGCGGCTACCGCCTCGCGGGCGCAGTCGCGGCGCCCGTGCGCATCGGGTTCACGAACGGCTGGGGAAAGCCGCTCAAGAGCTTGTGGGTCCGGCGGTTTCTCACGGCTACCGTCTACCGCAGCGCGGGGCTCGATCGGCACGCGCGGCATGAGTGCGAGGTGTTGTTCGGCCTACGCGCACAGCTGATCGGCGACGACCGTCCGACCAAAGATGCGACGGAGCTGCGCACGCTCGTGCTCGAACGCGAGCCGCGGCCCGACGAACGCGTCGCCGTACAGATAACGCAGAGGTGGGAACGCCTCGGCATCTCGCTGCAGCGCGTCGTCGAGCTCGTCCGCCGGCTGGCATCGAGCGCAGAGCTGCGACTACTTTCGGCTCGAGACGAAGCGCCGTACGCGGAGCGTATCGCACAAGCGACGGGCGCTGCGATCGATTACTTCGACGATTTGGCCGAGTGGAAGGCAGCAATCGGCGCGGCGCCGGCGCTCGTCGCACCGGACTCCGGCGCGATGCACGTCGCCGGAATGGTGAGCACGCCCGTCGTCGGCGTCTTTCCTAGGGGCCGCGACTTCGCGCTGCAAGTCGCTCGCTGGGCGCCGTGGGCAGCTCGCCACCGCATCGTGCGTGCCGGCGACGGCTGGCCGGAGCGCGCGACGAACGCGCTCGCCGACCTGCTCTGTCATCCTGAGCACGGCGCGTAGCGCCGCAGTCGAAGGACTATGTGATCTACTCGCAGGGGCCGGTGCGGCGGTACAGCTCGATGCTGCCCACGACGGCGACTGGGATATAGCGCGCGTCGAGGAGCAGCCGCCTGAACGCGTCGCCGTATTCTTGCAGTCGCGCCGACTCCGGGAAGTCGCGATCGACGAGCACGAAACACGCATTCGTTTCGACCTGCGGAATCTCGGGAAGCAGACGCGCGTAGGGATCCGTCAGCGCGAGGTGCGTGTAAGCCTCCTCCTGCGTCGCGACGCTGACCTCGCTGGGCAGCGTGGTCAGGAACCGGTCCAGCTGATGATCGCGCGACTCCACGGCACGCAGGTTCGTTCCGGGGTGCAGCGGATCGGCAACGGCAAACTCAATCAGGCAGAGAGCGACGCAGGCTGCCGAGGCGAAGCGAATACGTCCGGGCTCGAGGCGCCGCAGTCCAAACGCAAACGCGGCCAGGACGTATCCAACCCACGCTCCCGCATAGTGCGTCCCGAGCGTGAAGGTCGTCGACATCCGCGATAAGAGGACCTCTGCGAGCGGCGCGACGGCCAGCCAGAACATACGCGTTCGCAGCGGTAGAAACAGCAGCGGCATGAAGATCAACAACAGAAAACCGAGCCGCGCCGCGACCTCCGGCAAGAGTGATCCCGCGCCCGCCCAGCTCCACGCATAGAAGCGCTGCGGCTGCCACACAAACGGCGCATTGGCCGACGCGTGCGGCTGGATGAACGCGAAAAACGCGACCAGCACGACGACGCCGATCGCCGCGACTGCCGCCGCAGCTCTCCCTCGCGCCGTGCCGCGGTAATACCACGCGCCGAGCGCGCCGCCGATAGCGAGGAAGATCGCCTGATCTTCCTTTATCGCCAGCGTCACCAACGCGAAGGCCAACGTCCAGCGCATCAGGCCGGCGTCGAACGCGTAAAGCGTCCAGGCGACGGCGGCGGGCGCGAAGCTGTTCTCGTGAAAGTCGCCGAAGATCAGGCCGGCCAGCGGCGGATAGAGCCACGCCACGACCGCGGCAAGCCGCGCTGCGCCGACGTCTCTCCGCTCGCGCAATACGAGCCCGTAGATCGGCGGCGCCGCCAGTGCGCCCGCGACGGCGCCGAGAACGATCAGAGTGAGCGGCGAATGTGCCAGCGCGAGCGCGATCCCGACCGGATAGAGTATCGGCGAGAAGTGAAAGGCCCAGTGGCTGCCCTCGATCGGATTGCAGAAGCAGTCGAACGCGCTTGCCGCCGTCTGGCTGAAGATGCCGAAGTCGACGAGGTTGCGATGCACGGCATACTTCGCCCATCCGAGGCCGGTAAACAACACCGCATAGAGCAGGCATCCCAGCCAGAGAAATCGGTCGCGCACGCGTTACTGCGACAGCAGCGCGCTTCGTTGCTGCAGATACGGCCAGATGAATGTGTCGATGCCGCCGTCGAGGACGTCGGCGACGTTGCCGGTCTCGACCTCCGTGCGATGGTCCTTCACAAGCTGATACGGCTGCAGTACGTACGAACGAATCTGCGATCCCCATTCGTTCGCCTGACGCTCGCCGCGCAGATCCGCAAGCTTGCGATCGCGCTCCTCGGCGGCGCGAGCCGCGAGCTTCGCGCGTAAGACATTCATCGCGACGTCGCGGTTCTGCGCCTGCGATCGCTCCTGCTGCGACGTCACGATGATTCCCGTGGGCTGATGAATTACGCGCACGGCCGATTCGGTCTTGTTCACATACTGACCGCCCGCGCCTCCGGACTTATACGTCTCGACGCGGACGTCGTCGGGCTTGATCTCGACGCCGGCATTCTCGCCCGCCTGGACCTCGGGGATCACGTCGACCGCCGCGAACGACGTGTGCCGGCGGTGCGCCGCGTCGAACGGCGAGAGACGCACCAGACGGTGCACTCCGCGCTCGCTCTCCAGCATCCCGTAGGCGTTGCGCCCGCGAACGAAAAACGTAATCGACTTCAAGCCGGCTTCCTCGGCCGGCGACTCGTCGACGATCTGAGTCGAGAAGTCGTTCCTCTCCGCCCAGCGCAGATACATTCGCGTCAGCATCTGCGTCCAATCGGCCGCATCGACGCCGCCGGCCCCCGCGAAGATGCTGACGATCGCATCGTGGGAATCGAACTCACCGCTGAAGCTCGCTGCCATCTCGAGGGCATCGACGGAATCCGTCGCGGCCGCGATGCCGCGCTCGGCCTCGTTTTCCGCCGCCGCGTCGGCCCCGAAGAGCTCGAGCAGCTCGCGCGCCTCGCGCAGCCCGGCGGCGATGCGATCGACCGCAGCCGTCCGATCGCGCAGATCCGCCAGTTCCTTCATTACGCGTTGCGCTGCTTCGGGATCGTTCCAAAAAATTTGGGAGCGCGAGCGTTCGTCCAGCTCGGCTACGCGGCGACGCGTGGACGCGTCGTCAAAGACGCTCCTTGAGCGACTCTAGGCGTTCCTCGAGGCGCGCGATGGCGGTCAACTGCGTGTCGCTCATGTCATCGCATTCTGCCCTTGCCGGGCGCGGGCCTCGTCGTGATCGTGCCGCACCCATAAACGACGGAGGTTTATCGTGTTCGTTCAACCGCTCGACGCCCCGCTCGGCCAAAACTCGCTTCCGGCCATGACGGGAAACGCTCAAGGCGAGGCCACGCTGCTTCAGGGCAGCGCCGCACCTGCCGCCGGCGACAACATTTCACGTTTCGTTCCACCCTCGTTTAACCAAGGCGGCGTGGCCGCGCCGTACGCAGGCGGATACGGCGGCGACGGCTCTGTCCAGGGACTGTTCGGACCGTTGATGGGCGTATTGCAGCAGCTGATGCAGATGCTGCAATCCCTGATGGGCTACGGCTGCAACGCTCCGTATGGCAGCGGCAGCTGCCAAGGCGGCGGCAACGAGCGCTACTTCCAAAACGCAAACGGCTCCAGCGAGGGAGATCCGCACCTATCTTTCAACGGGTCCAAGTGGAATAGCATGGCCTCTCAGCCGGATCTGCTCAACTCCGATTCGTTCGCCGGTGGATTTCAGATCTCGACGCAGGCGACGCCGCCGAACGCCAAAGGCGTCACGTGGAACCAATCCGCGACCGTAGCGCTGAACAACGGCGCGACGACGGTCGAGATGAACGATAAGGGCGAGCCGTCGATTACGAGCTACGGCCAGCAAATCTCGATCGCTCGCGGACAGACGCTGCAGCTCGGCAACGGCGAATCGGTGACGTACGAAGAGAACGGCTCGTTACGCGTCTGCGCGCAAAACGGCTCGGGCGGCCGGATCGACACGACGCTTACCCCGCACGGAGACGGCGTCAACGTGGACGTGACGGCACACGACGTCGATCTTGGCGGCGCCTTGGTCAACGGCTTCGCGCGGCGCGGCGACCCCGACCCACAGCCACTTTCCGGCCCGATCATCTCGAATCCGATCACGCGCCCCTACCCTGTGGCGCCGATCGAGCCGCAACCCCCGCCGAATTACCCCTGAATCTATACGAGAAGGTCGGCACCACGACGACCTACATCACCAACCCGCACAAGCAGCTCGCCGGCGTCTGGGAAGACGACACGAACCAGGTCCCGACGAACCCGAGCGATGCCCAAGTGGCGGCTGAAGCGGCCGCTGCCGTCGCGCACTTCGGCGACACTCCCGATCTCAATGCTTCTTACGTCATCGCAACGCCGCACGGTCGCAGCACGAGCGGCTTCGGCACCCAGTGGTGCGCCTACCACAGCGCGGTCTCGGTAAGCGGCAAGATGATCTCCTACTCCAACCTGCCGTATCAGCCGGATGCAGGCGCGAATTGCGGCGCCAACTTCATCTCGCCGCCCTCGGACGAGAGCGGAGCCGATGAAGGCGTCACGATCGTCGAAGGTCACGAGTATGGTGAGTCGGTCACCGATCCGGTGCCCTTCAGCGGCTGGAACAGCGGCTCGGGCGAGATCGGCGACCTGTGCGCCTGGACGAACGTTCTCAACGACCCGTTCCGGACCAAGCAGTACACGTCTCAGCCGATGTTCAGCAACGCGACCACGTCTTGCGTGCATTCGTACCCGTAAGGATCTGACAGCGCGCTTATAACGCGCGATTAGATTCCGATGAGATGGACCGCCAAGCTTGGCGGTCCATCTTTTTTCTTGGGTAAAGCGGCGGGCGAGGAGGAATTTGCTCATGAAGATGCTTCGAGCGACTGCGGCCCTGGCCGGCTTGGCGATGATCTTCACGCTGGGCATCCATACGTCCGCTTCGGCGCAGGACCAACCAACGCCATGCGGTTACTGGTCGGAAGGCGCTTGGGTTGCAACGGATTGCGCGCAACCTCCGGCCTATCAGTCCAGCCCGTGCGGTTACTGGTCTGAAGGCGAATGGGTCCCAGAGCCGTGCCACCCGCGCGCGAATCACAGTGCCATCAGCGGCACGATCGTCGGCGTCAGCGCAAACAGGCTAACGGTGCAGACCGGCCCGATGCAGGCGGTCGTAGTGAATGACGAACCGGCGCTCAACGCACGGGACACGGGGCGCATCTACGCCGGACGCCTGATCACCGCCTACGGTTACTGGAACGGCGGTGAATTCGTGGCTATGAGTATTTCCTAAAGCCGCGCGTTGGAGCTTCCATGATGGCTCTCTTCGGACTTCTTGTTCTGCTGGCCCAAGCGTCGTCGGGCAATGCGCCGGGCGACACGTATTTCGGCAAGCTCAGTATGAGCGCGCTGCACGTTCGCTACGAGACGATGCAGCTCCGCAGGCGCTACGAGACGCATCAGCTGCTCCCAGATCAGACCGTTCATCTGCTGCTCTTGACGGACAACGCCTATATGGATTGGGCTCGCCGTTATCCCAGGGACGACTGGCTGCCATCAACGGGATTCGCGATCGCGCAGCTCTACGAGGAGCTGCCGGGAGCGACAGCGCGCACTCGCGCCGTGGCGCTGCTGAAATACGTCGCAGCGAGTTTTCCCAATTCGTCATACGCTCAAAGGAGCCGCGCTCAGCTCCATCGTGGGGTCGCGACGAAGCCCTATCCCGCCTGGGCGCGTCCCACGCCGACGCCATCGCCTTCGCCCGCACCGTCGCCCTCCTCCGCTCCATCGCCCTCATCCGTTGCGTCGCCGTCGCCTAAGCCGTCACCGGCGTCGTCGCTCTAAGGAGTCGCTACCTCCGCGACGAACGCTCGCACCGTGGCGGGCGCCTTCGATTACTTGACGATCCTGATGTCGATCGTGGTGGGCTTGGCGATCGCCAACGTCCTGGCACGGCTTGCGACGGTTATCACGGTGCGAGAGCGGGTCGACTTCTACTGGCCGCCGATCGCGTGGGCGATTTGGCTCTTCTTCATCTGCGTACAACATTGGTGGGCGCAGTGGAGCGTGCGCCACACGCAGCACTGGAATTTCGGCACGTATTGGCTGCAGCTGCTCGTTCCGGTCGATCTGTTCTTGCTGTCCTCGCTTGCGCTGCCTGAACGCGACGAGGGCGGGAAGATCGACCTCGGCGCGTGGTACTTCCATAACCGTGCGTGGTTCTTCGCGGTGATGTTCTTTCTGCCGCTGCTCAGCATCGTAGAGGAGCTCGCGCGAACGGGGCGGATCGATTCCGTCTTAAACCTCGCGTTCTTGGTGCTGTTCGACGTCGTTATCCTCATCGCGCTTGCGCTGCGGTCGCGGAGGGCGCAAGAATGGCTCACCGCACAGGCGATGTTGCTGACGATCGTGTATGTGGCGGTGCTGTTCGCGAGACTGCCCGCGTAGCGCGAACCGGGAAATGCCCGGCCGCCCGCAAAGGAGCGGTTCTGCGCGCAGTTGACGCGGTCGCGTCGCGTTCGGGAACTCCGTTATGCGTCACGGAGATCGGCGCGGACGGCGTCAACAGATTGACGCTCGACGGCGGGCCGATCACCGCAGCGTCCGTCGACCGGCGGGCGAGTGGCAAATCGGCGGTCCGGGCGCCGACGACCGCCACCGTCAGCCCCGGGTTGAAGATCGTCGGGATGAGCTTCTGAGCCTCGACCCTTCCCTAGCGAGCCCGTTGTTGCTATAGTCAGGGCGACCTTCTCGTTCCATTGCAAGGAGATTTGGATGCGCTTCCTCACCTCATCGCTGATCATCGTGGCCGCGCTCGTGGCCGTGACGGCCTGTAACAGCAAGTCCTCGTCGAGCTCGTCGGACCAGTCGAACGCGGCCGCCACCGCCGCCGCGACGGAAGCGCCGAACGGTGCCGCGACATCGTCAGCGGCCGGCGAAGTGCCGACGTACCCGGGCGCCACGACGCAGGCATCGGGCAGCAGCTCCAACATGGGCTCCAGCGCGGCCGGTCAAGTGATGACGACCGACGACTCGTTCGACAAAGTCTACACTTGGTATCAGCAAAACATGCCGGCAGGCTCGGAAAAATCGCACGTGACCGCGCCCGTCGAGAGCGCCGTGTTCACGATCGGCCAACCGGGTCAGGCACAGACGTCCGTGACGCTGACGACATCGGGCGGGAAGACGATGATCACCATCGCCAAAGTGAAGATGTAGGGAACCGTTTCACCTTAACGTTCGGCGGCGCGTCGCTCCTCACCGGAGTCCTTCGCGCCGCCGATCTTTCCGAAGACCCGTTCGGGAAGCCAGGTCAGGACCAGCGCGCCTGACGCCCAGCGCGGCCGCCCACACGACGGCTTGCACGCGCGAATCAACGTTGAAGAAGCCGATGGCGAAGAACTAAAGAATGCAGCCCAAACGTCTCATGACTCTTGCCGCGGTCGTGGTGCTCGCCGCGTGCGGGCAAAACTCGGCGCTCGGCCCCCCGCGGGCCTCCGGAACGCGCACGCTGGGCGCAACGCGATCGTTCTCCGGTAAGATCCAGCACGTCGTCATCATTTTTCAAGAGAACCGCTCGATCAACGATCTCTTCAACGGCTTGCCCGGAGCCGGCACGGTGCGCGTCGGCAAAAACTCACTAGAACAGTCCGTGACGCTGCGCCCTAGGCTACTGACGGCGCCGTACGACATCAGTCACAAGCACAGCGCCTTCATCACCGAATTTGACGGCGGAAAACTCGACGGATGGAACCTCGTCTACTCCGCCTGCCTCAAGAACAAGGCCTGTCCGCCGGCGGGCATCCGCGCGTACGCCTACGTGCCCGAAAAGGAAGTCGAGCCCTACTTCGTCATGGCTCGGCGATACGCGTTCGCGCGCAATATGTTCCAGACCAATGCGGGCCCGAGCTTCCCGGCGCATCAATACATTTTGAGCGGCACCTCGACGATCTCGAACTCGTCGCGGTTGCGCGCGGCGGAGAACCCACTCACGACGAAAAAGAAGCTCACCGGCGGCTGCGATTCGCCCAAGGGATCGCTCGTGTGGCTCATCGACGCCAAAGGCCGCGAGAATCGGCAGATCTATCCGTGCTTCGATCGCAACTCGCTCATCGCGCCGATCGAGGCGCAATCACTCAACTGGCGTTACTACCAGGCGCACCTCGGCGCCGGTCTATGGGAGGGGCCCGACGCCATCCTGCCCGTCTACAACAGCTCCCAGTTCTCGACTGACGTCGTTGCTCCACCGTCGCAGGTGCTCACCGACATTGCGAACGGAACCCTGGCCACCGTCGCATGGGTGACGCCCACTGCGGCGGCGTCCGATCACGCGGGAATCACCAATGGGAGCGGCCCCTCATGGGTGGCATCGATCGTCAACGCGATCGGGAAGACCCCGTATTGGGACGACACCGCGATCTTCGTGACCTGGGACGACTGGGGAGGCTGGTACGACCCGGCGCCGCCGCACCAGTACAACTCCTACGAGCTCGGGTTTCGCGTGCCGCTGCTAGTCATCTCGGCCTACGCGAAGCCGCATTATATCTCGACAAAGCATCACGAGTTCGGCAGCATCTTGAAGTTCACGGAGGAGACGTTCAATCTGGGGTCGCTCGGGACGACCGACGTGCGCTCCGACGACCTCTCCGACTGCTTCGACTTTTCGAAGCCGCCGCGCAAGTTCGTGCCGATCCCGGCCCCGCGCGGCGCGGACTACTTCTTACGGCAGCCCGCGTCCACGCAAGATCCGGACGACGACTCTTAGCGCGATACGGCGAGGGACGAGGGGAACGCGACCGAGAGCGTCTCCTTCGGTCTGCCCGGGTGTCCCGGTGCGTATTTGGTGACCGTGTTCGCACCGGCGTTCGCCACGAACACGTTGTTGGCGCGATCGACCACGACGGTCGCCGGGCTGCTGATGCCGTGGGTGATCGTTTCCGACGGGGTGGTCGCGTTCGGCGGGTACTCCGTGACGCTGTTCACCGCGTAGTTCGCCACGAACAGATCGCCCGGTGCGTCGACGGCGATCGAGAACGGGACGTCGACCGCACTGGTGAAGTTGATCGTCTTCACCGGCGTATATCCGCCGCTGGCGTACTCGGTGACCGTGTCCGTGCCGTGCAGGTACGCGCCGGCTCCCAGCCCGCAGTTGATGCAGTTCGCGACGTAGAGATTGTTGCTCGAGTCGATCGCGAGGCCGACGGGTTCGTTGACGCCCGTGGTGATCGTCCGAATGGGGGTGGTCTCCCCCCGGCGCGTAGACGAGGATCTGGTCGCTGCCGGTCGTTCCGGTCGAACAGACCACGCAGTTCGCGACGTAGAGGTTCTGCCCGCTATCGAGCGCGAGCCCGAGCGGATACTTCACCGTGATGGTGTTCGACGGTGGGCCGGTCGTATAGCCGGCGGGATATTCCGCCACGGTGCTCTCGCAGCTCGGCGAATAGCATCCCAGGTTCGACACGTACAGCGTTCCGAAGCTGTCGATGGCGAGATCGAATGAATACTTGACCCCGTTGGTGATCGTCACCGTCGGTGTGTTGTTGTGCGGCGCGATCTCGACGACGTTGTTCGTCCCGGCTTGACCGGTAAGGCACGTCGTGCAGTTGGCCACGAACAGGTCACCCGACGCGTCGAACACAAGTCCATACCACGGCGCAGCGATTCCGTTGACAACATGCCGGCGAACTCGCGGCCTTGTGTCGCTGTAGTAGTACTCCGAGCTCGGACCATTTTGGAACGTGGCGCACGGCTGGCAGCTGCTCGCGGCCAGCTGCTGCGTGCCCACGGCGTGTTTCAACGCCGGCGTGTTCGACAGACCGGTCGCCGGGATCGACGATTCGCTGCGCCCGCCGCACGCAGATAACGCAAACAACAGCGCCGCGGTTATTGCGACGCCGGCACAGTAAAACTTGATCTGCATCAGAATGCTCCTTCAAGCAAAGGAAAACCGGTTGCGGTTCCTCCTTTTAGATGATGCCTATCCTGCTCAGCAGGGCGATCACGTGCACGGCAGGTTATGTACGGTTCATGACGCAACGCAACCTCAACCAAGTGAGGAGCAAGCAAATGACTGTTTCCCGGTTTGTTACCGCTTTAGCGTCGTTCGGCGCTGCGAGTTTTCTTGCGGCGTGCGCATCGTCAAACGGCTCCGCCGGCGGTACGACGCCCGCGCTTCCGAGCGCCGGCTCGATGGCAGGCACCTCGGAACAGGTACTCTACAGTTTTTCAGGCGGCAACGACGGCGGGAATGCGGCCACCGGGTTGATCCGAGATCGCGGCGGCGATCTCTTCGGCACGACCGTCGTCGGCGGGCAAAACGCCTGCGGGACCGTCTTCAAGCTGACGCCGCAAGCAAGTCCGCCCTGGTCGGAGAGCGTGCTCTACTCGTTCGGCTGCTTCAGCGATGGAAAGAATCCGCACGGGGGCGTGAGCTTCGACCCGAAGGGCAACCTCGACGGCACCACGGTGTCGGGCGGATCGGGGCCATCCTGCGGCAGCTCAGGCTGCGGAGTCGTGTTTCAACTCACGCCGACGGCCGAGAACGTGCTGCACGACTTCGTCGGCGGCCGCGACGGTTTCGGTCCGGGCGGCGGTGTCACGTTCGACTCTTCCGGCGACCTGTTCGGAACGACACCCGACGGCGGCGCGCACTCGCAGGGCATCGTCTACGAGATTACGCGCAAAGGCCACGAGCGGATCGTCCACGCGTTTACCGGCGGCAGCGACGGCGGGGTTGGATCGCTCGGGCTCCTGCTTCTCGAATCGGGCAGTCTCTACGGCGTCACCGAGGAAGGCGGCGCGCATAGCGCGGGGACCGTGTTTAGGTTGACGCGCGCTGGAAAGCGCTGGGCGCTGAGCACGCTCTACGCATTCAAGGGCACGCCCGACGCCGCATCGCCGTACGGCGGTCTACTGGCCGATACGGGCGGCGATCTCTTCGGCACGACGTACTATGGCGGCGCGAGCGGATTGGGCACCGTCTTCGAACTGGCCCGCAACGCCAAGGGCCGCTACCACGAGCGCGTGCTCTACAGTTTCAAGGGCGGCAGCGACGGGAGCTCGCCGACCAGCACGCTCGCGTTCGGGGGATCGGATCTCTATGGCACGACGTCGGCTGGCGGCGGGAGCTGCGGCTGCGGGACGATCTTCCGAGTGAACGCGACGTCCGGCGCGGAATCGGTTTTGCACTCGTTCGGTAACGGCACCGACGGCGCGTTTCCCTATTACGGCATGACGAAGGGCGCGAAGGGCGTCTTCTATGGAACGACCGTTGCGGGTGGGAGCTCGGGCCAAGGCATCGTCTTCGAGTTCAAGCCGTGAACCAGCAGCGCCGCGGCTGGATCGCACTCGGCTCCGGCGTCTTCCTGGTCGTTTTCATGGCCGCCGTCGCCCTTTGGGTGGATCGGCTCCTGACCGCCAACGGGCTGCTGCAGCGCGATCCGAAGGCGGCCCAGTTTTTCGGACGACTCAACGTCGCCTTCGCGCTCGTGATCGTGGCCGGCGTGCTGGGAATCTTCAATGGCTGGTCGATGGCGCACGCCGGCCGCCGCAACAACCTGTTGGTGCTCACACTCGTCGTCGTGTTCATCGCGGCGCTGTTCGTAGCGTGCAGCGCCTCGAACATGTATCCGACCTGAGCGCGCGTTAGCGACCATTCCGAAGAGCGCGCCGCCGGCTCCGGAAGACCACACTGTTCACAGCAAATATGAAGAAAATCTGAAAAACCGGCCGTCAGGCCGTTTGCTTTGACTGCTCGGCGTAGCCTCGTGCTGAGGGCTTGATGTGCATAAAAACGCCGGCCCGAAAACCTTTTGATTCGTCTCCCATTGTTTATGAGCTGTTCGCGGAGCACGCTTAGCCTCAGGAGCAACACTAGTCCATAGCCTGAGGTTAATCACAAAATGTCGAAACTATGGTACCTATACCGGCCCCTGAGTCTGCTCGTTATGCTCGTCGCGTTTGCGAGCGTCACAGGCGTTGGTCGTGCCGGCACGCTGGGAAACATCCAAGGGACGATTCGCGACTCGGCGACCGGCGCACCGATCGCCGGCGTTCGTCTGGAGATCACATCGGGATCGCAGGCGGTCGCCGCGACCACGGACGCCCACGGTCATTTCGTCGCATTCTCGCTCCAGCCCGACGACTACACGCTAACGGCGGAGAAGGCGGGGTACGCTACGCGCTCCGTTGCTGGATACTCCGTCTTCGCCGATCAGACGCAGGTCTACGACCTGCGGCTCGATCCCGCTTCGGATAACGGCACCGGGGGCTAACGCCCCCGGCTCTGCCGGCCAGCCTATGGTCGGCAAACACGACGGGGAGCGATCGTTGCTCGAACACAGTGCGCCTCCGATCCTAGCGCGGACGCACTTTTGAGTTTTCACGGGGCATCCCTCGGGACCCGGTGCTCGGTCGCCAGAGGGCAGGGCAGGCCGCTCTTCGCGGCGCGGCGTAGGTCGCGAAATGGAAGGCATCGACCCGAGCGTTAAACCCTCCGGCACCGGCTGCGCGGAATGCACGGCGCAAAACAAGTGGTGGTTTCACCTGCGCCGGTGCGCGCAGTGCGGTCACATCGGATGCTGCGACCAATCATTGGGCAAACACGCGACCACACACTATAATGAGACGCACCACCCGATCATCGCGAGCTTCGAGCCCAGCGAAACGTGGTTCTACAACTATGTGACCGGAGCTTTCATGAACGGTCCGCATATCGCGCCGCCACGATGGCATCCCGAGGATCAACCGGTGCCCGGCCCGCGCGGCAGTGTTCCGGCCGATTGGCAGGCGCTTCTCAGCTAATCGAATGTTCTAGACAACCGTGGCCGCCTTAACGAGCCGCACCGTGCGACCGCCGTCGAGGTACTCCACCTTGTCGAGAAGGGAATGCGCGATAAAGAGGCCGTAGCCGTGCGGGGCGCCGCCTGCCGGCGCCGCGATCGCAGCCGGCGTAGAAAAGCCACATCCTCGATCCTGGATCTCCGCGATGATCTTGCCGGAATCGAAATAACACTGGACGATGATCCTCTCTCCCCGGCTGTGCTGGACGGCATTGGCGAGCACCTCGCCGATCGCGGCCTCAAAATCGTTGAGATCGCGGCCGCGCAGCCAGGTCGCTACGAACATCCTGAGGCCGCCCCTCGCTTGGCGCGCGCCGATGGGCGAACAGGGGAACGACTCTTGGTAGCGACGGGGCGTGCGCACGTTCACGCTGAATTTTTCCGTAAAAAAGCGACAAATAAACGCATCGCGCCTCGGGCGCCGGTGAGCAACCAGGCAATGGCCGCTGCCCTCCGTACTTCATAACAGCACGGCATTCGCATTGCGGGCTGTTTCTTGAAGAGGTTAGTTTAATCGCGGACCGGCTGACCGATGGCTTCGCAGAATGTCGCGAGGTCGATGTTGCCGCCTGAGATGACCGCGACGATCGGACCGTCTCCGGCCTTGCCGCTCAGCGCGGCGGCGACCGATAGAGCGCCGGCACCTTCCGCGATCACGCGCGAGCGCTCGGCCAGCACGCGCATTGCGTGCCGCGTCTCGTCGAGCGTCACGACGATTGATCCGTCGACCAGGCCGCGCATTCGCTCCCACATGCGCGGGAAAATGCTCTTGCCGCCCGCGCCGTCGACGAACGACGGATGCCATTCCTCGAAAGCGGACGCCTTCCCGAGCCGCAGCGAACGCGCATAGGGCGCCGCGGTTTCCGGTTCGGCGACGAGGACGCGTACCTTCGGCCTCTTCGCTCGTACCGCCGACGCAACGCCGGTGATGAGCCCGCCCCCGCCCAGCGCGGTGATGACGGTCGCGACGTCCGGCAAATCTTCGACGATCTCGAGGCCGGCTGTGGCATTGCCCGCGATGAAATGGTCGTCGTCAAAAGGATGGACGAACGTTCCTTCGACTCCCGGAAACGTACGGAGCTCGAGCCCTTGCCAACAGGCGTCCCACGAGGCCTTGATGATCTTGGCGCCGAGCCTGCGCATCCGCGCAATCTTGGTTTCCGGCGCCAGGTCGATCGCAACGACCGTGCAGGGCACGCCGGCCTCGCGCGCCGCATACGCGACGCCTTGACCGGCGTTGCCCGCGCTGATCGTCCAGATCCCCAGCGCGCGTTCTTCGGGGTCGAGCATCGCGACCGCATTGGCCGCTCCGCGCAGCTTGAATGAGTTGATCGGCTGGAGATTTTCAAGCTTGAGAAAAATGCGCGCCTCGGTCGTCCCTTGCAGCTCGAGCAGCGGCGTGCGCACGGCGGTTCCGGCGATGCGCGACCGCGCCGCTTCGATCGCGTCGAGGGTGATCGGGTCGACCGTCGCGTCTAGGTTCGCACTCATTTGCGGTCAGGTTGGGCCGCGGAGCTTGCACTCCTCCAGTTCTGCGATATCTCCGCAACCGGCATAGGGCACGGCCGTTGTTTTTTCCGATCTGAGAATCGCGTTAGGAGAGCATTGGCGCGCAGTGATTACGGGTACGCAGCTTCAAGAAATGTGCCATATCGATTATTGGAAGGAGGCACAAATGCGAATCAGACGATCGATCTCCGTTGTCATCGCTACAATTCTCATCGCTGCTGTGCCGCTGACCGCGTCAGCGCAAGTGAGCTTTGGGATTGGCGTCGGCTTCGGCGGCCCGGGATGGGGCGTCGGCGTCGCCGCTTATTCTCCGCCTGCGGTGCCGTACTACTCGATGCCCCCGGCACCGTATCCAAACTGGCAGTGGTGTCCGGGTTATTGGGGCTGGGGAGCGTACGGCTACTATTGGGTGCCGGGCTACTGGACTGCGCCACCCGCGGTCGGTCTATACTGGACGCCGGGTTACTGGGGCTACGCCAACGGCGACTACGCATGGAATCCGGGATACTGGGGCCCGACCGTCGGCTTCTACGGCGGAATTAACTACGGCTACGGCTACTTCGGCGTCGGCTTCGTCGGCGGCTACTGGTCCGGCGGCGTCTTCAACTACAACACCGCCGTGGTCAACGTCAACCGCACGGTGATTAGGAACGCGTTCGTCAATAGGGGCGTGATTCGGGGCCACGTTGTCAGCGCCTCGCGGGTGAGCTTCAACGGCGGTCGAGGCGGAATCAGGGCGCGACCGACCGCGACGCAGCTAGCTGCGCGCCGCCACGGCATCGCGCCAACTGCCGCGCAACGCGCCAACGCGCGGGTGGCCGCACGCGATCGCAACATGCTTGCCGCCGTGAACCACGGCCGGCCGCACGTAGCGGCGGTGCAGAGGCCGCTGAGCGCTACGCATCATCCGGCGGGCATGCACGCGATCACCGCAGCCGATCGCCACGCCGCGCACGTAGCAATGCGGCACGGCACCGTGAGCGCAGCCACGCAACACAGCACAGCGGCAACGCACGGCAGCATGAGCGCGGCGACGCATGGCAGCGTGAGTGCGGCGACGCATCATAGCGCAGCCGCGTGGCATGGTAACATCACGAGCGCACGCGGCTACTCGCATGCGGCATACGGTGGACGTCCCGCCGGCGGCTACTCGCACGCGACGTATGGCCGTCCTCCCGGCGGCAGCTTCGTGCGTCCGGCATCCGGCGGCCGCCCCCCCGGTGGCGGGGGTGGCGGCGGTAGAAGACCGCCGCGAACCTAACCTCGAGCAAAGCGCGTAACGCGCGGGTGGGATCCGAACCGGATTCCCACCTCTTTTTGCGGAAGTGGCGACGATGAAACCTTTGCGCTACCTCTCGCGCATGGTCGCTGTCGCATTGGCGGCCGTTGCCTTTGTCCTCTCGCCCCTAGCTGCGAGCGCCGACGCGCCGTCCGCCGCAATGATCCAGAGCGTCGTTCGCAACTTCATAGCGAAGAATCACTTGAAGGCGGTGATCGTGCAGGTGCGTTCGAACGGAAGCGACGCGTACACGGGTGCGTTCGGCGATTCGATGACCGGCGTGCCGGCTACCGCCGACATGCACTTCCGCAACGGCGCGCTCGCGTTCACATACATGGCGACGCTGCTGCTCGAGTTCGTTGACCAGAAAAAGGTTACGCTCGACACCAAACTCTCGCACTTTTTTCCCGACCTACCGCGCGCAAATCGGATCACTCTCAAAGATCTCGCGCAGATGACGTCGGGCTACGCCGACTACGTCTATCAAAACTCGTTCCAAGACGCGCTCTATCGCGATCCCTTCCGCCAGTGGACGCCGGAACAGCTGGTACACATCGGCGTATACGGCCCCGAGCAGTTCGCTCCCGGCACGAACTGGGGCTACTGCCACGCCAACTATGTAATTCTCGGCCGAGTTCTCGAGAAGATTGCAGGCATGCCGCTCGCTGATGCGCTGCAACGGTTCGTCTTAGAGCGGATGGGCCTGAAACAAACAACGCAGGCCGCGACGGCGGTCGTTCCGCAGCCCGTCTTGCATGCGTTCACGTCGGAGCGCCGCGCTGTCCTCGGCATCAAACCGGGCGTGCCGTTCTACGAGGAGGCAACGTATTGGAACCCCTCGTGGACGACGATTGACGGGGCTGTTGAATCGACGGACATCACGGACCTTGGCGTTTCGATTGAGGCAGTCGCATCCGGCAAGCTGTTGTCCCCAGCGTCTTCCGCCGCGCAGATTACTCCGCATCTCATTGGTTTCGGACGGACGCAAAAGGGTTGCCCCGCATGCCGACGCGGCAGCGTGGAGCTGAGCTATGGCCTCGGCGTGATTCTTTCGGGTCCCTGGATCACGCAGACGCTTGGATTCGCCGGTGCCTCTGGCGCGGTCGGCTACCTTCCGGCGCAGAAACTGACGATGGCGGTCGAGGCGACGAACGGTCCGGGAGCCTATGACGCGAAGGGCAACGCCGGACTCGGTGCGGTCGCGCTTTTTCAGGCGCTCGCCAAGGCAATCGCTCCCAACACGCTGCCGGCCGGCCGTTAAAACCGTTAGCTGCCGTTGGGTAGGCAGACCTTCGCGCTTGGTACAAGCGCGAGTTCGGACCAAGTTGTAAGAGTGCGGTTAGGCGGCGTCTGAACTTTCCATCCGTTTGGTGAGAGCGACCCAGGCGGAGAGGCAGGCGAGCTTCTGTTCTTTTCGCCAGGGTCTGCCCGCGGTTTTGCCGAGCCGCTTCAGTTGGACGTCTATATCCACGGGCGGCAAACGAAGTTTGCTCGACGCAACTCCATGGAGAGACTTCTCGTCCATTTCGACGACTTCGACGCCGCACTTATCTAACGCGAACCGCAATGCGTCGCGCACGGCCAGTCCTTCGGCGACCGGCGGGTGACCCGGCGCGAAAAGACTGTACTGCAACAGATCGTCTACCCAGCCGGCGCGGTTGACGAGCAAGGCGGCCACGACAGGCTTGCACTGTGCGCGTTCGAGCTCTCGGCTAATATTGGCCAAGCCATTCGCCGCCAGTTCGTCTTGACGTTTGCGGCCTTTGGCGACGGCAGCCGCGGCTTGAGCCAGACCTCGACCGCGCGATCCTCGCGCCAGCTCGGCGGCGACGTGATAGGGTTCGAGCGACAGGCGGTCTGCCTCGTCCGCGGTTGCAAGAAACGTCGACAGCACGACGCGAGGCGCGCGGCGATCGACCGCGACGGCAACCACCACACTGCCGCCCCGGGACACTCGAAGTCCAAGCGCCACCGAAACCATCGCCTATTACTTGTGAGCAAGCGCATCGAGCTCCTCGCAAATGACGTCCAAAGGGACGGGTGCAACTTGGATGGGTTACCCGCGGTCATCAACGGAGGTAGTGAAACGAAGGTCGAAGCCGGCAAAGCTCGGACTGCGATTTGATAAGGTTGCGCTTGCGTTTATCGACGACATGCAGCGGGCGGGCGATCGGGTTCCACGCGGGCAAGTCCTGATCGTCACCCTCACCGCTCCGATTCGGCAGCGCACAAAAACGAGCGCAGTGGTGCTCGAGCACATCCACGAGGCTCTCGCGGCGGCGCCCGCGGATTTGCGGATCGACGAAACGATCTCCGGGAACCGCGTTTGCGTTCGTTTAGTGAAGAATGTGCGCGGCTACCCTTCCGACGTCATCGCCATGGTGCACAACCCCGAGACCCCCGGCGGGCTTCTCATCGAGCTGACGACGGCGTTCCTGGAACGCCGCGACGCCGAACCGCCCGCCGGGCTGGAGCGCGTCCTCACGTAAAAAACCGCGACTAGGCGGCGAGGGCCTCCGCGACGGCTTGGTCTTCCGATAGCTGCGTGCCTTCGGCCGCGAAGGCCTCGATTTCACCAAGGCTGAGTTTCTCGCTCAGTGCGCTCGCGAGGAGTTCGTCTATACGCTGCTCCGTGGGCTCGCGCACGTAACCTTCGCTGCGATACTGCGCGTCAACGTACCCGCGAAGGCGCGCACCGCGCCGAGGATCGCCGCTGCACGCGGCGACGGTCGCCAGGTGCGCAATGTTGATCGTGACGTAGTGCGGTTCCGTTCCACGAATGAGCTGCAGCGCGTCGAGTGCCGCCGCTCGGGCGCCGGCGAAATCGCCGAGTGCCAGCCGATACGCCGCTCCATTCTGCAAAGCGAAGAATACATGTCTCTTCATCCGCGGTGTACGCGGCTCCGCCTCGACGGCGCGCGTGAGCTCGAGCGCCGTATCGAGGTGCCCCGTGTCGAATTCCAGCTCTGCCATGTTCAGGCGGATTCCGGTAGCGGCCGCCGTGTCGCCGTGCGACGTCGAGAGCGTGAGCGCCTCGTGATACAGTTGGCGCGCTTCGTTAAGGCGGCCGAAATCGTTTGCGACCAACGCCGCGTTGTTCAGCACGCAGGCATGGATCGACGACCCGGTCAGCGCGTTCTGCTGCACCAGTTGTATCGCGCGCTCGATGGCCGCCTGCGCCTCGCCCGCTCGCCCGGCCTGCACAAACCCGAACGCCATGTCGTTGAAACTTAGCGCCGTATCCGCGGCGTCGTTCGCCTGCTCGGCAAGCGCGGCGGCGCGCTGCGCCGCCTCAACCCTGCGTAGTCCGCCCGTCGTCCGCGAGAGCGTGCCCCACGTCCGCGCCGCGAGCTCAGCCAGTGCTAGTCTGCGTCCGGGATGCGATAAGTCGGGCGGCTGGTGCAAGAAAAACTCCGCGTCGTATGGTGCGACGATCTTCTTGAATTTGCGCAGCGGCTCATTGAAGTCGAAGCAGTCTCGCGCGGGTGAGTTGGCCCGCCGGTCGCTCGCCGAGAGGCGCTCGAGACCAAGCTGGTCCTCGATGAACTTCAGAATGCTCCCATGCTCATAGTGAACATGCGAAACGTATCCTTTCTTAGCGTACGGCGAGATGACGAGCATCGGAAGGCGGAAGCCCAGGCCGTCGTAATCGACGTAGGCCGGCGGCGCGGGGTCGTACCATCCGCCATAATCGTCCCAGAAGATGAAAATTGCCGTGGATCCCCAGTACTTCGATTCGCCAATGGCGTTGACGACCGACGCGACCCATGAAGGTCCGGTGTCCGAGTAGCAGCCGGCGTGGTCGGAGTTCGCGCAGGTTGGCGTGACCCAGTGACCGCGCGCAGCTTGCCGTGTTTTACGTCCCTCAGAAACGTGGACGGCGGACTGAACATGTCTCTGCCCCAGTCGGGCCCGAAGAAAATGTGCCGGATCACCTGATAGCCGTTCCACCCACTCCAAACCTTATAGTAGGAGGCGGCGTAGTACGCCCACGAGATGCCGGCCTGATCCAGCTCATCGCCGAGCGTCGTCGGATCCCAACATGGCTGTTCGTAGCTGTCGGGAATTTGGCGTTCTGGTCCCACCTCGGCAATCGTGTCGCTCGGGCCGCCGCTGCAGCCCCAATCGCCGTACGGAAAGTTTACCGACTTTTCGGCCTGCGCCGCGATGATATATTGGTGCGATACGAAGCTGCTTGCGTCGAAGTTTGACGCATACATGCGATCCGCCAGCACGTATTGCCGGGCCATCTCAAAGTAGGGCTTCGTCTCGCTCGGCGGCACGTACGCATACGAGGGGTACTTGATGGGGCACGTCGGCTTGCAGTAAAAATACTCCTTATTGAACCCGTTCATCCGGCAATGCGTGCCCGGGATGCGTCCGGTTCCGTTGCAAGCCGCGAGAAAAGCGTTAGAGTCGTGCGCGATGTCCCACGGTGTCTTGAGCGTAATCGGCCTCAATTCGATTCGCCGTCCGTGCGAATCATAACCGTACTTTGCGGTTTTCGCGCCGGGATAGCCGTAAAAGAGATTGTTGAGCGAACGGTTTTCCTGGATGACGATGACGACGTGTTGGATCTTAGCGGTCGCCGTGGGGTGGAAGCGCGCCGGCGAGATCTGCTTGGGGGCACGAAACTCGTCACTTGGGGTTGCGGGCCGCTGCACGCGCAGACCGCGACCGCGATCGTCGAAGAGGTCAACAAGCGAGAAAATAGCGAACCCCAACGCACGAACCATTCCTCCACTGCGACTCTCGGCCACCTCGCCGACCGGCTCTCTTTCGGACTTTCCGGTTTGCATGCCTCGAATCTGGGGCCTGGCTCGCGCTGCTCGTATATGGATCACGGGCCGGTCGAGGCTTTACCGGGAGGGCAAAGGTAACTCGACGTTTTACTTTCTTTCCTATGGCGAAGTTGAGCTACATCACCAATACGTCGCTCGATGGTTATATTGAGGACGAAACCGGTGCGTTCAATTGGATCAATCCCGATCAGATATTTGCGTTCATTACGGAGTTGCTGCGACCGATTGGAACCTATCTTTATGGGCGGCGACTCTACGAGACGATGGCCTACTGGGACGCGCCGGTGGACTGTTATCCGCCTGGACAACGCGACTTCGCTCGCGTCTGGCAGAAGGCCGAGAAGATCGTCTTCTCGCGGACGCTAACAGGCGCTACGACGCGCAACACGCGCGTCGAGCGAGCCTTCAACCTCGAGGCCATTCGGAAGCTCAAGCAGGAATCGGAGCACGACATCGAAATTGGCGGCGCCGAGCTTGCGGGGCGTGCGCTCGAAGCCGACCTTGTGGACGAATGTCACCTGTTTCTCAACCCGGTGGTTGTCGGCGGCGGAAAACCGGCATTCCGAGCCGCCTTACCGCGAAATCTCGAACTCCTCGATACGCGCCGTTTTGACACCGGAGTAATCCACGTGCACTATCGCATACGAGGGCATCGCTGATGGGAACCTTAGGTCGCTTGGCGGTAAGCATTGGCGCAGCTTCGCTTTTTGCCGGCTGCGGCGGAGCGCAGGGCGCCATGCCGCAAATCCGTGCGCTTTCGGCGCGAACCGATAGCTCGCACTACAAGGTCCTCTATGGCTTTGGCAACCAACCCGATGGGAATGCGCCCGTCGCTTCCCTGATCGAGGTAAACGGCACGCTCTATGGCACGACGAGCCAAGGCGGCACACATTCCTGTAACGCATCCGGCGGCAACTTGTGCGGCACAGTCTTTAGCGTCACGACGGCGGGATCGAACAAGTGCTGAATAGCTTCGGTAACGGAAGCGACGGCGCGTTCCCCGTCGCATCGCTCATCAAGGTAAAGGGCACGCTCTACGGCACAACGGAGTATGGCGGTTCGCACCCCCACTGCCCGTACTCGCAGTATAAAGGCTGTGGAACGGTCTTTGCCATCACGACGGGCGGCACGGAGAAAGTTTTGTATAGCTTCGACGGGTACGCGACGGGTGGCAATTGGCAGCCCATTGGATCGCTAATCGACATAAAGGGTACGTTGTACGGCACCACGTCCGGGGGCGGCGCATACTTTTGCGGCATAGAGTATAAAGAGTGCGGCACCGTTTTTAGCCTCACGCCGGGCGGCACCGAGCGGGTGCTGCACAGTTTTTCCGGCGCCCAGGGCACCGACGGTGCCGCCCCCGAGGCCGGTTTGATCCACGTGCAGGGCACGCTCTACGGCACAACGGTTTACGGCGGCAACATTTCGGCGTGCGGATACGGCTGTGGGACCGTCTTTAGCATCGGCACGAGCGGCACGGAAAAAGTGCTGCATGACTTCGTCGGCGGGTCGGACGGCGCGGAGCCGCGTGCGGCCCTCACTGCGATGGACGGCATCCTGTACGGCACGACAAGCGAAGGCGGCGCGTACAAGCGCGGCACCGTCTTTAGCATCAGCCCGAGCGGCACGGAAAAGGTGATCCATAGCTTCGGCAACGCAACCGATGGTCGTAATCCCATCGCCTCGATGATCGAGGTTAACGGCACTCTCTACGGCACGACCATTTCCGGTGGAAAATACGGGTCGGGAACGGTTTTTAGCATCACATCAAACGGCGCTGAACACGTGCTGCACAGCTTCGGCAGCGGAACCGATGGCTACTCACCGGAGGCCGGCCTGACCGCCGTGAAGGGCACGCTATACGGAACGACGCGCGACGGTGGTGCGCACGGCGGGGGTACCGTCTACGCGTTGATCCCGTAAGGCGCTTACGGCGTTAAGGCAAATACGGTCCCGTATTTGTGCGCCGCCTCGGCCACCGCGATAGGTCGAGCCGTACCCGCATGCTGGCAGCTAAAGACGGAAAACAGCGGCGCAGTGTGCCGGGACCGGAGCGATCGTCGCTGCTCGCAAGGCCTCGCAGCCGCGGCCGTATTCGACCCGAGCGTGGCGTGCGCCAACGGTGGGCGCGCGGCCAAGCTCGCCGCTCGCGTGCGCGATGTGCGGCGAGCCGGTACTCAAGCGCAGGCGCCGTCATTGCGAGGCGTGCATGCCGAAAGCAGGGCGCGAGCATGGTCTCCGTGCGATCGAGGCCGCACGCAAAGCACTTGCGGCGCAGACAGCCGCTGGCAATGATCCACGGCGCCGCGTTGGCGTGAACCGTGTGCGAGGCGAGGGATCGCCGAGGGGCATCGCCGCAATCGCAGCTGGGCGCGCGAGCATCCGGGCCAATGCGACGAGGCCTGGTTCAAGCGCGAGATCGCAGCGAAGCTCGATGCTTTTTCGTTGCGAGAGATCGCGCAGGCGACGGGCTTATCGCTCGCAGCCTGCTCGCGCATCCGCGCCGGCGCAAGAGTGCCGCATCCGCGGCATGGGAAGCCTTACGCGAGCTCGCGGCCTCGTAAACGCTTACTCCGCTGGGGAGCGCTGACGGGAGCGCCGAACGTTGTTAGCCGCTCGTCGGTTCAGCTTCCGGGAGGGATCGCTCATGAGGAACCTAGGTCGCTTGGCTCTTAACATCAGCGCCGCTGCGGCACTACTCGCAGGGTGCGGTGGATCGCAGCCGCCGATCGGCGCGCCGGGCGTTACACCGGGGAGCCTCCCCATTTCCGCTCGCGGCAACGGCGAATTGAGGAAGCGCCGCACCACGTCATGCCCATGCCTCTACGTCGCCAACCGGAATACGAGCAGCGTGACGGTCTATCCGATAAGCGCGTCCGACAACGCGAAGCCAATCCAAGACATACAAGGCTCGAAAACCGGTCTGCGGTTCCCGCATGACGTTGCGGTGGACGCACGCGGCAATATCTACGCTACAAACGCCGGTGTTTCGTCGGTCACCGTCTACGCGCCGGGCACTACCGGCAACGCCAAGCCCATCGAGACCATCCGCGGCCTGAAGACCGGACTGTCGGGACCAACCGGGATCGCCATCGATTCGGTAAATGGAGACATCTACGTTTTAAGCAACCGAACCAATCAATACGGGAATGGTAGGTTAACTATTTACCCGCCGGGTGCCAACGGCAACATCCCACCTGTTGCGGTGATCGAGGGGCCAAGCACAGGTCTCGTATTGTCCAACGGCCTCGCATTGGATGCAAGCGGCAACGTCTATGTTACCAACCGTTACAACTACATCACCTTTTATCTCGCGGGCAGCACGGGGAACGTAACACCCACGCGAACCATCGAGGGTGAGCTTACGCACCTAGATTTGCCCACCCAGGTTGCGCTTGATTCTAGCCTAAACATCTACATCGCCAACTTTGACGGCAAAAGCGTGACGGTTTACGCTCCGGGCGCAAACGGTAACGTCGGGCCTATCCAAGAAATTCACGGCCATCGAGCCAGGATAACTGCTACGGAGGGAACTGTGGTCGATTCTAACGGCAATATCTATGTATCGAATATCGTCAACAAAGGGGCAACGAAGGGCCGCATTATGGTCTACGCGGCGGGCTCAAATGGCAACGTTCGCCCGATCAGAGCAATCGAAGGGGATCGCACGGGTCTCGCTTGGCCCACAGGTATGGCAATCCATTAACGACACGTGACAGTCTCCTTTCGCGATGCGTCGAGCATCAAAGCTCGCTACGTGCTTACTGTTGGCGCCGCTGCGGCGATGCTGGCAGGCTGCGGCGGATTGCAGCCGCCGATCGCCGCGCCGGGCGCGCTGCCGCAAACCTCGAAGGTCGCGCCGGCTCGCGCGGGTGCCGGTCCTATTCGGCACGCATCGGGCTACCAGGTACTGTATCGTTTCAAGCTGGAGCATGGCGTGGGATCGGGGGAGCCTATGGGGCGCTTGCTCAACCTCGGTGATACCTTCTACGGCACGACGCAGCTTGGCGGAATGCTTGGGGGCGGTGGCTGTTGTGGAACCGTTTATAGCGTAACGACGACTGGAACCTACAACACAGTCTACGCCTTCCGCGGCGCCAAGAGCGGAGATGGAGCGGGACCGCGAGCCGGTTTGATTGGGTATGGTACGCTGTACGGCACAACCGCATTCGGTGGCACCTCGAACCTCGGAACGGTTTATAGCATAACGACGAGCGGTGTAGAGAAGGTGCTGCACAGTTTTAGCGGCGGCTCCGACGGAGCGTATCCTGCGAGTGACTTGTTCCCTTATAACGGCATCTTATACGGCACGACGAGGTATGGCGGCGGCACGGCGTGCGGCGGCCATGGTTGCGGTACCATTTACACGATAACATCAAGCGGTGTAGTGACGGTGCTGTATGCGTTCAAAGGCGGCACCGACGGTGAAACACCGTCGTCGGGATTAATTATTTACACGCATAACGCCGCACCGCCCAGAACGCTTCCTCGGGCAATGTACGGCACAACGAGATATGGCGGCGGCACAGGCTGCGGCGGCCATGGTTGCGGTACCGTTTACAGCATCCTGACGAATGGTCAACAAGAAAAGGTCGTGTACAGCTTCGCCGGCGGCGCCGACGGTTCGGAACCAAACGGCTTGGATGACGACAGGGGAGAGCTGTTTGGTACGACCGTTGCAGGCGGCACGGGATGCAAAGGTTCCGTCGGCTGCGGAACCGTTTACCACATAACAGCCCCCTCCGGCAGCAAGAACGTGATCTATAATTTCGAGGGGGCTCCGACGGCGCCTGTCCTCATGGACCTTTGATCGACCTTGTGGGCTACATGTACGGTACGACCGCATGCGGGGGAGGCTGCCCGACCGAGCCCTGCGGAACCGTTTACCGCATAACCGCCAGCGGCGCAGAGCACGTGCTGTACCGGTTTACCAACTCAGCTGACGGCTTCAGTCCGAATGCGCCTTTGAGCAACATAAACACTAGGCTGTACGGCACAACCTCGAAGGGAGGCGGCTCGGGAAAAGGCTATGGTCGTGGGGTCATCTACTCGGTAATTCGGTAACGCAGCGCCGCATGAACCTCATCCGTTACACTCTAATAAGCGGCGCGGCCGCCACATTGCTCGCCGGGTGCGGCGGATCGCAGCTACCGATTGGAGTACCGGGGGAGCCGCTGCAAGCACCGGGGATAGCGTCGACTCGTGCCGCCCATCATGCAAGTGCATCGCCTTACCAGGTAGTGTATCGCTTCAACGATCACAAGAAGGACGGGGCGTACCCGACTGGTTTGACCAACATGCACGGCACGCTGTATGGCGTAACCGCTCTGGGCGGCGCGAGGGGCGTCGGAACCGTCTACACTCTGACGACGAGCGGCGAGGAGAACGTGCTGCATAGTTTCTCCGGCGGACTCCCCAACCCCGGAGCACAGCCCCGCGCGCCTCTGATCAACGTAAAGGGCATACTGTACGGTACGACCCTTACGGGTGGCTCAAATCGGGTGGGTCGAGCGGGAACTGTTTACAGCATCAGCCCGAGCGGATCTGTGACGATTCTGCACAGCTTCCTTGGCGCGCGCTCCTCCGACGGAGAGGAGCCCTCGGATGGGAAGCTGCTCGACGTGAATGATACGTTGTACGGCACGACGACAGGCGGCGGTTCTTCCTCCTGTCGCTGTGGGACCGTCTACAGCATGAGCACATCTGGCGCTGAGAAAGTGCTCTACAGCTTCAAGGGACGTTCTGACGGATCGTGGCCTAGTGGGGGCTTCGTCGACGTGAACGGCATGCTGTACGGCACGACGTTATTTGGCGGTACGGAATGCGGTAGTCGTGGTTGCGGGACCGTTTACAGCATTACGACCGCGGGCAAAGAAAAGGTGCTCTACCGCTTCGGTGGTCGTTCCGACGGAGCGGTACCCATGTCGGGGTTGATCAACGTGAATGGAACGCTTTACGGCACCACCTTTTCGGGCGGCGCGAACGGCTATGGAACGGTCTTTAGCATTACGAGGACCGGCAAGAACACGGTACTCTATAGCTTCGCCGGTGGTACCGACGGAGTGAATCCGGTGGCGTCGTTGATCGACATAAATGGCACCCTGTACGGCACGACCGAGTATGGCGGCAACTACGCAGCGTGCACAAGGTCCAAGGGCTCCGGGGGCTTCGGCTGCGGAACCGTTTTCAGCGTCAGCACTAACGGCGCGGAGAGTGTGCTGTATCGCTTTGCGGGTGGTACCGACGGCATGTGGCCGGCGGCGCCTCTGACCACCGTGAAGGGCACGTTGTACGGCACCACGCCTTACGGCGGCCTGAGCGGGCATATATTGAAGAGATGCTGCGGAACCGTCTTTGCGTTGACGCCGTAACCCGGCACCCCGCCCGCGACGCCTCATCGCGCTAGCGGGCGTTGAAGCTTAGCCGTTGCGGGGCTTAGCCCAGCAGAGTCGAAAACAATGCTAGGCTGCGCGGCCTTCACGCAGCGAGGAGCAAGACCGATGAGAAGCTTGGGGGTTGGTCGCTACGCACTTAGCAGCTGCGTCGCTGCGGCATTGCTCGCAGGGTGCGGCGGATTGCAGACGCCTACCGGCGGGCCGGGCGCAATGCCGCAAAGCGTCCGCACAGCCACGTCGTCTTACAACGTGGTCTATCGGTTCTGCGGGACGTTTTACAGCCTGAGCCTGTCGGGAAAGCACAGAGTGCTATATAACTCCGTTTAGACACGCCCTAGTGGCTTTCTTAAAGCGAAAGTGCGGCTGAATCGGTTTTACTTCGACGCGCCACCATTACGTATCGCCTGGCGACTTGCGGTCATGGTTCTATTCCTGCTTGTTGCTGGTGTCTATACCTATCTCGGAATATGGCGCTATGCCATAGTCCGCGCCGGCATTGACGACTGCATCTTTACACAAATTGTCGACAGCGCTTTCGGCACGTTTTCCACAACGGTAGAAGGATCCGTCAATCATTTCCTCGTCCACTTCTCGCCAATTTTGTACAGCGCCGTTCCTTTCGTCAAGCTGTTCGACGGTGCACGCGGCCTTATTCTGTTGCAGTGCCTCCTCGCAGCGGCCACGATCTTTCCCGTGTGGGCTTTGGCAACCGCTCGGCTACCGAAAGCGCTAGCCTTTGCGGTAACATTGGTTGTCGCGATTTACCCACCGCTCAGCGCGGGAGCCGTCGGCGACTTTCATGAGCTAGCGTTTGTGCCGCCGCTCGCCGCGACGTTGGTCTGGGCACTCGACGGTCGGCGATGGAAGTTCGCAATCATCGCGGCGGCCTTCCTGGCGACTGTCAAAGAAGATCAATTTGTCAGCCTGGCTTTCATCGGGATTGCCGTTGCCATTATGGCGCGAGGCGATCGTGCAATGCGACGCTGCGGCATGTGGATCTCCTCGATAGCAGTCAGCGCGGCCATATTGTATTTTGGTATTTTGCGCCCATCGATCGATAGAAGAATGGCCCAACAGCGGGTTCGTTCACGAAGCAAAAAGCATCATTGGCCTTGAACGACACGTTACCGAACAAGAGCGACAGGCTCTTCGCTCAGGCGGGATTAGTGCGCCCCTCATCCCACATAATGGAAAGTTCTACATGGTGGGACGCGGCGGCATTACGTCTGCCGGCACCGCTGTTGAGGCGACGAGAGCAGCGAATTACTTCCTGGCGGCGGCCAGGGCTTTCGCCAATCACGCCGCGGCCAATCCCGACTATATTAGCAATACCTTACGCGATAACGGCTATAGCCCGCCCGAGCATCCCGATCTGCACTTCGCTTTCGTGAACGACGGAAGCTGCTGTATCCTTGAGCGCAACACTGGCGCTCGATTCCGCCTTTGAGCGCGGCAAGCTCTCGGCCCGAACTTCTCGTCATTGTCGGCGCGGGCGCATCTGCGCGTTGCGGCATTTCTACTGTGCCCGATTTAACAATGTTGGCGCGCGAAAACATTCCGGTATTGATGCCGGAAGCGACCGAGATGTCGAGCCCGGGTCACCCCGCCTACGCGTTGCCACGCGAGCCCTATCGGATCGGTGAACTTCTATGGGAGGCTTTGCGCGGTGCCTACGAAGCGCCCGATTTTGAAACGATTCTGAATGCCATTGAGTCGCTCGAAAACTTCGGTGCGACCTACGGCGTCCCCCATTCTCGCGATGTGCAGCGGCCCGCTCTCACACCGTTTGTCGAACTAGCCTATCGGTATCGCAGATTGCTTGATCCGAGAGTCACCGCTGCGGCGCGCTGGGATGTTACACGCGCGATTCATAGGAAGGTCGGCGAGGAATGTGATGCATTGGCAGGCGACGAAGTCTTGAAAGCTCGAAAAGCCCAAGATAAGTTCTTTAGCCGGCTAGCTTCGAACTTTAGGGTTAAGGTGCTCTCCTTGAACTACGATGATCTACTAGAACGAGCCGAAATCCATTGGGAGGATGGCTACGTTGAGACACCGTTCACTTTTAAGTTGTTTGATCCGGAAGCGCTGGAGCACGCGCTCCAATCGCAGAATGATATGTTGCTACACCTGCATGGGAGCGTTAGGTTCTCACAACCGTTCAGCACTGAATACTTAAGTCACTCCAAGCCTCCGCCCGTTTATGGGCCGGTCAAGTACGAAAACCCGGCTCGCGCTGCCGAGGCGTTTGAGCAACGCGCCGGTGGCGGCATCGTACATGCGGGGGCGCTTTACGAGCAGATGCCCATTATCGCGGGATTAAGTAAGATTGGCGCACTCGCTTTCAATATCCGACCGTTCGCATACTACCTTAGCTCCGGCGCAAAGTTAATTGCAGACGCGAAGCGTATTTTGGTGATCGGCTATGGTGGGAGAGACCCCCACGTGAACGTCTGGCTAGAAGAGAACGCGCGAATACACGGAGATAAACGACGTTGTGCGGTTATTCTTCCCATGTTTGGAACTACGGTGACGAGCAAGCCATGGGAATGGTTTATGATTCAGCACCTCGGTGCAGACGAAGGAAAGCTTATACGTGAGGTTTACCGCGCTAAGAAGGGTGCTACTGCCGTGAGCGGTGACTTCCGAATCGATCTTGATACTGCGCCCGAAGCCTACGAAAAGGCAGACGATATCATTTCACACCTGTTAACTAAATCGTAGAGACCAACGCGATTGCGTAAAATGGAACAGCGACGCCCCGCCCCGCCCGCAAGGCCGCATCGCGCTAGCCGACGTGGCTTACGCCACGAGCCTCGCAGTTGCGCAGCCCGGCGCCGACGGCATAGCGGCTCGCAGCTCAGCTCGCAGTGGCCTCGCGGCGTGCTCGCAACAGCCTCGCAGCTTAGCACGCGGCGCTTAACGCGTTGCGGCGTGGATCGCGGCGGCTAGGATCGCCTAGCGCCGCGCAGTTAAGCGGCCTGGGAGGGGGGTCCGTTTGCTCGGCCTAACTCTTATCCCGTTACGCGGCTGCGCCGTGGCAGCGTTTGTATTTCTTCCCGCTGCCGCATGGGCACATTTCGTTGCGGCCAACCTTCGGTTGTTCGCGCTGCATCGGTCTGGCGGGTGCTTCGTCGTCTTTGTTCGTGTGGAACTGTTGTACGCGGCGGCCACTGCCGGGCATCGGGCCGAGCATTTGCTCCACCTGCTCCGGCGGGAGCGCGTTGCCCGCGGCGACCGGCTGCGGAACTAGCTCGCCCGACGGTATCGGCTCGAATTGTTGGCCGGGCATCATCTGCGGCTGCGGCGGACCGTGCTCGATCACCACGCGGAACACGCCCTTGATCGCCTCGTCGGCGATGTTGTTCTTCAGCGACTCGAAGATCTCGAACGCTTCCTTCTCATACTCCACGCGCGGGTCTTTTTGGCCGTAGCCGCGCAGCCCGATGCCGGTCTTGAGGTGGTCCATCACGTACAGGTGGTCCACCCACTGCCGGTCGATGATCGGCAGTAGCAGATAGCGCTGCTCGACGACGCGCAGGATCTCCGGAGTTACCTCCTTCTCCTTCTTCTCGTACGCCGCGCGCGCGTGCTCGCGCAGGATGCGGCGGATCTCCTCGCGGTCCTTGCCGGCGATATCCGTCACCGACAGCTCTCGCTTGATCGGGAAGATCAGCTCGAGCGCATTGAGCATCTCGTCGAGGTCCCACTCACTCGGATGAGCGTTTTCGGGCGCGTTTTCCTCGACCGCCTCATCCACCTTGGCCTCGAGCGTCTGCAGCATGAACGTCCGCGAGTCGAATTTGGCTTCCAGCGTCGCGCGCCGATCCGCGTAGATAATCGTGCGCTGCTTGTTCATCACGTCGTCGTACTCGAGCACGTGCTTGCGGATCTCGTAGTTGTGATTCTCGACCTTGCCCTGGGCGCGCTGGATCGACTTCGTCACGAGTCCCGACTCGATCGGCTGCTCGTCGGTGAAGCCGACGCGCTCCATGATATTCGTCATCCGCTCGCCGCCGAACAGCCGCATAACTTCGTCTTCGAGTGACACGTAGAAGCGCGACGAGCCCGGATCGCCCTGGCGCCCCGAGCGTCCGCGCAGCTGGTTGTCGATGCGCCGCGACTCGTGCCGCTCAGTACCGATGATGTGCAGGCCGCCGTTCGTCGCCACGCCCTCACCGAGCTTGATGTCGGTGCCGCGGCCCGCCATGTTGGTGGCGATCGTCACCTGGCCTTCCTGCCCGGCATCCTTGACGATCTCGGCCTCTTGCTCGTGATACTTGGCGTTGAGCACGTTGCACTCGACGCCCTTGCGCCGAAGCAATGCCGCCAGCAGCTCGCTTTTCTCGATCGAGCGCGTGCCCACTAGCACCGGCCGCCCTTTCTGATGCTCGGCGATGATCTCGTCGACGACCGCATCGAACTTGGCCTTCTCCGACTTGTAGACGATGTCGGAGTTGTCTTTCCGGATCATCGGCATGTTGGTCGGCACGACCACCACGTCGAGGCCGTAGATGTCGCGGAACTCGCGCTCCTCGGTCTTGGCTGTACCGGTCATGCCGGCCAGGTGATCGTACAGCCGGAAGAGGTTCTGGAACGTGATCGTGGCGAGCGTCTGATCCTCGCCGCGCACCTTGATGCCTTCCTTCGCCTCAATCGCCTGATGGATGCCGTCGGAGTAGCGCCGCCCGTACATTAAACGGCCGGTGAACTCGTCGACGATGATGACTTCGCCTTCCTTAATGATGTACTGCTGGTCGCGATGGAACAGGTTCCACGCCTTCAGCGCCGCGTTGAGCTGATGCGTCAGCTCGATGTTGCGCTGCTCGTAAAGGTTCTGGATGCCGAGCATCTTCTCGACCTTGGCGACGCCGGCTTCCGTGATCGGAACCGCGTGCGCCTTCTCGTCGACCGTGTAGTCCTCGCCCTTCTTCAACCGCGGCACGATCTGCGCGAACTTGTCGTACAGCTCGCCCGACTCTTGCGACGGCCCGCTGATGATCAACGGCGTTCGCGCCTCGTCAACGAGGATCGAGTCCACCTCGTCCACGAGCGCGAAGTACAGCTCGCGCTGCACCAAATCTTCGACCTGCCACGCCATGTTGTCGCGCAAATAATCGAAGCCGACCTCGTTGTTCGTCACGTACGTAACGTCGCAGTTGTACGCCGCGCGGCGCTGCGCGGAATCGAGGCCATGCTGAATCACGCCGACGGTCAGGCCCAGGAACGTATAGATCGGGCCCATCCACTCGGCGTCGCGGCGCGCCAGGTAGTCGTTGACAGTGACCAGGTGCACGCCGCGGCCTTCGAGCGCGCGCGCGTAGACCGGCAGCGTCGCGACGAGCGTCTTGCCCTCACCGGTCTTCATCTCGGCGATCCGCCCCTCGTAGAGCACCTGGCCGCCCATGATCTGCACGTCGAAATGCCGCATGCCGACGGTGCGTTTGCTGGCCTCGCGCACCACCGCAAACGCTTCGGGCAGCATGTCGTCGAGCGACTCGCCCTGCTCTAGCCGGCTCCTGAACTCCGCCGTCTTGGCCTGGAGGTCGGCATCCGAAAGCGCCGCGATCTCCGCTTCAAACTCGTTGACGGCCCGAGCGGTGCGCCGAAGCCGCGCGACCTCGCGCTCGTTACCGTCGATGATTCCCTTGAGAAACGCCATGGTGAACTCTTAGGGCACTATTCCCAATCCGGTGACCGCGCCCGGCGACTTATAGAACGTATGGGTGGCGTTACCGTTTGCACCCGGCGCGAAGACGAGCACGACTCCCGCTCCGGTCGTCGTTTCATCGGCCACGTAAATCGTGCCCGTCGAATCGACCTTGATGTCGGTCGGCGCGTTGAGCCCGGTGTTGCAGCCGTGGATCTTCCGTATGGGCTTCTTGTACTGGAGGCCCTTGTGGTATGCGGGAAACTCCAGGATCGCCGGCCCGAGCTTCGAGCTGCAGCCGGCCTTCGGCCTGCCCTGGTCCGCAATGTAGATGTTGCCGCTCGTGTCGAGCGCGATGCCGACCGGCGTGATGATGTCGCTGGCGGTCGTGATCGCGAACCGCGGGAAAATGTTGACCGGCGTGGGCGTGGGCGTGGGCGTCGGCGTCGGACTGGGTGACGTGCTCGGCGTCGGAGTCGGGCTCGGCGTCGGCGTCGGGCTCGTCGTCGGCGTCGGCTTCGGCGAAGGCGTCGGCGTCGGCAAGATGAAGCTCTCGACGTTGGCGCCCTGAATGTTGGTCACGTACAGCGCTCCTGACGGGTCGAGGGCGACGCCGCCGGGCAGGTTCAGATTCGGCCGGGGACCCGCGAGCGACTGGTACGGCGAAATGGTGCCGGTGCGATACAGCAGCACGCGGTTCGGATACGTGATCTGCGGGTCGTTGTCGGCGATCACCATGATGTTCGGCCCGGGGCTCGCCGAGCTGGACGCGTCGGGCTTCGGCTGCTTCGGCGTGATCGCGATGCCACGCGGATGCCCGATCAGCGCGTTCGACGCGACCGGGATGACATTGCCGGTGGCGAGCGCCTCGAACTCGATCAACAGCGCCCTGTTCGTGCTCGGATTATAGTTCGTCACCCAGAGATCCGCACGATGATCGAACGCCAGGTATTGCGGACCGTTGAGCGTGGTGCTGGAGCCGCCGATCTCGAACGCGGGGCCGCCGCCGTTCTTCGTGCCGTTCGAGTAAATGCTGATCGCGTTCTGATTGCTGTTGGACGCATAGAGCGTCTTCGACGGGAAGTTCGGACCCACGTTGACCCCGGTCGTATTGCCGAGGTTACTGCAGGCCATGATCCCCGCCATCAGAACGAGCGCAAAAAAACCTACGGTCAGCTTAGGCAGCATCCATCTCCCCCAACGTCATCACGCTGCGGACCCCTTTCTTTCCAAAGACAAGTTCTGCGGTGGGTGCGCTTCCCCCAGCGGCCCCAGTTTCCTGGCCCCTCGGGCGGTGAGCAAGGAACCACCAGCAGGCGGCAGCCACCAGGACAAGCAGCAAGATCATAGCCAGCAGCCTGCGCAGGCGCCGCCGCTCGTAGGCCGGCCGGCTCGACTCCGTGTCGATGATCTGGCGCGGCATCGTCCTTAAACCGCGCGCCGCAAGGGATGGTTTAGCTCGTCGGTGTGAACGAGCTTGAGCAGCTCCCCCACGGTTACGAACCTGTACCCCGCGCGCTTGAAGCGCTCGACCACGTAGGGCAGCGCCTCGATCGTCGCCAGCTTGCCGCTATGCAGAAGCACGATCTCGGGCGCGGTCGCATTGGTAAGCAGATGGCGCTCCAGCCGATCCGCGGTAACCGAGCGCCAGTCGCCGCTGTCATCGGTCCACAGCACGACCGAATATCCGAGTCCCTGAGCGATCCGCAGAGTCCGCTCGGTGTAGCGCCCGTGCGGCGGACGCATCAGCGTCCGCACCGCCGGATCGTGGCTGAGCGCCCACAACGCGTCGCGCCCCTCGAGGATCTCGCGGCGCACGTCGTCCGCGGATTCCTGATCGAGGTTGGGATGCGTGTAGGTGTGATCGCCGATCTCGTTCCCATCGGCCTCGATCCGGCGCGTGAGCTCGGGCCACTGTTGCGCGTCGGCTCCGATCAAGAAGAACGTCGCCGGCACGCCGAGATCGTGCAAGGCGTCGAGCAGCATCGGCGTGTAGACCGGATACGGCCCGTCGTCGAAGGTCAGCGCGATGAGCCGCGGGCGCCGCGAACGGTCCTCCGTGGGAAGCTCGTGCATCACGCGGTAGAGCCGCGCGGCGACGCCGCTCGAAAACTCGAGGTGCACGTTCGTGCTGGGCGTGACCAACGCGGGCGGCACCGCGCTGCGGTGTACGACGGCACGCCAAGCGCCGGCGATCAATGCGACGATCGCCGCGACGGCGATGATGCCCTTGGTCTGCGCCGACACTAAAGGCGCAGGGTTACGAGTGTTCCGGCAGCAGGTCGGCCTGCCGATGTCTTCGTGAGATCGCTGCCGACGATGACCGTGACGTCGCTGGTCTGCGTCGGCGTCGCGGCCGGCGAACTGCTCGGCGACTCCGGAACGACGACCGCCTTGCGCAGGCTGTGCGGCAGCGCGCTGCGCACCTTGGCGCCGGCGAACGTGACGCTGGAGTGTTCGCGGATCTCCGTCGTCCCGTAGTCCGAACGGTCGGCGTCGCCGACGTCGCCGATCGTAAACCCGGCCTGCTTCAGCATGGTCGCGACGCGCCGCGCGGCGCCCGAGACGCCACTGCCGTTCTCTACGTCGACGCGCAGCGTGTTGGGCGGAATCGCGGCAAGCGCCATCGTGTCGGGCGACGCAATAGGCGCCGGCGCCGCAGTCAGCATCGTGGCGACCAGATGCGCGCGGGCAGCGGTGTCTGGCACGAGCGAGTCGCCGTAGCCCGGCAGATTCACGTCGTCGGTATACGGAACCTGAGCGACGGCCACCGACGAATCGGGCATGCCCTGCATAGTAGTTCGCGATCGAGAGCAGCTCCGAGTCCGCGAAGTCCGTCTGCACGTACTTGTGGAAAACCTGGATGAGGTCGCCGAGGTGCAGGAACGTGTTGATCTGGTCGCCCTTGACCTTAGCGACCAGCGCGTGCAGCAGCTGCTGTTGCCGCATGATGCGGCATGGGTCGCTGCACCAGTCGTGACGGAAGCGCATGTACGCCACGGCGTGCTCGCCGTCGAGGTGCTGCATCCCCTCCTTTAGATGGATGTGCAGGTGCCCCCACGTGTCGTCGTAGTCGAGGGTATCGCCGGTACAGTTCGTCTTGTAGCGCAAGCAGTTCGACGACTTCACGTACAGGTTGACGCCGCCGATCGCGTCGACGAACTCCTTCGTCGCATCGATGCGCAAGATCGCGTAGCGGTCGAACCCGGGGATTCCCAACCACTGCGAGATGACGCTCTTGGCCTCTTTGACGCCGCCGTCGGACTGCGCCTGATTGATCTTCGCCTGCGTGCCGTTGGGCAGCGTGGCGACCATGTCGCGCGGGATGGACAGTTCGTAGATGCGCTTGTTGGCGAAGTCGAGGTTAACCGCCCAGATCACGTCGCTGCGCGAATTGGTCGAGAACTCTTCGTCGTTGTCGGTATAGTCGTAGTCGAGGCCCTCGACCAGCACGAGCACGTTGTTCTTTCCGAACACCTGTTGCGGCGACGGAACGAAGATCTGGCTGATCGCCACCACGGGATTCTTGTGCTCGAAGACCGCGTAGCCGGCCAGCGTCGAAACGAGGCCGATCGCGACGATTCCGGCGATGGTGAGGATGCGCTTAGTCAAACGGCGTCGCGCTCCGCTGGTATCGCTCTGCCGAAGAAATCGAATGGTCCGTGTCCTTCGAGCCGCACGGGCGTGAATTCGCCGACGCTGGCCTGGCCGGTGAAGTAAATACCGCCATCAACCGCAGGCGCTTCCCCGTCCGACCGTCCAAACCATGCTCGGGATTCTCCCAGGTAACGGCGGAAGCCGTCGCGTTCGCGCAGCCGGCGCGACTCTTCGACCAGCACGCGCACCGTCGCGCCGCAGCGCTTGCTCCGCGCTCGCTGCGAGGCAACCCGCTGCGCTTCGCGCAGGCGAATCAAACGCTGTCGGCGCCGCCGCGCGCCAATGCGATCCGCGAGTCGCGCCGCCGGCGTTCCATCCTCCGCGCTGTATTCGAAGAAGCCCACGCGATCGAGCTGCGCGCGGCCGATCCACTCCTCGAGGTAAGCGACGTGCTCGTCGGTTTCGCCGGGGAACCCGACGATGAACGTCGAGCGCATCGTAATGCCCATAACGCGCGCGCGAAACTCTTCGATCAGCTCGAGATAGCGCTCCCCGTTGCTCGGGCGCAGCATGGCGCGCAGCACTTCCGGATGCGCGTGCTGCAGCGGCATGTCCATGTACTTGCAGACTTTGGGCAGGCGCGCGATGGCGTCGATGAGCTCGCGATCCACCGTGGCCGGATACAGATAGAGCAGCCGAATCCATTCGAGGCCGTCGATCTCGTGCAGCCGCTCGAGCAGCTGAGCGAGGCCGCCGCGGCGGATGCCGCGATCGCGACCCCACATCGAGGTGTCTTGAGCGATCAGCACGAGTTCCTTGGCGCCGCCGGCGACGAGAGCCCGCGCCTCGGCGCAGATCGACTCGGCGCTGCGGCTGCGGAATTTTCCGCGCAGCGCTGGGATGATGCAGAACGTGCACGGATGGTCGCAGCCCTCGGCGATCTTCAGATAGGCCGTGGCGCGCGGCGTCGTGACCAGCCGCGGCAGAAAGTCGTGCTCCGGCTCGGCCTCGAACGCGAGCCGCAGCGGCCGGCGCCCGGCCTCGACGTCGGCCAGCAGCTCGACGATCCCGGCGTACGCGCCGGTGCCTATGACGCCGTCGATCTCCGGTATCAGGCTCTGCAGCTGATCGCCGTAGCGCTGCGCTAAACACCCGGCGACGATCAGCTGTTGCCCGGCGCGCTTGCGCGACGCGTGCTCCAAGATCGTCTCCGTCGATTCCGCCTTCGCCGGGTCGATGAACGCGCAGGTGTTGATGACCACCGTGTCGGCGCGATCGGCGTCGGCCTCGAGGCGCCACCCGGCGCCGCCGAGCTTGGCGATCATCACCTCGGTGTCGACGAGATTCTTCGCGCAGCCCAGGCTGACGAAAGCGACGCTCGGCACGCGTTACCGGTAGTTGACGAACTGCAGCGGCAGCTCGAACTCCATCGAGCGCAGCGACGCGATGACCTTCTGCAGGTCGTCCTTGTTCTTGCCCGATACGCGGATCTGCTCGTCCTGGTACTGCGCGTTCACCTTGAGCTTCAGCGACTTGATCCGCTCGATCAGGGCCTTGCTCTGGTCCTTGGGGATGCCGCTGCGCAGGGTCACGGTCCGGCGCACGGTACCGCCGGCGGCCGGCTCGACCGCGCTGAAATCGAACGCCTTGATGTCGATGCCGCGCCGCACGGCTTTGCCCTGCAGCACGTCGACGACGTTCTTCATCTTGAGTTCGTCATCGGAGATCAGCGTGATCTTCTTACCGTCGAATTCGATGCTCGTCTTCGAATGTTTGAAATCGAAGCGGTTCTCTATTTCCTTGCGCGTCTGATTGAGCGCGTTGTCGAGTTCCTGTCCATCGACGCGCGAGACCACGTCGAACGAAGATTCGCTCGCCAAACCTTACGATCTCCCTTTCATAGCGTGAACGCGTGCTCCACGACGTCGCCCTGCTTGCCCAGCTTTCCGACGTCTTTGCCGTCGACGTAGATCTCCACGCCGCCGGCGTTCCCGATGCGTACTAGGGCGTTCTTCCCGTGGAACGTCTTCGACGTTCCGGCCGGAAACGTGCCTTCCATACTAACATTCCCGTCAACCGTCACACGCAGCCAGGAGGGGGCGGAAAGGACCAGCGCGAGCGATTTGGCGCCGGCGATCGCGGCGGCGGCGGGTGTACTCGTCGGCGGCGCCGTGGTGGCCGCGGCCATCGGGCTCGCCGCCACCGGAGCCGCGCTGGCCACGGCGACCGGTGGCAGACCGCCCCTGCGAGGCATCGTCAGCTCGGTGAACACGACGAAGGCGATCAGGAGGACGGCGACCGTACCCGCGCCCCAAAGCAGGGCCGGGCCCGCCCAGGAAGACGCCGCGCGATGCGGCTCCGGCTCGCGCGGCGCGGTCGTCTGCGGCAGAGGCTGAGTGCGGTTGAAGGCGGCGACCGCCTCTTCAGGGTCGAGTCCGAGGAAGCGTGCGTACGTCCGGAGGAAGCCGCGCACGTAGACCGGTGCGCCGATGGTGTTCCAGTTCTCGTCCTCGATGGCGGCCAGGTAGAGGGAGCGAATTCGGATCTCCTCGGCGACATCCGGAACCGACATGCCGCGCGCCTCGCGGGCCGCGCGAAACCGCTCACCCAGCGAATCAGACGCTCCTGACATCTGGGCTTTGAGTTAGCTTCGCCCTAGTGTTATCCTGTTCGCGAAGTCATATGGCAAAAGAGCGCGTTGTTGCGGCAATGAGCGGCGGAGTCGACTCCGCGGTTGCCGCCGGTCTCCTGCTCGAAAGCGGTTACGACGTCGTCGGCATCACGATGAAGATGTACACGCCGACGCGGCCCGCGCACGCGCGCAGCTGTTGCGGCGTCGACGACTTCGACGATGCCCGGCGCAGCGCCGCGGTGCTCGGAATTCCCCACTACGTATTGGATTTCGAGCAGGCATTTAAGCGCAGCGTCGTCGAGCGTTTCGTGAGCGATTACGCGGCCGGCCGAACGCCCAACCCGTGCGTCTCGTGCAACAATTTCGTCAAGCTCGGCACCCTCGCGCAGTACGCAGACTCACTTGGCGCGCGTTACGTCGCCACCGGACACTACGCACGCATCGAGCGACGCGACGACCGGCCGCACCTCTTCCGAAGCGCGCACGCCAAGGATCAGGCGTATGCGCTCGCGCAGCTGACGCCCGCCCAGCTCGCGCGCCTGCTGTTGCCGCTCGGCGAGCTCGACAAGACGGCGACGCGCGCACACGCGGCGCGCATGCGACTGCCGGTGCACGACAAGCCGGAGTCGCAGGATGTCTGCTTCGTCGAGGGTGGTGACTATCGCGACGTGATCAAGCGCCTGCGTCCGGAGATCGACGCCGGCGGCGCGATCGTCGCGACGCACGGCGAGCGCCTCGGCGAGCACGCGGGCGTCGCGTACTACACAATTGGGCAGCGCACCCGGCTGCCCGCGAGCAGTTCGGGAGCGCGTTACGTCACGCGCATCGATTCTGCGACGAACACGATCGTCGTCGGACGCGAAGACGAGCTGCTTTCCGGCGAGCTCGAGGCGGACGCGCTTAATTTGATTCGCCCGGAGCGTTTTGCTTCGGACGAAACGGCGGTGCGCGCGATGATCCGCTATCGCGCTGCGCCCGCTCCCGCCGTCGCCACCGTCGATGGAGACCGCCTGCGGCTGCGCTTCGAGCGCCCGCAACGCGCGATTTCCCCCGGCCAGCTCGTCGCGCTGCTCGATCCGGCCACCGATGAGGTGCTCGGCGCCGCCACTATAACTTGTGCGGCGTGACTCTGGGAGGCTTACGCTAACGCGGTGGCTAGGGCGAGGTCGTTGCGGAGGTTCCAGTACGTATCGCGCAGGATCGGTTTGAAGCCGGCCTTGAGGATGAGCTCTTCGAGGTCGCGGCGCGTCGCCTCGTTGGTGCTGCCGGCGTCGTGCACGACTTGCTCCTCGATGATCGTACCGCCCATGTCGTCGCAACCGTAGAACAGCGCGAGCTGGGCCATCTTCAGGCCGGGAGTGAGCCACGACGCCTGCAGGTGCGGAAAGTTATCGAGATAGAGGCGCGAGATCGCGAGCACGCGCAGGTACTCAAGCCCCGTCGCCTCCTTGCCGCGCAGCGGCGTCTTGAACGGCACGTAGTACCACGGGATGAAGGCGGTGAAGCCGCCAGTCTCGTCTTGCAGCTCACGCAGCACGTGCAGGTGCTCGATGCGCTCGGCCGGCGTCTCGATGGACCCGAACATCATCGTCGCCGTCGTCGGCATGCCGAGCAGCTGCGCCTCGCGCATCACGCCCAGCCACTCGTGCGGCTGCACCTTGCGCGCCGAGATGCGCTTGCGTACGCGCTCCACCAGGATCTCCGCACCCGCTCCGGGCAGCGACTTCATGCCCGCGGCCTTCAACCGCGCGAGGACTTCGCGCGTCGAGATGCCCTCGATATGCGCGATGCCTACGATCTCAGACACCGACAGCGAGTGCAGGTCGGCCTGCGGATACTCCGAGCCCACGCGTTCGAACAGTCGCTCGAACCACGCGATGCCGAGCTCCGGATTCACGCCGCCCTGAATCATGATCTGCGTCGCGCCTTGATCTACGGCGTACTTCACGCGATCCAGCACCTGATCGTGCGACATCGTGTAGCCTTCTTTGTGATGCTCCGGCCGGAAGAAGGCGCAGAACGTGCAGTGCACGTTGCACACGTTTGTATAGTTGATCGTCGTGTCGATCACGTATGTTACGGCGTCCGGCGAATGCATCTGCATGCGCCGCGCGTGCGCCGCGGCGCCGAGCTCGTGGATGTCGGCTTCGTTGTAGAGGCGCAGCCCTTCGTCGAAGTCGAGTCGGCCGCCCGTCGCGGCGCGATCGAGCAGGCTAGCCAGCGAGGGCACTGGCGGCCTCCCGCAGCGGCGCCGGAACCTCGGCGATCGCGCCGATCTCGACGAGCTCGCGGCAATACGCCGCCAGCCCATTGCGCGCGGCGGCGTGGAACATGAAGTTGAGCTTTCCGAAGTAGCTCTCGTAGAAGCCAGCGGGGCGCGCGATCGTGCGCTGCGCGAGCGCGACGACCTCGGGCGAGTGCGAGCGCGACCAGGTGTACGCATCGGTCAGCGCGTGCATGCAGGCATGAAACGGCGCGGGGTCGGCTTCATAAGCGTCGCGCCGCGCGGCCCACACGGCGAACACCGTCTGGTGGCCGCTCCACTCGTGCCACAGCCTTCCCAGGTCGTAGACGATCTCGGACGGGAAGCGCTCGATCGCGTCGATTGCCGCGTCGCCGATCAGCAGCGTTGGATCGCCCGCACCCGCCCGCGCGCGGGGATCGCTTGAGTCCACGTACGCCGGCCGGACGTGGTAGCGCTGTTCGAGGATGATGCGCAAGAGATATCGCCCGCTCGCCGATTCCTCGCTGATGAAAACCTTCGAGCCTCCGAGCAGCGCCGGCGGCTTGCGCGATACGAGCACGACCGACACGACCTCGTCGCGCGCGCCGATGCACAGGTCGGGCAGCAGCACGAGCCGCTCGGAGTTCGCCGCCCATGCGAACGCGCTCACCGGTCCCATGTCGAGCTCGCCGCGCAGCAGCATCGAGTTCAAGCGTGCCGGCACGTCGGCGTGCAGCGTGCCCGGATACTCGATCGCGCCCGCGTCGAATGCAGCGTAGACCGGCAGGTCGTTGGTGTATTTGATTCGACCGCAGCGGAGCATCTACGATGACACTGGGAGAGCGGGCGTCCAGTCATAGGCGAACTCGTCGTAGGTCGAGTTGCGGCGGACCGGCACGTAGGCGGCCTCCTCAATCAGGCGGCGAAACTCGCGGTCGTCGACGTACTGGCCCGAAGCAGTGCCGGCCGAGTGGTAGATCATCTCCTCGTCGGTCGAGCCGTGCGTTCCATCCATATCGTCGGCGCCAAACTGCAGCGCCACCTGGCAGACCTTCAGGCCTTGGATCATCCAGTAGGCCTTGATGTGGTCGAAGTTGTTGAGCATCAGGCGCGCGACGGCGAACGTGCGGATGTCGTCGAGGCCCGTCGTCCAGCCGCAGTATGACAACTCGTTGCCGTCGGGATGAAACGCCAGCGGGATGAACGCGTTGTAGCCGGGCGAGCGATCCTGTGACTCGCGCAGCCGGATCAGATGATCCACGCGATCCTCGAGCGACTCGATGTGCCCGTACAGCATCGTCGCGTTGCTCGCGATGCCCTGGCGATGCAGCTCCTCGTGAATCTCGACCCAGTTCGCGGCCGAAACCTTGTTCGGACAGATCTTCGAGCGCGTGCCGTCGGCGAAGATCTCGGCCGCGCCACCGTTGACGTTGTCGAGCCCGGCCTCCTTGAGCATGCCGATGATCGCCGGAAACGAGAGCCGGTGGCGCTTGGCCATATACTCGAGTTCCGCGGCCGTGAACAGCGACAACTGCACGTGCGGAAGCGCCTGTTTGAAGCGGCGCATCAGCGGCAGCCAATAGTCGAGGGAGAGCTGACGCGGATCGTGGCCGCCGACGATGTGGATTTGGTTGAAGTTCGTTCCCGTCTCGACGGCCTTGGCGAAGACTTGATCCGCGGTCATCCGGAAGACGCGTTGCGGTTCCTTGAACTCGTCCGCCGCAAACGAGCAGAACGTGCAGCCGGCGAAGCACACGTTCGTCGAGTTGATGTAGCGATTGAGAACGTAGAAGACTCTCTTGCCGCTCTTGCGCTCCTTCTGCTTGCGCGCGAGCCGCCCGAGCGTGTGCAGATCCCACGTGCGATAGAGCGCGAGCCCGTCGTCCATCGAGAGCGGCACGCCGGCATCGAGCCTGCGCTCGATCTCCACGAAAATCGGATCCGAAAAGGGCATTGTGCGCCTATTCGGCCGACCGGTAGAGGCGCCCCGCAGCCTGCCCGGCTGAGATCGCGTGCGGAACGACTGCAAGACCGGCCGAGACGAGGGCGACGGCGAGGAGCGCCCCGCCGACGAGGTCGGTGAGGTAATGCGCGCCGAGCGCGAGGCGCGCCCAGCAGATCGCGATCGCGAACAGCGCGAGCAGCGCCGCCGCCACCTTCCGCGTGGCGCTCGGCAGCTCCGAAATATACAGCATCAGCGCCCACAGTCCGTAGAAGCCCGTCGCGATTGCAGCGTGCGAGCTGGGATACGAGCCCGCCGTCTCGTGCTTGACCACCCAATCGAGGCGCCGCGGCCGCGCGAAGATATGCTGGAAGAAATCGGCGCCGCGCCAGCACAACAACAGCATCACCACGCTAAAGATGATCCGCATGCGCCACTCCGGCACGAGCCACGCAACGATGAGCAGGATCGCGGCGATCGGCACCATCACCGTAACGTAGCACGACCACGTCAGCCACCATGCGATAAGTGTCGAATGGTCGACCAGAGAGCGCTCCCACACGGTCAGCCATGCGGGCTCCCCGACGTGTATGAGCTGCACTCCGAGCACATCGAACAGCGCGCCCGCGACGATCGTCACGATTATGGCACGGACGGCGTAGCCGGCGTCGTAGCGCATCGCGTCAGCCGTTCGCGAAGAGGTCTTGCTGACCGCCGGGGTTCTTGCCGAGACGCGGCGCCATCAGCTCGAGCTCGGGCAAGCCGATCAAGATCTTGCGCGGCTTCGTCCCCTCGTGCTGGCCCACGACCTTGAAGTCTTCGAGCTGCTTCATGAGTCGCACCGCACGCGGATGACCGATCGAAAGCTGCGACTGCAGCGCCGCGGTCGAGGCGTAGTTCGTCTCGATGATGAACTTGGCGGCCTCGTAGCACAGCGGATCGGCGTCGCGGCGTGCGGACTCGTCGTCGCCGACCGGCACGACCTCCACGTCGAGCAGGTTATCCGGTCGCGCCTGACGCGCCCAGAACTCCACGAGCCGGCTCACCTCGGATGCGGTGATGAACGCGCCCTGCGCGCGAATCGGCTTCGGCGCGTCGATCGGCAGATAGAGCATGTCGCCGCGCCCCAGCAGCCGCTCCGCGCCGTTCATATCGAGGATGACGCGCGAGTCGGCCTGCGAGCTCACCGCGAAGGCGATGCGCGACGGCACGTTCGCCTTGATCAGACCCGTAATGACGTCGACCGACGGACGCTGCGTCGCGACCACCAGGTGAATGCCGGTCGCTCGCGCGAGCTGCGCCAGCCGCATGATCGTCGTCTCGACCTTCGCGGGCGCCACCATCATCAGGTCGGCCAGCTCGTCGATCACGATGACCACGTACGGCAGCCGCTCTTGCGGGTACTTGGCGTTGTATTCCTCGATCTTGCGAACGCCGGCCTTGGCGAAGCGCTCGTAGCGCGATTCCATCTCCTTCGTCATCTCGAAGAGCGCGCCGGCGGCGAGGCGCGGGTCGGCGATGACGTCCTTGATCAGGTGCGGGATGCCGTTGAACACGGCTAGCTCCACGCGCTTCGGGTCGATCATCAGCATCTGCACCTGATCCGGTGTCGCGCTGACCAGCAGCGACGCGATGATCGTGTTGAGGCAGACCGACTTGCCCGCGCCGGTCGCGCCCGCGACGAGCACGTGCGGCATCTTGCAGAGGTCGCCGAAGACCGGGCGGCCGGTGATGTCTTTGCCGAGCGCCATCCACAGCGGCGGCACCTGCCCGCGATTGGGCAAAGAGTCGAGAATCTCGCGAATCGCGACCACCGCCACCGTCTGATTCGGAACCTCGATTCCGACGGCGGACTTTCCCGGGATCGGCGCCTCGATGCGCACGCTGGTCGCCGCCAGCGCAAGCGCGAGGTCGTCGGCCAGCGACGCAATCCGCGAGATCTTCACGCCTCGCTCCGGCTTGAGCTCGTAGCGCGTGATCGAGGGTCCGCGCTCGATGTGCACGACCTTCGCGCCGACGCCGAAGCTGCTCAGCGTGTCCTCGAGGATGTGCGTGCGGTTGGAGTCGTCGACCGTCTCCCTCGGCGGAACGTCGAACAGTGAGAGGTCCGGAAGGCGATACGCGCCCTTCGACGTCGGCAGCGGCTTCGGCTCGGAGTAACTCAGCGGCTCGGGCGGCGGCGCGGCCGGTCGCGGCGGCACGATCAGCTCGGGTTCGCCGTCTTCCTCGATCTCGGGCTCAACCTCGGGCTCGACGAGCGGCTCCGCGACGCTCGCCTGCATCGGCAGCGCGAAGGCCTCGCGCAGCCGCGGCAGGCGCGGCAGCGGCGGCGGCCGCAAGCCTCCGAAGAAGACGATGACGCGGCCGATGAGCTGCTTCATGCTCGCATTAGTCAGCCACAGCGTCAGCGAGAGCGCGGCGAGACCGAGCAGAATCCAGGCGCCGGCGGAGCCGAACAGCGCGCGCAGCGCCCAAAAGATGTTCGAGCCGACAACGCCGCCGTGCGCCACGCCACGCGCCCCGAACATGGCGTCGATGATGAGGAAGTACGCGAGCGCGCTGCTGCCGAGCCCGGCGATCATGCGCGGCACGTTGACTTCCAAGAAAACGATCGCGCCAAAGAGCGCAAACAGAACCGGGAATAGCGGCGCGCCCGATCCGAACAGCCGGCGGAGTCCGCCGGCTGTCCACGCGCCGATGGCGCCGGCGTGATGCGGAAACGCGAGGGCGATCCCGCAAAGGACGGCGAGCGCGATCGCGGTAATCCCAACGATCTCGAGGTTGAGCCTCGCCCTGGCATTCGCTCTGCGCCGCGCACGTGCCATGGAATCTATCTCTTCTTCGTCATCACGGTAGTTCTTCTCGTAATTGACCAACTGGACGATACCGATACCGCGGAAACGCAGATGACCAGGCAACTCGCCGCCGTCGCTATCACAAGGATGGCTTCTGCACGGGAAAAGCGCAGCCGTGTCTCCAAGGTGCCGCAGCGCTAGGAGGAGTCTAGTTTTGGCCGTGCCGACGCTCGTGGTCCTCGAGGGCGACCAGACCGGACAGGAATTGCTGCTCGAAGCGCTGCGCGTGCTCGACCGGCGGATCGTCGGCATCGAGCTCACGCTGCAGCCTTTCGACCTTTCACTGAAGAATCGCCGGGCTACGCGTAATCGGGTCGTCCTCGAAGCGGCCGCCGCGATCAAACAACATCGCTTGGGCCTGAAGGCGGCAACGATCACGCCGGAAGGCCGCGACGACGTCGGCTCGCCGAACCGCATCATTCGCGAGGCGATGGGAGCGTCGGTCATCGTGCGCACCGGAAGAAAGCTGCCGCGCGTGCTGCCCGTCGGCGGAATTCACGCGCCCATTTCCGTCGTGCGCATGGCGGTCGGCGACGCATACGGCGCGCACGAGTGGCGTGAGGGCGAGGGTGTCGACGAGGTCGCGCGCCGCACCGAAACGATCTCGCGACGAATCTGCCGCTACGTCGCCGAGTATGCGTTTGCGCACGCTGCCAAGACGGGCGCGACCGTGTTCGGCGGCCCCAAGTACACCGTCAGTCCCGTCTACGAGGGCATGCTCAAAGAAGAAATGGACGCAGCCGCACAGCGGCACCCCGGCGTGACGTACGATCCGCAGCTCATCGACGCGACCTATGCACTGCTGCTATCGGCCGCGGGAGACGCGCCGCTCGTGATCCCGGCGCTCAATCGCGACGGCGACTGCCTCTCCGATCTCGTGATGCAACTCTTCGGCTCAATCGCGGGAGCCGAGTCGGTCGTTCTCGCGTTCGATGAGAACCTTGCGCCGTCCGCGATCATGGCGGAGGCCCCGCACGGAACCGCGCCACGGCTCGAGGGCAAGAACGTCGCGAACCCGCTCGCGATGATCCTCGCGGTCGCCGCCGTGCTCTCCTACATCGACGATCCCCGCGCCGCCGCCGCGTCGCGCGCGATCTACGAGGCAGCGATGTCCGCTGTCGCCGACGCAACCGCCACCGCCGATCTCGGCGGCCACGCTACGACTTCCGAGTTCACCGATGCAGTCGTCGCCCGTTTGTCATCCTGAGCCTAAAGCCGCTTCTTCGTCCTTTTCGCAAGCTCGTGAACCAGCGCAAAGTTTCCACTGATGAACGCGACCTTCTTGGCACGAGACCATCCTTTGAGCTGCTTTTCCCAGGCGATCGCGTCCGCGACATCGTGGAACTCGGAACAGTGGACGAGCTTTACCGGCCGGCGCGTGAACGTATAGGACCGCGGATCGTTGCCCTCTTGGTGCTGAGCCACTCGAGTCTCCGGATCGTTGGTGATTCCAATGTAGAACGAGCGGTCCGCACAGAGCAAGATGTAGACGTAGTAACTCTTCATCGTCCGACACTCTGCGCGGAGATGCTCGGTTGACTATGCGTGACGGCGCTAACCCGCCCTTCGACTCCGCTCGCTACGCTCGCTTCGCTCAGGATGACACAGGGGCGCCCATCGCTTCGCTCGGGATGACACAGGGGCGCCCTTCGCTTCGCTCAGAATGACACAGGGGGTTAGACTTCCATTACGACTGGAATTACGATCGGACGACGCTTCGTGCGCACGTGCACGGAGCGGGCCAGCGCGCTGCGGATGTGCTCCTTGACCGTGTTCACGTCGCGCATCGCATCCACGGAAATTCCTTCGATCATCGTCGCCAGTTCCGCGCGCAGCTCGTCGAGCACGCCGTCAGCCTCGGGAAGGTAAAACACGCCGCGTGAGATGAGATCGGGACCTGCGATAACCCGCGCCTCTTCGCTGTCGATCGCCACGACGACCATGATGATGCCGTCGTTGGAAAGCGCCTTGCGGTCGCGCAGCACCGCCTCGCCGACGTCGCCGATGCCGGAACCGTCGACGAACACGTGGCCGCCATACGTTTTGCCGATCTTGTCGCCGTATTCGTGGGTAAACTCCAGCACGTCGCCGTTCTCTGCCACGAAGACGTTGCCGGCCTCGACCCCCGTCTGGACCGCCAGCTGCCCGTGCGCGGCGAGCATGCGATACTCCCCGTGCACCGGGACGAAGAACTCCGGCCGCACGAGGTTGAGCATGAGCAGCAGCTCTTCTTGCGACGCGTGGCCCGATACGTGGGAGCGGCCGTCGGTGCCGTGAATGACGGTGGCTCCCAACTTGCACAGGTTGTTGATCGTTCGATGCACGCTCTTCTCGTTACCGGGAATCGGCGTCGCACTGATGACCACCGTGTCGCCCGGCACGATTTTGAGCTGCTTGTGGTCGCGCACCGACATCCGCGCGAGGCCGCTCATCGGCTCGCCTTGCGCGCCGGTCGTCATCACGACGATCCTCTCGGGCGGATACTGGTCGACGTCTTCGATCTTGATCATCGTGTCGGGCGGAATGCGCAGGTCGCCGAGCGACCCCGCGAAGTGCACGACGTTGCGCATGGATCGGCCGAGGAACGCGACCTTGCGGTTGAATCGCACCGCGTGGTCCACCGTCTGTTGGATCCGCGGCACGTTCGATGCGAATGAGGCGATGACGATGCGGCCCTTCGCGTGCGAGAAGATCGACGTGAATGCCTCTCCGACGATCCGCTCCGAAAGCGTGTGGCCGGGCCGCTCGGCATTGGTGGAATCCGAGAGCATGCAGAGCACGCCTTCGTCTCCCACGCGCGCGATGCGCGCGAAGTCGGCCGGCTTGCCGTCGATCGGCGTCTGATCGAATTTGAAGTCGCCGGTGTGAAAGATCGTGCCAACCGGCGTGCGCAGCGCCAGAGCGCACGCTCCGGCGACCGAGTGATTCACGTGGATGAACTCCGCCTCGATGTCGCCGTACCGCACCCGGTCGCCCGGCTTCACCGGCATGAATTCGGCCTCGCCCAGATGTTGCTCGCGCGACTTCGCCTTGATCAGCGCGATCGTCAGCGGCGTCGCGACGATCGGCGTGTCGCGAAACTCCTTCGCGAAGTACGGAATGCCGCCGATGTGATCTTCGTGCCCGTGCGTCACGAGGAGCGCCCGCAGCTTGTGCGCGCGCTCGCGCACGTAGGTGAAGTCGTTGATGACGATGTCGACGCCGTACATCTCCTCGTCTGGAAACATCAGGCCGCAATCCACCACGATGAGATCGTCGTTCGTCTCGAACGCGGTCATGTTGCGTCCGATCTCGCCGCAGCCGCCAAGCGGCACGACGCGCACGTAGGGTTGCGAAGGCGGCGCAGGGACGGCCAGGGCATCAGAGCTCACGAGGCGGTGCTTTTGCCCTTCATCCTTGCTCCCCCGCGCGCACGCCGTGAATTGCGCGGCGGAGGTTGCTCATGATGAACGTTTTAGCCCTGGTGTCGCTCCTGGTCGCCGCGCGGCCCGTCGCCTCGCCGTCTCCGAGCTCCGCGCCCGCCGCGGCGGCATTGCCGCTCTCCCCGGACGCGCTCTACTCGCGGCGCGCGCTGCGCCGCGCCAAGCTCCTCATTCAGATGCGCATGCTGCAGTTTCGCGAGGAGCGCCTGGAGTGCGTGCGCGCCGCGCTCGTGCGGCAGCTGCCGCCCGCGCTGCGGCCCCAAGAGCCCACCACCTGGACGGCCGCCGCGAACGCTTGCTTGCCACCATCTGCGACTTTTTTCCGTTAAGCGGGTAGATGCTGGAAGAAAACCCCTCCAACCCTACGGAAGACGTTTGAGATGGTGAGAAATCGAATACTGCCCACGCTCATCGTGGGTCTTGTGGGCGCCGTTATCGGCAGCTTCCTTATGATGCTCTACGCGAGCAGCCACTTCGGAGGCGCCACCGGCCCCGATCGCACTCCGCCGGCCGTGGCCGCGGTGCCGCTCAGCGGCGTCAGCGACCAAGATCGCATCGTCAGCGCGGTCAAGCGCACGAAGTCGTCGGTCGTGGCGATCACCGAACAGGTGAACGGCCAGCAAGTCGTTCCCGCGGATCCGTTCTTCCAACAGTTCTTCGGCGGCCAGGGTCCCGGAATCGCGCAGCCGTACCGCGCAGAGGCGTCGGGCTCGGGCTTCGTAATCGACGGACGCGGCGACATCGTCACCAATGCGCACGTTCTGCAGCCGCCCAACGGCGGACACGTGACGAAGCTGACGGTCGTCTTCGCGAATGGCGACCACGTGCCGGCGCACGTCCTCGCCTACAACCTCGCGGCCGACGTCGGCATCCTGCGGGTCGACGGCTACTCCAAGCTTCCGCCGCCGCTGCAGCTGGCCGATTCCAGCCGGCTGGAGCAGGGGCAGTGGGCCATTGCGATCGGCGAGCCGCTGCAACTGCAACAGACCGTGACCGTCGGCGTCGTCTCGGCGTTCAATCGCTCCGAGCCGATCCCAACGGAGAACGGCGGAGAGATCGACTTCAAGGGTCTGCTTCAGACCTCGGCCCCGATCAACCCCGGCAACTCGGGCGGCCCGCTCATCGATATCGACGGGCAAGTGATCGGCATGAACCAGTCCACGGTCAAGTCCGCCTACGCGCAGGGCATCGGTTTCGCGATTCCCTCCAACACCGTGCGCAGCGTCGTGGCCTCACTCGAGAAGAACCCGGGAGCGCATCAGGGCACCGATACGGGCTTCCTCGGCATCTACATGGCCGAGCTGAGCGCGGGCGTCAAGAACCAGATCGGCTATCAAGGCAGCAACGGCGTGGCGGTCCAGCAGGTCTTCTCGGGCTCGCCCGCCGACCAGGCCGGCATCCAGCCGGGCGACGTCATCCTCCAGGCCGACGGCAAGTCGTTCGAGAGCATGAAGGCGCTGCACGACTACATCGGCTCCAAGAAGCCGGGCGACACGATCCGCCTCAACGTCTGGTCCCAGGGCATGAAGAAGTTCGTGGCGATCAAGCTAGGCGAAACGCCCGCCGAGCAGCCGCTTTCGGTCGAGCCGCAGCAACAGCAGCAACCGGAGGGGCAGCAACCCTAGTCCCTCGACTGCGCCGCTCCGCGGCGCGCTCAGGATGACAATGGGAGGGGGATCCTGCAACTGCGGGGCCCTCTTTCCGTGTCTCAGCACTAGAACAACTTGGCCGCTGGTCAGGTATGATGTTGCGGTAACCCATTTCCGATCCGTTCGTAAGCGGCAAGGCGCCGCCGGCGGTGCGGCGCACGGCTTCAAACCTCGGCCTGCGCGACGTGACCGTACGGCACAGCTGGTCCAGAGCAATCGGGCAAATCTAAGGAACGAGGTAATAGAGTTTCATGGCTAAGACGGTCGGCATCGACCTGGGCACGACGAACTCCGTCGTGGCCGTAATGGAGGGCACCCAGCCCGTCGTAATTCCCAACGCCGAAGGATCGCGTACGACGCCTTCGGTCGTGGCGTTTACGAAGACCGGCGAGCGTCTCGTGGGACAGCTCGCAAAACGTCAGGCAATCACCAACCCGGATCGCACGATCAGCTCGATCAAGCGCCACATGGGTGAGGCCGATTATAACGTCAAGATCGACGGTAAGGATTACACGCCGCAAGAGATCTCGGCGATGATTTTGCAAAAGCTCGTCAACGACGCGAGCAACTATTTGGGCGAGCGCGTGACCAAGGCGGTCATCACGGTCCCCGCATACTTCAACGATTCACAGCGTCAGGCGACGAAGGACGCCGGCAAGATCGCCGGCCTCGACGTCCTGCGCATCATCAACGAGCCGACGGCTGCAGCGCTGGCCTACGGCCTCGAAAAGAAAGGCAACGAGACGATCCTCGTCTGGGATCTCGGCGGCGGAACGTATGACGTTTCGATCCTCGAGGTCGGCGACGGCGTCTTCGAGGTGAAGGCCACCAACGGCGACACGCATCTCGGCGGCGACGACTACGACCAACGGGTCGTCGACTGGCTCGTTGATCAGCTCCGGCGCGATCAGGGCATCGACCTGAGCAAGGACAAGCAGGCGATGCAGCGTCTCACCGAGGCCGCGGAAAAGGCTAAGATCGAGCTCTCGTCGGTCGTGCAGACGACGATCAACCTGCCGTTCATCACGGCCGATCAGGAGGGCCCGAAGCATCTCGACTACACGCTGACACGCGCGAAGTTCGAGGAGCTGACCAGCGATCTTACCGATCGCTGCGTGGGACCCTTCCGCAACGCCATCGCCGACGCCAAACTCGACGTCTCCAAGATCGACGAGGTCATTATGGTCGGCGGCGCGACACGCACGCCGGTGATTCAAGAGCTCGTTCGCAAGCTCACGGGCAAAGAGCCAAACCTCACGGTCAATCCGGACGAGGTCGTCGCGATCGGTGCGGCGATCCAAGCCGGCGTGCTGTCGGGTGAAGTCCGCGACGTCGTACTGCTCGACGTCACGCCGCTCTCGCTCGGACTAGAGACGCTCGGCGGTGTCATGACGCGGCTGATTGATCGCAACACGACGATCCCGACGAAGAAGTCGCAGATCTTCACGACCGCGGAGGACGGCCAGACGTCGGTCGACATCCACGTGCTCCAGGGCGAGCGCCAGATGGCGGCCGACAACAAGACGCTCGGGCGTTTCCGGCTGGAGGGCATTCCGCCGGCCCCGCGTGGCGTGCCGCAGATCGAAGTCACCTTCAACATCGACGCCAACGGCATCGTCAACGTCAGTGCCAAAGACCTCGGCACCGGCAGGGAGCAGGCGATCACGATCACCGCTTCGACCAACCTCAACAAAGAGGAAGTCGATCGCATGGTGCGCGATGCCGAGCTGCAGGCCGCCGCCGACAAGGAGAAGCGCGAGGAGGCCGAGGTTCGCAACAGCGCCTCGAGCCTGATCTACTCGACCGAGAAGTCGCTCAAGGAAGTCGGCGACAAGCTCGACACGCAGGCGCGCGGCGAGGTCGAGAGCGCGCTGGCGGAGCTCAAGCGCGTCAGCGAAAACGGCACGGTCGCGGAGATCAAACCGGCGATCGACGCGTTACAGCAGGCGAGTTACAAGATGGCCGAGCTGCTCTACAAGGCCGCGGCTCCGCAAGGCGAGGGCGCGGCCGCGGGGGACGGAGCATCCACCGGTAACGGTGCTTCGGCCGGCGCGGGCGCCGCGGGCGGTGAAGACGTCATCGACGCGGAGTTCAAGGAAGCCAAGTAACGCCGGACCTGCCGATGTCGAACGATCCGTTATTGGAGACCCAGGCCGGCGAGGCCGAAATAGAAGACGCCGCGGCGCAGCCCTCCCTCGAGGAGCAGCTCGCCGCGGCGAACGCCCGCGCCGACGAAAACTACGAGAAGTTTCTGCTGGCGGCGGCGGACTTCGATAATTTCAAAAAGCGCCTCTCGCGCGACGTCGACCTGACGGTTGCCTCGCGACGGCGGATGCTCTTGGAGCGCATCTTGCCCGTGTTGGACAACCTCGAACGCGCGCTGCAATCCAACGCGGAGGGCGACTCACTGCGCGGCGGGCTCGAACAGACGCTGCGCGGGTTCGAGGCCGTCCTCGCGAGCGAGGGCGTAAAACCGATGGAGATCGAGGGCGAACCCTTCGATCCACGGATCGCCGAGGCCATCGGGACTTCCGACTCGGACGGCGTCGCCGAGGACACCGTCGTCGCCGTCGCCCAGAAGGGCTACACGCTCGGGGACGAGCTGCTGCGGCCGGCCAAGGTGATCGTCGCCAAACATTCGCACGAATGAATTTCAAGGACTACTACTCGATCTTGGGCGTTCCGAAGAGCGCTGCCGAGAAAGATATCAAGTCCGCCTATCGCAAGCTCGCGCGCAAATGGCATCCCGACGCCAATCCCAAGAACACGAAAGAGGCCGAGGAGAAGTTCAAGGAGATCTCTGAGGCCTACGAGGTGTTGGGCGATCCGGAGAAGCGCAAGAAGTACGACGTCCTCGGGCCGAACTGGCAGCAGGCCGCGCAGCAGGCCGAGCAGCAGCGCCGCTATCGCACGAACGTCGACGGACGAGAGTTCGAGTTCGATCTCGGCGGACCCGGAGGCCCGAGCGGCTTCTCGGATTTCTTCGATATGTTCTTCTCGGGTGTCGGCCGGAGGCAGACGACTTCCTCACCGGGATTCGCGCGCCGCGGACAGGATCTCGAAACGACCATCGAGCTCAACCTGCGCGACATCTACGACGGCGGCAAGAAAGCCGTCTCGCTGCAGATCGAGGATCTTTGCCCCCGCTGTCACGCGACCGGAACCGAGCGCGGACACCTCTGCCCGCAGTGCCACGGCACCGGACGCGTGTTGCTCAACAAGCGCTTCGAAGTGACGATCCCGAAAGGCATCGGCGAGGGTCAGCGCATTCGGCTCGCCGGTCAGGGCGGTGCGGGCGTCAGCGGCGGACCGAGCGGCGACCTATATCTGATCGTCCAGCTACAAGACGACCCCACGTATAAACGCAAGGGCGACGACCTCTATGTGGACCTCCCGGTCAGCATCTACGATCTCGTCCTCGGCGGCGAGGTCAACGTGCCGACGCTGAGCGGCCAGGTCGCGGTGATGATTCCCGCCGGGACGCAGAACAATCGCCTCCTGCGCCTCTCCGGGCGCGGGTTGCCGCAAGTGAAAGGCAAGGGGACCGGCGATCAATACGTGCGCCTGATCGGGCAGCTTCCTCAGAATCTCTCCGACAAAGAGAAAAAGCTCTTCAAAGAGCTGTCGGCGCTACGTAACGGTAAAGCCTAGACTGCGGTCCCAAACGATAGACGGCGGAAGGCAAGCCGCCATAAGGCCTGCGCGACGAGAATACCGAACAACGACCATTCCGGCGAAAGCCCGAACGCACGGCAGACGGCGAGTCCTGCAAGCGGCCCCAGGCCGACGGCGAGGATTCGGCCGATAGAATTCATTCCTTGACGTCGCTGCACAACGTCGAGATCTACCCACCGGATTCTCGCGCAGAGTATGAACAACGCGGCGAGAACCAAGTACATCGCGGAATAGGTGAGGACGTACGGAATCGCCGCCGCCGCATGCTCAGCTGTATCGGCAAAACGCACGAAGACCTGAAGCTCGTATACGAGCCACACCAGCACGGCTAGTGCGACGAAATTGAGAGTCACGGTTGCCCGCGTCGGCACGAAGTACCCATCGAACAACCGATGATGGCTCCACCAAAACGCGGCGATAACGGAAAACGTCCACGCGAAAGCGACCAGCGCGACGCCGTGCGCGTAAACGTCGCTCGCATGCTGCGGTATCGCTAGGTTCACGCTCATCTCCGCCAGGCTGAACCCGATCACGACGTCCGAGAACGCTTCGAGCCGATGCGTCAAGCGCTCGTCGCGACCGGCCGCCGCCACCTGCTGCACGCCTTCGGAGTTCGGTTCCGCCGCGCGGCAACCTGGGGTCGCCGAACGGGGTTTACCGTAGGACCTACACCCCTATCCACATCAGGGAGAAGCTCGTGATTAAAGAGATTGCATTTACCGCGTATCCGGCTAAAGACGTCGCCGGCCTGCGCAAATGGTACGAAGACAAGCTCGGGCTCAAGTTTAGTTCGCCGTGGGTGGAAGACGGCGTCGAAAAATACAACGAGGCGAACGTCGGCGGCGGGTATTTTAGCGTTCTCTGGAACGAGTGGGTCGACCGTGCGCCGGGGAGCGCGTCGGGCGTCGTATTCGAGGTCGACAACATCGACGACACCGTCGCGAATTTACGAGGAAAAGGCGTCGAAGTCGAAGACGTGTACGACACGCCAGTTTGCAGGATCACTTCCTTCACCGACCTGGAAGGCAACAAAGCCTCGCTCCACCAGCGTACGGCACCTTATAACTAACGGTGATGGCCGGCCACGGGCTGATGTGGTCGAACATCTATCAGCCCGAAAAACCGAAAGTCAAGCGCCGCGTCGACTGGAAACGGATGGCGGCAATGTTTGCGCCGTACTGGCGCCAGCAAGCCACCGTTCTCGCGTGCATCGTTGTCGTCGCGGCGCTCGGATTGGTTCCCGGCTTCGTCACGGCGCACATCATCGACGCCGCCATCCCGCAGCGCAATGTGGCGGCGTTGGGCATCGACGTGGCCATCATCCTCGGCACGGCGCTACTCGCGGCGGCGATCGGCGTGCTGCAGGGTTTCCTGAACTCCGTGGTCGGTGAAGGCATCATGCGCGACATCCGCACGAGTCTCGTCGCGCACCTCCACCGCATGCCGCTCGACTTCTTCACCGGCACGAAGACCGGCGAGATCATGAATCGCGTCAGCAATGACGTGGACAACGTCGACAACGTCGTCACGGGAACGCTGACTACGATCGTAACCAACGTCGTGCTCATCGGGACTACGCTCATCGCGATGTTCGTGTGGGACTGGCGGCTGGCGCTGATCTCCATCGTCATCGTGCCGCTGATGGTGCTTCCACTCGGCCCCGTGGGACGGCGGATGTATCAGATCCGCAAGGAGACCCGCGAGAAACGCGACGAGATCGAGTCGATCACGCAGGAGACGCTCTCGATCTCCGGCATCACGCTCATCAAGTCGTTCGCACGCGAAGCGTACGAACGCACGCGCTTCTACCGCGCCGGCACTCGCCTCATGCAGCTCGAGGTCGACCTCGCGATGGTGGGGCGCTGGTTCATTGCGTCGGTCACGGCGATGGTCGTCGTCGGCCCCGCGCTCGTCTGGTTCGGCGGCGGATGGCTCGCCATCGTGTCGACGCTGAAGGTCGGCGTCATCGTCGCCTTCGTGTCGTTCATCCAGGGCCGCCTCTACGGTCCGGCGGCCACGCTGGCCGGGATCCAGGTGCAGATCGTCAGCGCCCTGGCCGTCTTCGAACGTATCTTCGATTATCTCGACATGAAACCCGAACAGTATGATCCGCCCGGTGCCGTCGTTTTGCCGGCCGTCACGGGAGACATCCGATTCGACAACGTCGCGTTCTCCTACGACGGATCGCGCGAGGTTCTCGACGGCGTGTCATTCCACGTGCGTCCCGGCGAGGTGGCGGCGTTCGTCGGTCCGTCGGGCGCCGGTAAGACGACGATCACGGCGCTCGTGCCGCGCTTCTACGATCCGCAGCGCGGAAGCGTGCAGATCGACGGACACGACGTGCGCTCGGTGACGCTGGAGTCGCTGCGGCGCGACATCGGCATCGTGACGCAGGAGACGTACCTTTTCCACGATACGGTCGCGAACAATCTGCGCTACGGCAAGCCCGACGCGACCGACGCTGAGATCGAGGCCGCCGCCCGCGCGGCCAACATAGCCGACTTCATCGCCTCCCTCCCGGCCGGCTATGAGACGATGGTCGGCGAGCGCGGCCACAAGCTGTCGGGGGGAGAGCGTCAGCGCCTGGCGATCGCGCGCGTGCTGCTCAAGGATCCGCGCATCCTGATTTTGGACGAAGCCACGAGCTCGCTCGACTACGAGAGTGAGGCCGCCATTCAAAAGGCCCTCGAGATCGTGATGCGCGGACGCACCAGCCTCGTGATCGCGCACCGCCTCTCCACCGTGCTTGCCGCCGACGTCATCTTCGTCGTGGACGAGGGGCGGATCGTAGAGTCGGGCCGCCACGCGACGTTGCTCGCACGCGGCGGCCTCTACGCTCGGCTCTATCGCACGCAGTTCAAAGACCTATCGGCGTAACCGCTACTGGTTTGCGTATTGGATTCCGAGGTTGACCTCGTTGATTGCGTTTTTGACGTAGTTGATCGCGTTGACGCGGTGTCCGCCCTTGTTGGCCGACGCCGCCTCGAGCTCGCTCAGCGCGTAGTTGAGATAGGTACGCGCCTGCGCCATGCGGCTTTGCGTCGCCAGCACCGTGCCGGCCCCGGCGAAGCCGAAGAGTACGGCAAAGATCAGCGCGAACGCGCCCAAACGTAGCTTGGAAATATACATTAATGCCTCCGTAGCAAGAGTTAGGTTGGGATTTCCATGACCATGGGGGCGACGGGGACGTGCAGCTTCGGTTCAGTTGCCGCTTGGATCTCTTCGACCGTGACGCCGGGCGCGACCTCGCGCAGGATCAATCCGTCGCTGCCGACGTCGATCGTGCCGAGATCGGTGATGATGCGCTGGACGACGCGCCGGCCGGTGAGCGGAAGCGAACAGTTGCGCACGATTTTGTGAGCGTTGCCCTTCGCGACGTGCTCCATCATGACGATCACGCGCTTTGCCCCGTGCACGAGGTCCATTGCGCCACCCATTCCCTTGACCATCTTTCCGGGAATCATCCAGTTCGCAAGGTCGCCGTGTTCCGAGACCTGCATCGCGCCGAGCACGGCGAGGTCGATGTGGCCGCCGCGGATCATCCCGAACGAGAGCGCGGAATCGAAGAACGATGCGCCGGGAAGCACCGTTACCGTCTCCTTGCCGGCGTTGATCAGATCGGGGTCTTCCTCTCCCTCATAGGGATACGGACCCATGCCCAAAATGCCGTTCTCGCTCTGTAGCGTCACCGTCACGTCGGATGGGACGTAGTTCGGGATTAGTGTCGGTAGGCCGATACCGAGATTCACGTACTGGCCGTCGCGCAGCTCCTGCGCGACGCGCGCCGCCAGCTGAGTTCGCGTGAGCGGCACTATCCGTCCCTCGACAAGCTCAGGATGACACCGGCGTGCGCCGGCGGGTCGTGACGCGCTCGATGCGTTTTCCCTGCGGTCCGACGTGCACGATGCGCTGCACGAACACGCTCGGCAGGTGTACCGTCTCCGGATCGATCGCACCCGGCTCGACCAGCTCCTCGACCTCGGCGATCGTGATTCTGCCCGTCATCGCGCACAGCGGATTGAAGTTGCGCGTCGCTTTGTGAAAGATCAGGTTGCCGCTGCGATCCCCGACCGACGCGCGCACGAGCGCGTAGTCGCAGACGATTCCCGTTTCCAATACGTACTCGCGACCGTTGAACACGCGCGTTTCCTTCTTCGGCGATGCGATCGCGACGCCGCCGTCCGGCGTGTGCCGCCAAGGCAAGCCGCCCTCCGCGATCAGGGTGCCGTCGCCGGCGGGCGTGTAAAAAGCCGGAATCCCGCAGCCGCCCGCGCGCAAGCGCTCGGCGAGCGTGCCCTGGGGAACGAGCTCTACCTCGAGCTCGCCGTGGAGGTATTGGCGCTCGAACTCCCGGTTCTCGCCGACGTACGAGCCGGTCGTCCGGCGTATCCGCTTGTGGTCCAACAGCACTCCCAGGCCCCAGCCGTCCACCCCGCAATTATTCGAAACGGTCACGAGGTCGGTGGCGCCCTGCTCCAGCAGGGCCTCGATCAGGTTGTGCGGGATCCCGTTGAGCCCGAAGCCGCCGACCGCGATAGAGGCTCCGTTCGGAATGTCGGCGACCGCTTCGGCGCAGGAGGTATAGACCTTCTCCATGCCGCTCTAATGCGCCGACGGAACGAACGCCGCCTCCGTGGAACGACTCGGGATGACGATGGCACCGACCCAGATGGAAACCAGCGACGAAGAAGCGATGATTCTCGCGGTCGTCCGCGAGCTCGTCGCCGAGAAAGTCGCACCGCGCGCCGCCGAGATCGATGCCGCCGGCGAGTTCCCGTGGGACATCAAGGAGCTGTTCGCGCAGAACGACCTGCTCGGAATCCCAGTACCCGCCGATTACGGCGGACTCGGCGGAACGTTCCTAACCTACGTCAAGGTCGTCGAAGAAATCGCCAAGGCGTGCGCGTCCAGCGCGCTGATCGTCGCGGTGCAGGAGCTGGGCATGCTCCCGATCGTCATCGGCGGCAGCGACGAGCAGAAGCACCGCTTCCTTCCCAAGATCGCGTCGGGCGAGCACCTCGTGGCCTACGCGCTCACCGAGGTGTCGAGCGGATCGGACGCGCTCGGCTCGATGCGCACGCGCGCGGAGAAGCGCGGCGACGCGTACGTGCTGAACGGCCAGAAGATTTGGATCACCAACGGCAGCGTCGCGGACGTCGTATGCGTGTTTGCCGTCACCGATCCGTCGGCCGGGTCGCGCGGCACGACCGCATTCGTCGTGGAAAAGGGTACGCCCGGCTTCTCCGTCGGCAACGTCGAGAAAAAGATGGGCATCCGCGGCTCTCCCACCGTCGAGCTCGTGTTCGACGATTGCGAGGTGCCGGCGGCCAACCGCCTCGGCACGGAGGGCGAGGGATTCAAGATCGCAATGAAGGTGCTCGACAAGTCCCGGCCCGGCATCGCAGCTCAAGCGCTCGGCATCGCAGCCGGCGCGCTCGAGTATGCCACGAATTACGCGAAGGAGCGCGTCGCGTTCGGTAAGCCCATCGGACAGCATCAGGGCGTCGGGTTCATGCTCGCCGACATGAAGACGGAGGTCGAGGCGGCACGGCTGCTGCTCTACGAGGCGGCCCGGCGTTGCGACGCCGGCACGCCGGACGTTACGCTGTGGGCGGCCATGGCGAAGCTCAAGTGCGGCGACGTGGCGATGTCCGTGTCGACCGACGCCGTTCAGGTACTCGGCGGTTTCGGCTACTCGGCCGACTATCCGGTGGAACGGATGATGCGCGACGCCAAGATCACGCAGATCTACGAGGGCACGCAACAGATCCAGCGTCTCGTCATCTCGCGCAACCTCGTCGGGAGAGCCTAATGCGAAAGCGACGGCTCGCATGGAGCCTCGCGATCGCCTTTACCGCTGGGTGCGGTCAGCCGCCGGGTGTGCAGATTCCGTTTGCGCCGGCGACACTTCAGAATGGTGCGACTAGCCTGGTTTTGGGCCGCGGGAAGATCCGGCACGTCGTGATCATCTTTCAAGAGAACCGCACGGTCGACAACCTCTTCAACGGGCTGCCCGGAGCCGACACGGCGCGCAGCGGCAAGAATTCGCACGGGCAAGTGGTCAAGCTGCAACCCACATCCTTAACCGCGCCGTACGACGTCAGCCACAAACATCTTGCCTTCGAGACGGAGTACGACGACGGCAGTCTCGACGGTTTCAGCAATGTTGTGTCCGTCTGCAAGAAAGGTGCCCGCTGTCCCGCGCCCGACGTCCGCGCGTACGGCTACGTGCCGCGGCATGACGTCGAGCCGTACTTCACGATGGCGGAGAGCTACGCGTTTGCCGATCACATGTTCCAAACGAACCAAGGGCCGAGTTTTCCGGCGCACCAGTACATCCTGAGCGGCACGTCGACCATCCGCAACGGGTCGCAGTTGCGAGCGGCGGAGAACGCCTATACGCCGGAACGTAAGTTTACCGGAGGGTGCGACTCGCCGGCTGGGTCGCGCGTTTGGTTGATCGACTCCGCGGGCGCGGAGAACCGCCAGGTCTATCCCTGCTTCGAGAGACAAGCCCTGATCGATCTGGTCGAGGCGCAGAAGGGCCTGACGTGGCGCTACTACCAACATCACGTAGGGCCCGGCCTTTGGAGCGGACCCGACGCCATCAAAAACATACGACGCAGTCCGGCATATGCGACCCACGTGCTGAGTCCGTCGTCACGCGTGCTCACCGACATCGCCGCCGGACACCTCGCCAACGTCGTGTGGGTGATCCCGTCGGCCAAGGCGTCGGACCATGCGGGCCAGACCGACGGCTCAGGTCCCTCGTGGGTCGCCTCCGTCGTGAACGCGATCGGCACCAGCAAGTATTGGGACAACACCGCGATCTTCGTCACCTGGGACGATTGGGGCGGATGGTACGACCACGTGAAGCCGAACCAGTACAACAGCTACGAGCTGGGATTCCGCGTGCCGCTGATCGTCATCTCGCCGTACGCGCGGGCCGGCTACATCTCCACCAAACAGCACGAGTTCGGAAGCATCCTGAAGTTCACGGAAGAGGCGTTTGCCCTCGGATCGCTCGGCACGACCGACGTCCGCGCCGACGACTTGTCGGACTGCTTCAACTTCGCGCGGGCACCACGCCGGTTCAAAATCATCCCGGCGGAGCTGCCCCCGAGCTACTTCCTCAAATCACCGGCATCCGACGAACCACCGGACACCGACTTTTAGCGTTTCGCTTTAGCGGTTATCAACTTCGCGATGATCGCCGGTGTCGGGCAGAGCTGATTCACAGGGCATTGCGGGCACTTTGGCGTCGGCGCCTTGCAGAGCGCGCGGCCATGCAGGATCAGCCAGTGTGTGGCGTCGCCCCACTTGCTCGCAGGAAGCAGCGCAGTTAGGTCGTCCTCCACTTGGCGCGGCGTCTTGCCGAGCGTGAGACCGAGCCGGTGCGATACGCGGAACACGTGAGTGTCGACGGCCAACGCCGCGTCTCGAAACGCGGCCGCCATCACGACGCTGGCGGTCTTGCGCCCAACGCCCGCCAGCGATTCCAACTGCTCGCGCTCGCGCGGCACGACGCCGCCGAAGCGCTCGACCAGGTCGCGGGCGCACGCGATGATGTTCTTGGCCTTCATGCGGAAGAAGCCGCACGACTTGATGATCTTTTCGACGTCGGGCTGACGGGCGCGCGCGAGTTTCTCGGGGGTCGGGTACTTCGCAAAGAGCTTGGGCGTGGTCATATTGACGCGCGCGTCGGTACACTGCGCGGAGAGGATCACCGCGACCAGTAGCTCGTACTCGCTACGATACTCGAGCGCGGTGACCGCGTGCGGGTATGCCTGCTCGAGGATCGTGAGCTCCTCGAGCGCGACCTTGCGCGGAACCTTTTTCTTCGGAAATGGAATCGCGGTCACGCGGGGTCATTCGCGCAGCGCGACGCCGTCCCCGTCGGTGGTCACGAGGCCGTCGCGCTCCAGGGCTTCGACGAATTCGCGCACGTCGTTGACGCTACGTTCGGGGATTACCGGGGCGAGGGCACCGTGCAGGTCGAGCAGGGAGATGCGCCGGCCCGGCGGCAGGTCGCGAAGCCGGTCGACGATGCGGCCGCGTGCAAAGCGAACCGTGTGTTTGAACGGCACCGCGGTAGCGCTAGGCGAAACGCGCAGCTGCGCCGGCTCGAGCGGCGCCGCCGCGCAATCCATGCGCAGCGGGCAGCGCGCACACTGCGGCGAGCGCGCCGTGCAGATCGTGGCGCCGAGGTCCATCAGCGCCGAGTTCCAGTCGTGCGCGCGGCCGGCGGGGACCAGCCGGCGGGCACGCGTTCCGAGCTCGCGCGCGGTCGCACGCGCCGGATACTCCACGCCGAGGCAGAGCCGGTGCACGACGCGTCGCACGTTCGTGTCCACGGGCGCGTCGTCGAGACCGAACGCGAAGGCTCGAATCGCCGCCGCCGTGTACGGCCCGACCCCTGGTAGTGCGCGCAACGCTTCGCTCTCGCTGGGCAGCGCGCCGCCATGGCGCTCGACGACGGCGTTGGCCAGCCGGAGCAAGCGAACCGCGCGTGAGTTATACCCAAGGCCCTTCCACTCGCGCAGCACGTCGGCCGTCGAGGCTCGTGCAAGCGCTGCAAAATTGGGAAACCGCTTGACGAACGCCTCGAACTTCGGCACGACGCGATCGACTTGCGTCTGCGCAAGCATGAACTCGCTGATCACCGTGCGATACGGATCGCGCCGCGCGCGCCATGGGAGCTCCGCGCGTCCATGCCGCTTGTACCAGCGCAGCAACCGCCGCTGCACGCTCCCGCTCACGATCGCAGCGATGCGATGGCTTCGCCAATGCGGCGGATGCCTTCGCCGATCTCGCTGCGTGCAACCGCGGTGAGGGCGAGCCGGAAGTAGTGATCGCCGCCCGAGTTCGCGAAGAACGCCTCGCCGAAGAGAAACGACGCGCCGAGGCGCTCCGACGCGTCCAGGAGCGCGCGGGCGCGAAGCTCGCGCGGCGTGGACGTCCACAGGTAGAATCCGCCGTTTGGGCGGCTCACCTTCAGGCTCACGGGCCAGTGCTCCGCGATCGCAGCGTCCGCGATCGTCCGCCGGACGAGCAGCTCGTTGCGCAGCTGCTCCACGTGCGCGTCGTAGCCGCGCTCCAGATAATCCGCGACCGCGGCCTGCACGTACAGACTCGTCGCCATGTCGTACGCCTGTTTACGGAGCAGCAGGCGTTCCAAGACGGTGCGCGGCGCGGCCAGCCAGCCGACGCGCAAGCTCGGCGCGATCGTCTTGGAGAACGTCGAGATGTAGACGACGTGATCCGGGGCGAGCGCCACGAGCGGCGTTCCGGGCGGTCCGAGCGGGCCGTATGGATCGTCTTCCACGATCGGCACTCCGGCGCGCCGCGCGATCGTCGCTAGGCGCTCGCGCCGGTCCTCGTTCATCGTCGCGTTCGTCGGGTTGTGCAGCGACGGCATCGTATAGATGAAGCGCGGCCGCCGCGTGCGCAGGATCGCCTCGATGTGATCCACGCGCATGCCCTCGTCGTCGACCGTCACCGGAATCGCGCGCAGCCCGTTTATCTGAAAGACCTGCAGCGCGCCCGGATACGACGGAGACTCCACAATGATCTCGTCGCCCGGCTCCGCTAAACTCTGCGCGACGATCGCGATGCCCTGCGTGGAACCGGTGAGCACGATGATGCCGCCCGGCGCGATGCCGGCGGCGCCTCGCGCTTTCATGCGCGCTGCGATCGCGGCGCGCAGCGGCTCGTATCCCTCCGAGTCGCCGTACGAGAGCACGCAGCGCGGATCGCGTGCGACGCGCGCGAACGACTTCGCCAGCTCGCCGAGCGGCGACGGCTCGTCCGGGGCGACGCCCTGCACGAACGATATCCGCCCCGCCTCGTGCTTGGCCGCGAGCTCGCCGAGCACGTTGGGAAACTCGCCGACGCGCCAGGGCGGCAGCGTTACCCACCACGGCACGCCGGCGGCGCGCTCGGGCTGCCCTCCACGCAGCTGCGGCACGACGCGTGAGCCCGAGCCGACCCGCTGTTCGATCAGCCCCTCGCCGACCAGCTCGCGGTAAGCGTGCACGATCGTGCTGCGGTTTACGGCGAGGCGCTCGGCCATCGTACGTTCGGGTGGGAGGCGCGTCGATTCGGGGAGCGTACCCGCCAGAATGGCCTCGCGCAGATGCTCGTAGATCTGCCGATAGAGCGGTACGATCGAGTCGCGGTCGAGCTCCGGCAGGATTCCCGCCCATCCAATCCTCGACATGGATGATTCCATTTCGCGAATCCCCCTGGGGAACGCTCCCGCCCCGGCGAAGCCTGACCGTATGAGCAGTGCAGAACACCCGGTCGACGTCGCCGTCATCGGTGCCGGTCCCGGCGGCTATCACGCCGCCATCCGTCTCGGTCAGCTCGGCAAGAAGGTTCTGTGCATCGACCGCGACGAGGTCGGCGGCGTCTGTCTCAACTGGGGCTGCATACCGACCAAGGCGCTCCTGCACGTCGGCGAGGTGATCCGTCACATCGAGCGCGCCGGTTCGCTGGGACTCAAGGTGCCGAAGGCAGAGATCGAACGCGAGACGGTAGCGAAGTTCAAGACCGACGTCGTGAACGCGAACGTCGGCGGTGTAAAGACGCTCTTTAAGGCCAACGGCGTCGAGTATCTCGCCGGCGAGGCGACGCTGCGCAGCCCGAACGAGATCGCCGTCAAGACGAAGGACGGCGGCGGCGCAAAGGTTACGGCGGACTACGTCGTGATCGCGACCGGCTCGGCGCCGGTCGACGTGAAGGCGTGGCCACGCGACGGCGAGACGATCATCAACTCCGACGACGCCGTCGGCCTGGCGCGCATACCGAAGAAGCTTCTGGTGATCGGCGGCGGCGTAATCGGCCTGGAGTTCGCGACCGTGTATCGCCGTTTGGGTGCCGAGGTGTTGGTCGTCGAGATGATGCCGCAGATCCTCACCGGCACGGACCTCGAGATCGGCAAGACGCTCGGACGCATACTGAAAAAGCAGGGCATCGAGATCATGCTGAACACGAAGGCCGGCGCCGTAGAGAAGCACGGCAAGACCGCACGCGTGACGATCAACGGCGACGGCACCGCCGGTAAGGACGAGACGCGCGAGTTCGACATGGTGCTTGTCGCCGTCGGGCGCCGACCCGTCACCGACAACCTCGGGCTCGACGCCGCGGGGCTGAGCCCGGACGAACGCGGCTTCCTCGCGACCGATCGGCAGCAGCGCACGAAGGTCGCCAACATCTTCGCGATCGGTGACGTCACCGGCGCTCCGCTGCTCGCGCACCGCGCGATGAAGCAGGGCGTCGTCGCGGCGGAGGTGATCGACGGCGACAAGTCCGCGGCGTTCGATCCGGTCGCCGTGCCGAACTGCGTCTACACCGATCCCGAGGTCGCGACCGTCGGGCTCTCCGAGGAAGAGGCGAAGGCCGCCGGCTACGAGCCGCGCATCGGCAAGTTCCCGTTGGCCGCGAGCGGTCGCGCGCGCACGATGAACGACACCGACGGTATGATCAAGCTCGTCGGCGACGCGAAGAGCGACTTGCTGCTGGGCATGCACATCGTCGCGCCGCAGGCCGAGTCGCTGATCGGCGAGGGCGTCATGGCGCTGGAGATGGGAGCGACGCTCGAGGACATCGGCCTCTCGGTCCATCCGCACCCGACGCTGACGGAGGGCATCATGGACGCCGCGGAGGCCGCGCACGGCAAGGCGATTCACATCATTAACCCCAAGCCGAAGCCGCCGGTGGCCGCGAAGGTTTAAACCTAGGCGTGGGTTTGAAGGATAAATGATGCGGGCGCGATTGCTCGATCTCGGCGTGCGTGGCTATCGTGAGGTGTGGGATCTCCAGCATCGGCTGCACGACGCCGTACGCGAGGGGCGCGATCCCGACACGTGGATCGTCGTCGAGCATCCGCCAGTGATCACGCTCGGACGGCAGGCCAAGGCTGAGAACGTCTTGGTGAGCGACGAGGAGCTCGCACGCCGCGGCGTCGACCGCGTCGCGATCGAACGGGGCGGCGACGTGACCTACCACGGCCCGGGACAGCTCGTCGTCTACCCGATTCGCAGGCTCGAGCGCTTTCGCGAGGTCGTACCGCTCGTCCGCGCGCTCGAGGCCTCCGCGATCAACGTCTGCGCGCGCTTTGGCGTGCGCGGCGAGCGCCGCCCCGAACACGCGGGGGTCTGGGTTGGCCTCAAGCAGGTCTGCGCGATCGGGCTCGCCGTTCGCCGCATGGTCACGCTGCACGGCATCGCGCTCAACGTCTCCACTCGCCTCGACTACGACCGTTTCATCAACCCGTGTGGTCGCAGCGATCGCGGCATCACGTCGCTCTGCGCGGAGACCGGGCGCAGCATCGAGATGGACCACGCCAAGCGTACTCTCGTCGAAGAGCTCGCGCGCACGTTTGACGTGGAATTCGCGTCGGCGCTGGTGGCCTGATGGCGATAACGATCGACCTAGTTCGCTCGAGGAAGCCCGATTGGTTGAGGGTTTCGTTGCCGAGCGGCGACGAGTACGAGCGGGTGAAGGCCGAGGTGAACTCGCTCGGACTGCACACGGTGTGCCGCGAGGCGGCGTGCCCGAACCTGGCGGAGTGCTGGGGCGCGGGCACGGCGACGATCATGATCCTGGGCGACACGTGCACGCGCGGTTGCCGTTTCTGCAACGTGAAGACGGGCAACCCGCGCGGCGAGGTCGAGTGGCTCGAGCCGATGCGCGTCGCGCAAGCCGTGCGCGACCTCGGCTGGAAGTATCTCGTGCTGACGGCCGTAGACCGCGACGATCTCGCCGACGGCGGCGCGCTGATCTTCGCCAACACCGTGCGCGCGATCCACGAGCGCGTACCCGGGGCGCGCGTCGAGGTCCTCAGCGGCGACTACCGTGGGGATCTGACGGCCGTCGACATCGTGATGGATGCCAAGCCCGACGTCTTCGCGCACAACCTCGAGACCGTGCGGCGCCTCACGCCGTCCGTGCGCGATAAGCGCGCCGGTTACGATCAGTCACTCAAGGTACTCGCGCACGCCAAGAGCCGCGCCCCGGAGCGCTACACGAAGACCTCACTGATGCTTGGACTGGGAGAGACCGACGCGGAGATCGAGACCGCGATGGACGACGCGCGCTCGGTGGGAATCGACATCTTCACGATGGGACAGTATCTGCAGCCCAGCCGCAAGCATCTGCCGGTCATCGAATTCGTGACGCCCGCGAAGTTTGCGGAGCTCGGGCGCCTCGGGCAGCGGAAGGGGTTTCACCAGGTCGTGTCGAGCCCGCTCTCGCGCAGTTCATATCATGCAGAGCAAGCATTCCCGAAAGACGCGCGAGGCTGAAACCGCCCGTATTCGCATTAGGTTGCTACAGCTAACGTGACGAAGCTCTTCCTGAACCGGCCGGTCCTCGCCGCCGTTTGCTCGCTTCTGATCTTGATCGCCGGTCTCGTCGTGTTGCCGGCGCTCCCGATCGCGCAGTACCCACAGATCGCGCCGCCGGTCGTCACCGTGACCGCCGTCTACACGGGCGCGAGCCCGCAGGCGGTCGAGGCACAGGTCACGACGCCGCTCGAGCAGGCGGTCAACACGGTACAGGGCCTGCGCTACATCAGCTCGACGAGCTCCCAGGGCGCCTCGACGATCACGTGCACGTTCAACCTCGGCGTCAACCTCGACATCGCGGCCGCCGACGTGCAAAATGCCGTCCAGTCGTCGCTCGGCCAGCTGCCCGCCACTGTACAGCAGCTCGGCATCACCGTCGCCAAGAACTCCGGCTCGTTCGTCATGGGCATAGCGCTGACGTCCGACAACAAAAGCCTCGACACGCTGGCGATGAGCAATTACGCGCAGATCAACGTTGTCAACAACCTCGAGCGCGTGCAGGGCGTCTCGCAGGTGATCATCTTCGGTCAGCGCCAGTACGCCATGCGCATCTGGCTCAATCCGGTCAAGCTCGCGCAACAGGGGCTGGATGCCAGCGACGTGGTCAGCGCGCTGCAGGAACAGAACGCGGAGGTCGCGGCCGGCAGCATCGGCGCCCCGCCGGCGCCTAAGAACCAGCCGTATACTTACACGGTCAACGCGCTCACGCAGCTCTCCGATCCGGCACAGTTCGCCAACATCATCCTGCGGGCGAACCCCAACGGCGGATACGTGCGGCTCTCCGACGTGGCCCGGATCGAGCTCGGCGCCCAAAGCTACACGACCGACCTGCGCTTCGACGGCAGCAGCCAGGTCGTCGGCCTCGGCGTGCTGCAGTATCCGACCGCCAACGCGCTCGACGTCTCGCGCAGGGTGAACGCCGCAATGGCCCAGCTCGCCCCGCAGTTCCCCACCGGGATGCATTGGGCGGTGGCCTTCGACGTGACGACGTTCGTGAACGAATCGATCAAGGAAGTCGTGCTGACGCTGCTGCTGTCGATCGTGCTCGTGATCCTCGTCATCTTCGTCTTCCTGCAGCACCCAAAGTCGACGCTGATTCCAGCCGCGACGATCCCGGTCTCGTTGATCGGCACGTTCTTCGTGATGGAGCTCTTCCATTTCTCGATCAACACGATCACGCTCTTCGGATTGACGCTCGCGACCGGATTGGTCGTCGACGACGCGATCGTCGTGATCGAGAACATCGCCCGGCACATGGACTTGAACAAGGGCAAACAGAGCGGCGTCGCGAGCGCCGCTGAGGCGATGCGCGAGATTCAGAGCGCCGTCGTGGCCTCGTCGCTCGTACTGCTCGCCGTGTTCGTCCCCGTCGGATTCCTGCCCGGAACCACGGGGCAGATCTACAAGCAGTTCGCGCTGACGATTGCGGCGTCGATCACGATCTCGCTGTTCATGGCGCTGACGCTCGCGCCGGTACTATCGGCGCGGCTCCTCTCGGGAGAGTACGAGTCGAAGCTGGCCTTCTTCCGCTGGTTCAACACGAACTTCAAGCGCTTCCGCGACTGGTACGGGCGCGCGCTGCCCACCATGTTCCGGCGGCGCTGGGCCATCGCGGCGATCTTCGTGGGCGCGTTGTTGGTCACGCTGTTCCTTGCCTCGAGGACGCCGCAGGGCTTCCTGCCTGACGAAGACCTCGGTTATTTCATTACTCTGGTACAGGCACCCGAGGGTACGTCGCTTGAGGGCTTGCGGACCATCTCAATAAAGGCCGAGAAAATCATTGCCGCGCAACCCGAAGTGCAGCACATATTCGACGTCGGCGGCTTCGGCTTCTCGGGATCGGCGCCCAACCGCGGCATCATGTTCACGCTGATGAAGCCGTGGGGCGAGCGAAAATCGCCGCCCTGGTGTCAGTTGATCTTCCTCTTCGCGCACCCGGATGCGTGCACGCCGCACAGCGTCTTCGCCGTCGAGCAGCGCCTGAACGGCGCCTTTTACATGCAGATTCCGCAGGCGCAGATCTTCGCCTTCAATCCGCCTGCGATCAACGGCGTCGGCAACTTCGGCGGTTTCCAGTTCGAGCTGGAGGATCGCGGCAACGTCGGCCTGCCCGGCCTGATGAACGCCGCGTACGCGATGATGGGCGCGGCCGCCAAGGATCCGCGCCTGCAGAACACATTCACGCAGTTCCGGATCAACTCGCCCCAGATCGACTCCAACATAGACCGGAATAAGGCCAAGTCGATCGGCGTCTCCCTCTCCGACATCTTCACGACGCTGGAGGTCGACCTCGGCTCGCTCTACGTCAACAACTTCACGTACCTGAACCGGTCGTGGCAGGTGGACGTTCAAGCCGACGCGCCTTTCCGCAACAGCGTGGCATCGCTCGGCAGTCTCTACGTTCACTCGAGCTCGGCTCCCGGAACGACGGTGCTGCCGTCCGGCGTCGCAACGCCCGCGCCCGGAATCGGCGCGACGTCGACGACCGCAAACGGCGCCGTGATGACGCCGCTCTCCGCGCTGATGCAGATCCAACAGGTGCTGGGACCGCCGATCATCTCGCACTACAATCTCTATCGCAACATCGAGCTCAACGGCAGCAACGCGCCGGGCACGAGCACCGGCAGCGCGATCCAGGCGATGCAGCAGATCGCCGCCAAGGTAATGCCGAAGGGCGTGAGCTATGAGTGGACCGGTCTGCAGCTCGACCAGATCGCCGCCGGACCGCTGACGATCGAGATCTTCATCCTCGCGCTGGTGTTCGTCTTCTTCGTGCTCGCCGCGCAATACGAGAGCTACATCGATCCGCTCATCGTGCTGCTGGCGGTGCCGACCGCGCTGCTCGGCGCCCTGCTCTTCATAAACCTGCGCCACTTCCCGATCCCATTTCTCTTCGATCCGACGCTCTCGCAGGACGTCTACGCGCAGGTGGGCTACGTCATGCTCATCGGACTCGCGAGTAAGAGCGCAATTCTGATCGTCGAGTTCGGCAATCAACAGCTGCGCCAAGGCGCGACCATCGTGCAAGCCGCCATGCGCGCCGCACAGACGCGACTTCGCCCCATCCTCATGACGTCGATCGCCTTCGTGATCGCCGTCATCCCGCTCGTCTTCGCGACCGGCGCCGGCGAGGCGGCGCGCCACTCGCTCGGCACCGTCGTCTTCGGCGGAATGCTGATGTCGACGGCGCTCAATCTCGGCATCACTCCAGTGCTCTACGTCATCATCAAGTCGTTCGAGCTGCGCGGCGGCCTGGCCGGGCGCGACGGACAAACGCGCGGCGAAGTCGTGCAGACGCCCGCGGCGCCGCCCGTCGGCGTGTAGTTCTCACTTTTTTGGTAGTGGTTTTGCGGGGGCGTTCTCCGCGGAACCACTCGTCGTCGCACATCGTGTGCTCCTCCTGTTGCGGCGCTCGCGCGGACGAGCAAGCTCGGAACGAAGTGCGCATCCTGCGCCGGTCCGCGCTCGTCGCAGCTTCCGCTTGAGAACACCCCCGCAAAATCACTACCAAAACGATGATTTTGGTTAAGGGACGATTTTGGTCGGAAGGAACTCAATCGCATAGGCGCAACCCTCTAGCTGACTCACTGATAGTTTTAATAACTGCCGTCATCGTCGGCTTTTGGGAGTTGCTTGCATGCTCGGGAAATTCTGTCGCGTCGTAGCGGCCGCAGCGGCGGTATTTTCGAGTTGCGCCATGGCGTTGCCCGTGCTCGCGGACGGCACCGAGAGCGTCTACCAGCAGTCGATCGTTCCGGGCGCCAACGATGCGATCAAGAGCGTGATGTCCCAGCCCCTGACGCCGACGCCGCAACCGCGTCCGCAGGCGTCGGCCGACAACGGCAGCGTCGCGCAAGTGCCGCCGGTCCAGCAGCACCGCGTCGGACCGGAAATGAAGCTGCCCGGTAACCGCATCGAGTACCGGCTCGACGTGTCGGCCGCGTATCCATGGGGCAACATCGGGTCGTATGGCAAGGGTTGGCTGATGGGCGGCATGGATGCCGCCGTCGGTTACGGCTTCAACTGGTCGACGCGAGTGGTTGTGAGCATGTTCCAACTGCAGCACTGGCCTTATGGCTTCAACAGCGGTCTCGCGCCGGTCTATTTGGCGGGATTCCAAAATCCCGTCGGCTGCGCCGATCTTTCCGGCGGAAACAAGTGCGGGCCGGGCGCGGGACGCAACATCAACGTGCGCACGAAGGACACGTTCGGCGTCTTCATGCTGCAGAAGATGTTCGTGATCCGGTCCGACAAGCTGCCGGGACCGGTACCGTTCGTCATCTCGCCGACGTATGTCGCGCGCGGCGGTCAGATCGGCTTCGCGCCGAACAACAACGACGTCGTGCCGTTCACCTACAACCTGCCCGACGGCCCGGTCATCAACATCCCGGTGCGCACCGCGCAGTACTACGCCGTCGCCATTACGCTGCCGTTCCTGAAGACGCCCAAAATGTTCGGAACGCTCACCGTGGCGCCGCAGTGGCTCGTGCACACGGCCGGAGCCAACGTCGGCAACTCGATGCAGCTGCCGCAGGTGATCTACCTCGAATACACGCCGTTTCACGGCACGACCGTCTTCTTCGAACCGCAGAGCGCGCGCGACTATCTCCCGACCGATCCGTATCCCGAGCATCTCTTCGCGTACTTCCTCGGCGCCTCGCAGCGCTTGAGCAAATACGCCTTCGTCCAAGTCGTGCTCAACAGCGGCAATCCGACCAATCTCGGGCCCGACGGCATCACCGCGATCAAGTGCGTGACCGTTCAGCAGGCCATCAACAATGCGTGCGGGCTCGCGATCGGCGGCCTCAAGGCCACGCAGCTGCAGTTGCAGTTCGGCATCGGTTCACCCAGTGTCTTCCCGTTGTAAGTCTCAGAGGTTCACATGAAAAGCACTCGCGCATTGGCTTGGTTGGGTTTGGTAGCCGCGCTCGGCGGCTGCGGCGGCGGCGGTCTGAGCGGCGGACAAGGAATGGTTCCGATGAGCGCCGGCGGTCGCGTTCGCGACGATGTCGGCGTGACGCAGAAGATCGTCGGCGTCGGTGATAGCCTGACTGCCGGATATCAGTCGGACGGAATTTTGGGCCAGACCGGCGTGCCGAACCCGCTCGACCCGGGCTTCCAGATCCCGCCCACTCAGGAAAACGGCTGGTGGGCGCTGTTGGTGGAGCAGGCGTCGAGCTCGCCGTTGCAGACCGCGATCGAAGAAATCTACGATCCGTCGAAGAGCCCATTGCCGCTCATCAAAGGGCCGGGCCTCGACAACCAGATCGTGCCGACAGGTCCCAGCCAGTTCGCGCCGTTCGGTCAGTTCAAGGGTACCAATCCGTGCACGTACGCGCACGACTTCAATCAGGCCGGCTTCGGGCTTAAAGCCTCGGCGCGCGTGCGGCTGAATGCCGGCTCGACTTTCATCCACAACGTCGGGATTCCGGGCCTCACACTGCACGAGGCAAACACGATTCACCAGCCTCAGACGCAGACATGCAGCAAGCTCCCGGGCATCCCCGGCCTGTTGAGCGACGTCGTGAACGAGGAGAGCGGCACCTACTGGCCCGTGCTGCGCAACTTCACCAACCTCGGGCCGCACCTCACCGAGGTCAACGCCGCGGCCTCGCGCCGGCCGACGCTCGCGACCGTGTGGCTCGGCGCCAACGACGTGCTCAAATACATGGGCAGCGGCGGTCGCTTCGTAGGCGGCGATCGGAACCCGGGCCAGGCAGAGGGCGATCTCCGCGCGACGATCTCGACGCTGCAGCACGCCGGCGCGCGCGTCGTCGTAGCTAACTTGCCCGACATCCTCGAGACGGGGTACTTCCAGCGCGTTGGACCGGTAAAAGGCGCAGACGCATGCAAGATCGCGAGCTACGCTCGCTGCTTGATGGCGATTTCGCCCGGAGTCTCGAGCTTCTTGCCCGGAATCGCGAAGGAGTATCACCTCAACGCACCCGGCTGCGTGCCGACGTCGACGACGAAGCCGTGTGGATACCTCACGCTGGCGGCCGTCGTGCTGATCATCAACTACATCGGAGCAAACGGCAACGCGCCCAATCTCGACTGCGCGAATCCGGCGCCGGGTTGCAAACCTGTGAAAGGTAGTGGGCTAGGAGCCAACTATATTACGCCCGAATTCGCGGCGAGGGTGCAGGCGCTCAACAACGCGATCAACCGGGGCATCGACAATGCCGCGAAATCGTCGCGCGTTCCGCTCGTCGACGTTCACGCCATCTTCCAGGGAATCGCGAGCGGCGACCCGTCCAATCCATACTATCGCGCGGCGGCGGGGATTGCGCCGGGCGTCTGCTGCACGCTCGGATTCATTCACTTCATCGGCTCGACGGCGGCGCCCGGCGGCATCTTGAGCTTCGACGGAATCCATCCTTCGGATACGGGTTATGCGCTGATCGCGTACGACTTCATCAAGGTGATCAACGCAGCGTACGGCGCGCGCATACCGGAGGTCGACGTAAAGGCAGTCTACGACGGATCCCGGTGCAAGAAGCTCTGCTACCCCGACCCGTACGCTCCGCACGTTTAACAGGTTGCGGAAAGACCCGCGGTGTCCGGATCGGGCCCGAATGTTTCGTCGAAACAAGGAGCGATGAGGAAGCAATAGCAGCGCTATTGTGACCGAAGAGCGACGCAGTTTGCGGCGGAACAGGCGGGTTCGAGACGGTGCCAGGGGTTTTTCCGCAACCTGTTAAGGCTCTTTGTCTAGCTCCTCTTCGTCGTGCCGGCGCTCTAGACGCTCGGTGACCTCGGCCTTGACGTCGTCGGGAACGTCGGGCCTTTCGAGCAGCTCGCGGTCCTCGTCGTCGAGAAGCGTTTCGAACTCCTCGGTGTCGTGGTCGTTTTCGGGGGTTGTCATGTGAGCCGCACCTCTCTGCAGCTCATTCTACCCCCGGCGTGATCGCCGCAACCGCGGTCGCCGGCTATTTGTGCGCGGCTTGATCGGGGCTTACGCGTAGATGCCGCGGAGCTTCGAGGCCTTGACGACGCGATCGATCGCGAGGGTATACGCCGCGGTTCGCAGCGTCGCGTGCCGTGAGTTCGCGATCGAGCGGATCGCGTGAAGGTTGGTGAGGAGGAAGTCTTCGAGCTTCTCGTTGACCTCGGGCTCCTTCCAAAAGAATCCCATGCGGTCTTGGGCCCACTCGAAGTACGAGACGGTCACGCCGCCGGCGTTGGCCATGATGTCCGGGAGCACGCAGATGCCGCGCTCGCGGAAGATGCGGTCGGCCTCGGGCGTCGTGGGTCCGTTGGCACCCTCGACGATCAGCTTCGCCTTCACCTTCGCCGCGCTCTCGGCCGTGAACACCTTCTCGAGCGCCGCGGGTACGAGCACGTCGCAGTCGCTTGCGAGCAGCTCGCTGTTCGTGATCTTCTCGCCGCCCTTGAAACCTTCCAGCGTGCCGAACTTGGCCGCGTGTTCCATGGCGCCGGCCACGTAGATGCCGTTTTCGTTGTAGTAAGCGCCGGTGACGTCGGAGATGCCGACGATTTTGCATCCGCGCTCCTCGAACAGCTTCGCCGCGTGTTTGCCGACGTTGCCGAATCCCTGGATCGCGATCGTCGCCTTGTCGGGGCGCAGCTCCATCTCGGCCATCTCGTCGAGGGCGCAGATCGTCACGCCGCGGCCGGTCGCCTCGACGCGCCCGCGCGATCCGCCGATCTCCAATGGTTTGCCCGTCACGACGCCGGGCGTGTTTTGGCGGGTGTGCATCGAGTACGTGTCCATGAACCACGCCATGACCTGCGGCGTCGTGTTGACGTCGGGCGCGGGAACGTCCTTGTCGGGCCCGACGACCTCGACCAGCTCCGCCGCGTAGCGGCGCGTGATGCGCTCGAGCTCGTTGGAAGAAAGCGTCGCGGGATCGCAGGTTACACCGCCCTTGCCGCCGCCGAACGGCAGGTCCACCACAGCGCACTTCCACGTCATCCAAAATGCGAGCGCCGTCACCTCGTCGAGCGTCACGCCGGGGTGGTATCGGATGCCGCCCTTCGCGGGACCGCGCGCGAAATTGTACTGCACGCGATAGCCGGTGTAGACTTCGAACTCGCCCGAGTCGCGCTGAAACGGGATCGAAAAGATGATCTGGCGCGTCGGATGCGTGAGGATGCGCCGCATTCCGGCGTCGAGCTCCAACAGGTCGGCGGCCTCGTTGAAATAGGCAATGGCGTCGCCGAACACGGAGACGTCGCGCACGGAGGGTCCTGAGCCCGCCGCAGGGCGCAGCGTAGCGGTCATACCCTAACCTTTTTCGGTTGCGCGCCGCAGCCCCTTGGTTTAAACGTTGAAGCGAAAGTTGACGACGTCGCCCTCTTGCAGCACGTAATCGCGTCCCTCGCTGCGAACGCGACCGGCCGCCCGCAACTCCTCCATAGTGCGATATTTGACGTAGTCCTCGTATGAGACGATCTCGGCCCGAATAAAACCGCGCTCGATGTCGCCGTGGATCGTGCCCGCGGCCTGGGGGGCCTTGATGCCGCGCCGTATCGGCCAGGCCCGGGCCTCCTTCTCGCCGGCTGTCAAAAACGTCGTCAAGCCAAGCAGGTCGTATGCCGCCGCGGCGAGCTCGTCGAGACCGCTGCGCTCGATCCCGAGCTCCCGCCGATACTCGGCCGCCTCGCTCTCGCTCAACCCGGCGAGCTCGGCCTCCACCTTGCCGCTGAGCACGACGGCGCGCCCCTCTTGGGCGCGCGCGAGGTCGCGCACGACTCGCACCTGCTCGCCGTCCGCGCCGAGCTCGGTTTCGCCCACGTTTGCGACGTACAGCACCGGCTTGGCCGTGAGCAGGAACGAATCGGCGGCAACCTGCGCCTCGACCGAGTCGGGCGCGAAGCTGCGCGCGGGCCGCGCTTCCTCCAGCGCCGATTCCAGGCGACGCGCGGCCGCGAGATGTTCGCGCAGCTTCGGAGTGGCGCGCGCATCGCGATCCAGCTTATTTATGCGCCGCCGCATCGTTGCCAGGTCCGCGAGCGCCAACTCGATCGCCACGATGTCGGAATCGCGCTGCGGATCCGGTTGGCCCTCGACGTGCGACACGTCGGGATCCTCGAAGCAGCGCAGAACCATCGCGATCGCGTCGGTCTCGCGAATGTGGCTGAGGAAGGCATTGCCGAGCCCCTCGCCCGTGCTGGCGCCGCGGACCAAGCCTGCTATATCGACAAAGCGAACGGTCGCCGGGATGATTCGCTTCGCGTTGACGAGCTGCGCGAGGACCGGTAGCCGCGGATCGGGCACGGCGACCTCGCCGACGTTCGGCTCGATTGTCGCAAACGGATAGTTCGCCGCTAGGGCGTGCGCCGAGCGTGTGAGCGCGTTGAAGATCGTCGACTTCCCGACATTCGGCAACCCGACGATTCCACAGGAGAGTGGCACTGCAGGCCGCCGGTTCGGCCGCTCGTCGCGGCCGCCCTTGCACCCGGCGACCCGGCCGCAACGACGGCGGCAAGAGAATCGTCGGGACGTGTCGGATACGTCGCTATGCGCCAAATGAAGGTCGACAAACTCGGCATCGACCTCCTGACCCACGACCCGGTGGTGATCCTCAAGGACATGGACGGCTCGCACTATCTCCCGATTCTCATCGGACCGTTCGAAGCGACCGCGATCGCACTCGCACTGGAAGGCGCACCCGTGCCGCGGCCGCTCTCGCACGACCTCATGCGCAACATCCTCGAGTCTCTCAATGCCAACCTCGAGCAGGTCGTCATTCACGACATCAAAGACTCGACGTTCTTCGCTAAGCTCGTAGTGCGCACGAACGGCGAGCTGCAGGAGATCGACGCGCGTCCCTCCGACGGCATCGCGCTCGCGCTGCGCGTTCCCGCCCCGATCTTCGTCTCCGACAAGATCGTGCTCGAGGAAGCCACCGCCGAGAAAAAACCCATCAACGACACCGAGATGGCGCGCTTCAAGAAGTTCCTCGACGATTTGAAACCCAGCGACTTTAACCGCTGATGCCCTCCTGTGTCATACGTCTGACGTCCGCCTACATCTCCAAGGTGATGGCGGTTGATCTCAAGCCCGCGTCGTCGAGCTTCACCATCCGCGCGCAACGGCTATGCTGACGACGCCGCTGAAGACAGCATGTCTCGGAGCCGGTTTTGCGGCGCTGCTCGCGGGTTGTTCAGGCAGCAGCGCGCCCAGCACGCGTGCGGCGATCCCGTTCGTAGCCGACAGCGCTCGGTTCGCCGAGCGCGCGACCGGGCCGCGTTTTCTGCACGAATATAAACTACCGACTGGGACGTACCCATCGTCGATCATCGCCGGGCCGGACGGGGAGATGTGGTTCGGAACGTATCCGCTTTTTGGGTATTACCAGCCGACGCATCTGGGCATCTGGCGAATGACGACGAAGGGCAGAAAGCATTATTTTCCGTTCGAAAACGGTGTCTACGACATCGCGGCAGGCGCCGACGGTCGCGTGTGGTTCACCAATCCGTATCAGTACGACTATAACGTCGGCGCGATCACGCACGGCGGCACAATTACGACGTATTCCCAGGCCAGTAACGGTTCGCCAGAGTCGATCGCGCCCGACGCAAGTGGCCATCTCTGGTACACATCTTTCGGCGGCAGCAGCTCTGATATCGTGGAGATCGACACGAGCGGCACTACCGTTGCAACATTCAAAGCGTATAACAGCTTGGCTGACAAGGTGGCCTACGGCCCGAATGGCGCGATCTGGTTCAACGCGATTGCGAATCCGGTCATCGTCGGTCGCATTACGCATAAGCGAAAACAGGTTTATGCGCCAATCGGCGGTCCGAATTACATTCCGGGACAGATGGCACTGGGACCTGACGGACGCATGTGGATCTGCGACGGCAATGCGCTCGCGGCCGTCGATCGCCGCTTCAACGTTACCCTCTACACCTTATCGTCGGGCGGAACATTTGCCGGCGTGACCGTCGGCCCCGACGGCAACATGTGGGGAGCTGAATCGCAGTACGGCCACATCGTTCGCGTTACGACACGCGGGACGATGACCGAGTACTCTACGCCCGGTCACGAGATGCTTCCGACCGCCATCGCCGCGGGCCCTGACGGTAACATTTGGTTCGCGGAATTTCAACGGCACACCGCTAAGACGAAGATCGGCGTGCTGCAACCTTAGCTAGGGAACGCCGGCACCTGCCTCTAAGCCAAGCCGTTTCGCGGCGCTGCGTAACGCGCGATCGCGGGAAATCAGCGGTATTCGCAGCCGTGCGGCGAGCTCGAGATACAGCGCATCGTACACCGACAGTTTGAAACGACGCGCTGGAGGCAGATAGCCAGCGCGCGGTTCGCGCAAGTCAACCGGAAGCGCAGCAACGTCTTCCAGCAACGCGGTCGCGCGCTCCGACGTCAGACGGCCCCCTCGTTCTGCCGTGATGATCGCATTCTCCACTTCCCAGCGCCAAATCGTCGGCGCGCAGGCGTGGCGCGTTCGAAGAGAACGTGCAAGCGCGACCGCATTTGCATCGCGCTCGTCCGGAAAGACGAACGCGAGCGTGGCTGATGCGTCGAGAACGAAATCACTCATTCTCGTCCCGCCTCGATAGCGTCCCGGACCTTCATACCCAGAGGAGCGTCGTTTGCGAGAAGCCGTTCGATCGGATCGGATGGTTCTGCGCTGCGAACGGGCACCAACTCGGCGACCGGGCGGCCGCGGTCGGCGATCCGAATGCGCTCGCCACGTGCGACGGCGCGCAGAAGTGCCGAAAGATGAGTCTTTGCTTCAAAAATACCGACGGTGCGCATGTATACTAGTTTATCTAATGATACTAGTCTAGTCAAATTAAAGGCCACGGTCGACTTGGGTCTAGCGGTGCGCCGCGATAATGCGTGCTTGTGTCGCCGAGTCAACGGCTGAAACACGCGATCGGCAAGATGCGCCGCTCGCGCTCGGCCACGAGTCAACGGCAATCCTACGCTCAGAGTGACACGGGGAGTGCGTGCGATGAGCGGCACGTGCCGCGCAATCCCATTGAGTCTGTGCCGCGGCGGTGCCACGTAACGCCGCTGCCAATCAGAAATGCGCGTAGGATCGAGCGTTTCAGAGATAGCGCCAGCGTCGCCCTATCACACGACGGGACAGGCCCGCGTTGATGAAGCGACGAAACGGCCCGAGCTTATGGCAGACGAACTGCGCGCCGACATCGGCGTATTCGGCGGGTCCGGGTTCTACTCGCTGATGGAAAGCTCGCACGAGGCGTGGGTGGAGACGCCCTACGGGGCGCCCAGCGACAAGGTCGCGCTCGGCGAGATCGCGGGCCGGCGCGTGGCTTTTCTGCCTCGCCACGGCAAGGATCATCGCTTCCCTCCGCAGTCCATCAACTACCGCGCGAACGTGTACGCGATGAAGCAGCTCGGCGTAAAGTGGATCATCGGTCCTACCGCTTGCGGCTCGCTCAAGGCCGACGTGCGGCCGGGATCAATGGTCGTGTGCGACCAGCTCGTCGATCGCACGACCGGCCGGAAAGACACGTTTTACGACGGCCCGATCACTACACACGTGAGCTTTGCGGATCCGTACTGCCCGACGCTGCGACCGCTCGCCATCAACGTGCTGCGATCGCTCGACATCGAAACGCATGAGACTGGGACTGTAGTCGTTATTCAAGGGCCGCGCTTCTCCAGCCGAGCAGAATCGCACTGGTTTCAAGCCCCGGGATGGGAAGTCATCAATATGACGCAATATCCCGAGGCGTATTTGGCGCGCGAGCTCGAAATGTGTTACCTCAACATCTCGCTGATCACGGACTACGACGTCGGGCTCGAGGGGATGCCGCCGGTATCGCATCACGAAGTCATCGAGGTTTTTACGAAAAACAACGAACGGGTGAAAGCGCGATCGGTGAGATCGCCACAAAGATCGACCTGGACGCCGATTGTTCGTGCAGGCACGCGCTCGAGGGAGCCCGCTTCTAGAGCGATGCAGCGCCGGCGGCCGCGGCTCGACCTCGGGATGTACGTGCGCGCCGTTCCACTTTTGCTGCGTCATCCGTCGGTCTTTGCCATGCCGTTGCTGGCCGCCGTCGTGGACCTGCTGCTCTCGCAGTTGTCCTCCGTGTTCACCGATCCGCTGGGCGGCGCCGGCGCCGGGCTCTTCGGCATGATCGTGCAGCTCGTCTATCTGTGGGCCTTCGGCGTCACGATCATTGCGGCCAACAATATTTGGCGGCGCCGGCGCGGCACATTCGACGAGGCTTGGGAGGAGGGGCGCAGGAAGTTCGGCAGCATTGCCCTCGCGGCCATCGGCTTTCAGTTCGTCGTGTGGGCGGCGAGCTACATCGGCTCGTTCCTCGGCGGCACTTTGGGTCTCATCCTTGGAGCCGTCGCGGCGTTCTTCCTGATCTTCACGATTCCGTCGGCGGCAATCGGCGGACTGCCGGGTGCGCTCGCCATCTCGGGATCAATTCGCGGAGTGCGCGCGGAACCGATCGGCTCCATCATCCTGGCCGTCGTGTTTTTCGCGATCTGGTATGTTGCCGTCCCGATCGGCTTGCCCTACCTGTTGGCGAATCTCTCGCCGATGATCTGGTCGCTCGTGACGGCAGCGGTGCGCGCTCTGGCGCTCGCCTACCTCGCGTTTCCGTTCGCCAAGCAATACGACGACATCGCGTTCAGCGGCTTGTGGTGAGCGCCATCCGAACGTACTCGCCGATCAGAGTCGGGGCTAACGTTGGTGCGCGCGAGGCGCTGAGCCTCGTCGAGTTTTGCCAGCAGCGCCGCCGCCTCGCGTTTGCCAAGCGGCTTTAGCTTGCGCAAACGATCGGCGTGATCGACGGACATCAGCGCGACGCCGTCGTGACCGCGCGCGACGATCCAGTCGCGCACGAGCGTCTTGACCGTCTCGAGGCCCTCGGCGAGCGTCTCGCGCGTCGCCCACGGCTCGTGCGGCGACTTGCCTTCGACGCTCTCGAAGAACCAGCGCACGACCGCGCCGCGCAGCGACTCTTCCTCCGGTTCGAGCGCCGCGAGCGCCCGCGTCACGCTGCCGGCGGAAAGCGACGCGCCCAGCTCTGCGTCGGCGTCGCCGTAGTGCATGCGGCGAAGTACGTCCGCCACCTCGGCCTTCGCGAGCAGCGCGAAGCGCACTTCGATCACGCGCGAGCGGATCGTCTCGAGCAGCCGCCCCGGCGTCGCCGTCGTCACCATCATCACCACGCCCGCCGGCGGCTCCTCCAGAAACTTCAGCAGCGCGTTGGCCGCGTGCTGCGTCGCGAAGTCGACGTCGCCGAGCAGCAGCACGCGCATCCCGCCGCTGTACGATTGCATCGAGAGCTGGCGCACGAGATCGCGCGCCGACGAGCTGCTCGCCCTCGCCGAATCCCGCCGGCGCGTCGCGGTCGCCGATGCGCAGCACGCCCTCGTGCTCGAGAAAGTCGGGATGGCGCGCGTTTTCGCCGCGAAACAGCGCGCACGAGCGAGCACGTTCCGTCGTATCCGAGCACGCCGGCCTTGGGCGCGAGGCAGAGGAGCGACTGCGCGAGGCGCCGCGCGAACGTCTTCTTGCCGACGCCCGCGGGGCCGGTGAAGAGGTACGCATGCGCCAGCGTCTGCGAGCGTCAGCGCGCCGAAGTACCGCTTCGGTCCCTCGGCCCCGACGACGTCGAAGCGCAACTCGCTCACAGCCGGCGCACGCGCCTCGTCCAGCAGACGCTCCGGCGCCAGGTTCCCGTCGAGCACGCGATGGCGCGGGCTGGCGCGCGAGCTCGAGAAAGCCGCGCCGCACGCGCTCGTGAAATCCGTCGTCTTCGTTCTCGATGCGGTCGGGCGCGTCGGGACGATCGCGCAGCCGCCCGCGCGCAGCGGCGACGGCAGATCCACGAGCAACACGACATCCGGCTGCGAGTCCGCCGGCCGCGAAGTCGCACAGCGCCCGCAGCAGCTCGAGATCCATGCCGCGCCCATAGCCCTGATACGCGAGCGTCGAATCTGTAAACCGGTCGCACAGCACGATGCCGTCCGCTGCGAGTGCGGGCCGGATCACCTCTTCGACGTGCTGCGCCCGCGCCGCGTTGACTAAAAATGCCTCGGCGAGCGGCTCGATGGACAGGCAACGGTCCAAGAAGATCGCCCGAACCGCGTCGCCGACCTGCGTGCCGCCCGGCTCGCGCGTCACCACGACGTTCTTCTTCTCGCGACTGCAGTCGCGCAGCCAGCCCGGCGACGAGCGTGCTCTTCCCGCTGCCCTCGATCCCCTCGACGACGACGAACATCAGCGCTCGACTACGAGTGTCACGGTGACGTCTTATAGATCTTGACGCGGCGGTTCGGCTCGAGGCCGGTACTGCGCGACTGCAGGCGATAGCGCTCCGCCAGCTGGTGCTGCATGCGCCGCACGTACGACGTCTGCGGCGAAAGCTCGATCGCCTGCATTGGTCAGCAGCACCTGATAGATCGCCTCCTCGGCCTCGCGCAGCGCGAGCTCCTCGTGATCGATCGAGCCGAGGTTGAAGACGTCGCGCAGCGCGGCCTGAATTTGCGTCGTCGTGTTCGTCTTGATCGAGTAGATCGGCACGTTGTCGGATGCGATCTGCTTGAGCTTCGGCTGCTCCTTGCGCTCGAGCGTCTTGAGCGTGAGCACGACGTCGGCGTCGTCCCAGTTTCGCGCGATCGACGCGTGGACGCGCAGGTTTGCGATGGCGCGCTCGATCTTGTTGCGCGACACGCCGTAGGGGAAGATCGAGAGCGGGCGATCGCGCTCCTCGTGCTCGCGGTCGTGGTCGTAGCGCGTCGGCCAGGCGCGGCATCGACTCCGTGTCGGCCTCCTGGACGACGGTGACGGCGCCGCTCGCCTCGCGCTGCCGGATCTCGGGCTGCGGCTGGTAGCCGCGCAGCAGCGCGTCGATGACGTCGGCGACGTTCTTGTGGATCGCGAGCCGATCGCGGTCGTGGATCTCGACCACGACGTCGAACGTCGGCGGCGCCTTGCGCTCGAGCACCGTCTTGCGCGTGCCGCGGCGGCGCGCCTCTTCGTCGGAGAGCGTCACCGCGCTGACGCCGCCGACGAGGTCGGAGAGCGTCGGGTTCATCAGGAGGTTTTCCAGCGTTTGCCCGTGCGCCGTTCCGATGAGCGTCACGCCGCGCTCGGCGATCGTTCGCGCTGCTTCGGCTTCGGCCTCGGTGCCGATCTCGTCGATGACGATCACCTCGGGCATGTGGTTTTCGACCGCCTCGATCATCACGGCGTGCTGCAGCGCCGGATCGGCGACTTGCATGCGGCGCGCCAGGCCGATGCCGGGATGCGGGATGTCGCTGTCGCCAGCGATCTCGTTCGACGTGTCGACGATGACGACGCGCTTGCGCTCTTCGGAAAGCACACGCGCGCACTCGCGCAGCATCGTCGTCTTGCCGACGCCGGGGCGCCCCGAGCAGACAGATCGACTTGCCGCTGCGCAACACGTCGAGCAGGATGTCGATCGTTCCGTAGACGGCCCGGCCGACGCGGCAGGTGAGGCCGACGATCTTGCCGGTGCGGTTGCGAATCGCGCTGATGCGGTGCAGCGTCTGCTCGATGCCGGCGCGGTTGTCGGCGCCGAACGGCGAGATGCGCGAGCAGACGTGCGCGATGTCTTCGTGGCTTACCGGCGAGTCGGTGAGATACTTGAAGTCGCTCTCGAAGCGCGCTTCGGGCGGGCGCCCGAGGTCGAGCACGACTTCGATGATGTCTTCGATGTTGTCGAGACGGACGAGCGCTTGCCGTATCGCGAGTGGGAAGATGTCGAGGAGCTGAGAGAGTTCCCAACTAGGGGAAACTTGATGAACTCTAACCGCCAATACTGATCCCCGTTTCCGCGCCTTCCCAAGGCACTGTCACAGGGTTACTCGGGATCGCGGCGTCACTCCTTTACGACGCGGATCGTGCGCAGCTGTCGTCGTACGGCCCCTGGATGCGCACGCCGGCCTTCATCTCCAAACGCAAGTAGTCTATGATGTCGGGCGTGAGCTCTTCGCCCGGGGCGATCACCGGAATGCCCGGCGGATACGGCGTGATCGTCTCGGCGCAGATGCGTCCCTTGGACTCGCGCAGCTTGACGAACTCGGTGTCGGCGAGGAACGCCTCGCGCGGCCGCATCCGCATCGGCGGCACCGCGGGGAGCGCAAACGTTCCGCGCTTCAGGCGTAGCTCGAGAATTCCCGACGGCGCGAACATGTCGACGGTCGCGCTTGCCGTGCGCCAGCTCCTCGAACGCCTCGACGAACCGCTCGGCCGCGTCGCGCGTCGTGCCGATCGTGAAGAGCGCGACGACGTTGAAGAGATCTGCCAGCTCGACCTGGATGTTGTAGCGCCGCCGCAGTATCTCCGACGCCTCGTATCCGGTGTAGCCGAGGCCCTTGATGGTCACGGTGATCTTCGTCGGGTCGAGGTCGAATATGCCCGCGCGGCCCTGCAACTCTTCGCCGAAGCAGTAGATGCCGGGGATCGCGTTGAGGCGGCCGCGCGTCTCCTGCGCGAGCTCGATGGTGCGCGAGAGCAGCGCGGCGCCCTCCGTCGCCATCTGCTTGCGCGCGACGTCCAACGACGCGACCATCGGGAGGTTCGGCGACGTCGAGAGGAACATCTTGAGCACGGCCTTGAGCCGATCGAGGCGCACGCGCGAACCCTTCTGGTGCAGCATCGCGCACTGCGAGAACGCCGAGAGCATCTTGTGCGTCGAGTTGATGCAGAGATCGCTGCCGGCCGCCGTCGCGGAGATCGGCAGCCCTGCGTGAAAATGGAAGTGCGGTCCCCAGGCCTCGTCCACGAGCAGCAGCTTGTCCGCATCGTGCGCGATGCGCTCGATCGCCTGCCAGGTCGGCGGCGACGCCGTAATACGTCGGCGACACGAGATAGACCGCCACCACCTCGGGATGCTCGCGCAGCGTTGCCGCTACCGTTTCGGGCGTGACGCAGTGGTCCATGCGCAGCTCGGCATCGACCTCGGGGCGCATGTACACCGGCTCGGCACCGCTCATCACCAGTCCGCCCAACATCGACTTGTGCGAGTTGCGCGGGACCGCGATCTTGTCGCCCGCGTTCACCGCGGCCATCATCATGCACTGGTTGCCGCTCGTGGAGCCGTTGATCAGGAAGAACGTGTTGTCGGCGCCCCACGCCTCGGCCGCGAGCTGCTGCGCCTCCTTGATGGATTCCGTGGGCTGCAGCAGGTCGTCGATGCCCGGCATCGGCGTCAGGTCGATCGCGCAGATATTGTCGCCCACGAACTCTCGAAACGCGAGGTCCATGCCGTTACCCTGGATGTGACCGGGCGTGTGGAACGGGAGCACGCCCGCGTCGACGTAGTCGAGCAGCGCCTGGAAGTACGGGGTCTTATGTTGATCCAACGGTCACGCCAGGACTTCGAAGCCGAGGCGATCGAGCATGCCGAAATCCTCGGCGTCGCCGCGACCCGGCGTCGTGAGATAGTCGCCGAGCACGATGCCGCTCGCGCCGCTGCGCATTCCGAGATCTTGCAGTCCTTGCAGCGTCACCTCGCGCCCGCCCGCGAAGCGCACGAGTGCGCGCGGCAGCGCGAGCCGCACCATCGCCACGAAGCGCAGCGCCTCGACGGGATCGAGCAGCGGTTTAGCGGCAAACGGCGTGCCGGGCCGCGGGTTGAGGAAGTTGACCGGAACCTCTTGCGGCTGCAGATCCTGCAGCGCGCCGAGAAAGGCGATGCGGTCGTCGAGCGTCTCGCCCATGCCGATGATGCCGCCGCAGCACAGCTCGAGTCCGTGCCGCTTCACCCGAAGGCACGTCTCCCAGCGCTCCGCGTATGTGTGCGTCGTGCACACCGACGGAAAGTAGCGCTCCGAGGTCTCGAGGTTGTGGTTGACCTTGTCGACGCCCGCCTCGGCGAGCCGGTGCACGTGGTCGTCGGTCAGGATGCCGAGCGATACGGCGACTGTCAGCGGCAGCTCGGCCTTGATCGTGGTCGTGGCCGCGCAGACGCGCTCCAGCAGCCGCTCCGACGGCCCGCGAACCGCGACGACGATGCAGAACTCGCCGGCGCCGCGTTCGTGCGCCGCGCGCGCCGCGGCGAGGAAGCCCTCGACCGTCGAGAGCGGCTCGGCCGCGACGTCGGTGGCGAAGCGCGCGCTCTGCGAGCAGAAGTTGCAATCCTCCGAGCAGCCGCCGTTCTTCGCGTTGTACAGCACTTCGACCGCAACGGCGTTGCCGAAGCAGTGCGAGCGCACGTCGTCGGCCAGCGCGAGCAACCCGGGAACGCGATCCGCCGGCAGCGCCGCGAGCTCGCCCAGCAGATCCGCGCCCGGCGGGAACGCCGCGGCCCAGCACCTGCGCGCGGGCGCGTTCGAGCGTGGCTTGGGAGTTCGTCATTCGTTTCTACGTATAAAAGGCAGCAAGGAGATCTGCGCCGCGCCGCCACGGAGTCCGCTTCCTCGGGCGCAAACGGCAGAATGCCGAATTATCGGGCAACTTTCCTGCAACGCGCGCGTCACGTCGTCTCGGTATTCGGCATCGGTCGGACCCCAGCGTTCGACCAGCAGCGCGCCGCGACACGACGATGCCCGCTCGCGCGACACGCCTCGAGCGTCAACAGTGCATGGTTGATGCAGCCCGAGCCGGAGACTGACAACGAGCACGACGCTCAGCTTCGCCAGTTGCACGACGTCGACGAGCTGCTCGGTCTCGTTGAGCGGCACCATAATGCCGCCCGATCCCTCGACCACGAGCGGACCGTCGAGCGCGTCGATGCGCGCGGCGAGGTCGCGCGCCTGCAGCGTCCGCGCCCGCGCCGAGCGCCGCCGACCACGGATCCGCTGGCTTCGCGAAGCGCTCGAGCTCGACGTGCGGCACGCCGGCGAGCGCGCCGGCTCGCGCCGCGTCGCCCTGCGCACCCTGCGCCACGCCGGTCTGCACGGCCTTGACGACCGTCGGCGTCTCTCCGCATGCGTCGCAGCGCGAGCGCGAGCGCTGCGGCGACGCGCGTCTTGCCGACGTCGGTGTCGGTGCCGGTCACGAAGTAGCGGTGCGGCGTATCGCTCACAGCTTGCCGAGTTCGTCGATCAGCCGGTCGATCTGCTCCGCCGTGTGATCGGCCCGCACCGAGACGCGCAGCCGCGACGTTGCGGGCGGGACGGTCGGCGGGCGGATCGCCGGAGCGAAGATGCCGCGTCGCGAACAGCGCGTCGGAAAAGCGCAGTGCGCGCTCTTCGGCTCCGAGCGGTACCGGGACGATCGGCGCCGGCCGCTTTCGGCGCGGGAAGGCCGAGCACGCGCAAGCCGTCGCACAGACGCGCGACGTTGGCATGCAGCGCGCGCGCGCCGATCCTCGGCGCGCCGCGCCAGCAGCAGCGCGATGCGCGCCGCCAACGCGATTGCCGCGGGCAGCGCCGTGTCGAAGAGGAACGCGCGCGCCTCGTTGACGAGCAGCTCGACGACCGGCGCGGGACCGGCGATGAAGCCGCCGTGCGCGCCGAGCGCCTTCGACAGCGTGCCGAGCACGACTATGCGCGGATCGTCGAGGTCGCGCCGCGAGCCCCGCGCCCTCCGCTCCCACGACGCCGAGCGCGTGCGCTTCGTCGAGCAAGCAGCATGCCGTCGCCGCCCAAGTCCCGCCAGCAGCAGTCCGGCGATCAGCGGCGTCGCCTTCCATGCTGAAGATCGTCTCGCTCACGACGCACGTCGGCTGATCGCTCGCGGGCGGCAGCGTGGCATGCTCGTAGATCGCGTGCGGCACCGGCGCGAGACGGATCCCGTCGATGAGCGAGGCGTGGTTGAGGCGATCCGACGCGATGGCGTCGACGCAGCGCGCGAGCACCGGAATCGCGCCGACTGCCGCGTGATAGCCCGACGAGAACAGCAGCGCGCGTTCGCGGCCCAGCCAGCTCGCGAGCTCCTCCTCTAGCGAGCGATAGCTCGCGGTGCCGCCCGGCCAGCAGCCGCGCCCCGCCGGAGCCCACGCGCGACGCGCGCTTCAACGCCTCCACGACCTGCGGTTCCGTCGCGAGCCCCAGATAATCGTTGGAGGAAAAGTCGATGACGTTCGCGAGCTGTCGCTCCGGCAGTTCGCGATAGCGCTGCCGCGCGCGGATGTCGTTTAACAGCGCGTTCGACGCGTTCGGAGGTAAGCTCATTCGCTCGCTAACACGTTTCGGAAGGCATCGAAGAATCCGTCGATTTCGGCGTCGGTCGAGCAGAGCGGGGGAACGAACTGCAGCACGTCGCCGATCGGCCGAGTGAAATGGCCTGCGCCGTAGAGGCCGTCGGCGACGCGCCACGCCGGCGTGAGCGAACTTGGGGATCGATCGCTTCGCCGCACAGCTCGACGCCGATCATCGCGCCGGCCTGGCGCGCGTCGCGCACGAGCGGATGCGCGCGCAGTTCCTCCAGACGCGCAGCCGCGCGGCGTGCGATGCCCGTGGCGCGCGCCAGCGTCCCCTCTTCGTCGAAGAGGTCGAGCGACGCCAGCGCCGCGGCACACGCGATCGGGTTGCCCGCGTAGGAGTGCCCGTGAAAGAAATGGACGAACGCAGTCGTAGTCGCCGAGGAAAGCGTCGTAGACGCGCGCGCCGCACGAGCGCGCAGGAGAGCGCGAGCGCCCCGCCCGTGATGCTCTTGCCCAGGCACAGGATGTCGGGGCGCAGCTCGGTCTGCTCGAACGCGAACATCGTCCCGTGCGTCCGAATCCGGTCGCGATCTCGTCGACGATGAGCAGCGGCTCGACGTCGCGCAACACGCCGTAGCGCGGCCGGGTCGACGAGCCGCATGCCGGCCGCCGCCTGCAATCAGCGGTTCCACGATCACGGCCGCGACGTCCGCGTCCGAGCGATGCGGCGTCGTCGAACGCCCGCGTCTCGAAGGTCAGGTCCGCAAAGCGCGCCTTGAAAAGCGGCGATGTCGGAAACGCTCATCGCGCCGACCGTATCGCCGTGATAGGCGTCGCGCAGGCGAACGAAGCGCGCGCCGTTGCGGCTGACCGGCGTTCTGCCAAAACTGCAGCGGCCATCTTGATCGCGGCCTCGACCGCGCTCGCGCCGTCGCTTGCGAAGAATGCGCGGTCCATGCCCGGCGAGCGCGCACAGGCGTTCCGCGAGCGTTTCCGCGACGGGATTCGTCGCGCCGAGCAGCGTCGCGTGGTCGAGCTTCGCCGCCTGACGCGCGATCGCGTCGACGATGCGCGGGTGGCAGTGCCCGTGGACGATAGTCCAGATCGAGCTGACGGCGTCGTACACGTGCGCTCCGCGCGCGTCTTCCAGCGTCGTCCCGGATCCGCGCACGAACGTCCGCGCGCGCGGGTCGAAACCGCGCATCTGCGTGAACGGCAGCCACACGTGCGACATCAGCGTGAGATCCTACGCGTAGGCAACGATCAGGATCGCGCCGACGACGGCCACAACGTCCTCGGCCAGCGCCGCGGGCACGGGACCGATCACGGCGATCGCGCGCATTCGCAGCGCCAAGCCGCCGTACGCACCCACGATCGCGCCGAGCGCACCGGCCACCGCGGCGGCGACGGTCGAGCCGCCGCCCGACCAGGTCAGCCCCCAGGCACAAAAGGCGCCGCTCGCCATCCGCAGCACGAGCGGCCCGACGCTCGTGCGCGCCGGGACGTTCGGAAGAAGATCGGCGAGATATTCCGCCAGGGCGACGATGCCGAGCAGATACGCGAGCAGCGAGGTGTGGCGCATCAGCCACAGGACGGCGGGCGCGGTGAAGGTGCGCAGACCGGCGACGCAGCCCAACAGAAACGCGGCGAGCAGCAGCGGCATCTCCCGCCGCTTCGGTGCTAGTGGACCTATTCCGCCGTCGGGTGGATCGTCGGGCGGTACCCCGCCGCAAGGATCGCGACTGCCGCGCGCGGGGTAAGCACGTCAACCTCGCCGCGCCCGCGCGGCCGGCGTCTCACGTAACCCGAATCAGACCACGCAAACATATTGGAATCCCAGACGAGCCACGCCTGGCCGTCGAGCGCGACATACGCGCCATCGGGTAGGCGCGCGAGATCCTCACGATAGGTCTTCTTCCGCTTGCGCTCGATGCGCTCGGCGTGCAGCCGCACGTCCATGGCGTCCGCGCTCGCGGGCGCGCCCGACCAGCCCTCCCACAGCCGAGGAAGCGATTGTAATCGACGCGGCGGCACTCCGCGCAGGGACGGTGCCCGGCGCCGAACGCGGTCGCCTCATCGAGAAAGAACAGCTCGGTGTAGCGGTGCGGCGTCATCACCTCGCGTCGGCGGCCGCGGAACTCCAGCATGCACGCGATCCAGCGCTTCACTTGAAACGCTTTGACGATCCGCCGGTCGTCGTCGTGCAAGATGCCGCGGTTGCCCATCATCAGTCCGCGGCCCGTCACCGCCACGATCTCCCCGTACGGGGTGACGCGATTCTGCAGAGCCACCTCGGACTGCTAGGTTTCGATGCGCTCTTCGATCGAGACGTTGTACAGGAACAGGAACTTGCCCCACTCGTCCGGCAGCGTGTTGCGCTTGATCTGAATCCATGGGATGTACTTCGGCTGACGCGGCTTGCGCTGCAGCGACATGTTCGCCTCTTGCGGCATGCGGTTGTTCTTACGATTGTTGCAGCGCATGCACGCACATACGAGGTTCTCCCACGTCGAGTCTCCCCCGCGGCTGCGGGGTATGACGTGGTCCACCGTCATCAGCCGCTCGCCGTGGATGCCGCAATATTGGCAGGTGTGGTCGTCGCGGATCAGGACGTTTTTCTTCGTCAGCGCCACTTTCTGCATCGGCCGGCGGATATAGTAGAGCATCCGGATGATCGACGGCATGCGCATCTCGTAGCTCGGCGACGCCAGGATGCGCTCGCGGCCGTGCAGCATCTCGGCCTTGCCGGCGAAGATCAGCTTCACCGCGCGCTGAAAACTCGTGACGTTCAGCGCCTCGTAGGTGAAGTTAGAACCAGAACCTCGCTCATGAAGCCTAAAGGGCGAGGCAATTTAGGTGCCTCGCTTCCGAACGAACGTGAGCCGCGTTTCGGTTAGCATCTGCGTTATCGCTAACCGTTGGTTCGGGTCCAACCTTTCCTTCACGCGCTCGAATGCCGCGGTCGCGACGTCGATGGCGATTTCCGCGGATGCATGATCGGGCTCGCGACCCTCGCCTTCGGTGAGATATGCGTGCGCCGCGAGCGCGAGCGTCGCGATCACCTCGCCGAGCAGAGGCTCGACGGGCGGAATCTGGCCTTGAAACCCTCCGTGTGCATCCGGAGAGGTGGCCGAGTTAGGCATCTCGGCCCAAACTTACGCCGCGGCGGTTTTCTTCCCTTGCTTGGAAAGCATGTCGAGGAAGTAGCGGTGGACGCGGTCGTCCGCGGTGAGCTCGGGGTGAAAGGAGGTCGCGAGCACGTTGCCTGACGCACCATCACGCCGTGGCCATCGCGCTGCGCGAGCAGCTCGACCCCGGGGCCGCGACGCTCGATCCACGGCGCGCGGATGAAGATGGCCGGGAACGGCGCATCGCCGAGCGCCGCGATCGGCAGATCGATCTCGGCCGACTCGTTCTGCCGGCCGAACGCGTTGCGCCGCACCGTGATGTCGATTAAGTTCAGCGTCGGCTGCTGCGCGTCGGCGACGTCGCGCGCGGCGACGATCATCCCCATGCACGTGCCCCACAGCGGCATTCCGGCGCGCACGCGCGCGACGATCGGCCGGTCGAGCGCGAAGCGGTTCGAGTAGCTTCATCACCGTCGTCGACTCGCCGCCCGGAATGACGAGCGCGTCCACGTCCGCGAGGTCGCGCTGACGTTCTTCACCGCAATCGCGTCGGCTCCGGCGCGCCGCATCGCGGCGACGTGTTCGACGACGTCGCCCTGTAGCGCGAGTACGCCGACTTCGGCGTGATTAGTTGCCACGCGGTGCCATGAGCTCCGCTTCGGTCAACGTGCGGACGTCGAGGCCGGGCATCGCCTCGGACGAGCCCAGCGACCGGCACGCCTCGAGCACGACGCTCGGCTCGTTGAAGTGCGTCGTCGCGTCGACGATCGGCGCGCGCGAAGCGCTTGGGATCCTTCGACTTGAAGATGCCGCTGCCGACGAAGATGCCCTCGGCGCCGAGCTGCATCATGAGTGCGGCGTCGGCGGGCGTCGCGACGCCGCCGGCGCAAAACAGCACGACCGGAAGCTTGCCGTTGGCGGCGACCTCCGCGACGAGCTCGAGCGGGGCGCCCAAGTCGCGCGCGCGCGCGACGAGCTCTTCCTTCGGAGCGACGCTGAGATCGCGAATCGCATCGCCGATCGCGCGCATGTGGCGCACCGCCTCGACGATGTTGCCGCTCCCGGCCTCGCCCTTGCTGCGGATCATCGCGGCGCCTTCGGCGATGCGCCGCAGCGCCTCGCCGAGGTCGCGCGCGCCGCACACGAACGGCGTCTTGAACGCTTGCTTGTCGACGTGATACTTGTCGTCGGCGGGCGTCAGCACTTCGGACTCGTCGATGTAGTCGACGCCGAGCTGCTGTAGCACTTGCGCCTCGGCGAAGTGGCCGATGCGCACCTTGGCCATCACCGGAATCGTGACCGCATCCATGATGCCGCGGATCAGGTCGATGCCGCTCATTCGCGCCACGCCGCCCGCGGCGCGAATGTCGGCGGGAATGCGCTCCAGCGCCATGACGGCCACGGCGCCGGCCTCTTGCGCGATCGCCGCGTGTTCGGGGGTGACGACGTCCATGATCACGCCGCCCTTGAGCATCTGCGCGAGCCCGCGCTTGACGATTATCGTTCCGGTGCCTTCCATGTTCCTATCATAACAGGCGATCCCAATGAGAACATTGGGAACGCCAGTTCAAGGCAAGGGCGAGGCCGCGGCGGCCGGGGAGCCTGGCGTGCCGGACGGCTCCTCCGTGGCCGGCAGTACCGGCGCGGCCGACGGCTGGAACGTGGGCAGCGGCTTCTGCCGCCAAATCGGAACGTTCGGATTCGGGGTCGGCGTCGGGACGGGGGTCGGGCGCGGCTTCGGCGTCGGCAGCGGCGTCGGCAGCGGCTGCGGCGGTACGCGCGGATCCGGAAAGTGCGGGTCGCCGGCCGCCGAGAGCGCCTGCGAGCGCTTCCAGTCCGGGCCGTAGGGCTGCGCCGACGCGTTGGGCGACGGGCTCACGGAGACTGGCCCGACGGACTGCAGCGTTTGCTCCGTCGCCTGCCCGATCACGCGGTCGCCCATGCGCTCTCCGATGGCCACCGCGATCAATAGCACCGCGGCGCCGACCGCGAGCACGATCGTCGGCAGCTTCATACGCGCGCCAGCGGACGCACGACGTCGAGCTTGGCGGCGCGCGCGCGGCGGTCGCTGGGCTTGCCGATCAAATGCACCTCGCGCAGCTCTCCGGGTGCCATGTCGACGCGCGCCGTGTGACCGCGGAACTCCAGCAAGACGTTGCGCGCGCGGTCGGTCAGATTGCCGACGAAGATGCGTACCGCGCCGCTCTCGTCTTCGAAAGCAATCGCACCGACCTCGACCGGCGACGTGGTTACCTCGTCGCTCACGTCGCGGCCGGCATAGATGCACTTGAACGGTTCCTCCGCCGAGAGCTCGGCATGTCGCCGTAGATCGTGTCGTTGCGCAGATCCACGACGTACGTGCAGCGGCGTCCGCCCCAATGGACGCGCGCGGCGGCGACCCACTGCCAACCCTTCGGCCGCAGCGGCGCCAGGTGCGGACGGCCGCTCGTGCGATAGCCGTTCAGACCGCCGACCGTCTCGGCCACCGCCCAGAGATACTTCGCGCCCGTCCACGGCGAGAGGTACATTCCGCGATTGCTGAGCGAACCGCCGTCGAACCATTCTGCGAACTCGCCCGGCACGGTGTTGCGCGGGCTGCCGCCCTCCATCGCCGCGTACGAGATGTTGAGAAAGTGCACCGCGGCATCGGTCATGCCGTTGCGCGCGAGCGCGACGCAGAACCACAACGTCAGGTCGGGCCAGATGCCGCCGAGCAGCCCGAATCCGTACGACGGGAAGTACCAGGCGTCGGCGGTAGAGATCGTGCGCAGCCCGACCGGCGTAACGAAGTCCGCTTCCTGCAGCCGCGCGAGAATCGCGCGGCGCTGCGGCTCGTCGGCGATATTGAAGAGCACCGGGAAGATCTCGTCGGCAGTGAAGTTGTCCTGATAGTTCCCGTCTTGATCGTAGTTGAGCACGAACGCGCCCGTGTCGTCGTTGTACAGGTAGTCCATCATCGCTTCGCGCATCCGCTGCGCCTCGTTGCCGTAGCGCTCCCAGTGGTCGTTGTCGCCCATTACCGCGCAGAGCATCGCGGCCGCCTCGAGCGCGAACACGGCCTCGGCGTTGATCTCGGTGACGGCGCCGTCGAGCGTGTAGTAGGGAATGATGTTGCGCCACGAGCTGATGCCGTAGAGGTCCACGCCCTTGGCCCGGCAGGTGATCAGGCCGTGATCGTCGCGCTGCGTGAGCATGTAGTCGGCGAGCTTCACGATCATCGCGCCGTGCTCGCGCACCCAGTCGTCATCCAGCGTCGCGTTGTAGTGGTGAAGCATCGCGACGAGATGCAGCGGCGTATCGTCGTTGATGTTCAGATCGTAGTCGGTCTTGTAGCCGCTGACGCCGCGGACGTACTCGACCATCAGGCCGCTGTCTTCCATCGCGCGGTTGAACACCTCGAGCGCGTTGCGGCTGAACTCCGGCCAGAAGTAGTCGAAGCCGTGAACCAGCCACGACGTGTCGCGCGAGACTAGGATGTCGGATGGCGGCGAATTCGTCGCGCCCCATCCGTGCGGATACTCCTTGACGATGCGCAGCATGTTGGCCTTGGCCCACGCCATGCCGCGGCTGATCTCCGGCGACGGCGTAAGGAAGCGCGCGTCGGCGAGCCGCTGCGTGAAGTATCCCTGCGTGTCGTGCAGCGCGCGCTGGTCGCCGATGAGCGACTCAGCACCGGGCGGCTGCGCTCGGTTCCCCCCTTGTGGTAGACGACGGCAAGGCGGAGCGACTCGCGCGCGCCGGGCGCCACCGAGATGCGATACTCGAACGCGCCGAAGATGCGGCGGCTCACGAGCTCGGCCTGCTGCGGCGTCACGTCGCCGAGCGTCTGCGGCGAATCTTCCGTCGCGAGCGTGGCGCGGCGCATCGCCTCGAGCAGCACCTGCTCGCGCAGCGAGAGCTGCACGGCGACCGGCGCGCGCGAGCCGCCCCACCAGCGCTCGCCGCCGGTCTCGAGATTCCTGGAGCAGATGAAGCGCCCGTCGTTCCAGGCGCGGACCTCGTGTTCCGGCTCGCCGTAGAAGCGCTGACCGACGAGCATCGCCCACGGGAAGAGCGCGACTTCGATCTCGTCGCGCACCGGGGTTGTAGAGCGTGACGTCGACGACGAAAGAGACGGCGCGGTCGAAACCCGCTCCGAACGGAACGTAGAACGCTTCGGTTACGTGGACGCGATGCTCGAGCGTGAACTCGGAGATCTGCGCGTAGGGCAGAAACGTGAGATCGCGCTCGATCTGATGCGGAAAGAACGTGCGGTCGCCGAGCCGGTACGCGATGTGATGGGTGCCGAAGATGATCTGATCCGTATCGGCGTCCCAGAGGCCGCGCACGCCGCCCTTCGCGGTCGACTGCGCGTAGGTCTTAAAGTTACCGAGCAAAAGCCCGTAGGGCGTTTCCGATTCGTGCAGGACGTAGGCGCAAAACTCGTTGCGTTGCGCATCATAACTCAGACCCCATCTCTTTAAGGCCTAGTGCGGCGCCGAGCGCAAAGGCGCCTCCTCGCGCGGCGGCAAACGACAGGCGCGATGCCGATCCTCCGGGCTCCGGCGAAGATCAATCTCACGCTCGAGGTTCTCGCGCGGCGCGACGACGGCTATCACGGGATTCGCAGCGTCATGGTGCCGCTCGAGCTGGCCGACGAACTGATCGATCGAGCCGAGCGAGCGCTTCATCTTTTCGTGCGACGTCGCGCGAGCTCGAGGGCGAGCGCAATCTCGCCATGGCGGCCGTGCGCGCGCTGGGCGAGCCGCCGCCGGTTCGGATCGAGCTGCGCAAGCGAATACCCGTGCAGGCCGGCCTGGGCGGCGGATCGAGCGACGCCGCGGCGGTGTTGCGCGCGCGCGATGGGCGGCGCCTTCGGCGAGCCGGCCCGCGCGACTGGCTGACGATCGCGCGCGCGCTCGGGTCGGACGTGCCGTTCTTTCTCGCCGGCACCGGCGCGCTCGTCGAGGGAACCGGCGAACGGATCACGCCGGCCGGAGCGCTTCCGCGCTGGCACGCTACTGATCGTGAAGCCGCCGGTCGCCGTCTCGACGGCGGAGGCGTACGCGGCGCTCGACGCGCGACCGACGGCCGCAGCGCGCACGCAACGGCAGCGTGTCGATCGCGCTGCTCGAGGCGTTGCAGCGCGGCGATTTCGAGCGCGTCGAGGCGCTGCTGCAAAACGATTTCCACGACGTGATCGCAGCGCAAGCCCCGGAGGTCGCGACGGCAATCGACGCGCTGCGCGCCGCGGGCGCGCGCAACGCGCTGCTGGCCGGCTCGGGCTCGTGCGTATTCACGATTGCGCCGGAACGCGCGCACGTCGTGCGCGATCGGCGAGCGGCTCGACGCTGCCGGCCGCGTACGAGCGCTACGCGACCGCGTTCGCAGCGACGCCGGACTGGCGCTGAACGTGGACGCGATCGTTCTGGCCGGAGGCCCGCTCGACGACATCGCGCGCTTGCAGCCGGGCGCGCCGAACAAGGCGTTCGTGCGGATCGCGCGGCGTGACGCTGGTAGGGCGCGTGTTGCGGGCGCTGCGCGCGATCGCGCGAGATCGGCCGCATCGTCGTCGTCGCGCCGCCGAGCGTCGCCGGCCATCCGGATTTGGCGTCGGCGGACGAGCTGCGGCCGGACGGCGTGCGCATCATCGAGAGCCTGCGCAACGGACTCGCCGGTTTCGCGCCTGACGATGCCATGCTGGTCGTCGCGTCGGATATGCCCGTGCTCACGCCCGAGGCGGTCGACGATTTCGTTGCGCGGGCTGCGGGCGCTCGATGCAGACGTCGTCTACGGCTGCGTGGAGAAGAGCGCGCACATGCGCCGCTTTCCCGACGTTCCGCACACGTGGGCGCGCATGCGCGACGGCACGTTTTGCGGCGGCGGAATCGTCGGCATCAAGCCGCGCGCGCTGCCGCGGCTCGAGCGCTTCATCGAGCGGCTCGGCGCGGCACGCAAACATCCGTTTCGCCTCGCGTCGCTCTTCGGATGGGACATGCTCGCGCGTTTCGCCGTCGGGCGGCTCAGCATCGCCGCAGCGGAGGCGCGCGCGTCAAAGATCCTCGGCGCGCCGGTGCGCGCGCTCGTCTCGCCCTATCCCGAGACGGCCGTCAACGTCGACCGCGTCAGCGATGTCGTCCTGGCGGAACGCCTAGTTCTGGATTAGATTCGCCGCTAGATAGGCTATCGAGGTAATGCGCCATCCGCGCGAAGAGGACACCTTCAACGATGGGACAAGGAGCTAAGCCACTTTAAAACGAGGCGCCCCTGCCCAGGCGCTCGGCAGCTAGGTGATTCAGAAAAAAGAATGGCCGGCGCGAGCCGGCCATTTGCGTTTAAGGCCGTGTGAAAGGCCTTTGTTTATTTGCTATGCGAGCTCGAAGCGTGCGCTGCCGCTTCGACAATCACGCTAGCCACTAGACGCAACGCCTCGTTTTGCTATCGCCTAATTTCATGCTGGCTCAGTCCGCTTGTTGGCCATCAAGGCGATACTTTGTATACCGTCCCCCAACCATGGTGGCGACCTCCGCGCAGACCTCCGAACTCAGTTGTGCCATATAGCGTGCCAGACGAGTCGGCGACCAAGCCGCCGAGTGGTCCGCAACCGTCGCGCTGGCCTCTCCGCAACCCTTCAAATTTATAAAGGATCGTGTGCTGGAAGCCATTCGTCGAATGCAGCTCGAACACCACACCACAACTGCTCCCACGATCATTACCGCCATTTGCGGTAGTGCCGTAGAGATTATGCTGACCGTCGGCGTATAGGCCGTTCCCATCGTAGCCACCGGCGTCTCCCGCATTACCAAATCTAAAGATTATGCTTTCGAAATACCCCGATCCCGAAGGCGTAAGTTCGTACACCGTGCCACGATTCATGTGGTTGCCTACGGCGCCGCCGCGATAGGTTACGCCAAAGAGCGTGCCTCCGCTGCCCGCGACCAGTGCCGCGTGCGGAACTGCACCGTCAGGTCCACCTTGAAAGCGGTAAAGGATGGTTTCGCTGTAACCCGATCCCGAAGGAGTCAACTTGAAGACCGTCCCGCAACCCGCGATGCCGGAGGGCGACGTGCACCCGCTCGCGTTCGCCCCACCGTATTGCGTCGTACCGTAGAGCGCGCCCGCGCCGTCTTCGATCAGGGTGGCCCCGGGGTTTGCACCATCGTTTCCCCCCTGAAAACTATAGAGGATGGTTTCGGTGAAACCTGAACCCGCCGGAGTCAGCTTGAAGACTGTACCGCAACCGCTGGCGTAGGAAGGAGTCGAGCAGGCTGCAGATCCACCGCCAACCAGCGTCGTGCCGTAAAGGGCGCCGCTCTGATCCGAGAGTAGCCCTCCCACGGGGGTTGCACCATCGCTGCCAGCGTGAAATGCGTAGACGACTTTCTCGGCGTAGCCGGAGCCGCTCGGCACTAACTCGTACACCGTGCCGCAGCCTGGGCCAGATGCGCATGCCCCCCGCCACCGCCGTCTGCAGTAGCGCCGTACAACACGCTACCAGGACCGGCAATCAAGCCGGCCTGCGGATATGCACCGTCGGTGTAGCCTTGGAAATTATAAATGATGGTCTTCATGCCCGACGGCGAGATTTGAAACGCGGTACCGGCGCCCGAGCCGCCACCGTTCGACGTCGTGCCGTACAACTGGCCGTTTTCGGCAAGCAAACCTGCGACTGGATAGTACCCGTCATGGCCGCCTTGGAATCTATAGAGGAGCTGATAATTATGTGAGCGATTTGGCGCAACGCCTGGACCCTCGGGCGCCGAGGGGGCCATCGATGGCGACCCGCCGCATCCCGCGAGCATCGAGAAAGCCATGCACCCTGCTAGTGCGTAGCGAGCTGAGTTCGAAATCCGCATTGGGTCCAACCTACTTTCTCCGAAGTGGTTTCAGGACGGCCGTGCGCCTGCAACGCATCGTCTGATCGTAATTATCGGGCATCAAAGTCCGTGAACTTCGATTGCAGGACTGCGTGAAGGGTCGGGCTTCGCCAGAAAGAGCTAATTGCGACGAGCCAAAGCTGCGCCGTACCAGTTTAAACCCTTACAGCCAGGGTGCGCCTTCTTGCTGGATTTGTCAACACCACAAGGATTTCAGAGGGGTTAGCAATCTCGTCCGGGATGCGAACTGGAGGCGTCGCAAAACGAAGCCTCCAATCGCAGTTGTACCGCACGTTAGCCGCCAGCACGCAATGCCTCATTTTTGCGTCGCCTGATATGTTACCGAGTGGGCCGCGTTGAACGGTCCCTTAACCCGGAAGGGCGGGTCGGCACATCCTAAAACGCCTTGGGCTTCGAGCCCGGAAATAAGATCGATGGCCGACCCGATGACTGCTATCCTGGAGATCGGACCGTATCTTAGGCCGCGTACGTCGCGAAGCCTGTATGCATCAGGGTGATCGTTCGGGATAGCTTGCCGGCGAATGAGGTAAGCGTGGAGATCCTAGGCATCGACGTCGGAAAGCACGAGATGCATGCGGTTTTGCTGCAGCATGATCGCTCAACGTCTAAGAGCCTTGCCAATTCAGCGGCAGGGTTCAAGCAGTTACAGAGTTGGTTACGCAACCGCAAAGCCGAGAGGGTGCACGCGTGTCTCGAGGCCACCGGCGGATGGAGCGAAGATCTGGCGCTCGCGCTGCATGGGGCTGGCCATGTCGTCAGCCTGGTCAACCCTATGCGCATCAAAGCATTCGCCAAGAGCGAGATGCTGCGGACAAAAACCGACCGCATCGACGCCGCACTCATTGCGCGGTTCTGCCGCACGCACGCGCCAGAGCCGTGGACGCCGCCCTCGCTGAAGAAATCCGCATTCTACAAGGGTTAGTTCGGCGGTACCAGAGCTTGGTCCAGATGCGGACAGAAGAGCAAAATCGGCTCCAGGCGCCCATGATCGCTTCGGTGGTGAAGGCGTCGATTGAAGCGACGCTATCTCACCTGGATCGCGAAATCACTAGGGTTGAGCGTGAAATCGACCAACTCTTCGACCGCTATCCGCCACTGCGTCAACAGCGTGAGCTGCTCACCTCGATTCCCGGAATCGGCGAGACAACGGCGGCGCGTATCTTAGGGGAGATGCCGAACATCGCCGAGTTTCGCGATGTTAAAGCCGTCGCCGCATACGCTGGCCTCTCACCTCGCCACCACGAGTCCGGATCGATTCGCTGGCCGAGCCGCATCGCCAAGACCGACGCCAGCCTGCGCACCGCGCTCTACTTTCCGGCAATCTCGGCGATGCGTTACAATCCACCGCTTCGCCGTTTTGCCGATCGACTGCGCGAGCGTGGCAAATCCAACATGACCATCATTACCGCTGTCATGCGTAAACTCTTGACCTTGGCCTACGGCGTCCTCAAGTCAGGTCGATTCTTCGATCCGACCTATGCGAGCCCTTGACGTCGAACACCGTATCTTATTTCACGCGGGCCCGGTTATCGTTTGGAAATCAAGGCGACACTTTGAAAACGGTCCCGTATTGTTTATGTGTACCACCGGCTTGGGTCGTGCCATACAGCGTACCAGCCGCATCGGCGGTCAGGCTTCCACGTGGCTCGCAGCCGTCGCTCCCCCTCGCGCCTTTAAAGCTATAGAGGATGCTTTCGGTGCCCGACCGAGTCAACTTGAACACGGTCCCGCAGAAGGCTCTAGCCGTACCGCCCTGTGACGTCGTGCCGTAAAGAACCCCATTCGTGTCGGTATAAAGACCGTTTTGGTTGAACGGAAGTAGGCCGTCGCCTGAAACAACTCCGAAAGAGTGGAGCACGCGTTCGTTGCCGTGCATGTCCAACGCAAACACGGTCCCGCATCCCGTGCCGCTGCATCCGGAGCCAGAGGCACCACCGTTCAGGGTTGTGCCGACGAGCCTACTCAGCGGCCGGTTGAACAGCTTGACAGCGAGTAGAGCGGACCGGGGTCGGCTACCGTCATTTGTTCCGCCTTTAAAACTGTAGAGTATGCTTTCAGTGTAGCCCGATCCCGACGGAGTCAACTTGAACACGGTCCCGCAACCGGGGGTGCCGGAAGCCGATTTGCATGCGGTAGTCCCACCGCCAAACTGTGTTGTGCCGTAAAGCGCCCTGCCGTCGGCGATCAGGGTTGCTACGGGGATTGCGCCGTCGTTTCCGGCTTGAAAACTATGGAGGACCGTTTCGGTGTAGCCGGAGCCCGAGGGAGTCAGTTTGAATACCGTCCCGCAACCCCCGGGGGCGGAACCCCTGTGCACGCGGTAGCACCGCCGCCAAACGCCGTCGTGCCGTACAGCGCGCCCGTCGTGCCGAGGAGAAGACCTCCGATGGGAAGTGCCCCGTCGTTCCCGCCTTGAAAACGATAGAGGACAGTCTCGCTGTAGCCCGAGCCCGACGGAGTCAACTCGAACACGGTGCCGCAACCGAAGCTACAGAAAGTCGCGCCTCCGCCGTAGTCGGTGACGCCGTACAGCACGCCCCCCTTGCCGGCGATCACGCCCGCCTCGGAGCCTGCGCCGTCAGTACCGTATTGGAAGCTATAGATGATGCTTTCAGTGCCCGTTGCTGATACCTTGAACACCGCGCCATCGCCGCCACTCGGTGCCGCGCCGCCGTTATTCGTCGTACCGTAGAACTCGCCGTTGGTACCCGCAAGCAAACCCCCAACGGGATAGCGCCATCGGGCGCACCCTGGAAAGCATAGACGACACCCGTTCGTGGCAACGGCGCGCCAGGAGCGCTCTGAGTCGGCCCCGAGGGGCCGGGCGGCACAGACCCGCCGCCGCCGCAGCCGGCGAGAATGGCTACGGCTACGCACGCACAAAACGCGTACGAAATCGAACTCGAAATCCGCATTGGTTCCGACCTACTTTCTCCGAAGTGGTTTCGGGATGGATCATGCGCCTGCAAAGCATCTTCCGAAGCGAACGATCGCGTCATCGAAGCCTGAGCTGCGATCGCAGGGCTGACGTGAAGGGCCTGGCGCTGCCAGAAAGAGATAAATGCGACGAGCCAAAGCACGACGCACTAGGACAACCCTTCATAGCCAGCGTGCGCCTCAGTGCTGGTTTTGTCAATGCGTCAGGGCAATAAACTCAGTTCAAGGGCAAAAGCCAGCTGCACACAGCTGAGATGAGGCGCAGCGACGCAGAGCGGCGTCGCCGATCGACGGCTGCTCGTTGCTGTAGCGCCAGCTCCGGTCGAAGCTGTCGAAGCCGCAGGACTGCTCCACGCTAAGCCACGTGCCCATTCCTAAGCGCCTGCGGTCCGCGCGCACTCGGTGCGCGATGTGAGGTGTTCAACCGCCTCATGCTGGTTGAAATGGCGCGAATGCAAAGATTTCGTTGAAACCGCCGCACGACTAAAGGGTAATCGTCACCTCCGCGGCTCTCTGCGAGAAACTCTGTGATTCCTTGCCAGAGGTCATCGGCGAGCGCATCAATGCTTAACATTACGAGATTGGGGTCTATATCCGGCCGGTATCGGTGAGGAAAGCCATCATGGTAGCCAAAGTTTTTCTTGCTAATGTGAAACTGATTCGAAAACGTGTGGAGAAGGTCACATCGCGCTGCGTAAAGGTCTTCGCCGGTGTAGCGGTATTCCGCCGGCTCATGTGCGTGCATGTAGCCGCCGCCGGGCTGCAACGGCCTCGCAGCAGCGCAAAGCCGCGGTTGCGTGGCAGGATGATGGGTCGTTCGACGGCGTCGATTTTCGGCGAGACATTCTGCCGAAGCTGCAAAAGTTGCTGGTGCATCTAATTGCAAGCGCTATGGGCGCCGGCATTTCTTATGGCTCAAAAGTCCGTGGCGGGCTGCTGGTGCCGCACAGGCGACATTGGAAGGCGCTCTCGGGCCTTAAGGGAGTGCTAATGCAATAAGTAGCATTCGACATATTTTGAATCCGATGCCGGAAATGAGCGCTAACGTGTCAAAGTTTGAGCGACTTAAGGGAGTTCGCCATGGTTGATTCGATTCTGCGGCGCACCGGGAGCGTAACGTTCCGGCGAGCGTTCGTTGTCATATTGATCGCAGAGGCGATCACGGTTTTCGTCGCATGGCTCTTAGTAGACTACAACATCAAGCTGTGGCTACACCCGAAAGCCGCAATGGCAGTCCAAGTGTCACAGCGAACTGCCGCACTTGGCGACTGGTCGCAGATCGAAGCATCCCCGAGGACCGGCAGTCGCCCGTTGGCTCCGCGGTACGAGTCCCTCAACGACTTTAACGACTCGGGCGCCATCCCAGTCGGCTGTTCCGTCGATCCCGCGACCGGACATCTCGCCGTAGCGAACGTCTTCGGTGAGTTCGGGCCCGGCTACGTCGATCTTCTTGCCGAGCGAGACGATCGCCATCTATGCCCCCAACATCAACAACTTCTATTATTGCGGCTACGATAGCAACGGCAACCTGTTCGCCAACGGTATTCGTAGCACCAATACGTTCGGATTTGCCGAACTCCCATACAACGGCAGCAATAATACCATGAACGCCATCGCGCTGAACCAGAGCTTCAGTGCCCCAGGCGGCGTTCAATGGGACGGCAAGCATATCGCAATCGGCGATCCTCCCAATGCCGTGATTTATGAGCTTAGCATTAGCGGAGGCTCCGGCACGAAGGTCGGTACGACTCTACTCAACGGTGCGCCCCACATCAATCAGTTCTGGATCAAGGGTGGAAAAAGCGATCGGGCCCGACAGCGCCAACAATGACGTCGGGATTTGGAATTATCCTACCGGGGGCACCGCTACGAAAATCATCACCAACGGCATTGCTGCACCGTTTGGTGCGCCCGTCAGCCTAGCCAAGTAGCCTCGAGCTCCGCTGCCCCGGCACACGGCTTCGCGATTGCGAGGCCGTTGTTGCATTGGCTTGGCATTGCTGCTGCTAAGCAGCGCGGCATAAGGGCACCGATTCGCGGCGTGCATTTTACATCGCAACACGGTGCATGGCGGTTTTGCTGAGCGCTTTGCTCTGCACCTTCGATCGCTTCGCCGCCTTGTACCAGGCGGCACTGCCGGGGCTGGGCCCGGGCAAAACGAGCCCATCCACATCGACCACGCCATCGAGCTAGAGTCCGGGCGCAGCGTCGTTGCGTTGATGCCCACCCAAGGCGATCTGTGCTTCGGGCGCTGAGCCGCCACCTCTTCAGGTCGCGTCCGATCGCCGTCGACGCCGACCTATACAGTACGACCTCATCCGGCGGAGCAAGTAACAAAGGCGCTGGATCGCGCAGGCGTGGCTCGCCATTCTGCGCCGATCGCTGCGTTTGCTGACGAAACCGCTGGGCTTTGAGCAGCGCGTGGCCGCGGGCTGCATCACGGTTGAGTAGCCCAAGCGTCATGCGGGCGGGTAAGAGACCGATTACAGCAAGAGAGGATCGGTTGATGACCGGTCCTCTCTCTGGCCAAGACCGCTATTTAGAGCGTGTAATGAGCATTCCGTCGGTGTTGCCCGTCGAATCGACGTAGAATCCGACCATTCTGAGACGGTTGTTGACGCCGTTGATGACGGTCGTTCCAATGCCATTGGGATCGTCGATAGATGTGAACTTCGGTGTAGTAGTAAGATTCGTGAGTAGGAACCCATGAGTCGTGTTCGATCCCCCCACGTAACTGCCAACGATGTCGTCGTTGTCATTCACACCGAACGGGTTGGTGGTCGGGGATTCGGGATAACTGAAGGTCGTAAACACCCCGCCCTTCTCCAGGAAGCCGACGACTCCCGAGCTGGACGTGTAGAATCCGACGATGTCGCCGTTATTGTTGATCGCCGAAGCTGTCACGTTTGTCCCGCCCGGCGGCGTCACTTGTTGGAACGAGTGCGTCGTTCGGTTGAACGCGAAGCCGTGATTGACGCCTCTTAGGTCGGTGTAGAATCCGACGGCGACCCCAGAGTCATTCAAACCAAGAATCTGGGTTACCGTGGTTGCGATGAACGTGGGAAAGCTGTAACTGGTGAAGACTCCGCCCCAGTCGATGAAACCCCGGTTCACGTTAGCATTATCGATCCAGAAGCCGCCGGTGTTTCCGAGATTATCGATGCACGTGACCTGCGTCTGCACGGAGCCGGGGTAGTTCTCGCTAGTGAAATTCGTCTGTTGGTAGGGGGGTACTACGACATATCCCTTATTTGGGTGACCAGGAGCACCGCTTCCGTAATAACCCGCAATCGTACGGTGATCGTTAATACCCAACAACTGATTGAATGTTGGATCGGTGTCATTATTGATCGTCTGGAACTTGAACGACGTAGCCGGAATGACGCTTCGAGTATGGTCCGGTATCGTCCGCGAGGGGATCAAGGATGCGGGCCCCTGCGGAACCGCACCCAGCTGCGGCTGCGACGCGCACGCCGCGATAAGCGCGGCAGCAGCCAGGCCCAGCGCGTGCCGGACCAAACTAACCATGAACTTCATGAGAGTGCCTTTCTGGCGCTTTCGCAAAGGCGCAAAGTCAATGGCTTTGGCTTCTCCTAAAACGCCGGGGAAAAGTCGAGCGCTTGGGCGCCTTGCATTCTACCACAACAAGCAGGCGCTGGATATCCTCAACGTACGGGGGGCGGACCTTAACGAAAAGGTCGGCGCGTCGGGGGTCCGCGTTTAAGGAAGGTAGGGCGCAAGAACGGGCACCCGCTTATAACGAGCGCCCTTCTCAAAGACCAACCTCGTTCCTCCCCTGCCGCCACCACATCGGCGGGTACTCATCTCAGACGCAGCCCCAGCCCTCAAGCGCGCGCGATAAGGCGGAAACCAGTTCCTCCCAGCGTGATGGCGGCGCGGTGCGACTAATTTGAGGAGTACCCCTCCCCCATTCGCGCGCACGGGCGCGTGAGAGCCAGTCGAGACGGCAGTCCGACGACGCAGTAAGAGGGCTTATGTCGCGTTTGCTATGCACGACGCCTTCCGGTACTAAAGCTCTAGTTGGGCTAGGTGCGCTGGTCTATACAATGCAGGCTCAGGTTTCGGCAGCGCAGCATGCGACAGCAGCAGCGGAACAACAAGCTCGCAACGCGCAAGCTCAAGCCGATGACGCGCAGCAGCAGGCGCAAGATGCGCAAGATCAGGCCGGCGATGCTCAACAACAAGCTCAAGATGCGCAAGATCAAGCCGTGCGCGCGCTCGGGGTCGAGCAGAACCAGGGTTTACGTCTTGACGGGATTCATCGCCCAGGGGCCGACGTCGTTCAGTTGGATGATGGTATCGCCTTTGGCCATCGCGTAGTGATGGACGTTCGCCGGCACCGAGAAAAATGAACCGGCTGGCAGGCTGATCATCTTAGCCATGTCCATCCGGTCGCCGACGCCGATCATGAGTGTTCCTTGAAGCACGGTAACGTTCTCAAGAACGGGATGGAAATGCGGTGCGAGCTTCATTCCATCAGGCAAGCGAACTCGCGTGACGAAAGCGCCCGGCTTAGCGGGATTGCCGAGCAGGTTCGCAACTTGAGCGCCTGCGAGCGGTCCGCTTCCGGGGCTCCAATGGACCTGCGAAGGCATGACTACGGTGGGTGCAGGGGCATCGGCGGCAAGTGCGGCCGCACCGGCGAGCGCCAAAACGGAACAGAGAAGAACGATGCGACGGATCATAATTACTCCTCCTTACGAGGCTTGCCCACACGACGTTCTCGGTCGATCGGCTGGATTCCGGCGCTGTCGCGCGCGCTAGCCTGAGTGGCCGGTTCCGGCCGCAAGACTGACCACTCCGGCGTGAACGGCCTGCACCCGAGAGCGCTTCAAAACGAGGCCCCCTCTCCCGGATCCGGGCGGCGAGGCCGATCGGCGGCCGGCCCTGCTAAAGCGCTCAGCCAGAGATGCGTTTTCCGGTGCGGGCGACGTTGCGAGGTTGCGCGCTCAGGACTCGCTTAGCGCAAGAGCGAAGCGTGACTCTACAGATTCCTTTTCACTGGAGGTCACCTCATGAAGAGAAGATCGTTATTCCTCGTCCTTGCCGTTGCGGTCGCCGTAGGCGTCTTTGGGTTACGCGCCAACGCGGAATCCAACGACAATGCCGCGATCGGCGCGCTCTACCAACAGTTTGCCAACGCGTTTCGACACAAAGACCTCAATGCTATAATGCTACCCTACGTTCACAACAATACGCTCTTGGTCTTCGATGTCAGTACCCCGCGCGAGCACGCGGGCTGGGATGACTACCGTGCCGATTGGAAGGGATTCTTCGACTCGATCAAGGGGAATCCGACGTTCTCGATCAGCGAGCTATCCGTTACGATTAGCGGCGACGTGGCCTACACGCACAGCATTCAATCGTTTTCCGGAAACATGGGCAACCTGCACGCGATGACGGTGCGCGTTACGGACGTTCTGCGAAAAATCAACGGTAAGTGGCTGATTGTGCTAGAACACGTTTCGGTGCCGATCAACTTCACGACGCTCAAGCCGGATTTTATGTCGAGACCCTGAGTGGGAGCCTATTGATTCGAGGCCATCGCGTAAAGCGTTCGAAGCCCTTTCAAAACGAGCCCCCTGGCGCCGGTCGGCGAGGCGGCCCCTGATCAGCGCCGCTTGGCGATCGCGCTAAGGCCTTTCAAAACGATGCCCCTCGCCCGGGCGCCACGCCGCGAGTAAAGCTGCTAAATTTTAAGGGGTCAGAGGCCCGCAAAACGAGCGTCTCTGCCGCAGGATGCGTTATGGCGTGAACTTGAAGACCGTCCCGCACCCCAGGGGCGGGTGACCATAACACGGGCCGGTCCCTCCTTCACTTGTAACGCCATATAGCGTGTTACCTATTGCAGCTAATCCGCCTGTTGGATACATGCCGTCGGGTGCACCTTGAAAGAAATGAAGCACACTCTCCTTGCCCGAGCTAGTCAAGCTGAAGACTTGCACTGCGACCTTATGTGAGACAAAGAGTTAAGCTGGGGTGGAGTGCAGTAGGTTGTTCGAGCTGCGCCGCCTCAAACTCTGCCGGCGGGACGTAGCGCAGAGCTGAGTGCAGCCGCTTCTGGTTGTACACGACCTCGATGAAGTGCCCGATCGACCGTCGGGCGTCGCTCACGCTCTCATACTCCTTGACGTAGACCTCCTCGTACTTCAGCGTCTTGATGAACCGCTCGCACTTCGCGTTGTCATAGGGCGTTCGGCGCGACTCATGCTCGGCCGGATGCCATTCTCTGACAGTAGCGAGACGTACTCGCTGCCGGCGTACTGCACGCCCTTGGTCAGAGTGATGGACAAGGCCCAGTGCCGGTTGTCGACGTCGCAGTGCCATCTGCAGGGCGTCGATCACCAGCTCTGCGCGCAGATGCGTCATCAGCGACCAGCCGACGCAGCGTCGGCTAAACGCGTCGAGCACGACGGCCACGAACACAAAGGTCGACCGCAGCCGGACGTATGTCAGATCCGCGACCCAGAGTTAGTTGATTGCGGTCGGAACCAGATCGGCGGCGAGGTTGGGGTAGCGCGGGAAGCCGTGCTTAGGCGAGAGCCAGCGCCGCACCGTTTTGCGCGAGGCGATCAGGCCGTCGAGCTTCATCAGCCGACGGACGCGCTTCTCGTTGATCTCGATGCGCAGCACGCGGCGCAGCGACTTGGTCATCGGCCGGTAGCCGTACCACGGCGTTGCGGTCACGATTTCGTGCATCGCCGCACGGATCGTCATGTCGCTTGCCGATTCCCGCGCTTGGCAACGGTAGAACGTTGGGCGGCTGATGCCGGCCACGGCGCACAGGCGCGCGATCGGCAGGCCACAGTCAAGCTCACTGCGGATCAGCTCGACGACCGCCTGCCGTCGCTCTTGCGGTCGAGCTCCTTGAGCGTGGCGTTGCGTTTTTTTAAAAAACGGTTCTCGAGCGTTAGTTGGCCGATCGTGCGCTAAAGTTCGGCGACGCGGGCCTCATCGGTGTACGCGTTCCCGTGGCCGGCAAAGGCGCGGTCACCGTATTTGTGCTCTTGACGCTTCCACAGGCGCAGGGTTTCGGGATGGACGCCGTGCTTGTGGGCGGCTTGGGCAATCGTTGCGCCAGCGTCGAGCTCGGCGAGGATGCCAAGCTTAAACTCTTTGGTAAAGGTTCGTCGGTTGCGGGCCATGGGTTCCCCTTTCGGTGGGAGAACCCAGCTTAACTTGGTGTATCATTTTCGGGTCGCAGTGCAACGACGCCGCCGCAAGAAACACATCTGTACTGGCTAAAATCATACCACCCGCTCGAAAGCTCTTTAGGTGATCCCGTCGCGGAAGGCAATCGCTTCGAGTTCTACCCGGACCGCATCATCAATTGGAATGACAGGCCGTGCCTCGAACACAAAAGCAGGAAGCATGGAGCAAAACTTGTGAACGGCCGTCGGGTCATCGCAGTCCAGCAACATATAACCGCCCCAGTCACCCACGCGAATCACGAACAACTCAATCTTGAAACTACCTGGTGCTTTCCATCGCGTGAAGACCTCTAGAATCCGCTTCTGCGCATTTTCGTACTCCATCGGCGAACCCTGTGGACGTTCTGTCCATGTCAGCATGTACTTCAAAGGCGACCTCCAGTTCGAGTGGCATACGTGATTGTATGCATACTAGCAATATGCGACTTGTACGTCTTATTTCCGATGATAGCGCTAAGGCCTTTCAAAACGAGGCCCATCCCCCCCTCGGCGCTGGGGTGCGAGGCAGCCCGTCCGCTGCAAAGTGATTGAATCAGGCCTGATGCTGGCTATGGCGTACATCGCGACGTGGTCGCTCTAGTTTCCGATTGGGATCCACTCCGGCTGGAACTTCACTGAAGCGGCACAGGCACGTTTACCGGCGGGGTTAGCCGTTCGTAACCGCGATCTCGTTCCACCGAGATCCGACCGAGTCACAGCTCGGTAGGCTTGGGCGTTGCCTTTCCATGAAAACAGCATTGTACGGGCGGATCGTCTTCGGCGCATCGGCGGTGCTGTTCGGCGTCATCGCGCTGATGTGGCACGATCCCGACACGTGGCAGAGCCTGAGCAATCTCTGGAAACTGCCGGCCGGCAGCATCGTCGGCGGCATCCTCATGGTCGCCCAGATCGCCGGTGGCATCTTGCTGGTGTTCCCGCGAGGCGCGCGCTCCGCGTCGATCGTTCTCATCGTCGTCTACGCGCTCTTCTGCCTGGCCTGCATACCCGGCATCGTCGCCGCACCGCGCGTCTTCGCAGAATACGACGGATTCTTCGAACAGTTCTCGCTGCTGAGCGGCGTGGTCGCAGTGTATGCCGCAACCGCAGCCCGGGCCGCGACGCTCGGCCGCGCGGCGCGCTTCGGGTTTGGCTTGAGCGTGGTTTCGTTCACGCTGGCTCAGATCGTCTACCTGCGCGTGACAGGCGACTTGGTCCCGGCGTGGATACCGCCCAGTCAGATGTTTTGGGCGGTACTCACCACGATCGCGTTCGCGCTCGCGGCGGTCGCCATCCTCATCAACGTTCGGGCCCGCCTGGCGCTGCGGTTACTGACCCTGATGCTGGCGCTCTTCGGCCTGTTAGTCTGGGTCCCGCGCCTGATCGCTCACCCAGAGGCGCATTTGAACTGGTCCGAGTTCGCGCTGAACTTCCTGATTACGGGCGCCGCCTGGCTAGTGGCCGAGATGACTTAGGGTAGAGGCGGCGGATAATATGGCGACCCCGACTGGGTTGTGAAGCGCTTTGGTGATATCTCGTTTCAGCAACGTCCGGCCACCCGGCGAGAATTCATCAATTGCGGGCGCCTTGCGGCTGCTCGTGCAGCCGACGCTACCCTCATTGACAACGTACATCCGCCCGCTTCTCGCGAAAGCCACGTCGGTAGGTCCGTCGATGCCGGTCGTAATCGTTATAAGACGATCGCGGCCGAGCAGCCGATAAGCGTATAGCGGAACATTTACGGTGACCTCCAGCGCTTGAAGAGCTCGTTGGCGATGCCGAACTGGTCGAGCGCTTTCCCGACCGTGTGCGCGATGATGTCGTCGACGCTCTGCGGATTGGCATACATCGCCGGCACCGGCGGCAGGATCACCGCGCCGATCTCCGCGAGACGCGCGAGCGTGCGCAGATGTCCGAGATGGAGCGGCGTTTCGCGAACCACGAGCACGAGCCGGCGCTTCTCCTTCAGGCAAACATCGGCGGCGCGGACCAGCAGGTTGGAGTTCATCGAGTAGGCGATCGCGCTTGCGCTCTTCATCGAACACGGAATCACCAGCATGCCGTCGGTGAGGAACGACCCGCTCGAGATCGCCGCCGCGAGATCGTCGTCGCGGTGCGCGACGTCGGCGAGGCCCTCGAAGTCTTCGGCGGTCATCTCGGTCTCGAGCTCGATCGTCCGGCGAGCGGCCCCAGTGAGGACCAGGTGCGTCTCGATGCCGCCGATCGCGCGCAGCGCCTGCAGCACCATGTAACCGTAAAGGCTACCGCTGGCACCACTAATACCGACGATGATGCGCCGCATCGGAAAGCGGTTATACGTTGGCTGCAGGGGCGCCTGGTGGAACCGATAACTTCAGATTGTGGCGCCGCCCGAGTCCACGCTGCTCCGTTCCTTCGTCGCCAATGCCGTCGAGTGGCAACGCGGCGGCGGAGAGGAATCCCTGCTCCGTCTCATTCGTTCACCACATTCCGGCGTGGGTCACGACGTCGCGGCCGCGTATGCGACGCTCGCGCGGCGGACCGGCGCGCTGCTGGACGCGATCGATGCAGGGAGGCTGGCGCTGCCGCCGGCGGAGCGCGACGACGTGCTGCGGTTCGCTGTAGCTGCGCGGCGCGTTCGCGCGATCCCGCAAGACATCGACTCCGAGCGCCTGCGTGCGCTGATTGCGGAGACGTTCGCGCTGTCGCCGATCGCGCCGGCCGAGAGGCACGCGGAGCGACGCGTCGGCGACAGCGAGATCGAGCTCGCCCAGGCGCCCGCCGCCCGAGACCTCCGCCGGCGTAGAGCCCTGGCGGCGCCACTTCAGCGCCTCGGCGCTCAACACGTACGCCGAGTGTGCGCGCAAGTGGTTCTATCGCTACGCTTGCGCGGCGGTGGAAGATCCGGGCTCGGCGGCATCCGCCTACGGCAGCGCGTTGCACCTCGCGCTCGAGGACTTTCACGCGGACTTTCCGCGGCCGGCGGCGCGCGACGAGGCGCCGATGCGCCGCCGCGTACGGGAGTGCGTGACATGGGCGTTCGAGCGCAACCGCGACGGCTTCGATACCGCGGTCGAGTTCGAGCTCCAGGTGCGGCGCGCGCAGCGGACCGCACAGCGTTACGTCGACTGGCTGCTCGTGCAAGAGCGCGACGCGCCGTTCGAGGTGCTCGGCCGCGAGGTCGCCGCCGAATCTGGACCTGGATGGCCGAGCCTTCGTCGGATTCATCGACCGGCTCGACCGCGACGAGCGCTCCGGCGGGATCGGCGTCGTGGACTACAAGACCGGGAGCATCGCCATGAGCGCGGCGGAGTATCGCGAAAAGGTCCGCCGATTTCGCGACTTTCAGCTGCCGTTCTATTACTGGGCGCGCACCGCGGCCGGCGATCGCGTCACGAAGCTGGTCCTCATTCCGCTGCGCGACGCGTTGCTCGACGTGCGGCCGATCATCCTCGACGTCGTCCGATCGGACGCCGGCCTCGTCGCGCGATAGCGGATCGGCGCGGGGATCGATCGGCTTCGACGAGCTCGAGCGCTCGCGCGCGCGGATGATCGAGCTGAGCGACCGGCTCTCGTCGGGCGAGGTTCGCGAGTTCGAGGTCGCGGCGGACTCCGCGGCGTGCGCCTTCTGCAGCTACGCGACGGCGTGCGCGCGCGAGGCCGGCCGCCGGAGGGCAGGCGCTTCGGAAGTTGATCGAGACGAGCTATCGACGCGTGCGTCGCCATCGTCGGCGCGCCCGGGAGCGGTAAGAGCACCGCGCTGCTCGAGCGCGTGGAGCGCGCGCGAGCCGAGTTTCCCGGCGCGGATCCGCTGCACGTCGACGCCGTGCACGGCCTCGACGCGTACGCCGTCGACGCTGCTCGCGCCGAGAGGCACAACGTCAACCTCGTCGATGACGTCGACGCGGAGCTGCAGTTCGCGGCGGCGTGCGCGCCGCTCTTCGCGCTGGAGTGGCCCGAGTTCGCGCAAGAGCAGCTCGATCCCGAGGTGCCGGGACTGCGCTCGCCCGAGCGCTTCCTCGCGTCGGCGTTTCGGCTGATCCGGCGATTGCGCGACGCCGGCGTGACGCCGGGCGAGTTTCTCTGCGCCGCGCAGACCGGCGCGACCGAATTTCTACGCGAGGCCGCCGAATTTCGCCGACCCGTCGCTGCTCGCGGCGACGAAGAGCGCATACCACGACTCGCTGGACGTCGATGCCGAGAGCTCGATCGCCAGCGGAGGCGCGAGCTCGACCTCGCCAAGATCCTCACGCGGCTCTACGAGGCGTACGTGGAGCTGGTCGAGACGAGCGGCAAGATGACCGGGCGCGACGCCGTGATCGCGGCCGCGACCGCGTGCGCGCGGACTCAGCGCTCGCCGCGCGCCTGCGCAGACGCCATCGCGTCGCGTTTATCGACGAGGCGCAAGAACTTACCAGCGCGCAGCTCGGCATGCTCGCCGCGATTTTCGGCGAGGAGTTGTCGCGGGGTGACGCTGTGCGGCGATCCAGCGGCGGCGATTTCGCCCGTGCGCATGACGCAGCCCGAAGAGACGTTCGCGCGAGCGGCGTCGCGCGTCGAGCTGCGGCGGAAAAACGACTTGCGCGAGACTCGAATGCGAGCGGCCCGCGACGCCGCGCGAGGAGGCCCAGCTGATCGCGGAGCGCATCGCGAGGTGGCTCGCCGAAGGCGTCGCGCCGAGCCGGATCGCGGTGCTCTTCCGATCGGTCCGCAGCGTGCAGCTCTACGAGGCCGCGCTGCTCGAAAGTGGCGTGCCCGTCATCGTCAACGGCGACGCGAACATCTTCGAGGACCGGCGCGTGCTCGACGCGCTCGCTCTGCTCTGGAACGTGTACGACCCATTCCGTCACGACTGGCTGCTGCGGACGCTCGGCAATCCGGCAGTCGGGCTCTCCGACGCGTCGCTGGCGATCCTGTGCGGCGAACCCGCCGATCCGCAGCGGCAACTGTTCGCGTTCGAAGACGAGCCGGCGCCGACGCTTCGCCCGGGACGGTGGGATGCCAAGCGCGACCTGCGCCTCGGCTGGAACGTGATCCGCGGCGAGCGCGACGACGCGTTGAGCGACGACGCCATCAGCGCGTGCAACGCTTTCGGCGGATGCGCGAGGGCTGGCTGCGACGCCGCGACACCGAAACGTTCGAGACGTTCGCGCGCGGCGTGTGGCGCGAGGGACTCGCGTGGGAGGGAGCGCCCGGCTCCGCGCGCGCTCTCGCGCAACAAGCGGTTCTGCGCCGTCTGCTCGCGCGGCTGAACGAGTTCGTCGCGCGCACTTCGGGCGCGACGCTGGAGGACGTACTCCGCTACGCCGAGCAGCGGATGGAGAGCGATTTGGAGGCGTGCAAGCCGCCCGCCGGCGGCGAGGACTTCGTGCAGCTGCGCAGCGTCGAGACTGCCCGCGGCATGCACTTCGAGCACGTCGTCGTCGCGAACGTTCGGCCCGGCGCCTTTCCGCTCTGGTACGCGCCCGAGGCATTTCTCTTCAGCCCGAGACTGGGCGTCATCCCGAAGGAGAACTCGGGCGCCGCGCGGGCGGCGCGAACGGCCAAGTTCAGCTATTACACGTTCGCCGCCAAGGCGGCTCGGCGGTACAACGACGCGCGAGCGCCGCGCATTCAACTACGCCCTGCGGCGCGCCGGCGCGAGCGTCCTGGTCACCGCCTCCGGCACACCAACGCGGGGCGTTACCGCGCCGGAGTTTCTCGAAGAGCTTCGTTAGTGCAGCTCCGAACGATTCCCGCAAAGGCGTACGCGCGCGACGTGCTGCCCCTCACCGCGCCGCTCTGGGCGGGGCGGCGCAGCTTCGATCAGTACGTCGCGCAGACGCACGAGCTCGCTACGAGCAGATTCGGCCGGCGCCATTATCGCACCATGGGCCTCTACGACGGTCGCCGGCTCGTCGCATCGTTCAAGCGGTACGAGCGCGAGGTGCGCGACGGGTCGCACGTCTTGCGCGCAGTCGGCTTCGGCGCTGTGTTTACGCCGGCCGTGATGCGCGGCCGCGGCTACGCGAGCTTCATGCTCGCACGCGGCGCTCGACGCCGCACGACGCGACGGCTACGACCTCGCCTACCTCTTCTCCGACATCAGGCCGCAGTTCTATACCGCCGTTGGTTTTCGCGACTGCCGTCGCGCACGCTGGCACTGCGCGCCGACGCGTTGTCCTCCGAAGCGCCTGCAAGTCGATTCGCTCGAGCGCGCCGATACCGCCGCCGTGCGGCGCTGCTTCGAGCGGAGCGAGCTGCGCCGCCCCGCGCTTTGTTACGCGACGAGACGATGTGGCGCTGGATAGAGCGTCGCATCGGGCATGGCTCCGAACACGCGGCTCGGCTACGCGACGAATCTCGCGCGTCCGCCGCGGCCGCGGCATCCGCGCATACGTGTTCGGCGTGCGCGTGCCGGAACGCGACGCCTATGTGTTCGACGAGTTCGGCTTCTCCGACGACGATGCGGCGGCGATCTTCCCGGCGCTGCTGCGCGCCGCGGCCGGCGATTTGCGCCGCGTCGTCGGCTGGCTGCCGCCCGGCGGTGCGCGTCAGAACTTGCCGAGGGGCACGACGCGTAGGCGCAATGGCCGCGACGCTGATGATGGCTCCGTTAAGCGGCAACGGCGAGCGTCTGATCGAGACGCTCTTCGGCAACTCAAACGCCGACTTCACGTGGGCGACGGATCATGTCTGAACAATTTCAGACATTCTTCACATCGGCTCGCTAACGTGCGTGCAGACCACTTGCCAAAGCTCGAGGTACTTTGATATTGATGACGGCACTTTACAGTCCAATGCCGACGCTTGATCGGCGAGCGGCTGCAGCCAGGACGGCGGCACAATGTCGGGCGCGATGCCGCGGCGCCGTATCGCAAGCCGTCGCTCCGCAGGATGGCGGCGCGACCGAAGTCGCGCGAGGGCGTTCGATATTGAGGCGGCTCCACAAAAAGGTCGTCATCGGTTCGACGGTCGATCCGGCAAACGGCGCGCAGAACCCCTACGGCCTGACCGTCGCGCCGATCACCGCCGGCAAGTTCAAGGCCGGCGACTTGGTCATCTGCGACTTCAACGCAAAGTCCAACGTGCAGGGGACGGGCGGTCGATCGTCGCGCTTCACCCGGTGACCGGCTCGAAACCGTTGCACGTCTCCTCGGATCAAGACGCTGCTCGGGTGCGACGCGCTCGCGCTGGGCAGCGACGACACCATCTGGGCGGCGTCGATGGTCGCCGAACGATAACCCCGTGCTCGGCACGACGGGAAAGCTGGAGGTTACGAACATTTCCGGCAAGCCGTTCGAACAGCCGTGGGGCCAGATCTTCGCCGCGCCAAAGAAGGGCGCGCCGGCGTTCTACGAGACCAACGCGCACACCGGCACCGTCGTGCGCATCAACCTCGGCTCGAAGTTCACGTACGACGCGATCGGCACTGGATTTCCCGTCAATCGCGGAAAGCCGGGAACCGCGCTCGCGCCGTCCGGCCTCGCATACGACCCTAACGTCGACACGCTCTACTTCGCGGACGGCAGAACAACACGGTCGTGGCGTTCAAGGACGTCACAAAGATTCCGCGGTAGCGGCATCAAGGCGACGAACGACGGCATGAAGTTCAGCGGACCGTCGGCCAAGGACGCGCGAATCGTTTTCGCGGGAGCGCCGCTCAATGGTCCGATCAGCACGGCGCTACTGCCCAACGGCAACCTCGTGGTCGGCAATACGCTCGATCCCGCCGGCAAGAACCTCATCGTCGAGCTGTCGGCAGCGGGCAAAGTGCTCGACGTCCGCAACGTCGACATGGGCGCCGCCGGATCGCTGTTCGGGCATGGTCGCGACCGGCAAGAGCGCCGCGGACACGAAGATCTACTTCAACGACGACAATGACAACGACGTTTACGTGCTGGAGCGGTGAGCGTCAGACGCGTGGGACGCTCACCGGGCGCGAGCGGTGCAGGTTCAGCCACGCGACGTCCTCGCGGATCGCCTCGTCGCCCAGCGAGATGAGGATCGCGCGCGCCTTCGCGGCGTCGGCCGCGTTGAGCGCCGGTTGTTCGAGCAGCGGCGCGATGCGATTGGCGGCGTAGCCGAACAGCGCGGCCATCAGCTCGTAGTGTCGCGCGTGCTCCCGCCACCCCCGCTTCTCCGCGAAGTTGTGGACCAGCGCCGCCGCGACCGCGAGCAGCGTGGCGCCCAGCAGCACCGGGTTCGCGATCGCGCCGAAGTATCGCCATGAGGATGCAAGCGTGAACGCGATGGAGAGCGCGACGCAGACCGTCACGGCTCTCGATGCCGCACGCTCCCGCAGCCGCTCGCGACGGCCGGCGATCTGCGTGAAGTACAACTGCTGATCCAAGATCCAGCCTTCGTAGATCGCCTTCAGATCCCCGACCGAGGCGCGGTGCGCGGAGCGAGCTTCCGGATCGAACGGCTCGGTGACGGCCTTGAGCGCGACGGCCACCCAGTCGATCTTGGTGCGCTCCGTCTCGGCGAAGCGCGCCGCGACGGAGCGTTCGATGCCGGCGAGTCGCCAGAACTCCCACGTGCGCAGCGTCTGCTCGAGCGTACGATAGTCTTGATAGCGCAGCTGCCAGTCGCCGCGACGTGACACGAGATACGGCACGAAGGCTCCAGCGGTGCAAAGCACGTACGCGGCGAGAAGGGTGAACGGATGACTCGGAAAGATCGTGTACGCATCGAACGCGACGACCGCCATGAAGACCAGCGCGGACATCGCGAACAGCGCGCGGGTCGTGCGGAGCTGGTATCCGTTGGCCAGACCCTCGGCCTGCCGGCGAAGCGTCATGCCGCGCACGCGGTCCGCGAACGGCCCGCGTGTCGCGTCGCGATTGAAGGCATCGAGGTCATACTTCGCGCGCTCGAACGCAGTCGCCGGATCGATCAACGCCGAGCGCGGATACAGTACCGTCACCTCATACGGCCGGGCGCCCGCGCCGTGGGGCGCGCGCGGCGTGACGACGTGAACGACGGGCCCGCAGACAGACGGATCGTACGCGCGCTCCTCTGGGACGTACGGCGTCGGAATGCCGTCGAGGCGGAACCTGACGATCTCGGCCGTACCGCCTACTTTCGTCGAATCCGCGCCGTCCCAGAGCGCGATCATCTCGAACGAGCGCCGCGCGATGTAGGCGCCGCAGTTGGCGTAGAGCGCGCTGCGGTCCGCGAGGATCTCGGGCGCCGCCAGCCGGCGCTACGAACGCTGCGGCCGCACGGCTTAGGAGCGCGCGGAACTCGGCGCGCGATTCCGGCGTGACGAAGTCCTCTTCGTATTCTTCTTGCGGCATCGGAAGCGGAACGACCAGCGAAAATCCCGCATCGAGCGCCTCGCGCGCGACGAGCCGATCCGCGCCTTCGGCGAGCGCCGACAGCAAGACGATCGGCGTCGACGCATAGCGGGAACGAAATCCGTCGAGCACGCCGCGTACGGCGCGGCGCAGCTCGTCTGCGAACATTGGGCAGCCGGCGGTGGCCGACGACGCCGAGGAGCAACGGGACCGGCCCGAACTGGGCATCGCGGCTTTCCACTCTAAAATAGGCTCGTCTGCAGCGCGTCGCCTTCGGTGAGCGACGCGACGCGCGTCCCCAGCAGGCGCACCGGCGTCCCTTCGAGATCGGCCCGGCGAAGGCAATGCACGGCCGTTCGAAAGATGCGGCGCGCCTCGCGCGTCGGCTCGGTCAGATGCGCTTGGCGGCCCACGATCGTGAAATCCGCGCGCCGGACCTTCACGCCGACGGTCGCGCACACGGTGTGCGCGCGCTCGAGCGACTCCGCGAGTTCGAGCGCCTGGGCGCGCAGCACGTCGATGAGCTGTCGCTCATCGCGCACGTCGTACTCGAACGTCTCCTCGGTCGAGATGGACTTCGTTTCGCGCTCCGACTCCACCGGACGGCGGTCGATGCCGTGCGCGAGATCGCGCACGTCGTGCCACCACGATCCGAACAGCTCGCGCATACGCGCGTCGTCGAGAGCCGCGAGCTCGCCGATCGTCGTGATGCCGAAGACGCTCAGGTGCGCCTGCATCTTCGGCCCGATGCCCCAGAGCCGGCCGACGGGCAGCGGCGCGAGGAACGCGGCCTCTTCGCCGGGCGCAACCGCGAGCAGGCCGTCGGGCTTGCACGAGTCCGACGCGATCTTTGCGATCATCTTGCCGGTCGCGACGCCCGCACTGACGGTGAGCCGCGTGCGCGCGAACACCTCGGCGCGGATCTGCGCCGCGCACGCGCGCGCCTCGTCCAGCGTCACGGCGTCGACCGCCACGAACGCCTCGTCCATCGAGAGGCCCTCGACGGTGCGGCCGTCGCCTTCGAATATCTCGAAGATCTCGCGCGAAATCGTGCGGTATTTCTGCATGTCGGGCGGAACGACGATCAGGTCGGGACACGCCTGGCGCGCCTTGTACAGCGGGATCGCGGATCGCACGCCGTAGGGACGGGCTTCGTAGGACGCGGTCAAGACGACGGCGCGCCGGCTGCGCCCCGCGACCGCGACCGGCTTTCCGCGCAGCTCCGGATTGTCGCGCACGGCGACGCTCGCGTAGAACGCGTCGACGTCAAAGTGCGCGACGTATTTATTGTTGGCGTTCACGCTGGCGACGGCGCTGCGCCTTGGCTTGATTGCCGCACGTCGCCATGCTGCACCACGCGCGCGACGCGTTCTTCGTGCGATCGTAATATGCGAAGCGGCAGGACGACTTGCGGCAGGCACGCAGGCGGCTCCACGTCCCGAGCAGCTGCGACTCGTACACAGTCCCCAACAGCGAGGCGATCGGCCCCTTGTCTTCGGGCAGCAATTCAAGGCCGCGATCCGGACTCACGGCGAGGCCCAGCCGCGTGCTCGCCAGGAAGGGCCGCAGGCGCTCCCACGCACTATGCGCGTCGCCCTCGCCGTTGTTGGCGAACAGCAGGTCGCGCAGCGCCTCGCGGAAGTCGCGCAGGAGCTGCAGATGCGCCTGATTTTGGGGCGGCGCTAGGCCATGGCTCAGGCACCATCCACGCGCGTTCTCGAGGGAGGCCAGCTCATCCGGCCCACCTGGAAGCTCGACCGTGTTGACGAAGCGCCGTACCAACTCGAGACCGCCGGGCGCCAGGTCGGTAACCGCGCTCATCGCGCCCACCTAGGCGCGGTGGCCTTCACCGCCAAAACTGCTTGACAAGTTACTGTCACCCCTATATAATGATTGAAGGTTACCCGTTCGTCAAGAGGTTTAACATGTTCCGCGACCCCATCCGTACCGCTCCATTCGTCTCCGACATCAGCGACGTCGACCTTCGCCTGAAGATCCAGCGCGCCGATTCGGCACTCTTCGTAGAGTCCAACCTGCGTCTCCCGCATCTGCGCGTCGCATAAGTCACGCAACTCCCTTGCGGATCGCCAGGATGGTTTGCATGTTGCGCAGGTCGTCTTCGTCGGTTCCGGGCGTCTCCAATATGGCCGTCTTATCGCGCAACTCGCGATGAGCTAGGAGCGCCCGGAAGCCCTCGAAGCCGATGTTGCCTTCACCGATGTGCCAGTGCCGATCGCGGCTCGCCCCGAGCGGCACCTGCGTGTCGTTAAAGTGAAACATCACGATGCGCTCGACGCCGATTCGCCGCTCCGCCTCCTCGACGAACCGGTCCACTCCTTGCGTCGAGTTGATCTCGTAGCCCGTGGCCCACGCGTGCGCCGTGTCGATGCAGAACCCGAGCTGCGGATGCGGCAGACTGCGCGACAGCGCGCCGAGCTCCTCGAGCGTTCCCCCCATTAACTGACCAGCCCCCGCGGAGTTTTCCAACACGAGGAACACACCGGGCTTTATCGCGCCGAGCGCCGCCTCGAGCGCCCGGCAGGTGGCGCCGTACGCCTCTTTGCGATCACGAGTGCCGTACGAACCGAGATGTGTGTTGACGAAGCGCATCCCGCCCGCGGCCGCTACTGCCAGGTCGTGCTCCAAGAGCCGCAGCGACCCTTGCGCTATCTTCGGATCGGCGCTCGCGAGGTTGATCAGATACGCCGTGTGAATCGCGCAGGTATCGATGCCCGCTTCGCGGCGCAGCCGCGCGAACGAGTCCAGCGCGACGAGGTCGATCGCCGCCGGACGATATCCGCGCGGATTGGTCGCGAACACTTGCATCGCGTCGCCGCCCACCGCCTTCGCGTGCTCCACCGCCTTGACGTAGCCGCCCGCGACGTGCACGTGCAGGCCGATCTTCATCTGGGGAACCTAGGAAACTTTGACGCCTTCGAGGCTGAACTCGAGCGGCTGTCCAGGCTCTAGCTCCAGCGCCGGCAGATCGTCGAGCGAGCGCAGGCCAAACGATTCCAGGAAGAACGGCGTCGTGGTGTAGAGCATCGGCCGCCCGACGACGTCTTTGCGGCCGGCCTCCTCGATCAGCCCGCGATCGACTAGCGTGTTCACGACGCTGTCGGAGTTGACGCCGCGGATCGCCTCGATCTCGCTGCGTGTGACCGGCTGGAGATGCGCCACGATGGCCAGCGCTTCCAGCGCCGGGGTTGAGAGGTTGGTCTTGGGCGGCAGCAGGTAGGCCTCGACGGCGTCGCGCGCAAACGGCGACGTGGCGAAGCGATAGCCCCCGGCGATCTCGCGCAGCACGATGCCGCGATCGGCGTAATCTGCCTCGATGCGCTGCAATACCGCCGCGATCTCGTGCTCCTCGGCACGCAGCAGTTTGGCGAGCTCGCGGATCGAGAGCGCCTCGCTCGCGACGAAGAGCAGCGCCTCGACCGGACGCTGCAGCCGGCGTATCGCGTCGTCGAGATCCGTCACGCGGCCTTCGCCCAGAGCCGGATGTCGTCGAACGCCTCGGGCTGCTCGAAGCGGATGCGGCGACGCCGGACGAGCTCGAGGATCGCGAGGAATGTGACGATCACGACGTCGCGCGTCATGCCCAGCTCGTTGCACAGCTGCGAGAAGTACACCTCGCCGGCTTCCTTGATGCGGCGCATGATGTAGTCCATGGATGCGAGCAGCGAGATCCGTTCGCGTGCGATCGAACGTTTCTCAGGCCGCGCCTGCGTCAGCATCGCGATAAAGGCGCGCTTGAGCTTCTCGGGATTGATGTCGTAGCGCTGCACGACTTCGCCGGCCGGATCGCCGGACTCCCGATAGAAATAGGATCCCGCCTCAGCCTGGCGCTCGCGCAGCTCCTCACCGAACTCGCGATACTTCGAGTACGCGATCAACCGCCGGCGCAGCCGCTCCTCGACCTCTTCCGGCGTCTCGCCGGGCTCCTCTTCAAACTCCTGTGGGATCGGCGGCAAGAGCGCCTTCGACTTCAAGAAAACGAGCGTCGCGGCGATCACGAGATACTCGGCGGCGATCTCGACGTCGAGCGCCCGCATCGTGCGCACGTAGGCGAGATACTGCTCGGCCACGCTCGCGAGCGGCACCGTTGCGACGTCGAGCTGTTGCTCCTTGATGAGGCTCAGCAGGAGGTCCAGCGGACCGTCGAACGCGTCGAGCCGCACGCAAAAGGCGGCGTCGTCGACCGTCTCGCTCGACAACTTAAGACGACAGCGAGGTCCGCAATGCGACGGCCGGCTCGCCCAGCGCCGCGGGGTTCTCCGCCAAGAATTCCATAGCGAGGTCGATCAGACGCTTTTCGTTGACGTACTTGAGGGTCTTGCGAGCCTGCGCCACGTCGAACCACGCCGCGTCGTCGACCTCGTGATCATGGTTGGCCGGATCGCCCGAGAGGTAGCGCATCAGGAAGAACGTGACGGACTTCCGGTGCTTGGCCTTCCCGACGTAGAACCAGTAGGCGATCTCGCTGAGCCGGGTGACGATCTCTCCCCAACACCCCGTCTCCTCGTGGACCTCACGAAGCGCCGCTTGCTCGGTCGTCTCGCGGTGCTCCACGTGACCCTTCGGCAGCGTCCAGACGCGCGGGGGTGCACCGCGCCCGATCAGTAGCGCATCGTAGGTCGAACCACGGCGGCGCAGCAGCAATCCGCCCGCCGACACCTCGTACTTGATTCGCATCGCGCTCCGTGTCTGGATGGGGAAGGGGGCCACTTGCGAGCCCCCTATTACACACATTATAACGTCCCGCCCCAAGAAGCAGCTGCAGACAGGGGCCGCCTTTTTATGCCAATTTCGCCTGCCCTTTGGCCGCCCTCAGGACCTCAAAGGCGGCGGTTGCCGCCATCCCCCGCAGTTCGGGCACGGCGGTCGCCTCGACGCGCGAGCCGCGCACCGGCGGCCCGACGATCCACAGCCCGGCGACCGCCTCCCCGGAGGCGCCGACCGCTGCCAGATCCCAGGTCGTCCGGAGGCCCAAACCGCGGGGCTCCGCACAAACCAGGCCGGCGGCCAGCATTCCGGCGATCAGCGGGTCGCGCGCCATCACGCCGACGCCGCCCACCCCCGAACAATTGACGATCCAGTCGGGCCGCAGCATAAGGGTCGTGCCGTCGTTGAGCGCGATGCGCGCATTGCCGCGGTGCAGCGCGGCAAGTCGGCCCGCATACGTGATCGCCTTGCCGCAGCGCAGGTAGTCGCGGCGCACCGCGTCCACCGCTTGCGGGGCGCGGTGGCGCCGGCGCTCCCAATGCGTCCGGAGATGGCGCTCGAAGCGGCTTCGCTCGACCGGCGGCAGGCGGCGCCACAACGATTCCGATTCGGGACGCACGGCGTCGATGACGCTGCGCCAGTCGAACCCGCGCGCTTGAGCGTCGGCAACGTGCCTGCGCAGACCGCTGAGCAGCGTCCGCGCGTCGCGCGCGTCGAGCGCGGGGATGACGTCGTACGCCGCGACGTCTGCGTGAACGGCCGGGTAGCGCGCGTGCCGCGAGACGACGTGCACGGTGCCGCGATGGCCGCTCGAGCGCAGTGCGACGAGCACGTCGAGCGCCGTCAAACCCGAACCGATGAGGAGCACGTGACCGCCGACGCTGCGATAATCGTGGCGCCACGGATCGCCGATGTAGCCCGGATGCTGCGTGATGCCCGGCGGTAAGAAATGATCCGTCGGAAGCGGGTTCCCGGTGGCGACCACCACGGCGCGCGCCTCGATTCGCGTGCCGAGCGCGGACTCGACGACAAAGCCGCGCTTGGCGGTGTGGATCGCTCGCACGCGTCCGTTGACGAGCCGGAAATGCGCGCGCTCGAGCGCGCGGGCCGCGATTTGGGCGATGTAGTCGCCGTAGAGCCGGCGCGACACGAAGGCGGTGCCGTCCGCGCGCGGTCCGAGCCAGCGCACGAAATGATCGGGATCGTCGGGGTAGAGGCTCATTGCTGCAGCCCGCGTGTTTAGGAGGTGCTCGGAGTGGCGCGTGCCGTACGCGGCGCCGCGCCCGAGCTCGCCGGGCTCGAAGATCCGCACGGAAAAACCGTCCGCAGCGTGACGCGCGAGCTGCGCTGCGACGGCGCAGCCGCTAAAGCCTCCGCCGACGATGGCGACGTCGAGGTCGGTCACCGCCGCGCTGTCGCGTAGGGCGAAATGACGTCGTCGTACCTTCCGAAGGCGGTCTTGCAGCGCCGCGCGAGGTCGTCGTAGATCAGGAACTCGCGCAACGGCGCGGAGTAGACGTGGAGCGACACTGCCGGGCCCTCGAGGGCGCAGACGCGATGAAGATCGAAGCGTCCGGCCCGCATGTCGAGTCCGCCGGCATCGAGGACGCGCGAAGCCTCCGCCTGGACGTGAGCGTAGCCGCGCACGTTCCCCGGATCGAGCCGCACATAATCGTCAATCCGTAGGCTCCCGGACAAGACGAGCATCCAGCAGTCCTGGTCCCCGTGATCGTGGATCTCGGAGGCCGCCCCCGCGGCCCAGTTGAGCAACACGACCTCGAAGTCGTCGTCGCGGTACGCGCAGGTTCGCGTGTAGCCATCCCGTCGCGAGATCAACCGCGGGCCGCCGTCCCATCGAACGCCCGCCTGTTGGAAGAGCCGGGCGATGTCGAGCCGCTTTCTCCGCGACGGGGGCACACCACGCAGGTCGTCGACGAGCTGCCGAAGCACGCGAACACCTCCAAAAAGACGAGGACTGGTGAGTCACCTTCCGCTCGGGTCCCCTAGACCTGCAACCCGCCTTGCGGCCTAAAGGTGACTCAGGTCATCTTTTCCCTGGGCTCGCTTTCGGCTCCTTTAGGCTGGGAACGCCACCGCAAGTCGGGCTGGCGCGCGGCGCGCGTCTCGTCGACGCGGCCGACCACCGTGTTGACGGGCGCCGCGAAGAGTTCCTCGGGATCGCGCTTGGCGGTCTCGACGATCTCGCGCAGCGTCTCGACGAACGCGTCGAGCGTTTCTTTCGATTCGGTTTCCGTCGGCTCGATCATCAGACACTCCGGCACGATCAGCGGAAAGTAGATCGTCGGGGCCATGTAGCCGTGATCAAGCAGTGCCTTGGCGAGATCGAGCGCGCGCACGCCGTGCTCGCGCTTGAGCGTCTGAGCGGACGCGACGAACTCGTGACGGCACGGTTCGGCATACGGCGTCTCGAGAAACTCGGCGACCTTCACGCGCAGGTAGTTCGCATTGAGCACGGCGAGCTCCGAAACGCGCCGCAGGCCCTCCGCGCCGTTGGCGTACAAGTACGCGAGCGCCCGCACGGCGTGCGCGAAGTTCGACCAAAACGAGCGCATCGGCCCGATCGACTTCGGGCGATCGAAATCGAGCCGGAACGTCGAGCCGTCGCTCGTGACTACCGGCGTTGGGAGATACTGCGTGAGATGCGCGGCGACTCCGAGCGGGCCGTGACCGGCGCCGCCGCCGCCATGCGGGATCGTGAACGTCTTGTGTGTGTTGAGGTGCATGAGATCGAAGCCCATGTCGCCGGGGCGCGTGTATCCCATGATCGCGTTGGCGTTGGCGCCGTCGTAGTACATCAGTCCGCCCGCGGCATGCACGGCTTCCGCGATCTCCGCGATCGATTCTTCGAACAGGCCGAGCGTGTTCGGATTGGTCATCATGCAGACGGCCGCGTCGGGGCCGAGCACCTTGCGGATCTCCTCGACGCCGACGCGCCCGCGCCGGTCGCTCGGCAGCGATATCACCTTGAATCCGCACATCGCGGCCGACGCGGGGTTCGTGCCGTGCGCGGTGTCCGGCACGATCACCTTATCGCGGAGCGTCTCGCCGCGTTCCTTGAAGTATTTTTTAGCGATCAGCAGCGCGCCGAGCTCAGCATGCGCGCCCGCCGACGGGTTGAGCGAGAAAGCCGCCATCCCAAACAGCGAGCTCAGCGAGCGCTCGAGTTCGTACATCACCGCGAGCGCGCCCTGCGCGAGCTCATCGGGCGCGTACGGATGCAGCTGCGCGAACTCCGGACGCGCCGCAATCGCGTCGTTGACGCGCGGATTGTACTTCATCGTGCATGAGCCGAGCGGATAGAATCCCAGATCGATGCCGAACGTGCGCTGCGAGAGCTGCGTGTAGTGGCGCACGACGTCGAGCTCACTGTTGTCGGGCAGCGGCAGCTCGTCGCGCAGTACGGACGCGGGCAGGAACGCGTCGAGCGGCCGGCCCTGTTCGAAATATTTGTTGGCGCGCCCGGGCTGCCCGAGCTCGAAGATCAGCGGGATGGCCGCCGCGCGCGCATTAGACGGCGGCGTGGGCACGCAGCACCTCCTTAAGCGCGGTCGCGAGTGCGTCGATGTCGCCGCTGGTCGTGAGCTCGGTCGCCGTCATGAGGATGCACGTGGTGAGCTCGGGATAGAAGCGCCCGAGATCTATGCCGCCGAGGATCCCGCGGTCCTGCAGCTCGGCCAGCACGCCGGCCGCCGGGCGTCCCACGTCGGCGACGAACTCGTTGAAGAACGGCGCGTCGTACGATAGGCGGACGCCGGGAACGTTCGCGACGGCGCTGGCCAGCTCGCGCGAGCGCGCGAGATTGAGCGTAGCCGCGTCGCGCAGTCCCGTTTCGCCCATGAGGGCAAGATAGATGGTCGCGATCAGCGCGCAGTGCGCCTGATTCGTGCAAATGTTCGACGTCGCTCGCTCGCGGCGAATGTGCTGCTCGCGCGCCTGCAGCGTCAACACGTACGCGGTGCGCCCCGCGCTATCGACCGTCTTCCCGACGAGGCGTCCGGGAATGCGCCGCACGTGCTCCTTCGTCGACGCGATGAAGCCCGCGTACGGCCCCCCGTACGCGATCGGCACGCCGAAGCTCTGCGCCTCGCCGGCGACGATCTGCGCGCCCCACTCGCCCGGCGGCGCGAGGGCCGCGAGCGAGAGCGCCTCGGCGACGACCGCAATCGGCACCGCGCCGCTGGGCGCTACGGCCGCCGCGGCGTCGGGCGACAACGCGTCGACGCAACCGAAGAAGTTGGGCGACTGAACGGCAACGGCGGCGTACTGCGCGAGATCCGCCTTAGCCAGCGAGTCGAAATCCGTCGTGCCCGAGGCGGTGAGCGGAATCTCGTCGATCGCGACGTCCAGGCCGTCGCAGTAGGTCTTGAGCACGGCGCGGTAGTTCGGATGGATCGCGCGCGAGACGAGTACTTTGTGCCGCTGCGTCGCGCCCAGCGCCATGATTGCCGCCTCCGCCAGCGCCGTGGCGCCGTCGTATACCGACGCGTTGGCGATCTCCATCCCGGTGAGCAGACAGATGTAGGTCTGCCACTCGTAGATCGCTTGCAGATAGCCCTGAGAGACTTCGGCCTGATACGGCGTGTAGGCGGTGAGGAATTCGCCGCGCATCGCAAGCGCCGAGATCGCCGGCGGCGCGTAATGCCGATATGCGCCGCCGCCGAGAAACGAGCGATACTCGACGGCCTGGTTGCGCTGAGCGAGCAGCTCGAAGCGGCGCGCGATCAGATATTCCGGCAGCGCCGGAACGACGTCCAGCTTCTCCTTCAGTGCGATCGCTTCGGGCACGCGCAACAGCTCGTCGAGCGAATCGACGCCGATCGCCTGCAGCATCCTCTTTATGTCGCTTTCGGTGTGGGGCGCGTACACGGGGTTACTCCGCGGCGATCTTGTCGTAATCCGCCGGCGGCAGCAGCGTCTTGGCCTCGTTCGGATCGGCGACGCGAATCTTGAGCAGCCATCCTCCGCCGTACGGCTCGCGGTTGACGGCGGCGGGGTCGCTCTCGAGCGAGTCGTTGATCGCGAGTACCTCGCCGGAGAGCGGCGTGAACAGATCCGAGACAGCCTTGACCGACTCGATGACGCCGACCGGGGAGAACTGCTTGATCGTCGCGCCGACTTTGGGCAGCTCCACGTAGACGATGTCGCCCAACGCGTTCTGTGCGTAATCCGTAATGCCGATCGTCGCCGAGTCGCCGTCGAGCTTGACCCATTCGTGTTCTTTGCTGAAAAGCAGATCTTCCGGCTGCGCCACTACGTCCTCCCTTTTTCGTTATTTCGCGCGCTTGTAAAACGGCAGCGGCACGACGCGCGCCGCGTGCGACGTGCCCCGAATGGTAACGGCCAGTGCAGTGCCTTCGGTTGCGGCCTCCGGCGCGACGAGCGCCGTCGCGACATTCTTGCCGCCGACCGACGGCGCGATCGAGCCGCTGCGGACCTCGCCGACCTGCCGCCCGTCGAGCAGCACAGGATATCCCTCGCGCGCCGGGGCGCGCCCTTCCATCACGAGGCCGACGATGCGCGCATAATCGTCCCGCTCGAGCTGCGCCGCGAGCGCCCTCTTGCCGACGAACTCGGGTTTGCTCAGTTTCAGCGCCCAGGTCAGGCCCGCTTGGACCGGCGTGATCTGCTCGGTGAGCTCATGCCCGTACAGCGGCATCCCCGCCTCGATGCGCAGGACGTCGCGCGCGCCGAGGCCGCACGGCTCCAAGCCGGCTGCAGCGCCGGCCTCCAGCAGCGCGCGCCACAGGCCCGGCGCCGAATCGGCGTCGACGAAGAGCTCGAATCCGTCCTCGCCGGTGTAGCCGGTGCGCGCGATCACCGCGGGGACGCCGCCGGCACGGCCCTCGGCCGCGAAATAGTAACGCATCGGCGCAAGCTCGACGTCCACGTGCGGTTGCAGTATCTCGACCGAGCGCGGCCCTTGGATCGCGATCAGCGCACGCCGCCCGTGCTCGTTGCGCAGCTCGACGCCCGAGGGCCGGTGCGCATTGAGGTGCGCCCACATCTTGTCGGCGTTCGCCGCGTTCACGACGAGCAGCCAGCGTCCGTCGAGACGGTAGAAGATCGTGTCGTCGTGCGTTCCGCCCGCCTCGTTGCAGAAGATGTTATAACGCGCCTGCAGCGGCTTCATCGTGCCGACCGCGTTGATGGTCAGTGTGTCGGCCCACTCGGCGACGCCGTCGCCGGTGAGGTAGAACTGACCCATGTGCGAGAGGTCGAAGAGGCCCGCGCGCTGCCGCACGGCGTCGTGTTCCTTTAAGATGCCCGCGTACTGCACCGGCATGTCGAAGCCGGCAAAAGGAACGAGACGCGCGCCCGCGAGCACGTGCTCGTCATGAAGAGGAGTCTGCCTCATTTCGTGCGCGGTTTTTCTTCCGGGTAGGTGTTGAGAAAGTTGAGCGTCGCGTGGGCGACGATCTTGTCGCCGCTGCGCACGTAGACCTCGCCGTAACAGATGCGCCGGCCGGCGCGCAGCACGCGCGCCTCGGCGACGAGGTCGTGCGGCGCCCCGGCGGGGGCCAGGAAGTTGCACTGCAGCGCGACGGTCGTGGTGTCTTGCTCGCGGCCGTAGATCGAGGCCAGCGCACAGTAGAACACCGTGTCGCAGAGGCTGACGATCGCGCCGCCGTGCACGGCGCCGGTACCGTTCGTGATCTCGGAACGATACGGCATGCGCATCACCGCCCGGCCGCGCTCGACCTCCTCGAGCTTGAGGTCGAGCAGCGCGACGAAGTTGCTCTTCTCCTTTTCCCAGGCGTGCGGGGCGCGCGAAAAGTCGATGGCCATGGTAAGCGGGGCTTTCCGGACGGTTAAAACGTATCCCCGCCTGCGGCCAGCATTCGCCGCAGGTAGAGCGGGAGCGCGAAGATCCGCCGGTGCGTCACGGAGTCGTAAAAGAAGTTCTCGCCGCGAAGTCGCGCGCAGTAGGCGTCGATCGCGCGCGTGTCCAGCTCGGAGAGATCCACGCGATCGCTGCATGCGAGGAACGCCCACTGCGTGTCGAACGCCGGAACGTGCGCCACGAAGGAGGCCACGTGAGCGTAGTGGCGCCGCAGGGTGCGGGCCATCTTGCAATGCAGGGCGGCGTTGTGCACCGCCGCGGTGCTCGCCTGGAGCACGTAGACGCCGCCTTCGAGCAGCCGCGACTTGATCAGCGCGAAGACGTCGTCGTTGAAGAGCGGGTTGCTCGGCGAGTCTTCCAGCGGCTCGGTGAGATCCGAGACGATCGTGCCGTAGCGGCCGTCGTTCGAGCGCATGAAGTGCAGCGCGTCGCCGACGATCACCCGCGCGCGCGGATCGTCGAACGCCCCGGCGGACCATTCGTCGAGGTATTTCTTCGCGAGCGCGACTACCAGGCCGTCGATGTCGACCATCGTGCAGCGCGACACGTCGGGGCAGCGCAGCACCTCGCGCAGCGTCGCGCCTTCGCCTCCGCCGAGGATCAGCACCTCGTCACGATCCGACGCCGCGGCGAGCGCCGGGTGCACGAGCGTCTCGTGGTAAATCCGCTCGTCCGCCTGCGAGCTCTGCGTGTCGCCGTCGATCACGAGCATCTTGCCGAACACCGGCGAGCACACGACGGCGATCTGCTGAAACTCGGAACGGCCGGAGAACAGCACCTCGTCGAGCGCGTGATGGTGCTGCTCGGTCGGCGCAAACTCTTCGACGTACCACTGCCAGTGCTGCGTCTTCGGCATGTGCGCCCTAGATTGGCGCCGCGAACGAAGAACCCCGCCGCCCTTCGACTGCGCCGCTGCGCGGCGCGCTCAGGACGACATCGAGCGAGGAACTATTGGAAGCAGTTGACCGCGAAGTACAGCGGCGTCAGGCCACTCTTGGTCTTCGGCGGAAGCTCGAATCCGCGCGGCACGGTATACTGCGCCAGCTTGACGGTCTTGCCTTTCACCGGACCTTGGACGGGCAGCGGCTTCCACAGCGGCTTGCCGTTGCGGAACGTGAGCACCGCGGCGCTGCACTCCTTGCCCGGCAGACCGTGCGAGTCGGTGATGACGTACTCCAGGACGGGCTTGTTCTTCACGACCTTAGGAATGATTGCAGTGGTGCCCTGATTGATCGCGGCGGCGTATGCGATCGTCGTTCCGGTCGCCTTATACTTCGGGAAGGGTGCGCTTTTCCAGTTTTCGATGTCGCCCTTGTCGGTCGCATCGACAACGTACACGGTGGCGGGCTTCTTCAGAGTGTTCGCGCCGATGCTGCCGGTGACCGTGAGGTTCATGTATTTGGCGAGAGAGAAGGGAGAACCGGTCGGTTTGAGCGAGATCTTGGTGCAAGCACCCTTCATCACCCACTGTCCTTGCGGCGGTTTTGTCGCGCACGTCGTGAGATCGGGCGACAGAAGATTATCTTGCGATAGCGTGTCTAGCCCGTTTGACGGGCCGAGCGGGGCTTGCGACGTCGGAACGATGCCGCGCCCCGCGCAGGCTGCCAGCGCGAGTGCACTCGCCGCACAAATGACGCCGGAGCGAAACAGAGAGAAACGCATGGAATTCGTTTTTGACCTCACTCGAGAAAGCAGAGATTTGTGAATGCGGAATTGGACTCGCGAGCGCGACGAGCCTGCCGAGATAAGGTGATAATTGCTGATGATGCCGGTTAAATAACCGACCGCTACGCGCTCTTTACGCGCACGTCCTGATTGCGACTTAGGACGTGCGTGAACTCTCCGTCGCTCTTCTCGATGCCGCGCTTGAGTTCAGTTGCGAGGACGCTGGTCGCCCGCAGAGCCCGTGCGGCGTGTTCGCAAGCGAGCCAGGGGTCGGTGTGGTCGCCGCACGTGTAAAAATCCATCGCGGCATAGCCCTTCTCGGGCCAGGTGTGGATCGAAAGATGGGATTCGGCCAAGATCACGGTGCCCGAGACCCCCTGGGGTTCAAAACGGTGAAACGCGCTCTCCATAACGGTAGCGCCGGCGGCCTTGGCCGCGCCGATCATCATGGCCGCGATGCCGTTGATGTCGGAAAGGAATGCAGCGTGACAGCCCGAGAGCTCGCACACGATGTGCCTGCCGAGTGCCTTCAAATTTCCAGGTCTCCTTGACCCTCGAGGAATCCCACCTCCGGACTTCGTCGGCTGGCGGCTGCTTGCAGCCTCCTCCCCCGACCTATCGACGAGCTCTTGCCGGCGCTTTTGTGCGGTGCGCGAGCGACTCGCCGCGATGGCGCGTAAGGGCGCGCCCTCCCCAGAACCGGTGGGTCCCCCCGGGACCCGGAGCCTTCTAAAACCCGTGGGTTGAAGGGACCGGGGGCAATCATACCCCCTCGACCCCCTGCTGTAAAGAGGCGGCGGAGGAGCACCTCCCGCAAGAGTAATTCAAGCTCGTACTTTACTATCTTGACTATGTCCGCGGTGGGGGGTACGCTGGTCTTTGCCATGGCAGCCAATCTCCAATCGCCGGTCGCCCCGCTGGACCTCGTCGAGGACTACCGGCACGGGTTTCACGACCCCGAAAACTACGTCTTCAAATCCGACAAGGGTCTGACTCCTGAGATCGTGGCGCGGATCAGCGCTATGAAGGACGAGCCGGCGTGGATGCGCGACTTTCGGCTCAAAGCATACGACCTGTTCATCGCCAAGCCGATGCCGACGTGGGGCGACACGAAGCTGCTCAACGAGATCGACTTCGCCGACATCCATTATTTCGTCAAGTCGACGGATCAGACGGAGCGCTCGTGGGACGACGTGCCCGACGACATCAAGCGCACGTTCGACCGCCTCGGGATCCCCGAGGCCGAGCGCAAGTTCCTCTCCGGCGTCTCGGCTCAGTACGAGTCCGAGGTCGTCTATCACAGCACAAGCAAGGCGCTGGATGAGCAGGGCGTGCTGTTCTGCGATATGGACACCGCCATCAAGAAATATCCGGACATCGTGCGCAAGTATTTTGCGACGATCATTCCGCCCGGCGACAACAAGTTTGCGGCGCTGAACTCGGCCGTGTGGTCGGGCGGCTCGTTCATCTACGTACCGCCGGACGTCGAAGTGAAGATGCCGCTGCAGGCCTACTTCCGCATCAACGCCGAGAACATGGGCCAGTTCGAGCGCACGCTGATCATCGCCGACAAGGGCGCGAAGGTGCACTACATCGAGGGCTGCACGGCGCCGAAGTTCTCGACGTCCTCCCTGCACTCGGCGGTCGTCGAGCTGGTGGCGCTCGAAGGCGCGTCGATCCGGTACACGACGATCCAGAACTGGTATCGCAACATCTTCAACCTGGTGACGAAGCGAGCGATCGCGCACGCCGGCGCCACGGTCGAGTGGGTGGACGGCAACATCGGGTCGCGCCTGACAATGAAGTATCCGTCGATCTACCTGATGGGGGAAGGCGCGCGGGGCGAGATTCTTTCGATGGCGTTCGCGGGCGAGGGGCAGCATCAGGACGCGGGCGCGAAGGTGATCCACGTCGCGCCGCGCACCACGTCGGTCGTCACCAACAAGAGCGTGAGCGCGCACGGCGGAAAGACGACCTACCGCGGCCTCGTCGAGGTACACCCCGGCGCGATCGGAGCGAAGACGCGCGTGCGCTGCGATGCGCTGATCATGGACGAGGAGTCGTCGAGCGACACGAAGCCCACAATGAAGATCCACGAGCCGCGTTCGACCGTGGAGCACGAGGCCAGCGTCAGCAAAATCGGCGAGGAGCAGCTCTTCTACGCCATGTCGCGCGGTCTGTCGGAGGCCGACGCGACCGCGATGATCGTCAACGGGTTCTTCGACTTCTTCGTCAAGGAGCTCCCGATGGAGTACGCGGTCGAGCTCAACCGGCTGGTCAAGATGGAGATGGAGGGCGCGGTCGGCTAGGAGCGCCTGCGCGATGCCGAATAGGGTCGCGTGGCCAGCAAAGAACAGGTTGAAAAGGCGATCTTCGAGCGCGAGGGATTTCGCGTGGAGCTCGAGCTGTTTGAGAAGCGGCAATCGCTGCCGGCGTACGACTTTTCGGAGATGGCGCCGCAGCGCTGGAAGGTGTCGGATTGGAAGAACTCCCGCCTCGACGCGTATCGGCTGCTGGCGAAGGGCGCGACGATCTACCTCGGCGACGGAACGCCCGTTGCGCGCGACCTGCAGCTAGGCAACCTGCGCGACAGCTACTATGCGGCCGCTCACGGATCGTTGCAGCCGCCCGGCACCGCCGAGGACACTTCCAAGGTTACGCGCCTGCGGCCCAAACGAAAAAGGAAGCTACGCCGCGGCTAGAAGATCCGCGTTTTCTCTGACAAACGCGCTGAGCTCGCGCAGCGGCGCGGAGGTCGCTACGTTCAGCCACCGCTTAGAGTAATCGAGGAACCGCTCGAGGCTCCCCATCGCCTCGCGCCAGCGCGAACTCGCCGGGTCGCCGGCCGCGTGGTGGAACGCGTCCGCAATATCTCGCGTTGCGCGCGCTGCTGCATACGCCGCCACGCGCGTCGTCGGCTTCATCTCGAACAATACCGCTGCGATGTCGTCGCAGATGTGGTCGCAAATTGCTTCGTATTGCAAGATTTCTACTCCTTACTTATCGTTCGTTGGGCTTTGCTTGCCAGCAGCAGCACGCCCGGCGTGACTAGCAGCGCCGCGATGCCGGTGACGAGAAACATGTCCGCGTAAGATAACGCGGCAGCCTGGGCTTCAACTGTGGCGGCGAGTTGCGTGAGGCCGCCGTGCTGCACGAAATCCGCCACCGGAAGCCGCGACAGCGCCGTCTGCGCAGCGAGTATCGTCTGATGAAATTGCAGTCGCCTATCCAGGAACGCGACGACCGACGCGGACGAGATCGAGCCGCCCAGCTGAAAGAACAGCACGATGAAGGACGCCGCCTTGGCCGCCGCGTCGGGCGCTACCGCGCGCATCGTCGCCACCAGCAGCGGCGTGTAGACGAAGGCCGCGCCCGTCCCGATGAAGAGTAGCGGCACGACGAACGTTCCGAATCCGCTCTCCGTGGTAAGCCCGCTCGCGAGCCACAGCGAGCCGACCCACAAACCGCCAGGCCGCCGCCGATCGCCAACCGGAGGTCGAAGCGCGGAAGCCCCGCCAGTCGCGCGACCGGAATCGTCAGCAGGAGCACGGGCAAGGCGCGCGCGCCGATCAGCAGGCCGGCGCCGGTGCTCGTGAAGCCGAGATTATCGACGGTAAACTGCGGCAGCAGCAGCAAGCTCGGGAAGATGATCGCCGCGTAGGCCGCCGCGATCGTCAGCGCCGCCGCCACAGCGGGCTTGCCGATGACGCGCAGATCCACGATCGGCTGCGCGACGCGCAGCTCCCACCAGATGAACGCCGCCGTCGCGCCCGCCGCGAGCCAGCTACACGCCACGATCGATTGGTCCGCAAACCAGTCGTCGTGCTGGCCCTGATCAAGCACGTACTGCAGGCAGCTCACCGCGACGACGAGCAGTGCGATGCCGGTGACGTCGACTCGCAGCCCGCTGCCGCTTGCCGTCGTCGCGCATGTAGCGCCACAAGAGAATGAAGGCAAGCGCTCCGGGCACAACGTTGACGTCAAAGATCCACGGCCACGAGAAGTTGTCGACGAGAATTCCGCCAATCGTCGGGCCGACCGACGGCCCGACGATCGTTCCAAGCGCGAAGATCGATTGGCTCATCCCGAGCTGCTCGGGCGGGAAGGTGTCGCGCAGCACGACCTGCGCCGTCGCGAGCAGGCCGCCGCCGAATGCACCCTGCAGCACGCGAAAAAGAATCAATGCCGTCAGCGACGTCGCCATGCCGCACAGCACCGACGCCAGCGTGAAGCCTGCAATGGATGCGAGAAAATAGTTCTTGCGTCCGAAACGTAGCTGCAGCCAAGGCGTCATCGGAATCACGATGACGTTGGCGATCACGTATCCGGTTAGCACCCACGTACCCTCGTCGACGGTCGCGCCCAGGTTGCCCTGAATCGTCGGCAGTGCGACGTTGACGATCGTGAGGTCCACCGTCTGCAGCAGCGCCGCCAGCATGACGCCGATGACGACCAGATAGCGCGACGGCCCGTACTCGACGAGCGACGAGGGCCGCCTGACGCGGCGACCCGTTGGTCGAAACCGGCGCGGCGGAGCGCGCGGGAAGAGTGCCCCGGGTGGCCGGGGCTCGTTCAGCAACTCGCATAAGGGAAGTCGTAGTCTACTGGAGCGACTTGCTTTAGATTAGCTGGGGCGTGGATACTATTACTAGAACCGCGTTTATCCTAGCACTGACGCGGGCACCCTTTGGGAGGCCAGCCCAATGAATTCGACCCTTCCGCGGCGTTCGGACCTGAGCGATTTCCTGCGCACGCGTCGCGCCAAGATCGTCCCTTCGGACGTCGGCTTGGCCGACGGCGCGCGCCGCCGCACGCCGGGCCTCCGGCGCGAAGAGGTCGCGCTGCTGGCCAACATCGGCGCGACGTGGTACACGCGGCTCGAGCAGGGGCAGCCGATCAACGTCTCCGCCGAGGTGCTCGACGGCATCGCCCGCGCGCTGCGGCTAACGTCGGAGGAGCGCCGTCATCTGCACTTGCTGGCCGGAATGGCGCCGGCCGTTGCCGTTCCCGACGAGGAGCGCGTGAGCGAGCTCGTGCGCCGCGTGCTCGACGGACTCGATCCGTTGCCGGCCTACGTGCGCGGCCGGCGATGGGACATTCTCGCGTGGAACGCCAGCGCCGACGCGCTCGCCGATTTTTCGAGCGCAACTGGGCCGGCGCGCAACATCGTGTGGCGGCTGTTTCGCGACCCGCACTCGCGCTGCCGTTACGGCGATCCCGAGTGCACGATGCGGCGCGCGCGTCGCGCAGTTCCGCGCCGTCGCGGCGAAGTATCCGAACGATCCCGGCTTCGCCGAACTGATCGACGACCTGCGCACGAATTCCGCGGAGTTCCGTCGCTTGTGGGCCGAGCACGACGTGCTGGGATCGACCGACGGCCTCAAGCGCTTCAACCACCCCGAGCTTGGGGAGTTCATCTTGGATCACACGACCTTCGAGCTCCCGGGCGACGGCGACATCAAGATGCTGGTGCTGACCGCAGCGCCGGGGTCTGAGACGAAGAGTAAGCTGCGGTTGCTGGCGCCACGCGCGCTGACATAGCGATAGCGCCGCGGTTAGGCAATGCCGTTACCTCCGGTCGCGCCATAGGTTTGTCCTGTCGAGAACGACATATCGTTGGATCCGAGCGCGACGTACAGCGGAGCTATTTCAACCGGCTGACCCGCGCGATGATAGGGAACCGTCTCACCGAACTGCGCGATCGTTCCCGGTAGCCGTCCGCCAGTGACTTGAAGCGCGGTCCAGAATGGACCCGGAGCCACGGCGTTCACGCGGATCCCTTTCTCGACTAGTTGCTTCGCGAGCGCCTTGCTGAAGGTGTTGATCGCCGCTTTCGTCGGCGCGTAGTCCAGCAGCCACGGCGACGGATCGTATCCCTGTTCGGATGCGGTGTTGATGATGACGGAACGAGGTTGCATGCGCTCCAGCGCAGCCTTGGTAATCCAAAACATCGCGTAAAAGTTCGTCTTGAAGGTCCACTCGACGAGCTCGGTCGTCAAGTCGGCGATCGACTTCACGGCGTGTTGCCGGCCGGCGACGTTCACGAGCGCGTCTAAGCCGCCGAGCCCGGTCACCGCATTGGCAACGAGCTGACGGCAGAACGCTTCCGAACGAATGTCGCCGGGAAGGGGGACGGCCCTTTGCCCGCTGCTGCGGATCGCGTCGACGACTTCGCGCGCGTCGGTTTCTTCCGCCGGAAGATAGCTGAGCGCGACCTCGGCGCCTTCGCGGGAAAATGCGATGGCTACCGCGCGCCCTATGCCGGAGTCGGCGCCGGTAATCAACGCTTTGCGACCTTTCAATCTTCCCGTTCCGCGATACCTTCGTTCGCCGTGGTCCGGCCACGGCGTCATCTTCGATGCCAGGTCGGGCCACGGCTGGGACTGTTCGGGGTACGGCGGCTTCGGATAATCTTGCACTGTATTCGACTCCGCGGTATCGCTCTGTGCCGCAACGCTTTTCGTCGCTGCGCTCGCGGCGAGCTGCCGAGAACCCCGACGAACGTCCGTCGTGATTGCCGATTATTGCCATTCATAACGGCCGCCTACCCAGAAACGGTGTCAATACGACAGCCGGACGTTCAAGAGATTGAACCCGTCGCGTATTTCATGCGCGAGCTCGATGGGATCGCCGACCTTGAACTGATGCGAGAAGAACAATTGGGGCTGCTCGTCGGTTTCCTGATTGTAGAGACATCCGACGTCCCAGTTACGCGAGCGCATCCGAGCGACCAGACGCTGGATTTCCGACGGAATCATGCCGAAATCGGGAACTGCGGCGGCCCTTCCGCCCGGAAGCGGTTCGAACACGATAGGAGCGCTCACGTTGAGATACGGATTGATTTTCATGCCGCCGAGCATGATGCTTTCTGCACGCGGAACTTGCATGCTGACTACGCCGTTGGCACCGATGCTCGGTTTTGCGCCGATAATTTCGCCGATTTTTGGGCCGGCAACGGCGTGTGCGGGTGCTTCGGCGGGGCCTGCGGAAACGGCGTAGAGGTGACGTTCAAGGCGGCTTTACAGCCCCGAGCAACGGCCAGCGCGTCGCCGTAGGCCCGAAAGTGGATGAAAAACACGATCGGCTCGAAATCGTAAAAGTGCTGGTGCTCCGCTTGAAAGATGGTGTCGTGCCGAATCAGCTGGTCGATAAATGGATCGATCTCGTCTCGCTTGAGGCAGAGATCGGAGTTCATCATCACCTTTCCGTTGCCCATCCATTCGAAGTTAAGATCGCCGTTGATTTCGAACGATGGCAGGATCGGCGTACCGCGAAGCATGACGTCGCGAATATCGTTACGATCGATCTCAATCTGCAACACGCCGTAGTTGACCGCACCTTTTGCGTCGACGACTGATTCGATCTGCCGTTGCGTTCGCGCCGGGAACGACGCGAGACCTCCGAATGGACGCATCGGATCGGAATCTTTTCCGGCCCCTTCCGAGCCCGGGCTGAAATGCGTGGTTGGCGAGTTGCAACCGATGATTGCAGCGCCGGCGGCCATACCGCCAAGCGTAAGTAAGCGACGCCGAGAAAACGTCTGTTGCGGAGCGCAAGTGCTCTTTGACATGAACTCCTCCAATAGCAACGCCTGAGACTTTGTGGCGCGTTGTACCCAATTACGAATACGCCAAACCGTGCTTGGAGCTCGCGAAAATCTTTGCAATTAAACGTGCAAGGACTAGTCTAGTATCTGAATCTTTGATCCTGTCCACGCAGATTATGCCGCCTTTTTGTGCGGCCGGCAATGCTGCTGCGAAACCCCGACGACAAGCTCGGGAAGACAGGCCCGGGACCGCGCCTGCTCGGCTTTACCGATCAGGCAAAGGTCGGCAACTGACCTCGGGTCGCAACCTCGGCCACGAGCGCGGCCCGGTTGTTGACGCCGTACGCCCGAAATACCGCCTTTAAGTGATTCCGCACCGTATGCTGGCTCAGTCCCAACTGTTGGGCGATCTCCGCGGTCGTCATCTTGCGGCAGAGCATTTCGAGAACCGTACGTTGCATGCGCGGAAGCTTTACGGGCGTCGCCGCCGCGTTTTGCGTCGCGATCTCCCGTACGAGCCAGGATCGCGGATAGGGCTCGAGCTTGTCCTCGGCGACGTGGCGCCAGCGCTCCTTCCCGGTGGCTTCGAACAACCGTAACGCCGTGCGTCCGGCGCGCCAGTCGTAGCCGATCCGATCGAAGACGACCCACGCCTTGCGCAGCGCTTCTTCCGCGCCGCTTTCGCCGCTGCGGAGCCGAACGAAACCTTCAACATAACCCGCGAGCGCCTCGCAGCGGTGGTCGAAAGCGAACAGCGAAACGGGGGAACGCATACGTTCCAGGCCCTTATAGCGGGCGACGAAGTAGTGGCCCTTCTCCGGGTTGTATTCGACGATGGCCTCGGCCATGAGCAGCAAGCCGACGCGTTCGTCGCCCGGCGCCTCATTCCAGTCAATCTGATCGAAGAGGACTTCTGCCTTCGCGACCTGGTCGCAGGCCCAGTTCTTTTCTCCGACGATGCGCGCGAAGTACGCGCGATCGAGCAAGACGACGGCTTCGAACGCTGGACTCGGCTTGGTGCGTTCCGCGGCGCGCAGATAACGAAAACAGCCCAAGAGGTCGCCGCGCAGCGCGCACGACCAGCCGACAGCTTTGAGCGCCTGGAAGCGCTGGACCGCAAGGTCCGGCGGCCACTCGACGTCTGCATCCACCTCCGCCTTCGCGATATCGGCGGCTTCCGGCAGCGGCAGCTCGCGGCCGAACAGCGCCAGATTCTGAACCGCGTGGAACCACTCTTCGAGGTGATCGTCGCGCCGTTCGCCGATGAGCTTGATCGCGCGGATCGTACCCTCGGCGGATTCGCGGTAGCGCTCGTCTTGGGAGAGAATGAACGACTCCAGCAGCTCGTGCCGTATCTGGACGGCCAAGGACCTGTCGCACGCCATTTCGCCGGCGTGGCCGCGCGCTGTGCTCAGGTCTCCCTCGAGCATGTAACGGCGCGCGAGCTGGTACGCGAGGTTTGCTCTATCCGCCGGGGTCCGCGCCAGCTTCCGCGCCATCTCGAAGTGATGATCGGCGCGCTCGAAGTCGCGCATCCGCGCATAGCCGATCGCGAGCAGAAGCGCCCACTCCGCGCGCTCGCGGTACGCGCTCGCCTTGGGCGGGCGCCGGATCAGGAACGCGACCGCTCTGTTCTCGTCCCGCTTGAGCAGAATTCGCGCCGCGAGCAGCTGCGCCGCATACGAGGGCGAGGCGCCTGACTCGATCGCTTGGTCATAGACGTCGCCGGCTTCCAAAAACTGACATCGCTCGAACAGCCCGCGCATCGCTTCAAACCACCGAGGCGCGACCGGCTGCTTCTTTGCCATGGCCAAATAGATTAGCGCGGCGGGTGTCCCGGCCCCGCCGCTCTGTTATCGGTTAGAAGCCGCCCTGGCCGCTGCCCATGGGGCCGCTGCCTCCGCCACCGGGCATGGTTCCACCGCTGTCGGGCGGGCCTAGGATCCCGCCGTCCCGACCTGCCATCGGTGCGCTGAGCGCCGCCGCTCCCCCGACGTGGGTGAAGCCACCCCCGAAGCCGCTGAACAGACTCAAAGCCAAAGCCAGAGCGTGGAAGAACAAGAACATCCGGCATCAATCCTTTCAGTTTGCGGCCGAAGGCGCAATAACACCGCCGGACCAGTCAATTGGCTAAAGCCATTACCGCGCCCTAGCTCGTACGATAAATCAATTTCCGCTGCTCGCTTGCTCTACTCCCCGCGTCATCCTTACCTCCCAGTATCATCCTGAGCTTGTCGAAGGATGACGTGGCGACTCCGCCCTTAGCGCGATGGCATATGCGCGTAAGTGATTTGCTTGCGTCTTGCTTCCTTGCGTAATCAGCGCAACGAGTGACGTTACGTAAAAAAGAAAACTACGCGCAACGTTTTGCAGCTTTTCGACGCAAGAGTAACTGAGGTTATGCACTGCAATCATCTTTGTCGCAAATTTACTTTGCACCGTCTTGACCGCGCGATTAGCAAGCCAATAGACTTGGTTCAATCGTGTAGCTACTTTGGAGGACGGCAGGATGAATCGCACCCACTTCTCGGCGCTTGCTGTGATCGTAGCACTTGTTGGATGCTCCCAGAACACTACCTCGCCCACGCCGCCGCCGGTGCCGTTGGCCGCTCAACCGGGTGGCCCGATGCGCTCGCTTACGGGTGGCAGCACGCCGATCACGCATGTCGTCATCGTATTTCAAGAGAATCGCACCACTAATGACCTCTTCAACGGTCTTCCGGGCGCCGGCACCGTACGTACGGGGCAAAATTTTAAAGGCCAAACGGTAACTCTCCAGCCTCGGCTTCTTACAGCCCCGTACGACGTCAGCCACGCGCACAGCGCCTTCACGACCGAATACGCGAACGGTAATATGAACGGCTGGGACCTCGTTTCGTCCAGCTGCAAGAAGGGGCATCAGTGTCCGCCAGCCGACATTCGCGCGTACGGCTATGTCCCGGAAAAGGAGGTCGAACCGTATTTCATCATGGCGCGGCGGTACGCGTTCGGCGCGAATATGTTCCAAACGAATCAGGGGCCGAGCTTCCCCGCGCACCAGTACATCCTGAGCGGCACGTCGACCATCTCGGACGGATCCAAACTGCGCGCGTCCGAGAACCCGCGGACGCCGCAAAAGAAGAACACCGGCGGCTGCGACTCGCCCCAGGGGTCGCTCGTAAAGCTCATCGATCTGAAAGGAAACGAAAACCGGACGGACTTTCCGTGCTACGATCGCAACTCGCTCATCCAACTCGTCGAAGCCAACAATCTAGCGTGGCACTACTATCAAGCCGGCACGGGCCCGGGGCTCTGGCACGGACCGGACGCGATTAAGCCCGTCTGGGAGAGCCCGCAGTTTGCCACCGATGTCGTGAGCCCGCCGTCGCAGGTGCTCACCGACGTCAAGAACGGAAATCTCGCGAACGTCGTGTGGGTGACGCCGACCGGCGCGGCCTCCGATCACGCCGGCAGCACCGACGGATCCGGGCCGTCGTGGGTGGCGTCGATCGTCAACACGATCGGGGAGAGCCAGTATTGGAACAACACCGCGATCTTCGTTACCTGGGACGACTGGGGCGGTTGGTTCGATCCGGTCAAGCCGCCGCAGTATAATTCCTATGAGCTCGGCTTCCGCGTGCCCCTACTCGTGATCTCGGCATACGCGAAGCAGGGCTACATCTCGCCCGTCCAGCACGAGTTCGGCAGCATCCTGAAGTTCACCGAAAAGACATTCGGTCTCGGCTCGCTCGGCACGACCGATGTTCGCGCCGACGACCTCTACGACTGCTTCAACTTCTCCAAGGGACCGCGCAAATTCGTCCCGATCCCGGCCCGGCGCGACGCCGAATACTTCTTGCGCCAGCCGGTCGGCGGCACTCCGGACGACGACTTCTAGAGGCTAACTCCGTCACGTAGCCAAGAGGGCGTGCGGGATGAACCGCACGCGCCTCTTGGCTCTTGTCGTCATTGTTGCGCTGGCAAACTGCTCGCCGAGCTCCGCACCGACGACCTCGCTGCCGTCCACTCGCTCCGTCGATAAATCCGCAACGCTCTCGGGCGGAACGTCGCCGATTGAGCATGTTGTCATCATCGTTCAGGAAAACCGCACGACCAACAACCTCTTCAACGGCTTTCCCGGCGCGGAGACCGTGCGCCAGGGCCAAAACTCGCGCGGCCAAACGGTACGACTCCAGCCGCGGCTGCTGACGGCGCCCTATTACATCGGCCATTCGCATAAGAACTTCGTCACCGAATACGCCGGCGGCAAGCTCAACGGTTTCGACCGCGCGGCATCGAGATGCAAGACGCCCAAGGGATGTCCGACTCCTAAGATGCGCGCGTACGCTTACGTCCCAGAAGCGGAGGTCGAGCCATATTTCACGATTGCGCGGCGCTACACGTTCGGCGCGAACATGTTTGAGACGAGTCAGGGACCGAGCTTTCCCGCGCACCAATACCTCTTGAGCGGAACGTCCACGATCCTCGACGGATCGCAGTTACGCGCAGCCGAGAGCCCGAGAACCCCCGAGCTCAAGAACACCGGCGGCTGCGACTCGCCGAGCGGCTCGACCGTGCGGCTTATTGACCCGTTCGGGAACGAGAATCAAACGACGTACCCGTGTTTCGACCGCAATTCGCTCATCGCGCTCATCGCGGCAAAGTCATTGACTTGGCACTACTATCAGGCCGGCAAGGGACCCGGACTCTGGCATGGGCCGGATGCGATTTTGCCGGTCTTCAAGGGGCCGGATTTTGCCGCAAACGTCGTCGCGCCGCCGTCGCGAGTGCTGCGGGACATCCGCAAGGGCAGACTGGCGAACGTCGTTTGGATCACGCCGACCGCCGCGGCTTCGGATCACGCGGGCAGCACCGACGGCAGCGGGCCGTCGTGGGTCGCGTCCGTCGTCAACACGATCGGAGAGAGCCAGTATTGGACGAGTACCGCGATCTTCGTCGTCTGGGACGACTGGGGCGGCTGGTACGACCCCGTGCCGCCGCAGCAGTACAACTCCTACGAGCTCGGCTTCCGCGTTCCGTTGCTCGTGATCTCTTCGTACGCGAAGCAGAACTACGTCTCGACCACCCAGCACGAGTTCGGGAGCATCTTGAAGTTCACAGAGGAAACGTTTAACCTCGCATCTCTCGGGACGACCGATGTGCGTGCCGACGACCTCTCGGACTGCTTCAACTTCTCGAAGGGACCCAGCAAGTTCGTTCCGATCCCGGCCCCGCACGATGCGCAGTACTTATTGAATCTGCCCAACTCCGACGAACCGCCGGATGACGACTAATACTTTGGGAGGCGTTTCCATCCTTTGATGGTCTCAATCTCCCAGCCTTGAGCGTCGCCCGTGCGGCTGCGATACGTGCCGTCTCCCCCGGCGCAGCCGCCGCCCGCGCCCAGCGCCTGCGCGCAAAACGACGCGATGACGTACTTGCCGTCGTAGCGCACGTGCTGGTCCGTGCACCCGGTCATCCACTTCGGATAGCTCGACATGCCCCAGTCGGACGCGAGGACCACGTCCCAGCCGACGATGTCCTCGTGCGCGGTCCTCGCCTTATACAAGATGCAATCGTTCAGGCCGAAGATCATCGGATCGTGATTCGGAACGTTGACTTGCAGCGCGTGGCCGAAACGCACGGCGTCTTGCTGCGAGAGCGCGTAGGGCACGTGCGGCGCGCACGCCGCAGTGCCGAGCAAAAGCGCGAAGGCTAGCGCAAAAGCACGAACCGCCCGCCGTTCAAACATGCGCGTCGAACTCGGTCTGCGCGCGCTTGACTTCCTCCATGTGATCGTGCGCCCACTGCGTGAGCGAGCCGAGCGGACCGCAGAGCGTGCGGCCGAGCGGCGTGAGCTCGTACTCCACGCGCGGCGGAATCTCCGCATAGATCGTCCGTTTCACCAATCCGTCGCGCTCGAGGTCGCGCAGCGTCTGCGTCAGCATCTTCTGCGAGATGCCGCCGATCATGCGCCTCAGCTCGTTGAAGCGGCGATGCTCCGCCTGGGACAGGATGCCCATGATCAGCGTCGTCCACTTGTCGGCGATCCGGTCGAGGATCAGGCGCGAAGGGCACTGCGCCTGGTTATAGACGTCGGCACTGGTGGGAAGGGGCGGCAGTTTTATGGTTTCCATTGGGTTCCTAGGCTACTTTCGAGTGCCTACTTGTCTTCAGCTTATTAGTATGCAAAAGTTACTAGCATCACGGTAGCACACTTCGGCGCTATCGGCAACCATAAGGAGCCAAGCAACCCAATGACCTCCCAACTGCAAGAGACCGCCGTCTACGCGCTCGATCCGGCGCACACGACCGTCGAGTTCGTCGTCCGCCACCTGATGATCACCAAGGTGCGCGGCCGCTTCACCGCATTCGACGGCTCGGTCGAACTGGAGCCCGGGAGCGACGTGCCCGCCGCGATCCGCGCGACTATCGAGGCTGGTTCGGTCGACACCCGCGAGGATCAGCGCGACGCCCACCTGCGCTCGGCCGACTTCTTCGACGCGGAGAAGTTTCCGACGCTGACGTTCGAGAGCACCCGCATCTACGGAACGCCCGAGGAGTTGACGATCGACGGTAAACTGACGATCCACGGCGTCACGCGTGACGTGACGCTTCGGGGCAGCTTCGAGGGCCGAGCAAACGATCCGTGGGGCGGCGTGCGCGCCGGTTACAGCGCCCACACGACGATCAACCGCAAAGACTTCGGCCTCACCTGGAACGCCGCACTCGAGACGGGCGGCGTCGTCGTCGGCGACGAGGTTCGCATCGAGCTCAACGTGGAGGCTGTTCGCAAGCAATGATCGCCTCGATCACGCGCTTGGTCTCCTGCGGATCGCGCACTTGGATCGTGTCGGTACCGGCCTCTTTCGCCGGATAGTCGTTCCCGCCCGGAAAGATCGCGTCGCCGATGAACAGCATCTGGGCGATCGGGATGCCCAGCTCGTCGCGCAGCTTGCGGATGCCGTAGGCCTTGTCGACGCCCGGGCGGGTAACGTCGATCGACGTCGTGCCGCCGAGCCGAACCGAAAACTCCGGCAGCGTCTTGGCGAGGATCGCTTGAATCTGCTTGCGTTTCGAGAAGTCGGGATCCCACTTTTCCTTGGCCTCTAGCGGCGCTTGCTGGCCGAGCGCGGAGTAGGTGATCTGCGTTCCGCGGTCCTCGATGCGCTCGCCCCACGTCTCCTGCGGCTGAAAACCCGTCTCGGCGACCGCGCTCTCTAGCGCGTCTCTCGATCTGCTTCTTTTGCTCGTCGGTGAGATCTTCGGAGTAGAGCTTTTTCCAGCGGCCGTCGTACACGAAGAACTTAGTCCCCGACGTCGGCTCGATCGAAAGATTGCTGAAGTCGCTCCCCGCCGGGAGCCGTTCGAGCACTTGTTTCTGGAACTGCGGATAGTCGCCGCCGGAGATGATCGCCACCTTGATGACGCCGATGAGGCGGCCCAGGAGGGCCGCCATCTCGTCGTCCAGCGCCGCCTTGCTCAATGCGAGCGTGCCGTCCAAGTCGAAGACGATCAAGCGCTTCAAGGAAGCTCTTTGAAGGACTGCTTCACGCGGTACTCGCTGCAGCGGATAGCGCGAGCGGAGGTTCGCCCACTGGGTCAAGAGCTCGTCGCTGTCGGGATCGCGCCGGTAGCGGGTCACGCCGAGATAGTAGAGCGCCTCCGGCGCGGCATAGGTCGTGGAGAAGCGCGTCAGCACGTCGACGTAGCACGCCTCGGCCTGGTCGAAGCGCTTCAGTCGCAGGTACGCCATGCCGAATCCGCACAGCGTCCGCGCCATGAACTCGGGCGGCGGCAGAAAGCCGTCCCACCGATAGAGCTCGGCGCCGTCGTGGTACAGGATGCGAATGTCCGGCGTCCAGATGTGATGGATGCCGTGCAGAAACTTGTTGTTCTCGGACTTCGAATTGTCGAACTGCACCGGCACGCTGTGCGCGACGATCGCGTCGGCGACGGGGGGTTGAGGATACGTCACGGTATCCAGCGCTTGGCATCCCCCTCAACCAGGGTTGAACACGTCGAGGAAGACGAACTTGCGCTCTGCATGCGCGCGCTCGAGCGCCGCCTCGTAGTCGGATGTCCAGGGAATTTGTGCCACGGTCATGCCTCCGGTTCGAGCGAAGCCCGTAGGTTCGCCGGGCCCGATGACAAACTCCCGCCCACATGAAGCGGGATGACTTTTTACGGCAGGCGGCCGGCGTTTCGATCTTGGCCGGCGCGCCGCGGCTCGCCCTCGCGAAATTTGAGGAGACTTCGTTCACGCCCGCTGTGCGCGAGTGGCGCACGTTCCGGCTCACCACGCTCGTGACGCTGTCCGGTTCGACGCAGCCGGTTCGCGCGTGGATCCCGGTGCCCGGATTCGTGGAATCCCAGTGGATGCGGCCCGGAGCGACGACGTGGGAGACGAACGCGAGCTCCGCGGGCATCGTGCGCGAGGGCAAGTGGGGCGTCAAGATGCTCGTCGTGAATTGGCTGAAATCCGAACCTTCGGCGACGATCAAGGTAACGAGCATCGTGTCGACGCGCGACCGCGTCGTCGACCTCGCGAAGCCGGGACGGCCGCAGGCGCTGAGCGGCGACGAGTACGCGCTGTACACCTCGGCGACGAAGCTGCAGCCGACCGTCGGCATCGTCGCGGACACGGCCAAGAAGATCGTCGGCTCGGCCACGGGCGACGCCGCCCGAGCGAAACTCATCTACGAGTGGGTCGTCGAGAGCGCGTCGCGCAATCCGAAGACGCGCGGATGCGGCCTCGGCGATGTCAGCTTCATGCTCGAGACCGGGGGCCTGAGTGGAAAGTGCGCGGACATCAACGGCCTGTACGTCGCGCTCGCGCGCGCCGCCGGCATCCCGGCGCGCGATCTCTACGGGATTCGCGTCGCGCCGTCGCGCTTGCGCTATCATAGCCTGGGCACGAGCTCGAGCACCGTCAGCAAGGCGCAGCACTGCCGCGCCGAGGTGTATCTCAGCGAGTACGGCTGGGTCCCGGCCGATCCGGCCGACGTCCGTAAGGTCATGCTCGAGGAGCCGCCCGGCCATCTCGCGCTGAGCGACCCAAAAGTCGAGGCCGCGCGCGAGACGCTCTTCGGCGCGTGGGAAGGCAACTACGTCGCCTATAACGACGGGCACGACGTCGCCTTGCCCGGATCGAGCGACGACGCCGTAGGCTTCCTGATGTATCCGCAGGCCGAGGTCCGCGCGCAGCGCCGCGACAGCCTCGACCCCGCGACGTTCGTCTACGCGATCGAGTCCGAGGAGATCTCGCGTGGCTAGACACCGCGTCGCCAAGGTCTCGGAGATCGCGCCGGGCACGACGCGGCGCGTCGTCGTCGATTCGGTCGAGATTCTGCTGTGCAACGTCGACGGCAAGATCTTCGCGATCGAAGACGTCTGCACGCACGACGGCGGACCGCTCGATCAGGGAACGCTCGAGGGCGAGCACGTGGTCTGCCCGCGGCACGGCGCGACGTTCGACGTGCGCACCGGCGACGCGCTCACGCTGCCGGCCGTCGTTCCGCTGATGACGTTCGAGGTGAACGTGGAAGGCGACGACGTTTACGTCGACGCATAGGAGTCTCAGCCGTGAAGACGCTCGGGCGGCATCGCGCTCGCGGCGCTCGTCCTGATCGCGCTGCTCCTCCTCGGGTTCATCCTCAACGTCGTTCTCGGCACGCGCTCGCACGCGCGCGACAGCGGCACGATCTCCGGCCTGCGCTTGCGCGCGCCGGTGCAGATCCTGCGCGACGATCGCGGCGTGCCGCACGTGATTGCGAGCAACGAGCACGACCTGTTCTTCGCGCAGGGCTACGCCGAAGGGTCCGACCGGCTCTTCCAGATGGACACGCTGCGCCGCTACATCCTCGGCGAGCTCGCGGAAGTCTACGGATCGCGCGCGCTGCCCGCCGACCAGACGGAGCGCGCGATTCCCGTACGCGCGATGGTGGAGACGCAGTGGCAGCGGCTTCCGGCGCGCTCGCGCGAGATCCTCGGCGCGTTCAGCGACGGTGTCAACGCCGCGATGGAACGCGAGCCCCTGCCCGTGGAGTTTCGCATCCTCAACTATCGGCCGGCGCCGTGGACGCCGCGGGACTCGCTGGCCGTCGCGATGGTGACCGTGCTCGATCTCATCGACGATTGGGATGCGATCGCGCGCCGCGACCGCGCCTACCGCCGCGGCGGGCTCGCGCTGCTCGACGCGCGCTATCCATTCACCGACCCGTGCTACGACGCGCCCGTTCTCGCCGGGCTCGCGCGCATCGCACCAGGGCCCCGTTGCCGGCGCGGCGTCGCCGACATCGAACGACATCTCGCCGACGCTCGCCCGCCGATCGGCAGCAACGAGTGGGCCGTGGGTGCAAACCGCGCGCTGCATCGCCGCGCACTGCTCGCGAACGATCCGCATCTCGCGCTGCAGATGCCGGGCGTGTGGTATCTGCTCGATCTGCGCGCGCCGGGCTTTCACGCGGCGGGCGCGACACTGCCGGGCTGCCCCGCGATAGTGCTCGGGCACAACGAGCGTATCGCCTGGGGCGCCACCGACGGCACCGTCACGTCGCTCTCCGCATTCCTGCCGCCGGCGCGCCTCGATCCGGCCGGTTGGCACACGGAGCGTTTCTCGGTGCGGTTTCGGCGCGAGGCGACAAAGCGCTATTACCGCACCGCGCGCGAGTTCGGCACGCCGACGGCGGACGGGCGTTGGGTGCTCGTGCATTGGAACGCGTACGAGGATCCCGTGACGCCGGCGCAGACGTTCATCGATCTCAATCGCGCGCAGTCGATCGAAGCGGCGACCGCCGTTCTTGCGAGGTTTCCCGGGCCCGACGCAGAACTTCGTGCTGGCCGACACGAGCGGACGCGCCGCGTATCAGCTCGCCGGGCAGATCCCCGACGATCCGGTGCGCGCGCGCTGGCTGCATCCCCCCAGCGATCTCGCGCGCAACTATCCGGCGATACCGTTCGCGCGGCTGCCGCGCGTGGCGCCCTCGCGCGACGCCGTGGTCTGGACCGCCAACAACAAGATGTATCCCGGCACCTATCCGCTGCCGCTGAGCCCGCAGTTCGCGCCGCCCTACCGCGCGTATCGCATCGCACAGCTGCTGCGCGCGCGCCGCACGTACGACGTGCCGTACTTCACGGCGATGCAGATGGACGCGCTCTCGCTGTCCGAGCGCGAGCTCGCGCGCGACGTCGCGCCGCTGTTGCGCGCCGGAGATGCGGCGCTGGCCGCCGACCTCGCGGGCTGGAACGGCGAGATGGACGGCGATTCGACGACGGCCACGGTCGTCGAGGGCCTGCGCGTGGCAGCTGACGCATCGCACGACCGGACGCGTGCCGGCGTTGCTCGTGCGGCCGATCTCGCCGCAAGCGCTGCGCGCGGCCGCGCTGCCGTCGCCCGCGCCGTGGCGCGAAGCCGGCGCGGTGCCGGTGCTGCACGCGCTGTCGTCGCTGGGCATCAGCTTTCTCGACGGCACGACGCTGCCCGGATACGGCGACGCGCTGACGCTGCACGTGCAGTATCCCGGCTACGGGCAGAGCTTCCGCGCGGTGTGGGACGTCGGCAACTGGGACGCCGGCGGCATCACGCTGCCGCAGGGCGAGTCGGGCGAGATCGGCTCGGGCCACTACACCGATCAGGCCCAAGCGTGGATCGCGGGCCGTCTCTGGCCGCTGCCCTTCAGCGACGCCGCGGTGCAGCGCACTGCCGTTGCGCGTGAGACGCTCACGCCTTGATTCGCCAGGTTAAGGAAGAGCGCGACTTTCAGGCCTTCCACGAGCTGTTGGTCGAGTACGAGGCGGACTTGCCGCCCATCCTCCGGCACGGCTCGGTTCCGACCGTCGGCGAGTTGCGGCGAATGCACCGTGGGCGTGGCGCGGCGTTCGTTGCCGACTTCGCGGGGGGAGTCGTCGGCTGCGTGGCCGTGTCGGAGCTGGATGCGCAGACGGGCGTGATCATGCGGCTCTTCGTCCGGCCGGAGAGCCGCGGCGCGGGCGCGGCGCGCTCGCTCGTGCTGCGCGCCCTGGAATTTCTAGAGGCCGAGGAATATGAGCGCGTCGTCCTTGACACGGACAAGGAGCAGCTGCCCGCGGCGTACCGCCTGTATCAGTCGCTCGGCTTCACGGAATGCGGCCCGTACACGACGGTGAGCTATCCGTGTCCGACCTTCATGGAACGCAGCTGTCGGGCAGCAAAAATAGCCGACGATCGGATTTGAACCGATAACCTATCGCTTACGAAGCGATTGCTCTACCGTTGAGCTACGTCGGCCGGGCCGCCCGTCTTTCCACGGCGCCGGACGCGCCCCTCCCCAAACGCGGGCGCCGAACGGCGGCCTTTTTGAGCGCTCTTTGATAGCGTCGCGCACGCCACGGCGCCATCATGTTCTTTAGCATGAAAAGCGCTGTACTGCTCATCCTGCTGCTAGTTTTGGCCGCGCCCACGTACGCGCTGGCCGACCAGAACGCCACCTATCACGGTGCGCTCAGCGCGGCCGAGAAGGCGTTCGTCGCCACTATGGCCGCCGATTTGATGGCGCGTTATCCCACCGCCGCCGACGCCGAGAAGGCCGGCTACCTCCGCTACACGAGCGAGGACGATACCGGCGCGATCAGCTATGCCAACCTCCAGTGGCAGTCATCCGGCGCCGCTCATCCGAGTCAGCTCTGGTACGACAAGAACGGCTTGTTGCTGGGCGCGGATTACTCCGTGCTCGTGAGCTCGAGCGCGGCGCGGCCGCGGTTATGGGGCGTCAACCCGGGTCGATGGGTCGAGTTCGACGGCCACGTCCACTGGGTGACGCGCGATCCCGCAACCGCCAAGGTCACGTACGACGGCTGGGCCTGGGACAAGGCGTTCGCCGCGGCGGGCGGCAATCCGCAGCATCCCGCTGCCGCGACGGTCGTTGCGATGAACAAGGCCGCCAACGCCGATCAGGTCACCACGATCTTTCGCTTCCCGGCGATCTGGGATCTGATCGTGTGGGTGAAGCCGAATCCGAACGGCGCGTTCGCCTGGAAGAACCCGACCGTAACGCCGTAGCTTACTCCGCGTCGGCGTCGTGGAAGGTGCCGCGCTTCGCGCTTGCATCGAGCTCGATGTCGTCGAGCAGGTAATAGACGATCTTTCGATCGTCGAATCCGATCTTCGCTAGCTGTCGTCCGTCGATCTCGACGACCTCGTGCACGTGCCCGACGCGCCCGGCGTACGCATAGTTGACGTCGGTGTAGTTCGGGTCTCCCGGCTTCGGATGCGGGATGGCCTTGACGCCGCGCAGCGGCGTGCGGTGCCTGTGCATGGGTACTAATGTAGGTTCGACGCTCCGGCCTGCGAAGCATCGCCCATGATCATCGAATATCGAGGCAAGCGGCCGCGCGTCGCCGCGTCCGCGTTCGTCGCGCCCACCGCGGTGCTGATCGGCGACGTCGAGATCGGGCCGGAATCGAGCGTCTGGTTCGGCGCGGTATTGCGCGGCGACAACGGTCCGATCCGCGTCGGCGCCCGCACGTCCGTGCAGGACAACGCGGTCGTGCACGTGAGCGAGCGCGGCGAGACGATCATCGGCGACGACGTGACGGTCGGGCACTGCGCCGTGATGGAGGATTGTACGATCGGACGCTACGCGCTGATCGGCAGCAACGCGACGCTGCTCAACGGCTGCACTGTCGGCGAACACTCGCTGATCGCGGCCGGCAGCGTCGTCGGTGAGAACATGGCGATACCCTCTGGCGTCGTCGCGGCCGGCGCGCCGGCCAAGGTTAAGAAGACGCTCGAAGGCCAGGCGGCAAACTGGATCGAGAGGGCGTCCGAGGCGTACGTGACGCTATCGCGATCCTATCGCAGTCCAGATCAGGACGGCGTCGAGCCCTAGGATCGCCACCGTGCCGACGGCGGCGAGCGCGGTCACCCAGCGGCGGTTGGCCATCGCGCCCATCGTATCGCGGCGCGACGTGAGGATGAGCAGCGCGATCACCGGCACCGGAAGCACGAAGCTCAGCACGACCTGACTCACGATCAGCGTCTGCGTGACGTCGAGCCCGAGCGCGACGACGACGACCGCGGGCGCCATCGTCACGAGTCGGCGCAGCCACAGCGGCACGGCGAAGCCGACGAAGCTCTGCATGATGACCTGACCCGCCATCGTTCCGACGACGGAGCTCGCGATTCCCGACGCCATCAGCGAAACGAGGAAGACGAGCGCGGCGAGACTGCCGAGCAGCGGGGTCAGCGTGCGATAGGCGGTGGTGATGTCGGCCACGTTGGCGTGTCCCGTCGCGTGAAACACGGCCGCCGCCATGTACATCATAGCGAGGTTCACGAGGCCGGCGATCGTCAGCGCGATCACGACGTCGATGTAGGCGAAACGCACGATCTTTCCGACGTCCCCGCTCTCTTCCGGGACGATCCGCTCCTGTGTGAGCGCCGAGTGCAGGTAGATCGTATGCGGCATCACCGTCGCGCCGACGATGCCGACCGCGAGCAGGACGCTGGACGGCCCGCCGAGCCACGGGACGACGGAGTGATACAGCACATGGCCCCAGTTCGGCTTGGCCAGCAGCGTCTCGACCACGTAGCAGACCGCGATGATGCCCACGAGCGAGCCGATCACGGTCTCCATGAGGCGGAATCCGTAACGGTGCAGCGCGAGGATCGCGTAAGTGACGACGCCGGTAACGATCGCGCCGATCAGCATCGGCACGTGCAACAGCAGGTAGAGCGCGATGATGACGCCGAGGAACTCGGCAAGGTCGGTCGCCATCGCGCCGATCTCGCTGACGATCCACATCCCGAGCGCGACGGGCCGCGTTGTATGCTCGCGCGAGAGCTCGGCGAGGTTCTTGCCGGTCGCGATGCCGAGCTTCGCCGACAGGCCCTGAAAGAGCATCGCCGTCAGGTTCGCGAGAACGACGACCCACAGCAGCCGGTAGCCGAAGCCCGCGCCGCCCTGAATGTTCGTGGCGAAGTTGCCGGGGTCCATGTACGCGACCGACGCGACGAAGGCCGGCCCGGTGAACGGTAACAGCGCGCGCCAGCCGCCGCGATTCCCGGCGAGCACGTCGCGCGCGGCGGCGACCGTGCGCGAGCTGCTCGTGCCGACGCCGTAACTACGTTCCAACGCGCACCAGTGCGGCGTGACTGCGGCGCAGCGCGACGATGTGCGCTCCGAGGCGCATGCGAACGCCGCCACGATCGTTTTGCTCGACGCGCAGCGTGGACCCGGGGAGCACGCCCGCCGCCGCGATTGCCGCGAGGGCCTCGTCGTCGCGGTCGTCGACGCTCACGACGCGCGCCCGCGATCCCGCCGCAAGCGTGTCGAGTGTGGTGAGCGGCTTCGCGCGCGGCAGGCTGTCGCCATAGGGAATCGGATGGCCGTGCGGATCGCGCTCCGGCCGGCCGAGCATCGTCGCGATGCGTAAAGCGAGATCGTCGGACACGACGTGCTCGATCCGCTCGGCCTCGGCGTGCACGCGCTCGAGCGGCACGCGCAGCGAGCGGTGCAGGAACGTCTCGAGCAGACGGTGCCGGCGCACCATCGCCACCGCGAGCTTGCAACCCTTGCGTGTCAATCGCAGCGGCGCCGACGGCGTAGCGTCGATCTCGAGCAGCCCGTCGCGTTCGAGCTGTCGCTTGGCCTTGCTGACAGAAACGCGGCTCACATGCAAGTAGCGCGCCAGCGCTGCGGCGCGCACCGGCTCGCTCGCGCCGAGCTGATAGATCGCCTTGACGTAGTCTTCGCGGGCGCGCGACGCCGAGCGGTCCGAGCCGACCATGAGGAGGTTGGGCTTCCCCTTGTTAGCCATGGGTAACGCTAACCATGGTTAACAAGGTTTGGGACGCCGGGCCGGCGCTCCTTGCGCAGGCCTTGAGTTAGCCGGCTTTGAGCAGCTGGACGCTCCGCTTCGGATCGATCAGCTTGAGCTTGCGGCCCGGAACCGGTCGCGCGCCTTCGACGATCAGCGCGCGCGCCTGCACGGGCGTGAGCGACGGGTCGAGCGCGCACAGCTTGGCCGCGAGGTTGGTCACGTTCGGCGCCGCCATCGACGTGCCCGAGAACTTGACGGTGTAGCCCCGCGGGATCTTGCTCGGCACGTGGTACCCGTCGGCGTAGACGGCGACGGTCGGGCCGTAGCTCGTGAAGCCCGTCGGATCGCCGGCCTGATTGACCGCGCCGACCGTGATGAGGTTCGGATAAACCAGCGACGCGGGAACGTCTTGCGCGAAGGCGGCGTCGTTGTCGCCGTTGCCTGCGGCGGCGACGAACAGCGTGCCCGGCGTGTCCGCGATCATGTTCGCGACGGCCGTGCGCCAGATCGCATACAATGCCTTGGCCTTCGCTTCTCGCTGCTTCGCGTCGCTGGTCGGATCCGTCCTCGCGAGCCACTGCTCGAACTCGCTGACCTGGTCGCCCCAGCTCATGTTGACGACGCGCACATTCTTGTCGCGGAAGAACTTGCCGATGAGCGCGAAGTTCGCGGCCATTCGGTTCGCCCATTCGGTCGTTGGCACGAACGCGAGGTTGGGCAGGTTGTCGTCGAAGCGCGCGACGACGATGCGCGCGCCGGGATTGCCGCGCGAGGCGATGCCCGCAACGTGCGAGCCGTGTGAATACTCCCCGACCAGGTCCATCTCGCGCGCCAATGCCTCGTCCTGCGCCACGCTGAGCGAGCGCAGGTAGGCCTGGGCCGCGGCGGCTTCGGGCGAAGCGATCCCGCTCTGCATGTCGCTCCGTCCGACCATCAGTTTCACGAGCCTTGGATAATCGGCGGCGACGTTGGCCGGCACCGGAAACGTATCCGACGTCGACGGCGTGCCGTCGTCGGCAAACGCAAGGCCATGCTGCAGCGCGGAATCTCCGCCGTACATCAGGCCGGGATAGTCGTGCGGGTCGACGCCGGAGTCGAGGATGCCGATGCGCACGGGCGCCTTGACCTGCGACCCGCGCAGCGTGACGTCGCGCGCGGCCCATATGTCGAGCTTCATCACGCCGTGCTCGGCGACGTATGCGTCGAGGATCTTGGCGTCGATGGGAAAGAATGGTAAGAGAGCCAGCTGCGCGCGCGTTTGCACCAGCGCGCGAGCCGAAAGCCCATCGAGCGTGCCGGTCTTGGCGGCGATCGGATCGAGGTCGTGGCCGACTTGGCCGACGATTTGCGCGCGCGTCGCGACCGGCTCGTAGCCCGCGGTCGCCATCACCGAGTCCTGCACCACGCCCCACGGCAGCGGCCCGACCGCCTTGCGATCGGCCGCGGCGAAGGCCCCGTTCGTCGAGGCTCCGTTGGTTTTCTCCGCGGTCAGCGCGTTGACGTAGACGAGCTGTAAGCGTCCGGCGAGGAGCGCGCGATCGGGCTTGCTCTGCACGGCACGCAGCTCCGCGACGGTCGCGCGTGCGTCGGCGACGTCGCCGGTGAGAACCTGCCCGGCCAAGCGTGTCGACAAATAGTCGTCGAGCGTGGCCTTGTCGCGGATCTCGTACGTCGCGAGCGTTCTATTGACGTCACCTTCGACCGCTTGCAGGAACGGAGCGAAGGCGGCATCCGAGGCGACGACGAGCTGCGACGGTGGCGTCGGCATGGGATAGGAAAAGCGCGGGAGCCGCGTCTCGTCGGTAACGATGGTGCGCGCGGTTTGCGCGGCGGCCGGGACCGCGAGGCCGAAAACTCCGGCCAATAACAAGGAACAGAACGAACGAATCACACGGCCCCTTTTTACGGGCCTGGGAAGTGCGACTCATCCCCGTAGGGCAAAAAGAGTGTGTATTCGCGCTGGAAGCGCAGCTTCACGGCGCCGGTCGGCCCGTTTCGATGCTTGGCGATGATGAACTCGGTCATGTCCGGCTCCGGCGTCTCGGGATTGTAGTAGCCGTCGCGATATAAGAAGGAAACGACATCGGCCTCCTGTTCCAACGAGCCGGAATTGTGCGTGATCAAGTCATCCACACAGAAATTGTGCAGATCGCCCACGGTCAGATCGTACGCGTCCTCAAAACCGTCCGACGTTACCGAAGCGATAGTTTCCCAGACGACGTCGGAAAGCGCGGGGCCGTCGCGTCCGTCTTCCTCGCACCGCTCGACCACCGCGAGGGCCGCGCCGCCGCCCGGGAGGCCGTCACCGATCAGCCCCCCGAGCAGCAACGCCTTCCCCCATGAAATGCTCGCTTCGCGCCGGCCCGGATCGGGGTAGGCGCGCGGTCCCGCTACGGAATCACCGGGGTGCAGCCGCCTGAGTGCCTTCCAGCCGCCTGTAGTCAGGAAGCGATGCCCGTCCGTGCAACGGATCGCGCGCCCACTCTGCGTGGTAACCCGGAAAATCTGTCGCGCACCTACGCTCCAGGCGTCCACGATCGGACGCCGCACGAGCTTGAGCCGCTCGTCCGTAGCCCACACGTTAAAACGCAAGCTCTTTTTGACGATCTCGACGGCGGGGACTCGCTTGCCGGTGTCGGCGTTCGTCACGAGCGCGTCGCCGGCGAGACAATCGCGTAAGTCCGCCAGCATCGGGCGTTTTTCGCTGCGGATCTCGACGCCGCGGTTGAGCTGGGCCAACGCGATGATCGGCACGGCGAGGTCCTTGGCGGTCATCTTCAGCGTGCGGCAGATCTCGGAGAGCTCTTCATTACGGTTCGTGTTGCGCGTGAGGGCCGCGGGCCGGACCAGCTGCAGGTAGTCGATGAAGATCGCCGCGAGGCCGACGGTCGACTTAAGGCGGCGGCAGCGGCTCCGCACGTCGCTGACGGTCAGCGCGCCCAGGTCGTCGAGATAGATCGGCAGCTCGTTGAGCTCGCCCATCGCGCGCGAGATGTCTTCCCACTGGTGCGCCTTGATGTTGCCGCGGCGCATGTCGTTCATCGAGATGCGCGCCTCGGCGCAGATCAGGCGCTGGATCAGTTCGCTGTTTGACATCTCGATCGAGAAGAACGCGATCGGCTCGGCCTCGACGCGCGCCGCAGCAACGGCCATGTTGAGCGCGAACGACGTCTTGCCCATGCCCGGCCTGCCCGCGATGATCACGAAGTTCCCGGGCTGGAATCCGGTCGTCATCGCATCGACGTCGTGGAATCCCGAGGTCAGCCCCGTGCGGTCGCCGCGCTGATGGAACAGCCGGTCGATGTGATCGAAGGCTTCCTTCATGAGGCGGCTAACGGGCATGAACTCCGTAACGCCGCGTCGCTCGCCGATCGTGTAGACGAGCTGCTCGGAACGATCCAGCGCCGCGGGGACGTCTTGCTCGCCCTCGTAGCCGAGCTGCGTGATCTGCGTGCCGGCGTGGATCAGCGACCGCAAGACCGACTTCTCGCGCACGATCGTCGCGTAGTAGCGCGCGGATGCGGCCGTCTGCACCGTGTCCATCAGTGCGCTGATGTACGAGAGTCCGCCGACCCGTTCCAACACGTTGCGGCGGCGCAGCTCCTCGCCGACGGTGATTTTGTCGAGCGGCTCGCCGCGCTCGTAGAGCTCGTACAGCACGCCGAAGATCGTCTCGTGCACGTGCGCGTAGAAGTCGCTCGGGCGAACGATCTCGCCGACCGCGGCAAACATTTCGCGGTCGACGAGCACGGAGCCGATGACCGCCATCTCCGCTTCGAGGTTGTGCGGCGGAATGCGATCGATGGTCGACGGCAGCGGCTGTGCGGTCATGGCCGCGTTCGGAGTCCGGCGCTCCGGCGGTGAACGCCTTGTGTGCCGCTTGTGGGCCGGCTGTGCATAGCCTCGATTTTATGGGGACAGTGTGCCACACGTGGTGGCACTCGCCTTATCCCTATGCTGGCCGAATCGACTGCGGATCGCTGCCCGAACCTTGCCGAGTACGCTCTAGAGTCGCGACGATGTTTTCCGGCGGCGCGATAGCTCGCGGAGCACCTGCTCGACGCTGGCGACGCCGACGACCTTTAGCCCTGCCAACGCGCGATCGATCTCGCGCAGGTTTTCGCGCGGAAGCAAAACGGTTCGCATTCCCGCCTGGCGCGCCGCGTAGAGCTTTTCCACGATGCCGCCCACCGCTCGCACCTTCCCTTGTATCGAGAGCTCGCCGGTAACCGCGATGTCTTGCGGCAGCGGCGTCCGCGTGACCGCGGAATGCAGCGCGAGAAAGATCGCTAAACCCGCCGAGGGTCCGTCGATGTTACCGCCACCGACGACGTTGATGTGCAGATCGTAGTCCGCAGTGTCGAGGCCGGTGACCGCGCGCAGCACGCTCGTCGCGTTGAACACCGAGTCCTTCGCCATCGAGCCGGCCGTGTCGTTGAAGCGGATCGTTCCCTTGCCCTTCAGGGACGCGGGAAATGCGACCGCTTCGATCTCGATGATGCTGCCCAGATGATGCAGCACGCCGAGTCCGTAGCTCTTGCCGATCTCGCGCGTCGCGCGGCCCTTCACCAGCGTGTGGCGCACGAGTCGGCTCGCGCGCACGACCGCGTGCACGTCGTCCTCCGTGATCGACGGCTTCTTCACCGCGCCGTCGGCGTGGCGGCCCGGGTGCAGCCGGTACAGCGCCTGGCCGTACGCGTCCGCGACAATCTGCACCGCCTTGCGGCCCTCGATCGTGTACGATGCAACCAGCTGCACCACGCGCTGCGCCGCGCGCGCGCCAAGCCGCTTGATCGCGCCCGTCACGATCGCAACGATCTGGTGCTGCGTGAGGGGCGAAAAGAAAATTTCCGCGCAGCGCGAGCGGATGGCCGGATCGATGTCGTCGGGCTCGCGTGTCGTCGCGCCGATCAGGATGAAGTCGGCCGGCGCGCCCTCACGGAACAGCCGTTTCACGTACTCCGGCACGTTCGGCGCGCTCTCGTCGTAGTATGACGACTCGAACGTCACGCGCTTGTCTTCGAGCACCTTGAGCAGCCGCAGTTGCAACGCTCCGTCCATCTCGCCGATCTCGTCGATGAAGAGCACGCCGCCGTGCGCGCGCGTCACGAGGCCGAGCTTCGGCTCGGGGACGCCCGCGTCGGCGAACTCGCGCCGGCTGCCTTGATAGATCGGGTCGTGCACGCTGCCGAGCAGCGGATTGACGGTCTCGCGCGGATCCCAGCGCAGCGTCGTGCCGCTCGCCTCGACGAACGGCGCGTCCTTCGCAAACGGCGTATACGGGCGCGACTTTGCGACCTCGAGCACGAGACGCGCGACGGTCGTCTTGCCGACGCCCGGCGGCCCGTAGAGGATCGTGTGCTGCGGATACGGCGAGCTGATCTTCGCCAGCAGCGCGCGTATCGCGGCCTCCTGGCCGACGACTTCGCGCAGCGCCTGCGGTCGCAGCTGCCGCAGCGCTGACGCCGCGAGCGTGCGCTGCGAGAGCGCGTCGAGCTCCTCGAGCTTGGCCTGCGACGCGGGCGTCTCGGGACCGCCCGTCTCGCGCAGCGCCTCGAGCTTGAGATCCTTGACGTACTCCTGATGGCGCTCGGTCATCTTCTCGTTGACGCGCTTGTCGATCGCGTCCTCGGCGTGGCGCTGCGCGATCACATCGGCCATCGCCTCCTCGATCTCCGCGAGCGTCTTGCGCTGTTGCGCGCGCGTCGTCACGCGTTCGAGCGTGGGGTCTTCCAGGACGAGGCGATGCAGTGCGCACAGCCGGTCGGGCAGGCTCTGCGAGCGCATCATCTTGAGCGCGTTCACCTTGCCGGCGCGCAGCACGACCTTGTCCTGGCCGAGCACCGACGACAGCATGTCGTAGAGCGCGCCGACGTAGCGACTCATCTCGTCTTCGACGCCGAACTTGCGGCGAAAGCGCGCCGCGTAGACTTGGGGCATGGCCTAAGCGGAAACGACGTCCACCGTGGCTTTGGCCACGACGTTGCGGTGCAGTTTGATCGCGACGGGATACGAGCCGAGCGCCTTGATCTGGCCGCTCAGCTCGATCTTGTGCTTGTCGATCTCGACCGAGAGCACGCCGGCGATCGCCGCGGCGACGTCGGCGTTGGTGACCGCGCCGAAGAGCTTTCCGTTGCCGCCGGCCTTGGCTTTGACGGCAAGCTTCGCGGACTCGAGGCGCGCGGCCAGCGCCTTGGCCTCCTCGAGCTCCTGCAAACTGCGGCGTTCGCGCGCTTTCTGCTGCGCGTCGCGTTGCGCGAGCGCGCCCCTGCCCGCCTCTTCCGCCAGCTTGCGCGGCAGCAGATAGTTGCGCGCGTAGCCGTCAGCGACGTCTACGACATCGCCGCTTTTGCCCAGCGCCGCAACGTCGCGCAAGAGAACCAGCCGCACGCGCGACCTATTCCGAGCCGAACGGGAGAAACGCAATCAGGCGGGCCCGCTTGACCGCCGTCGTCAGCATGCGCTGATGCTTGGCGCAGTTACCGGAGATGCGGCGGGGGACGATCTTGCCTCGTTCCGAGACGTAACGTTTGAGCCGGGCGACGTCGCGATAGCTGACCGCTATAGCCCGATCCGTGCAGAAGCTGCACGGCTTGCGCTTGGGACGCCGCTCTTTGACGGCGCGCTTAGGCCTCGTCGGCTTGGTTGGCATGGTGTCCTTTCGACTAGGTGGTTGCCGGTCCGGTGTCCCGATGCGGGCTCCGGACCCTAGCCAGGTGACGCCGCAAAGCGGACGCCACCACCGGCCCCAGGCGTCGCCTGGGGCCGGATTTTGAACGTATGTTCGGGCAGTTGCCGCTTCGCCCTGCCCGCCTGAATGACGGCTCGCTCACAATGGTGTATACTGCATGGGTTACCCAGGTTTCGAAGCCCGCTAGAGTCCAGAAAGCGAGTCGGATCCGGAGAACAAGTCACCCCAAGATTTAGGAGATTCGCTCGTTTTATGTACACAGATGAAATGCTCACGTGCGTTGACTGCGGGCAGCAGTTCGCGTTTACCGCCGGAGAGCAAGAGTTTTTTGCCATGAAGGGCTTTACCAACAAGCCTAGCCGCTGCACGGACTGCCGATCCGCCCGTAAGGCGGGCCGCTCGTCAAACGGCGGGGGCTCCCGCGGCGGCGGCATGCGCGAGATGTTCAAGGCGACCTGCAGCCAGTGCGGCGGCGTGGCCGAAGTGCCATTCCAGCCGCGCGGCGACAAGCCGGTCTACTGCCGCGACTGCTTCGCGACGCGCCGGTCGTCGTACCGGTAAGCGCTTTCGCGCGGCGACCGCGCCCAGCATAACCGAGAGCCTGCCTCCCAAGGCAGGCTCTTTTCATCCGCCGTACAAATCGCAGCGACGATGGAGCGGCTGGCGCGGTATGGCACGGGTGCGGGGTTGGCCCTCATTCACCTCGGAGCCCTGTGCGCGTTTCTACCGGCCTTCTTCAGTCTCTCCGGCTTAGCCGTCGCCGCGATCATCGCGTATCTGACCGGCGTGCTCGGAGTAACGCTCTGCTACCATCGCGTTCTCACCCATCGTAGCCTTCGTCTGCGCAAGCCGGTCGAGTATCTCTTCGCGCTGTTCGGCACGCTCGCGCTGCAGGGCGATCCGATTCGCTGGGTCGCGATTCATCGCAAGCATCACGCGAATGCCGATCACGAGGGTGACCCGCACGACATTCGGATGGGATTCCGGTGGGCGCACGTGGATTGGCTCTATCGCCACAACGTCGCGATGCCGTCGAACGACGAAGTGATGCGCTATGCCCCCGATCTCTACGCCGACCCGTTCTATCGCGCGCTGCAGCATCTCGCTCTACCGCTCCAGCTCGCCCTCGCCGCCCTGCTCTTCGCGTTCGGCGGCTGGGTATGGGTGATCTGGGGCGTCTTTGCGCGACTCGTCTTCAGCTATCACTCCACGTGGCTCGTCAACAGCGCCGCGCACATGCTCGGCTACCGCACGTTTCGCACCACCGACCGCTCGACCAACTGCTGGTGGGTGGCGCTCCTGTCGTTCGGTGAGGGCTGGCACAACAACCACCACGCGTTTCCGTTTTCGGCGCGGCACGGCTTGCGCTGGTTCGAGGTCGACATGACCTGGTGGCACGTCCGGGCGCTGGCCTTCCTGCGGCTGGCCGACCGCGTCCGGATCCCCAGCGCGCCGATGCGGCGCCGGCTGGCCTACGCAAACGTGCGTTCGTTTGGGACGCCCGGCGCGGATACGGCATACTAACGAGACCAATCAAACTACGGAGTACCGCATCAATCAGCCTCGCCAGCATTGGGAGCGGCCCGACTTTCCAGAGCATCCGCTTGGCGCTGAGGTTACGGCGTACCTGACCTCACCGATTCGCAAGCCGAAAATCTAGCCGCGCTGCCATCGCGACGGCGTCACTCGACCGCGTCGACCGGCTCCACGCCGTCGGAGAGGCGCGTTACCACGACAAGCATCCCTTCCATCAGCGGCTCGTCGCCGGCACGCTCGAGCGTCGTCGTCAGCGCCGACGGCGCGCACTGGCTGCTGCTCAACTGCTCGCCCGACGTCGCCGCGCAGATCGAGGCGTTCGCGCCGCTGCATCGCGCGCGGCCGCGCGGCACGCCCATCGCCGGCATGTTGATCACCGACGCGAACGTCGACCACCTCGGCGGCCTCGCCGTGCTGCGCCAGCACGGCGATCACGGCTTCGTCGTGCGTTCGAGCGCCGTCGTGCGCAAGATCGCCGCGGCGGGCTACGACGGTCGCCGCAGCGAGCACGGCGCCATGGTGGCCTACGAGATCGCCGGTCGCGAAAGCAAAGACACTCTGCTGTTCGCGCCGGTGTTTGCGGAAATCGACAAGATGTTTGCGGAAATCGACAAAACGCTAGCGCGCGCCATAGCGTCGGCAAGTGTTGTGTTCGCCGACGGTTCCTTCTACAGCGACGACGAGCTCGTCACGCAGGGTCTCGCCCAAAAACGAGCGCGTTCGCTGGGGCATCTGCGGGTGGGCGGCAACGGCGGCACACTGGAACCACTGCGCTGCACGAAGGCGCGCATGATCTTCACGCACCTCAACAACTCTAACCCGATGCTCGATCCGGGTTCGCCCGCCGCGGCGCGCGTGCGCGAACTCGGCGCCGAGATCGCCTACGACGGGATGGAACTCAACCTCTAGAAATCGTCGTCCGGCTCGAGCTCGGCCTGCTCGTTGGCGGCGAAGAACGCCGCCTGGCGGATCGCCGGGATCGGTTCGAAAGGCAGCGCACGCTGCGAGAAGTCGAAGCAGTCGGCCAGCTCGCCGGCGCGCACGTCGGTCGTGTTCAGCGAACGCAGCGTGAACGCCGTCTCCAAGAACTTAAGGATGCTGCCGAACTCGTACTGCTGGTGCGACACGTAGTCGTGCTTGGCCCACGGCGAGATTACGATGAACGGCACGCGCGGGCCGAGGCCCATGCGATCGAGCTGCGGCGGCGCGACATGGTCGTACCAGCCGCCCCAATCGTCCCACACGACGAAGATGGCGGTGCTGCTCCAGTCGCGGCTCTCGCCGATCGCGTTGACGACCGACGCAACCCAGTCCGGGCCGAACTGCCCGGCGCCGCGCAGGCCGACGTCTTTCTTCGAGCCGTAAAACGGCAGCGCGTGATCGGAGTTCTGCATCTTCGGAATGACCCACGTTATCGACGCAATCTTTCCCGCCCGCGCGTCGTCGAGCACTCGCGTCTCCGGCGAGACGACGTTATGCCAGCGCGACGAGTACCGGATGTGCGCGATCGCGTCGAAGGCCGACCAGATGCTGCCCAGGCGGTTGATCGCCGGCGCGTAGTAGCGCCAGCTTACTCCGGCCTCGCTCGCAAGATCGGCGATCGTCGGAAAGTCGAGACACGGAAAGATGCCGGGGTCGACCTCGTTTCCGTTCGGCGCCATCAGCGCGACGCGTGCGTAGAGCGGCGAGTCGCAGCCCCAAGCGAAGCGCGTCGTGCCCACGTGGTTGGGGTTGCTCGCGGTGTACCCGGCCTGACCGGCGATCAGATAGAGGTGCGCGGGGAAGCTCGGGCCGGTATTGGACTGAAACATCCGGTCGCCGAACGTGAAGCGCTCTGCCATGGTCCAGTAGGGCACGACCTGGTTCTCGGGCACGTAGGCGTACGGAAAATCCCTGATCTGCCTCGGAAAGGTCGCGACGCTCGCGAAGCCGTCCATCCGCCCGCCGTCGTACTCCGATACCCAGGCGCGATGCTGATGGTCGACGTCGGCGGGATAACCCAGGTCAACGGGCTGCAGGGAAACGGGACCGATGCGCCGCTCTCCGAACCTTACCGTATCGGCGCCCGGAAAGCCGTTGAAAAGGTTGTCGACACTGCGATTCTCCTGCACGATGATGACGACATGTTTGATGTGAGCGCGCACGTCGCTAACGAACCGAGTGTTCGTCGCGCCCAAGGTCAGCCACGCGAGAGCCAGCGCTAGGGCCTTGACGGTGAAGACTGTTAGGGCATGAGCGTGTTGCTGGAACGGCTGGTCGCGACCCTCACGATGGCCATCGTGGCGTGGACGCAATTCCGCATGGGTCCGCAAAACAACGCGGTCGTCGGCGGTGGGATGCAGGCGAGCTGGCGCACCGAAACCGGCGGCCAGATCTCGGCGAGCCCGACGGTCGCCGACGGCACGCTCTACATCGGCAACAATAACGGCTCGCTCTACGCACTCGACGCGCAAACCGGACAGATCCTGTGGAAGGCGCACGTCACCAATCCGCTGATGAGCGCGCCGCTGATCTTCGGCGACCTCGTGATCGTCGGCGAGGGCGATCCGACCAGCCGCACCTCGTCGCCCTCCGAGCCCATGATGGTCGGGCAGGGCCCGAGCGCGCTGATCGCGTTCGATCGCGCCACCGGCGCGACACGCTGGCAGAAGATGCTCGCCGGATCGGCAATGCCGACGCCGGCCATCATCGACGGCGTGCTCGTGCATCACGACGGCGCCGGATGGATCAACGGTCTCGACCCCGCGACCGGCGAGACGAAATACGCGCGCTCGATTGGATCGATGGCGTCGATGACCGCGATGCTGCCCGTCGGAAACGGTGACTTTATCACGATGGGCGTCGGCAGCAACGCCGCGTGGCGACTGCATGCCGACGACGGAACGCTCATATGGCGCAGCCCCTTCTCTAAAGGCGCCTCCGGCATAGGCGATTGTCCTCCCGTTACCGACGGTGCGCGAGTGTTTTGCGATTACGTTTCCCCGGTCTTTCCCGATACTTCTACGGTGATCGGCAATCTCTCCGTCCAGCGCGTCTACGCCCTGGACGTCAACAGCGGCGTGCCGATCTGGGACGTCGCGCTGGAAGGCGGCTCACTGCCGATCCGCAACGAGGCCGCCATCCCGCTGCTCGCCGACGGCCTGCTCTACCTAGGAAGCGCGATCACGCCGTGGATGCACGCGCTCGACCCGGCCAGCGGCATGCTCGCGTGGGAGGCCCCGACGAAGGGCTCGGTCAAGGGCGGAGTCGTCGACGTCGGCGGCGTCGTATACTTCGGGGACTTCGGCGGCTACCTGTGGGCGCTCGACGCCAAGACCGGCCACGTGGTCGGCGACAAGCTGATGAAAACGCCGTTCAACGTCGGTTCGCCGATCGTCGTCGGCAAGACGCTCGTGATCGGCAGCGACTCCGGAGCGGTGATCGCAATCCCGCTCGAGGACATCCGCAAGTCACACGATTCGTAAGGACCGGTCGCAACAGAGCCGGAAGAACGTCGCGCTCGTGATGGCTGCGGCCCCACGTTCGCCGGCTCTATTGCTCCCTCGGCTCATGATCTAAAAGAGATTCCAGAGGTACTGGTTGTAGACTTCATGGTGGTACTGCACCTCTTGCGCCTTCACGAAGGTTCCGAGTAGCCGCGGGCAGCGATCGGCGCTGGCCTGCTTGAGGTCGGCGTAGCGCTTCTTCACGTCGTCGCCGAGGAGCTTGCCGGTCCACTCCGAGGCGCGGAACGCCGCGAGCGCGTCGTAGATGTTGTCGGGCAGGTAGCGATCGGCTTGCCGCAGGTTTTTAATGCTGCTCGCCGTGCCCTCGAGGCCCGTCTTGAACACCGCGAGCATCACCGTGTACGGGTTCGCGTCCGGCGCGACCGAGCGCACCTCGGTGCGCATGCTGCGCTCGTTGCCGATCGGGATGCGGACCATCGAGCCGCGGTCGATGGCCGAGGCCTTGAGCTGATTGGGCGCCTCGAATTGCGGGTCGAGCCGCCGGTACGAGTTGACGCTCGAGTTGAGCATCAGGCAGATGTCGTTCCCCAGCGTGAGGATGCGGTCGACGAACTTCCACCCGAAGGCGCTGAGCTGCTCGTGGCCCTTCGGGTCCCAGAAGAGATTCTTGCCGTTCTTGCTCACCGAGACGTTGGTGTGCATGCCGCTGCCGTTCACGCCGACCACCGGCTTGGGCAGGAAGCTCGCCGTCATGCCTTGGCGCGTCGCGACCTGCCGACAGATCAGCTTGTACAGCTGGATCTGGTCGGCGGCCGCGACCACCTCGCCGTAGTTATAGTTGATCTCGAACTGCGAGGGCGCGACCTCGGGGTGGTCCTTCTCGTTCTGGAAGCCCATCGCGCGCTGCACCTCGGCGACGGTGTCGATGAAGTTGCGCAGCGGGTCGCCCGGCAGTGAGTGGTAGTACCCGCCCGTGTTGACATACTCGAACTTGCCCGTCTCGTGGTAGCGCCGCTCGGCGTCGATGCCCTGGAAGAGGAAGCCCTCGATCTCGTTGGCGGCGTTGAGCGTGTAGCCTTCCGTGGCGTAGCACTCGTTGGCGAGCTTCTTGAGCGCGCCGCGGACGTCGCCCGCGAACGGCCTGCCGTCGCGGTCCAACACGTCGCCAAACACGAGGATCTTGCCCGGTCCGAACACGTCGGCCGGCACCCAGTAGAACGCGCTCCAGTCCAGCGACAGGCGCAGGTCGCTCTCGCGCTGCGGCGTGAAACCGCGGATCGAGGAGCCGTCGAACGTGAGGTTGTCGTGGGCGCGCAGCAAGAACTTCTTATCGTAGTCCAGCATGTGGAGGCGCCCCTCGAGATCGCTGAACAGCACCGTCAGCGCCTTGATGCGCGGCTCCTCCGCCAGGTAGCGCAATCGCTCTTCCTGCAGCGCGTGGAGCGGCACGCGCTCCTGGCGCTGCGCCTTGGCGCGCAGGTTCTGCTCCTCGAGCTCCGCGTACGGGAGCGCCAGGAAATCTCGGAGCTCCGCACCGGTCGGCATCGCGGTCGAATTCATTCGTCGTCTCCTGTAGTGTCGGACGCGAGTGTATTGCTGCGACGCTTGCACAAGCGACGGTGCGCGCCTTTGGACAATCGGTAAAAGGTTCGGCTCTTCCGGCCGGCCGGCGCCCTGGAGGGAGCGCGGTCCGGAGGCGAGCCGCTGGAGTGCCTGGCGGCGCCTACTTCAGCGCGAAAAAGAAGCGTACGACGTGGAAGAACACGGGCGCGGCGAAGATCAACGAGTCCATCCGGTCGAGGATGCCGCCGTGGCCCTGCACGATCGTTCCGTAGTCCTTGATGCCGCGGTCGCGCTTGATCGCCGAGAAAACTAGTCCTCCCGCGAATCCGAGCAGCGTGACGAGCAGCGAGATCGCGGCCGCGACGAGCGGCGTGAACGGCGTCATCCACCATAGCGCCGTGCCGATCGCGGTGGCCGTTAAGATGCCGCCGGCGAAACCCTCCCACGTCTTGTTCGGACTCACCGTCGGTGCGATCTTGTGCCGGCCCAGCAGCTTGCCCCACACGTACTGCAGCACGTCGCTGGCCTGATCGACGATCACGAGATAGAGCAGCAGCTTCGCGTCCGGACCGTAGCGGGGAATGTCGAGCGTGAGCAGCGCCGGCGAGTAGCTCAGGCAATATACGCAGATCATCAGCCCCCACTGGATCTTGGCCGCGCGCTCGAGGAACGCTTGCGTATCGCCGGCTAGGGCCATGACGGCCGGCAGAAAGAGGAAGGCGTAGACCGGGATCACGATGACGAAGCCCGACCAGCGCAGGCTGAGCAGAAAGTACTGCAGCGGCGTGAAGATGAAGAACGTCCAGAAGAGCGTGTGATGGTCGGCGCGCCGCGTCGAGACCAGGGTGATGTATTCGCGCAGCGCGAGGAACGAGATCAGGCCGAAGAGCACGAGCGATCCGGTCGGACCGACCACGAGCGTGAGGCCGAAGATGATGCACAGCACCCACCACGTGCGGATACGCGCGTTTAGATTGTCGATCGTCGCGCGCGCGGACGGCGCTGCGACCAATGCTTTAAGCGCCAAGCCGACGAGCGTAACCAGCGCCAGCACCGCGAGGATGCCGCCGAACGCCCAAACCAGCTGCGGGTCGAAGCGGTGTCCGGCGAACGTCATCATCGCGGCTGCAGCGCGACCAGCGCGTCGCGCATCCGGGTGAGGAAGTGCTCCTTAGATTCCGCCGGCTCGATGCACGAGGCAGCGCCGAACGTGACTCGGCTAATGAACGGCACGGGCAAGAACTCTCCCTTCGGCAGGATGCGGTTGAGGTTCTCGATGTAGGCGGGAATCAGCGCCAGCTGCGGCTTGCGCATGCACAGGTAGTAGAGCCCGCTCTTGAACGGACCGATCGCTTCGCCGGTGCCGCGCGTGCCCTCCGGAAAGATGATCAGTGAGTAGCGCTCGCCCATCTCTGCGACGATGCGGTCGATTGTGTCGCGCGCTTGTGCCATGCGGCTCGCGCCGGCGTGTCCGCGCGGCGTCAGGATCGCGTTGAACACGTCGACGGCCATCGCGCGGCGGAGCCCATGTTCCCAGTAGTCCTGCGCGGCGACGGGCCGCGTCTGCGTCCGCAGGTTGCGGGGCAGCGACGACCACAGCACGACGAAGTCGAGATGACTGGTATGGTTGGCGAAAAAGACGCTCTGCCGCGCGGGCGGAGGGCCGTCGCGCCAGGTCACCTGGACGCCGCTGATCAGCCGCGCGCCGCCGGCGATGACGCCGGCGAAGGGCGTGAGCTTCAACGCGCTTTGACCTCGGCCACGATCCGCAGCGTGCGCCGCACGAGCGTCACGATCGACCCGATCGCGACGATCGCCAGCGCGAGCGCGACGACCTGACCGCGCCAACTCAGCAGCGGCTCGAAGACCGAGAGCACGCACGCGACCGTCATCACCGCCATGCGCTGCGGCTTGGCCATCGGGCCGATGAAATAGTGCCGCGCGCCCATCGACGCGCCGAGCACGCGCGCGTACGCGGTGAGCGCGGCGAGCGCGCCGGCGATCCATCCCAGCTCGCGCCCCCACGGCAGCGCCGTGAGCGAATATCCCGCGCCAACCAAGATCGCGAGGTCCGCGAAGCGATCCGGTATGTCGTTGAAGAGCTCGCCGTGCGGCGTCTGGTGGCCGCCCTCGACGGCGACCATGCCGTCGAGCATGTTGCAGAGCAGGCGCAGCTGGATCAGCCCGGCGGCCGCGAGCAGTTCGAGCACGCGCGGGACGCCGAAGCGCTGCCCGCTCGCCCACAGCGCAGCTGCGGCGCCGGCGGCGAAGGCGAGACTCGCTATCGAGATCGCGTTGGGAGAGATATGCGCGGCGTTGAGCGCACGCGCCAACGCCTTCGCCCAGCCGCATTCGCGCGTCGCGAGCGGTCGGCGCTTCGAATCAGGCATCAAAGGCGCCGGTCAAAGACACCCCGCATGCGCGAAGCCTTTTCCCGGATTACGAACGGCCCCTCTTATCCTTGCCAACGTGGCTCAGCATATATTCGTAGAAATTCACGCAACAAGGGCGCCGTTTTCCCTCGGCAAGCTGTTCGATCGTCCGCGTGATCCGGCGCGCCCGCGTCTCCGGCGTCTTGGCGCCCTCGATCCAGCGAACCCAGTCGCGCTGGGCGAGATCCGCAAGGTCCTTCCACAACGATTGCGCCGCTTGGGATGCAGCAAAGGCGGCGCGCAGATCGGCGGGCATCTTGAGTTTCGGCTCGGGTCCCAACACGGCGAGATTCACCGTGTCGTCCACGCCGGCGCCGGAGCCCGCGAGCATCGCTTTGTTCACGCGCAGCGAGCCGCTGCCGGACGAGTTTAATTCCAACGGCGCTCGGAACGGATGGCCGTTGATCGTGCCCTCGATCGTAGCCATCCCGCGCAGTTTCTTACCGATGGCCTCAGGGAGGTTGAGCGCGGTCGAGAAACCATTGCGCGCCGTTTGTGCATGCCGAACGAGCCGGGCCTTGAAGCGCAGGACTACAGGACCGTTATCCGCCATGCGGCAACGTTGGAGAATGGGGGCTCGATCGCCTACTTTTAGCGGTGACCAAGGCCTGCACGCGCCGAGCTACCGCGCCCTAGGCGGCCGTCGCCTCGACCATCTTTAGGCATGCCGTCAATGTGGAATTCGATCGCTTGGCGGATGAGTTCTCCTGTTTCTTCCAGCGATGCGGCAGCGGCGACGCAATCCGGAAGATCTGGAACATACACGAGCCTGAGCGCCGAAGAGTTCCAAACTCCAGCAGACGGTTACTCATTGTCTGAACCGGAAAGAGTAACGCGTTGCTTTGCGCTTGATGAGGACGTATCCATCAGCGCGTAGCCAAGCTCTGATCGTGCGAAATTTTGGGTGGCACTCACGTCGTTCACGACGGCGGGATTCTGCGACAACGCTACCGTAGAGCAAAAGAGCCCAGGCGAAAATCAGGCTGGGCTCTTTCGTTGGGTGACGATTTAGAGCGCTACAGGCTCCTAGAACGGGATTTCGTCTTCGAGCTCGTCGCCGACGCTGTCGGAGCCGCCGCCGGCCGGCGCGGGCGCCGGGGCGTGGCTGCGGCCGCCACCGTTGTAGCCGCGGTCGCCCGAGTCGACGTCGTCGCGGCGCGACGAGAGCATCTGCATGCCCGAGATCACGACCTCGGTCGCGGTGCGGCGGATCGGCTGGCCGCTCTCGTCCTTCAGCTTCGTGTCGTCGTACGAGCGGATCGAGAGCCGGCCCTCGACGAGGACGGCGCTGCCCTTCTTGAGATAGGTGTTGCAGGTCTCGGCGAGGCGCTCCCAGGCGACGATGTCCACGTACATCGTGTCCTCGGGTTTGGCGTCGCGCTTGTTCGGATTCACGGCGATGCGAAACTTCGTGACCGCCGAACCCGAGTTGACGTAGCGTATCTCCGGGTCGCGGGTCAGGTTTCCGACCAAGATCACCCTGTTGAACGAAGCTGACATACTACACTCTCTTTCGCCAATATCTTAAAGCTCGGTACGAGATTACACCCGCAGGGTGTCAACTGTATGGCACAGATGTTGCCGAACGACCGCCTTTTTTATGGTGCGGAGGCCGGGGGCGGGGGCGGCGCCGCCGCGGCCAGCGCGGCCATGTGGGCGAGCATCTTCGCGTCCAGCCGAACGACGAGCGCGCGCAGCACGTCGTCGTGCAGCTTGAGCTGCCGTTCCAGTTCCTTTGAAACGCCCGGCGGGCTCTTGAACTGCATCACGACGTAGTTGCCCTCGCGGACGTCGTTGATCTCGTATGCGAGCCGCCTCTTGCCGAGCCGCTCGATGCCGGACACCTCGCCGCCCTGGCCTTTAACGATCTCACCTATCGCGTTGGCCCGCTCTTCGACCTCGGCCTCTTCGAGCGATGGACGCAGAATATACGTTACCTCGTAGTCATTCATCGGCCGCCTTGTTCGCGGGCCCGCGCGTCCCAGCCTGTGCGAGTTTGAGCGGACCCGGCGCTCGCCCGCCCGGCAGTCCGTGCCGCCTTACCCCCGCCTCAAGGACTATGCAAAAACGCTTGGAAGTGCCGGTCCTACCCTGCCGCCGGAGCGGTTGCTACGAGGAGAAGCAATGGTCGCTAAAGCCTTTAAGGTCGTCGCATTGCTGACGGTGGTCGTCGCCGTGGGATGCGGATCGAACGGCGCTTTCTCGAGCGTTCCGGCGCAGCAGCAATCGACTTCCGGTGTGCGCCCCGCGACGGGACATCCCGTCAGCCAGTACATATCGCACGTCATCGTCATCATCCAAGAGAATCGCAGCTTCGAGAACTTCTTCGCCGGGTTCCCGGGTGCGAACGCCCCGACGTCCGGTTGCGTCGGTACCGGCAGCGGACCGGCGTTCCGTGCGCACCCCGGTTCCGGCTCGGGCTGCCCGCCCGGTGACACGCAGGTGCCGCTGCACCAGATCACCTTCGTCGGTCCGGACCTGCGCCACGATTGGAAGTCTTCGATTACGAGCTGGAACAACGGCAAGATGGACGGCTTTTGGAAGTTCGGCGAGCACAACGGTCAGTACGGCGCGTACGCGTACGTAGAGCCGAGCTTGATCCAACCGTACCTGACCATGGCGAACACATACGTGCTCGCCGATGAGATGTTTCCGACCGAGTTCGGCGGAAGCTTCACGGCGCACCTGACGCTCGTGGCCGGCACCGACAACATCAGCGTCAAGCCGGCCCGCGCCGAGGTCGATTTTCCCAACGCGCCGCCGGGAGACTGCGACTCGCCTCCGAGCACGACCAGCGAGTACATAAGCAAGGAGCGCAAGAAGCACTATCGCGGTCCGTTTCCGTGTTTCACCCAGTTCAACACGCTGGCCGAAGTCATGGACAAGGCGAAGGTGTCCTGGAAATACTACGTGACGAAGCACGTCGGGGCCGGACTGTGGTCGCCGTTCGAGGCGATCAGATACGTCCGCTACCACCGCGACTGGCATCGCAACGTCATATCGCCGCAGACCAAGATTCTCACCGACCCGGGCAGCAATAACTTCGCGTCCGTGAGCTTCGTCACGCCCAGCAAACCCGACTCGGACCATCCCGGCGACCATAGCGACCTCGGTCCCTCCTGGGTCGCCAACGTCGTGAACGCGATCGGCGAAAGCCCGTACTGGGATACGTCGGCGATCATCGTGCTGTGGGACGACTGGGGCGGCTGGTACGACAACGCCGCGCCGCCGCAATTGGATTTTCGCGGCCTCGGCATCCGCGTGCCGTGCCTGATCATCTCGCCGTACTCGCGCGAAACCTCGCCGAGTCATCCGGGATATGTGTCGCACACGCAGTACGAGTTCGGGAGCATCCTACGGTTCATCGAGGAGGCGTTCAACCTGCCGTATGTCGGGCCGGCGAACAAGTACTACACGGACGAGCGCGCGGCGCCCCTAGACGACAGCTTCGATTTCACGCAGACGCCGCGACCGTTCGTCCCGATTTCGTCGAAGTACTCGCGTTCGCGCTTCCTGCACGAGCCGCCGTCGAACGAGCCGGTCGACACGCAGTAACGCCGGCTCGCGCGATCGGCGCGACGCATTATTGCTCGAGTTCGTGGACGCTGTTGTCCTTGGTGTCCGTGTAGAACAGCACCGTGTTGGCGTCGCCGGTGCCGCTCGCCAGCAGCCCGAAGACCTCCTGCGTCGAATCGGTGTTGAGCGTCTTGGTCGCGAGGAGTTGGCCTCCCGCCGAGATCTCGACCAGCGTGTTGCCACCGGCGCCGTTCGCGACGACCAAATTGCCGTTGGGAAGCAGCGCGAGCGCCACCGGCGAGTTCAGCGGAGTGCCGCTGAACACGAGCGACGCGCACGAGAACTTCTTTTGCTTGCACTTGAACGTCTTGCCGCCGGGCTTCACGATGATCTCGCCCGTCGTGAGCAGATTGCTGACCGTCGTAACCGCAACGAGCGTGTTGTCGACGCCGTCGGTGACGTAGAGCGTATCATTGCACTTGTTCCGGTTGACGAGCGTCTTGTTGTACTGGATTCCCTCCGGGCCCAGGGCGCCCCAGCCGGATCCGCCGACGTCGAAGCCCTCGATGACGGCCACCTCTTTTTTGAGCCCGTAGAGGCCGGCGGCAAACTTGACGATCGAGCCGGTCTTGCCGTCGCCCACGAAGATGCTCTCGGGCGCGTAAGGCAGGCTGCAATCGGCGTCGTCGCTCACGACCGGCTCCGCGATGGGCGAGCCATAGGTCTTGACGGGATTGGCGTGCTCGTTGAACTTCTCGACGACGCCGCTGGACATTCCGGCCCCGTACACGTTGTCGCCCGCGCTCACCGCGTCACCCGCGCAACCTTTGATTTTGGCGCTCTGCACGAACGTCGTCGGCTTCGAGCCCGGCTTGGGATTCAGCAGCTCGATCGTCGTGCCGTTTCCGGCGGTGCCCGACGAGTCCGCGAAGTTGCAAACCAGCAACTGGCCCTTTTTCAGGCTGCCGAAGCTTAGGTGCACCTGCGACAGATCGCGCGGACCCTGGTCGCCGTTGCCGGGATCGACCGTCGAGCCGATAACGACGTCCTTTTTGAGCTGCTTGAGGATCGACGTGTTGTCGGTTGCGGGGGCGAGCGACATCGCATTGTTCGCCCCGGCGTTTACCGATGATGGGATCGCGCCGTTGCCGCCGCAGGCAGACAGGGCGAGGAGACTGCCGAGCGCCAGCGGCGCCGGCAGTAGGTTGAGAAATCGCATATTTTATGGCTCCAGTTCGTGGACGTTGTGATGAGCTGAGTCGGTATAGAAAATGGTCGTGTTCGAGTCGCCGGTTCCGGCGGCGAGCAGGCCGAAGATCTCCTGCGTCTTGTCAGCGTTGAGGGTCTTGGTCGCGAGCACTTTGCCGGCGGCGGAGATCTCGACTAGCGTGTTCCCGCCCTTGCCGTTGGCGGCCACGAGGTTGCCGTTGGGCAGCAGCGCGAGCGCCACCGGCGAGCTCAACGGCGAGCCGCTGTATACGAGATGCGCGCACGAGAACTTCTTCTGCTTGCACTTGAAGGTCTTGCCGCCCGGTTGCACTTGAATCTCGCCCGTGGTCAGCAGGTTGCTGACCGTCGTTACCGCGACGAGCGTGTCGTCGACACCGTCGGTGACGTAGAGGGTGTCGTTACACTTGTTCCGGTTGACCAGCGTCGCGTTATATTGGATTCCGCCCGGTCCGCGGGTGTCCCAGCCGGATCCGCTAACGGCGAAGCCCGTGATGACCGCCACCTCCTTTTTGAGGCCGTAGAGGCCGGCGGCGAACTTGACGATCGAGCCGGTCTTGGCGTCGCCGACGTAGATGCTCTCGGGCGCGTAGGGCAGGCTGCAGTCGGCGTCGGCACTGACGAGCGGCTCTTCGATTGGCTTTCCATAGGTCTTGATCGGCTTCGCCTTCTCGTTATACTTCTCGACGATTCCGCTCGTCATGCCGGCTCCGTAGACGTTGTCGCCCGCGCTCACCGCGTCGCCGTCGCAGCCCTGGATCTTGGTGCTTTGCACGAACGTCACCGGCTTGGAGTGGGGTTTGGGATTGAGGAGCTCGATGGTCGTGCCGTTCCCCGCGGCGCCGGAAGAGTCGACGAAATTACAGACCAGCAGTTGGCCCTTCTTAAGCACGCCGAAGCTCAGATGGACCTGCGACAGTGCGCGCGGACCCTTGTCGCCGTTGGTCGGATCGACCGTCGAACCGATGATGACGTCCTTCTTGAGCTTCTTGAGGATGGACGTGTTGTCGGCGGGTGCGATCGAACCGGCGGCAACTTGCGAGAGCGCGTTGTACGCGCCTGCGTTCGACGGGACGGCGCCGTTACCGCCGCACGCCGACGTCGCCAGCAGCGCTCCGGCGACGAGCAGCGCCCGGCGTTTATGAAAGAACATCCGAAACCTCGCTAGTAGCACGCAGTGAAAGGACCGCCGTTCGAATCGCCTTTTTGACCACCCTGCAAGGACGAGCGACCGTCGTCACCTTTCACGCAAAACTTCGCACAAAGAAAACTATAGTCATCGCGACGCCGATGGCGACGACGACGGCACGCGCGACCGGCTGGGGCACGCGCCGAAAGAAGCGAGCACCGAGATATCCGCCGGCAAGCGCAATTACGGCCATCGGCAGCGCGAAGCGCCAATCGATGATGCGCGCGACGACGAACGGGATCAACGCGACGCCGTTGATCGCCATGGCGAGAACGTTCTTGATCGCGTTCTGCGCGTTGAAGCTCGGCAATCCCGAGAAGGCGAGCACCGCGAGCATCAGAATTCCCATGCCCGCGCCGAAGTAGCCGCCGTAAATCGCGACGCAGAACTGCACCGCCAGCTGCCACGGCGCGTGCCGCGGCGCGGCCGGCGCGCCGCGCACCAGGCGCGGGCTCAGCGCGAATACGATCGTCGCGAAGAGCAAGAGCCACGGGATCAACCGCTGGAACAGCGCCTGCGGCGTGACCAGCAGCAGACACGCGCCGATCAACGAGCCGGCGATGCTCACGCAGATCACGGGCAGCAACAGCCCGCGATGCGCCGCAACCTCTTCGCGATAGCCGCGCGCGCTGCCGATCGTGCCGACCCACATCGCCGCGTTGTTCGTCGCGTTGGCCGAAATCGCCGGAACGACCGGCGAACACGAGCGACGGAAACGAAAGGAAACTTCCGCCGCCGGCGACGCTGTTCATCGCTCCGGCCGCAAATGCAGCGAGCCCGGGAGAGTGGATGATCAGAGCGCGGTGCGTTCGCGCTTGGTCACGCGATAGACACGGCGCACGTTCTTGAGCGCCTCGAGCTTCGTCAGCAGCTTGTGGAGGTGATCGAGATCGCGGATCTGCACGGTCAGGCTCGCGACTGCGACTCCATCCTTGCGCACACGCGCGTTGACCGAGCTGACCTGCGTCTTGAGCCCGGAGAAGACGGCCATGATGTCTTGCAGCAGCTGCGAGCGGTCGTCGGCCTCGACCTCGACGTCCACGCCGTGCGTGAGGCCGGCGTCGTCGATCCACTGCGCCTGCAGAATCCGCTCCGGGGTGGCGTTCATGTACGCGACGTTGGGGCAGTCGGCACGATGGATGCTGACGCCGCGGCCGATCGTGACGTAGCCGATGATCGGGTCACCGGGCACCGGCGAACAGCACTTCGAGAGCCGCACAAGCACGTCGTCCACACCGGCGATGCGCACGCCGCTCGAGCGGCGCACGCCCTTGCGCTGCGCCGGCCGGCGCCCGATCTTCGTGAGGTCGACGACGTTGTCGTGCTTAAGCTCATCGCGGACACGATTGACGACGGCCTGCGCCGACGCGTCGCCGAAGCCGATGGCGGCGTAGAGATCCGTCGGCGTCGCGTAGTTCAGCCGCGACGCGATGCGTCCGAGCAGCTCGCCGCGCGCGACGTCGGTGCGCAGCCCCGCCCGAGCCAGCTCCTGCTCGAGCGCCTCCTGCCCGGCCAGGACGTTCTCCTCGCGGCGCTCCTTGCGGAACCACTGCTTGATCTTGTGCTTCGCGCTGGAGGTCTTGACGATCGAGAGCCAGTCCAGCGACGGCCGGCCGCTCGACTTATTGACGAGGATCTCGCAGATGTCGCCGTTCTGCATCGCGTAGTCGAGCGGAACGATCCGGCCATTGATCTTCGCGCCGACGCAATGGTTGCCGACGTCGGTGTGCACCTGATAGGCGAAGTCCAGCGGCGTGCCGCCGGCGGGCATCGAATAGACGTCGCCGCGCGGCGAGAACGCGAAGACCTGCGAGTCGAACAGGTCGAGCTTGAGGTTTTCCATGAAGACGCGCGAGTCGCGCATGTCCTTCTGCCACTCCAGCGAGCGCGCGCAGCCACGAGAGCTTGTTCTCGAACTGGTCGGCCTTGCCGCCCTCCTTATAGCGCCAGTGCGCGGCGATGCCGTACTCGCCGGTGCGGTGCATGTCCCACGTGCGGATCTGGATCTCGAGCGGATCGCCGCTCGGGCCCACGACCGTCGTGTGCAGCGACTGATACATGTTGGGCTTCGGCATCGCGATGTAGTCTTTGAAGCGCCCCGGCAGCGGCGTCCACATCGCGTGAACGGCGCCGAGCGCCGCGTAGCAGTCCTTCACGGTGTCGACGATGATGCGGATTGCCGTCAGATCGTAGATCGTCGAGAACTCGCGCCCCTTGCTGATCTTCGAGTAGATCGAGTAGAAGTGTTTCGGCCGGCCCTGGATCTCGGCGTTGACCTTGAGCGCCTTGAACTCGTCGCGCAGCCGCGCGATCGCGTTTTCGACGTCGGCCTCACGCTCGCGCCGCGTCTTGGCGACGCGCTCGACGATGTCGTGATAGCTCGCGGGATCCAGGTAGCGCAGGCACTCGTCCTCGATCTCCCACTTGATCTTCCAGATCCCGAGCCGGTGCGCGATCGGCGCGTAGATGTCGAGCGTCTCTCGCGCGATTCCTTGCTGCTTGGAGGGCGGCAGGCTCGCGAGAGTGCGCATGTTGTGCAGGCGATCGGCCAGCTTGATGATGATGACGCGAATGTCTTTGGCCATCGCCAAGAACATCTTGCGGAGATTTTCGACCTGCGCGTCTTCCTTCGACTGGTACGGAATCCGCGTCAGCTTGGTCACGCCGTCGACCAAGCGCGCGATCTCGTCGCCGAACTGCGCGGTCACCTGCTCGTTGGTGATCGAGGTGTCCTCGACCACGTCGTGGAGCAGCGCCGCCGCTATCGTCTGATGGTCCATCTCGAGGTCGGCGAGAATTCCGGCGACGGCCAGGGGATGCTCGATGAACGACTCGCCGGACGCGCGGCGCTGACCCTCGTGGGCCGCGACGGCAACCTCGTAGCCGCGCATCAGAGCCTCCGCGTCGGCGGAAGGATCGTAACGGCGGACTCGCTCGATCAGCGCGGTGATGGTCATGGGTATCCCGCCATTATACCGCAGCGGGGCCGGGCTAGGGGGGCGTGGGGCTGGGGGCCGGGGTCACGGTCTCGACATCGAGCCGATTCTTGAAGAGGATCGTCGCAATCTTTCCCTGCGCGTCGAGCGCGAGCCACAGGTAGATGTTCCCGGAGCTGCAGCGCATCTGATAGGCGTAGCCGCGCGCCCCGGGCGGGAAGTCGGCCGCGACCCACGGCCCGAGATAGACGACATCGATCAGGGCGCCGAGCTGGCCCAGTGCCGTCGACGTGTCGGTGATCTTCGCGTCGTTGATCTTATCCAGCACCTGCTGCGCGTACAGGCTCTTGTTGATGGTCCCGGCCTGCCACGACACGAACTGCTGGCGCGCGAGCTTGGTGATCGCGGGGTCCGCGATCGGGGTCGGTGTCGGCGCGGGCGTGGGCGTCGAGTGCGGGCGCGCGAGACTCGGCGCGGCCACCGATGCCAGAGCGGCGGCGACGATGACGACGGCGAGGACGACGAACCTCATAGGAGATTCAGTATGAAAGGAAGGTGACGATTTCGGTGCCCGGCGAGTTTGTCGCGCCCGCGCAGGTCCGTCAGCTCTACCAGAAAGGCGAAGGCGTCGACGCTTGCGCCGATGCGCTCGAGGAGCCGCCCCGTGGCCGCGGCGGTGCCGCCCGTCGCGAGCAGGTCGTCCACGACGAGGACGTGGTCGCCCTTGCCGATGGCATCGGCGTGGATCTCTAGCGCATTGGTCCCGTATTCGAGCGCGTACTCTTCGCTGAGCTTGTCGTGCGGCAGCTTTCCAGGCTTGCGCACGGGGACGAATCCGGCTCCGATCGCATACGCGATAGGCGCTCCGAGAATGTATCCGCGCGCCTCGACGCCGACGACGTAGTCGATTCCCCGGCCGATGAAGCGCTCCACGAACAGGTCGATCGCGCGCCGAAAGCCTTGCTTATCTTTCAACAACGGGGTAATGTCACGGAAAAGGATCCCGGGAATCGGAAAATCCGGGATCGCTCGAATCAGGGTTTCGATCTCCACGAGGGACCGGTTACAGTCGGGGAGTCGAAGGGCCTGCAGAAAGGATGGACATGAAGTTACCGTACGCCCTGGCCGCCGCGATGACCGCGGCGCTCGCCGCGGGCACGGTTGCACCTGCGCTTGCCAACGGCGCGGGCAGCACCACCACGATCATCGTACTCAGCGCCGCCGCGGCCGCCTCCGTCCCGCTCGTCGTCAACTATAACCACAAGGTCCGCGAGAAACGAGCGGAGGAGCAGGAAGTTGCGCGCCGGCAAGATGCCTATCGCGATTGGTTCTATCACAAGTACGGCTACTACCCGACCTACGATCAGTTCAGGCAGTGGTACGTGCAGACATACAATACGAATCCGTAGGCGCTAACGACGGAGAAACGCGCCGAGCCACTCCGGCGGAACGGCTCGGCGTTCTCCTCACTTAAGCGGATGAAACTCGACCTCGGCGAGCCGAAGACTCGGTTAGTGCTCGCCGCCGCGATCTCCATCGCGATACACGAGGCGGCTGCCGGACTCGTACCGCAGGCATTCTGGCGTCCGTCGCCGAGCCAAGAAGTCATTACGCGCGCGCGGATCGTGCGCGTCGCGATACACCCTTTAGTAGCGACTCCGACGCCGCGGCCGGGGCGCATGGCCACGGTTCTTCCCGTCGCCGCAGCGCCGGCCGCGCCGCACCGCGCGGCTGCCGCTTCGCCGCAGCCGGCACACGCCTCGCCGCGCCGCATCGCAAAGCTCGCGCCCTCGCACGGCCGCCCGATCTGGGAGGCGGCCGGCAGCGCGAATGGTCACGCTATCGTCGCGTCGGCCGGCGCCGGTACGAACGGCAGTGCGGGCGCGGGCGCGGCCGGCGACGCCGCGCCGGCGGGCGATACGCGGCCCTGCGGATTCGTGACGTTCTCGGATCCGCACGGCTCGCAGTACGACTCGCGGTCGCACGGTTTCTGGGTGGATATCCGCATGGCGGTGCGTTTCTCCGACGGCTCGACGCAGTCGATGATTCTCGACTATCCCTGGTACTACCCGAACGAAGCCGCAAACCCGTGGTCGGATGCGAATCTGCACGACCCGAACTTCCCGACGCGTTTTCAGAAACCGCCTCCCGAAAAAGCGGCGGGTGAGCCGCCGCTCGTGCAATACGTCATTACGCATAGCACTGCGGACGGGCTCACCCTCTTACGCGACTGCCCAGTGCCGTCGCCGGCGGCCGAGACTCCCTAGCCGCCCAGCGCGTTGTCCGGGCTGGCGGCGATCGGCCAGTCCCCGGTGCCGCTCGGGAACTTGGTGGTTACGAGCGTCGAGCCCGTGGGATATGCTACCGACTGGACGATGAACGGTATTGAAGACTCTTCGCTGACGTATAATGTCTTCTCGTTGCCGCTCAGCGACAGCGCGAACGGAGAGCCGGCGGTCACGGGAATCGTCTTCGACGGGTTGGTCTGCCCCGCCGGGAAGTATTCGAGGTTAGCCCCGTAGAGCACGATGATGTTGCCGTTTTTGTCGACTTCGAGAGCGCCGGGGTAGTGCGGAAGGCCGGTGTCCTTGCCGGTCGTGGATCCCGGCGCGAACTCTTCGACCGCCGTGCCGGCCGCGTACAGGTTATCCTGCGCGTCCGTAGCGAGATACTCTGCGAAGTAGTTAATCGTAAGCGACGGCGAGGTCTTACCCTTGGGATAGACCGTGATCGTATTGTTGCCGACGTTGGCGCAATAGATCGTTCCGGCCGCATCGATGGTCAGACCGGTCGGCCTGTTCACGCCGGCGGTGATGGTGATGTATGGCGTCGTCTGTCCGGGCTTGTAGCAGGTAATCGAGTTTTTGTTGCTTCCGTTGTAGCCGATGTTCGTCGCGCATACGTCACCTTGCTTATCGACGAAGAGGCGCTCTGGATTGTAGAGACCAGACGTGATTGTGCCCTTTGTCGTACCATTCGACGATAGAATCGTTATCGTGCTGGTGTCATAGTTGCCCCAGTAAAACAGGGTTCTCTTGTGATGCCTTCTGGCGTCCGGGGATATCCAGCCGGCGGCGTGCGAGCCGCTTGCGTTCGAAAGCGTACCGTGCCCGGCCGCGAGAACGCGATTGTAGTTAAGAGCTCCGGGCGCGGAGCCGACGCTTGGCGTTCCGGCAGCGGAACAACCTGCGGCAAGCACGACGAGTAGGGAAGCCGCCGCGGCGCGACGGGCAACACGAAGACTGAAGAGCAAAGCGAAGTCCTCCTGGTGTTAGTGAATAGGGATGGCCGGGAGTTTCTTTAGACTTTCAGCTCGACCTTTTCGAGAGCGCCCTTCGTCGAAACGACGTGGTGGTTGAGGCGCAGCTGCTCGGGTTCCAACCCGAATGCGAGGCCGAGAAGCTGGGGCAGGTGGAAGATCGGAACGTCGATCTCTTGCTTGAGCACGCGCGCGGCGTCGGGCTGCTGTCCGTCGAGATTCAGATGGCAGAGCGGGCAGGGCGTCACGAGGAGATCGGCGCCCTTCTCCTTGGCTTCTAGGATGTGGTTCCCGCCCATCGCGAGCGCCTTGTCGCGATTGAACGTCAGCATCGGGAAGCCGCAGCACTTCGTCGAGCCGCGGTACTCGACGGACTCGGCGCCGAGCAGCGAGATGAGCCGCTCGAGGTACGTCTTGCGCTCCGGCCGCTCGCGCAACCCCAGCGACTCGATCGGGCGCAGGATGTAGCAGCCGTAGAACGGCGCGATCTTGAGCCCGGTGAGCTTGCGCTTGATGCGCGCGGCGACGCGCTCGATGCCGATGTCTTCGAAGAGCATCCAGAGCAGGTGCTTGACCTTCGTCGTGCCGCCGTAGCGGAAGCCCTGGTCGGCGATCGTCGCGTTCGCGCGATCCATCCGGGCGGGATCTTTCTGCAGATGATAGTTGTGATTCGAGAGCACGCCCTGACAGGTGCTGCAGATCGTCATGAGGTCGGCGTCTTGCGCCTCTGCCATGGCCAGCGTCAGACCGTTGAGCGCGTCGGCGAGCTCGGGGTTCTGCTCGCTCAGGACGCCGGCGCCGGTGCAGGGCGCCTGCGTCAGCTCGTGGAGCTCGAGACCGAGCGGCTCGGCGATGGCCGTCGCCGACGACGTAGAGCTCCGGGCAGGCGCCTTTCGAGACGCAGCCGGGATAGAACGCAACCTTCACTTGAACCGTCCTCCGACACGTTCGAAAATCGCCTTGATGCGTTTGAGTCCTGGGATCTTATGGTGGATGAGCGGCGGGAGCTTGCCGGCGCGCAGCATGTTGAACGCGCTCGGGAGCACCTTGAGCTGCTCGATGAAGTTGAAATAGCCGATCGACCTCGGCATCAGCGTGAGCTCGTTGAGCCGTCCGCTGTCGCGCACCGATTCGGCGAAGGCATCGGCGTGCCGCGTGCCGGGATTGTTCGTGAACCCGGCGTCGACGGCGAGCTTGCGCAGCTTGAGGATCTGTTCGAGCGGCGCGACGCCCTTAGGGCACTGCGTGACGCACTCATAGCAGTGCGTGCAGTCCCAGATGCCGCCCGGACTCGCTGTACTGGCCGAGCCGTTCCTTCGCCTCTGCATCGCGCGGATCGGCCGTGTAGCGATACGCCTGCGCAAGCGCCTGCGGGCCCGAGGAACTCCGAGTTGACCGCAAACGACTCGCAGTCCATCAGGCAGGCGCCGCAGCTGATGCAGCTGACTTCTTGGATTAGCTCTTCCATCGCGGCGTTCGGAACGCGGTACTCCTCGTCGGGCGGCGGGACCGGCTTTTTGTTCTGCAGCCACGGCCTCACCGCGAGGTGCTTGTCCCAAAACGGCGCCATGTCGCAGACGAGGTCGCGGATGACCGGCATGGACGGCGGCGACTCGACGCGGGTCTTGCCGTCTTTGGTGAACTCCTGTAGCTTGCTCTTGCAGGCGAGGTTCGCGTGGCCGTTGATCCACATCGCGCACGAGCCGCAGATCGCGCTGCGGCAGGCGCAGCGCACCGCCAGCGACTGGTCCTGGTACTCGCGGATCTCGATGAGCGCGTCCAGTACCACTGCGTGCTCCGGCAGGTCGACGGTGTACGTCTGATAGCGCCGCGCCGGCGAACGATCCCAAGGAGGCGGAAACGGCTCGCCCGGAATCGCGTCGTCCGCGTAGCGGCCTTCGGGGTCGTAGCGCCCGACTTCGATCGTAAACTGCATCAGTAGGTGCGCACCTCGGGCTTCCAGCGTGTGATGGTGACGGGTACGTGCGAAACCTCCGGTTCGCGCTCGCCGCGATGGGTCAGCACGACGTGCTTGAGCCATTCCTCGTCGTTGCGCTCCGGATGTTCGGTGTGCGTGTGCGCTCCGCGGCTCTCCTTGCGCTCGAGCGCGGCGCGTATGATGGCCTCGCCGCAGTCCAACAGGTAGCCGAGCTCCAGCACGAACTCCAGTGCCTGATTGAAGACCCGGCCCTTGTCGCCGACGGCGATGCGCTCGTAGCGCTTCTTGAAGCCGTCGATCGCGGCGAGCGCCTCGCGCAGGCCGGCGTCGTTGCGATAGAGCCCGACCTTTTCGTCCATCATCGTCGCGAGCTCGAGGCGCAGCCCGGCGGCCGTGTCTCCCGTGTACGGGCGCTCGAGCAACTCTTGCAGGCGCGCCTGCTCCGCGGCCAGCAGATCCTCGCCGCCGGTGCCGGCGCGGCGTGCGCTTCGCGTACTCCGCCGACGCCTTGCCGGAACGCCGGCCGAAGACGATCGTGTCGAGCAGCGAGTTGGCGCCGAGGCGGTTGCCGCCATGGACGCTCACGCACGCCACCTCACCGGCCGCGTAGATGCCGGGCACAATCGTCGCGCCCTCGACGTCGGTCTTGATGCCGCCCATCTGATAGTGCATCCCGGGCCGCACCGGGACCGGATCCTTGATCATGTCGATGCCGAGATAATCGAGCGCCATCTCGTGAATCTGCGGGAGCTTCTTCAATATGACGTCGGGTCCGAGGTGGCGCAGGTCGAGCAGCACGTTGCCGTCGATGCCGCGGCCCTCCGCGATCTCGGTAGCCTCCGCGCGGGACGTGACGTCGCGCGCGGCCAGCTCCATCTTGTTGGGCGCGTAGCGCTTCATGAAGCGCTCGCCCTCGGAGTTGAGGAGGTAAGCGCCTTCGCCGCGCGCGGCCTCCGTCATCAAAAAGCCGCTGCCGGCCAGCGTCGTCGGATGGTACTGCACCATTTCCATGTCCATCAGCGGCGCGCCGGCACGGTATGCGAGCGAATATCCGTCGCCCGTGCAGATCAGCGCGTTGGTGCTCGGCTCGTAGAGACGGCCGAGGCCGCCGCTGGCGACGACGACCGCCTTGGCGCGCAGCAGATGCAGCTCGCCGGTGATCATCTCCAGCGCCACGAGCCCCCGGCACGCGCCGCCTTCCATGAAGAGCTTGGTGGCGAACCACTCCTCGTAGACCTTAACGCCGGCTTTGAGAATCTGGTCGTACAGCGTGACGAGCAGCGCCTGCCCCGTGATGTCGCCGACGAAATATGTGCGTGCCAAGGATGCGCCGCCGAACGCGCGCTTCCCGAGCTTGCCGTCGGGCCCGCGATAGAAGATGACGCCCATGTGCTCGAACTCGATGATGTCGGAGGGCGCCTCCTGAGCCATGATCTCGACGGCGTCCTGATCGGCGAGATAATCGCTGCCCTTGACGGTGTCGAAGGCGTGCGACTCCCAGCTGTCCTCTTCCGAGATCGCGGCGTTGATGCCGCCCTGCGCCGCGCTCGAATGGCTGCGGATGGGATGCACCTTGGTGACGACCGCGACGTCGGCGCCGCCGCGTGCCGCCTCGAGCGCAGCCCGCATGCCGGCCAGGCCGGCGCCCAAGACCAAAACGTCGTGATCGCGCGTCACGAGCCGGTAGTTTCCCCTAAAGGGACGCCGCCATTCCGAACAGTTGTTCGATGCAATTCTCGACGCATTTCGACTCTTGCGAGCATAGCAAGGCGCCAATGCCGCTCGCTACCGTTTTCGTAGCGGTTCGGTTACTTGTTGCCGGCCTTCGTCGTCGCAGTAGGCCTCCCGACTCATCACGTCTGGAGGCCTCATGCTGCAGAACGTCAGCGCGACGCCCGCGCGCCGCTCTCTCGAATTCGGAATTTATCGCGACGGCGACAACAATCTCGACGCAATCCAGGAGTCGACGCTGTCGCAGGCGCTGCGCACGAGCCGCAGCGATTCGCGCATCGAGTTCACCGTCGAGGATACGACGCGGCTGCGGGCCGACGGCGACGCTGTCGAGTCCGGCACGCTGCACACCGAGCAGTACACGATCGCCGACGGAGACGTCTCGCGCGTGCACCTCGCGCGCGCGCACGAGATGAGCAGCGAGTCGAACCTCGCGCGCTTCGTCGCGCACACGCTCGGCAACGCGCAGGCGAGCGGCGCGCGAACGACATGGATCGATCTCGTCGACCACGGCGGAGGTGACGGGGGAGGCCTCGAGACGCGCGACGGACGCGTCATGAGCATGCCGGACATCGCAAGGGCGATCTCCGACGGCGTCGCACTACACGCGAAGGAGCACCCCGAAGATGCCGGCCGCGGCATCGACGGCGTCGTCGCGAATCAGTGCCTGATGGACACGATGGGATTCGCCGAGGGTTAATAAAGAGAGCGTTCAAAACCGGACACGCTCGGCCGGTGAGGTGATGCGTCATCCGCTCGACGAGGGGACGGTCACGCGGGGATAGCTAAGGCCGCTCAAAACGAGGCCCCCTCTGCCGGCGCAGCGATCAAGACGACGAGGCGCTAAGGGTAGAGCGCTTCGAAACGAGGCCCCCTTTGCCGGGCCCCGGGCGGCGAGGCGGCTAGGTCGATCCGCCAAGGCCTTTCAAAACGAAGCCCTCCGGCGCGGGGCGGCGAGGCCGCGAGGCGCTGGTTTAACTCCGCCCTCAAGTGGCGGCGCTTTACACTTGCCACGATTGACGCGGCATGTGGCTATGCCAACGGGATTGCTGCCCGCGGCAAACGGCGATCCCACGATCTGCGTCAGCGCGCCGCTGATTGTGTTGATGGAGTAAGCGGAAATATTGTTGGAGCTAGCGTTTGTTACGTAGACGAACTTGCCCGTCCGATCAACTGCTACGTTTAGGGGGGAGCTGCCTGCTCCAAACGGTGATCCGGGCACCTGTTTCAGCGCGCCGCTCGTCGCATTGATTTTGTAAGCGGAAATGTTATCGGAGCCCTCATTGGCCACGTATGCGAATTTGCCGCTGGCATTGACGGCCACGCCAACAGGATCTCTGCCCGCTCCAAACGGTGACCCAGCGACCTGCGTTAGCACACCATCGGTCGCGTTGATTTTGTACGCGGACACGTTGCCGGAGCTGCTGCCACCATTATAGTTGGCGACATACACGAACGTACCCTTAGGGTCGACTGCCACGCCGTATGGATTGGTGCCCGCTGCAAACGGTGACCCCCCTATAGGTGTCAGTTTTCCACTGGTCGTGTTTATGGTATAGCCCGATACGTTTCCGGAGCCCTCGTTGGTGGCGTAAACGAACTGGCCCACGGGATCGACTGCAATGCCAGCGGGATCGGCGCCGGCAGCAAACGGCGATCCTGCCACGGATGTCAGAGCGCCGCTGCTCTTGATCTTATAACCGGAAACATTGCCGGAGTCATAGTTGACCACATAGGCGAATTTCCCGGTAGAATTGACCGCTATTCCAAAGGGAAGGGCATCCGTTCCAAACGGTGACCCGTACAACTGGGTCAGTGCGCCGCTCGCCTCATTAATGCTGTAGCCAGCCACATTGCCGGAACCAAGGAGGGTTACATAGGCGAACGTACCCTCAGGATCGAGCGCTATACCCCAGGGCTCGGTGCCCGTGCCAAATGGCGATCCAGCCACTTGTGTCAGGGCACCGCTGGTTGTGTTGATGGAGTAAGCGGAAATATTGTTGGAGGCAGCGTTTGCCGCGTAGGCGAATTCAACGACCGATGAGCCGGGTGCGCTTTCGCCTAAGCGCGCTTGCAACTCTGGTGCCACGCCGATCGGTGTTATCGTACCGGAAGATCCGCTGCTCGCGCAGCCGATGAGGAGAATGCCGGCAACAAAAAATCCGACCGTGTTCGACGCGAAGCCCGCGTAACGACTCTGCATGTTTGCTCAGTCCTTTCTCTATGGATGACAAGCGCAAACGTGTCACTAAAAGACAGCGACCGCGCGCCATGCTCCAAAATGGCGGAGTTGGACGGCGGCCTCCCTGGATTGTACGCCTGACTGGTCTGAAAAGCGAGCGCTTGCATCGCCAAGGCCTCTCAAAAACGAGCCCCCTCCCGGCGGAGGACTGCGAGGCCGTAAAACCGCTAAAATTCTAAGCGATCAGAGCCCCCCAAAACGAGCCCCTCTGCCGCAAGACGCGTTATGGCGCGAACTTGAAGATCGTCCCGCACCCCAAGCGGTGATAGTAACAGGGCCCGGTCCCTCCTTCACTTGTAGTGGCATAGAGCGCGTTACTTATCGCAGCTAGCCCGCCCGTTGGATACATGCCGTCAGGCGCACCTTGAAAGTAATGAAGCACGCTCTCCTTGCCCGACATAGTCAAGCTAAAGACTATTCCATTAGCCTTCCTCCCGCCTAAGGAAGTAGTGCCGTATAGCGTACCGTTGAAGTCTTTCAGTGAAGACAGTGGGGAGATGCCGTCGTTGACATTCCTCGCGAATCGGTGCAGGATGCTTCCGCTGCCCGAGGTGCTGACCTTGAAGACGGTTCCCAGATAGCCCTGTCCGCCACCACTTGCCGTAGTTCCATACAGTTCATTGCCAATCGAAATCAGCGGAGCCTCCGGGCTAGCACCGTCGGTCCCGTACTTAAAATTGTAGATCACGCGTTCGTTGCCGGAGGTGCTTATCGCAAATACGGTGCCGGCACTATAGGTGCCACCTCCGGCCGTCGTTCCGTAAAGGGTACCGTTGAGCGGAGTAAGCCCGGCATAAGGATTAGCCCCATCACCATCATGTTTGAAGTTGTACAGAGTGCGTTCGCTACCGGATGGTGTGACTGTAAAAACCGTCCCTAACCCCCTACTGCCGCCATATCTCGTTGTACCGTAAAGCAAGCCGTTGAACGCAAGCAACTGACCAAAGGGACTGCTACCGTCGGTGCTGCCCCCCTTGAAGCTGTAGATAACCTGCTCATGACTGGACGTATCCAGCTCGTAGATCGCTCCATCGCTGTTAGCGCCTCCAGAGGCAGTCACGCCATAGAAATTGCCGTTGACGTTAATCGGCGAACCACTTGGACCTTGACCGTCCGGTTTGCCTTGAAAGCTGTATAGAACGCTCTCTGTGCCCGATGGGCTCGCTTCGAAAACGGTCCCACAGCCGCTGCCGCCGCAGCCTGAGCCGCCTCCTACTCCAGTGGTGCCATACAGTAAGCCGTTCATTACCGTGAGAGGAGCAGCCCCCGGCACCGGCAACGCACCATCGCTACCATCCTGAAAGCTGTAGATGACTTTAACAGTGACCCCATGCAATAATGGCCTAGCGTTATGCTGAGACCTAGTCACTCCAATCGGTATTTGCGATCCGCTACAGCCTGCAAGGAATATCACCGCCACGCAAATGCTTAAGGTATAGCTGCTTATATTCAAGCGGTTCATCTGCGTTGCTCCTTCATGAATGCGTCAAAGAGCGTGGGCGAGTGAGCCCAGCTCAAACACCTGAATGTTATCACGAACCCCACGATCTCGGAACCGCCTCCGCCCACCACTCCCGGCCACGGCGCCGATCGGCGGCCCCTCGTCGCTGAAGAGCGGCCTCCCGTCGAAGTCGCCGGGCGCGCTCCATGCCCCGGCCAGGGGCCAGAGCCGCCGCAGTGGGACGCCGGCGGATTGTCGATTGACGGCCCGGCGCGGTAATATAAGCCCGGAGTCCCATCCTTGGGGCCTCGGAGGTTTCTGCTATGTTTAAACGCTTTGCATTCGCCGCGGCGCTCTTGGGCTTTGCCGCCTTATTGCCGAGCTACGGAGCCGCATCGCCTGTCGTCGCCGCCCTGTCCGCGGTCGTCGAACAGGCTCCTTTGCCGCCGCTGTTCGACACCGAGAGCGCCGCGCAAGTGCACTGCCCCAAGGATGTTGTCGTATGGCTCAATATCCCTAGCGGCATCTACCATTACAAGGGTGAGCGTTGGTACGGCCGCACGAAGCACGGTGCATACGCTTGCGAGAAAGAGGCGATCAAGGCCGGCGATCGCGCAAGCGAAAATGGGCAATGAATCTCGGTTACTGGCATCGACGTTCAAGTCGCCCTAACTACGTCGATGATCCAGAAGGAGCTGTTGTAATATGCAATGCCTATCCCTGTCATTACAGAAAGTCCAGGTGCTCAAGGTGTGGGAATAATGCTATCCTACAAGGGCGTCTTATGTTGCGCCTTTGCTCTCAGCGTGCTTTTCATTTATTCCCTTCGCGAAAATGCTGGAGCAAGGACAGTTGGTCAACTATTGATCGCATCGTGTGCTCAGGCACGCACCGCGGATCAGGACGAGCAGAAAGCGCGCGATTCTCATAGTCTTGGCGACGATATGTCAGTATACGGCCCACTTTATAGGCAAGCCGCACGAATAAACTATTTCTGCGCAAAGCAGGCAACTAATCCTGAAGCTCACGATTGGTTTGTATATTTCTACGCTTCTGATTTGTGGCTTTCGACGGACGATCGGAGCATTGAGTTGATCGCGCGAACTGCAGCCAACGAATTGGCTGCAGATACGCAGTTTCCTAACGTAAGGGCTGCGGCATTGAAATTAAGGAACGATATCGCGCCGCCCGGTCCCTAGACCCGGGGGGCTTGTTTCAATCAGCCACGTTGGCGAGATTCTTTACGAGCAGTTTCTTAAACGATAACCAATGCCGCTTATGCGGTACGATAACGCGCCATTTTTCATTCAAGGCTTTAATGTGCTCTTGAAAGCTTCAACATTCGACGGCTCTGTAAAACGATGAATCATGCGATGGCAGTTTGAACAGAGCACCGCGAAGTCTCTTATCGGATCACGGCGCAACTTCTGCCCTTTTAGCTGAGAAATCGGCACGAGGTGATGCGCCTCAATGAATTGGTTGTCGGCGACACCCGGATAAGCGATGCGGAAGTCGAATCCGCAGGCGCGACATACAAATCCCTGGGCCGCTTTTACCCGCTTCGATACTATAGGATTGCGCTCAATGCGTCTGTGCGCTTTGAAGCGCGTGTGATCTTCATCGAATTCATCACCCGTCAGCGGTTCGTCGCCCTCAACCGCCGGGGACCTCAAATCCGGAGCAGCGTCGCTTATCGCCGAATATGCTCCGAGGATCGCAATCAGATCCTCGACAAGGGCGTCTTCGCTGGCGAGGTTGCTAGGGTCGTAGTAGACAGCGCAGATATTGCCTTTTTCGTAGTAGGCGGAATTGTTCTCCGGCGTTGAAGGTCGCAAGTCGATCGAGTCGCCTGAAAAGCCCTTTGGCACCTCACCGAGACGCGCCCTGAAGTCCATCGCGGAAACGGCAAGAACATCTTTTGCGCTTGCGCGGTATTGATTCCTAACCTCGGTGACACCCTGATTAAGGCTTAAATAAAGCCCTGAGAAGTCTTCCCTGAAAAGATAGACCGGGTAATACCCTTTCTGGGCCGTATCGGTGATTAGGGGATCGAAAATCGCCACCCAGGGACTTCGGGCCCACTGTCCTTGACCAGGGCTTCCTTCAACGAGAAACTCACCTAGCGGATCGGCGATCTGACGGACGGCGGCGGAGAAATCGTGGCGCAGGTACGCAGCCACCGGGCTGTCCTTTAAGGGCCCCGCCATCGCCTGTGGATAGTTAGCTAACACGTACTGGATCGAATCTCTAATAGTCATCGCTCATTAGTCCTTAGCCTCCGCGAAGTTTTGAGGGGTCCGGTAATACTTTCCGCCTGTCGGGTCCCTTCACGTTCCAGCGTGTCAGCCGTTTGCAACAGCAAGGCATATGTTGCCTCCTGCGGCGTTGCCGTACCATCCACGAGCTCGTAGACCTGACTCCGTGCCAGATCGCTCACCCGTGCGATCTCAAGGCGCGAGAAAGGCGCCAAGCGCGCTTTGAGCGCAGGCCACCCGAGGTCGTATTCCCGATAGGCTCCGGCATCTAGCCCAAGCACCTGATTGATCTCAAGACTGCGCGCCTCTTTGCTGATGAACCGGCGCGAAGACGCCACAATGCGCAGCCGGCCTAACTCTCCGTTGGAGTCCGCACTCGCCGGCGCTCCGGTTGCATCACCAGCCTTTACTTCGGCATGGTCAATAAAATCAAGAAAGACGTCCTCGAAGGTCTTTAGCGGGATGATCCCGGCGTCAGCACGATAACGGGCGGACGATTCGACCGAAATGCGGTTTTCCGTGTGTGCGTCCCACCATGCGAACTGCTCTGGCTTTGCGAGGTCTTTCGTGTACTTCGCAATGGGCCGTATCGGTGCCGTTAATAAGCATTCCGCACGGTACCGGCAAGGGGATTTATCTCGGCACCCAATCCAGGTAGTTTCGTGCTTCTTGCAGGCCCCCTCGCGGTCATCAAGAGTGTAGCCGACGAGCATAAAGTTGAAGGGTGCAATGGCGTCTGCAGGGCGAGCATGGGCGTTTTTCGGAAAGGCGCGGAGAAGGTGGGGCGTCGAGACCGTTAGCTGCGCGATGGCGATATGTGAAAACCAGGGTGGCGTCTTGTGCCGGCGCCCTTCGTGACGTGCGAGGACCTCATACCAAAATTTCTTGAACCACGTCTTTGGCGTCTCGCCAAGAGGCGCCAAGAGGTGCCCAAGCCCATGTTCCAGCGCTTTGCGAACGATCGGCCTATTCGTACGCCCATGACGGTTAAAGAGGACATACCGCTTGGATGCAATCGAGAAGATAAAGAGCGGCTTCCGTTCCTTGGTCTTCCGGTCGTAGTTCTCATCCTCGATCTTGAGAATGCTGCCCATGAATGCATAAGGATTTAGAGTCGAGAACTGCCCTGCGAGTTTCTCGCCAAGCATGCCGTCTTGGTCGACCACGGCCATGGCGTCGGTATCGCACATCGCATAGGTCGTCTTATGTGCGAGCACCGCGGTTTCCATGAGCGTAAGCATGAGGCGCGCGGCCCCCGTAACGCAAGCGGCAATATAGGGGTTACAATAGCGCCCCGCCTTTTCAAACCATTCGGCGGTGATGTCCTCCGCTTTGGCGCCGTACATGTGGAGCGCGCGAGGCTTCGAAAAGAGCATTTCGTTAAACTCACCAAAGATGCCATAGCTGGTCGAATTGGCGAGGATTTTCAAGAACCGCTGGAGCGCCTTATCACGGGGGCGCAGCGGATTGCGTTCTTTGACCGCTTTTCTCGCTTCAATAACCGTTTTGAAGAAGTCGTCGCGGGTTGGGTCGATTGTGACCTCGCCCCGCAGCGTAATCGGCCGCAGCATGGATTGTAGCCCGCTCGCTCGCAGGCGAAACGCGCGGATGATCGTAGGCGTGCGTCCGGTAAGTAGCTTCGACGCCAGAATATCAGCAACGGTGTACACCGCCGACTCCGCTCGAAGGTAGTTCAAACCGATTTGGTAATCCCCGCCGCCTTTATAATCGGCGCGTACCGGCAAAAGGTCGAAATCCGTCGCAATCAACGCGAGCCCAGGAACGTTCTTCCAGGCGGTCTTTTGGAAGAGGGCTTCGGGCGTAGCTGAATCGACGAACGCGCGGATCTCCGCGGTCGCGTCTTCGATAATGAGTTCGCCGGCAACGACGAGCCACCAGAGACCTTGCAGCACGAATACGGTCGGATACATGGAGAGGACGTCCAGGTACGTCACCGGCTGGATCGTATTGCGGATATGGCACTCCACGCGGCCCCCGTAGTACCCTTCCATCGACCACCCGTGGAACCACGGCTCAAAGTTGGGTTGGATCTCTGCCAGCGGCCGAATGCCCATCTTGGCTAGGTGCGCCTTACCGATCGAGGCCGTGCTGTACGCTTTATCAGGCGTCATAGGCCGAGCGCCTCGAAATCGCGCATGGCAGCGAGGTACACCTCGTAGGTCGCCTGCACGTCCCGCAGGTTGTACTCGATGTATCGCTTGCTGACGACACCATGGCGAACGGCAGCGGTTTTGGGGTGCTTGACGCGGTAGAGTCGGCAGGTTTTTTCGAGCGACATGCTCTCGTCCGTGAGCGCGGCGACGAGTGAGTGAACGTCAACGAAGAATCCCTTGTGCCAGCCGTTTCGGGCTTGGCCTTTGATCGACGGTGTGAACTCCATGAATTGCTTGCGGCTGTCGAGTGCTTCGATCCGCAGGCGGGGATGAAACGTGTTGCGCGACAGGCTGAAGGTGAACGCTCCTCGATGTTTGCCTTCTCCCGCCGTCCAGCTACATGCGAAGCGGCTGTGGTCCCACGGGGCATTGAAAGTTACGCTGGTCGTGCCGATCTCCCATACTTCAGCCAAGAACAGCAGCGCGAACTCGTCACGCGTCAGCAACTGCATCCGATGCTCGGCGGCAAACGCTTCGAGGATGTGTCGCCCCTTTGCCGGGCAGGCATCGCCAATGACGAGGCCGCCTTCGACGAGTTCGCCGAAGTCGCGAATCTGGAACGAGCCGAAGAGGAGGCGCTGTGCAGGCTCGTCGCGAGTCTCATGGTCGAAGATGATGAGGCGCTGTCCAATCGTGCGCGGCAAAACCAGTGGCTTCGGTGCGTCCCGCTTGGGCGGCGTCTGGGCCTGCACGGTGAAGACGCGCGTTGCGATTGGCAGACGAATAGCTGAAGCGTTCACTTAGGTGAGGCCTTTCTGGTGACGAAGGGGGAGGGAACGTCGCGATACGCCTCGCGTGCGATGCGTTTCGTCAGTTCCAACAGGTAGCGCGCCATGGCGCGATCGATGCGGGCCATATCCTCGAAGTAGCCAGCGCGATGATCCAGCAGCGCGCCAATGCGCTCAAGCTCGGTGCGATCGGGCGCGAGGAACCGTTGCGGGCCGCGCTGCGCCTGTGCGGTGCACTTTGCATGATGGTTGAGGCACAGGATGACTGTCGGACCCTCGTGACGCCCGAGAAGATGGTCATCTTCCAAGAGCGTCCGCGAGCCCGCCGTCAGCTGGTCTCGATCCGTCTCGCCACAGATGCCGCACATGGGCTCGTCCGTGCCGAGCCTGCGCATCTGGGCAGCGTCGCGGCGCAGTTCGGCCTGGGCGACCTCAAAGGGCGTCGCGCCGTCTTCCGGAGCCGTAGGACGGCGTTTACGAGACGTACTCATAGATCGACTCGTAACGGACCTCGCGGCTAGCAAAGAGCCGCGCCAGGGCGATCGGGTCCGTAAGGAACCGGTGCTTCTGCCCATCCTCGCCCGTGACGACCATCCGGGCGAAGGGGGCGAGGATCTTCGGGTCTCGCGGAAAGCTGCGGCGCCAACGCTTGAGCGCCGCGTGATAGCGGCCGATCTTGCTCGCGTCGGCCCGGGACCGAACCACGACCGTGTAGGCTCCGTGAGCGTCGTAGAGCCGCATGGGGCGGGGGAGACGATCGCTCTGAGCGAGGACAAGGCGGCCGCCCCGCTTGACGAGGTAGGGCGCAAGACCGCGCGACACCGCGGCCCGATTGAGGCCGAGACGCTTGGTCACGACGGTGAGCGGCTGGCCCGTCTTGCGCATCTCTTTGGCAACGTCGATCGCGCCTCGCTGAAGCCGTTGCTCCTTCAGCGTCATGAGTCGGGGGCTGACGAGCGCCGACGGCGTCCGCTTGAGCTTGCTAAGCGGCTTCGCGTGCTCGGACGGATGGCGCCGCAGCTGGGCTAGGGCGGCCCGCGGGTGCAGCGCGTGGAGCCGCTTGACCTTGCGGACGTAGGCTGTCTCATGCCTCTGCGCCCCGAGCCAGTCCGCGAAGGTTTGAAAGTGCTTGCTAAACATTGTCCTCTCACGAGCGCCCGGGTGCGTCCCGAGGCGCTCAGGAGAGGGATTGGGAATGCTCTAGGGTGGCCTCGTCAGGAAAAAATGGGAGCTATTCGGCACGCCCTGGGGCGCGCTACGTTCCACCTCGCCGCGAGTCAATCGAAGACCACCTGGCGAGCGCACGCGCCCGGGTCGAAATGCCCGGTGAGGGCTGGACGAAGAAGCTCGCGTCCAAGCGATTTGTGCTGGACCTCGTCGAGCGCGAGATCATTAATGGCCCCGCCGAAATCGACAAAGCCGCGGGTCCGGGACGAGGCCGGCGCTTCCAACCGCGTGACTATCACGACCTACTGGAGCTCATTCGCTTTAAGGCGCTGGGTGCGAGCCTACGCGACGCGTGGATCGTGCGGCTTTGGTTACGCGGGCACGTCTATCCGTTCGAACGAGTGAAGGCCGCACTTCTTCGCGAGATTGAATCGAAGCTCGATACGGTACAGGCCGATTTTGCGCCGACGGGACGTTGGACTGAGCCATTTTCGGTGAAGTACGACCGACGCATTCGCCAGCGCCCAGAGGACACGCTGTATCCGGAGCTGATCGATCCAATGGAACCGATCGCGGCGCACATGATGCGGCCGGATGTTGTCCCGGAGATTCAGCTTCGAACGGAATCAATCGCCTCGACGTTTGCAGAAGTTTCGCAGTTCCCTGAAACCGAACTCCGCGAACTGCTCGACGCCTCGATGTCGGCAATAAGAAGCGGTTCGATTGACGAGGGCTTCAAGGCAAAAGCTCTCGGCTTTCTTCAAACGCAGTTGTCGGATGAGTTCATCGAAGCTGGCTTCAAACCCGACGCCAATGGACGCAGCGAGGTTGAAAACCTTTTTGAAACGCTACATGGAATCTATGGAGACGGTAGCCAGGCCAAACTCACGCGCATGCTTGAGCGGGCGACTGAGGACGATTTTCGGCGAGCGCAGCAGCTGGTCGCCGGCATTCTTAGCGGCAAGTTAGAGGTTGCGATCCATCAGGCACTGCCACACGTCCCACCAGATCATCGCCAAATGTTTGGCTACCTTTGCACCGAGGCGCGGCGCAACCGCCTCATGATGCGCAACAACCCGTGGGTTATGATGCTTATCTTGGCTGAATGGATTATTTCTTTCATGGCCCCTCAAAAGAGCGACGCAACAAACCGCGTTGACGCGGACTCGCTACTACGGATTCTTCAGGAGAGGCAGCGGTAATGGAACAATCACTCGCGAGAATCGAGATCGTTGACGGATATGGCGCGGATATTCGCGTCAAGAGCGATCATCTCGTCCTGCGCAATGGCGACTTTTCCGATCGCGACCGGTGGGAGCGGCGCATTCCCCGAGGGCGCTGTAACTTGGAGCGGCTGATCATCCTATCGCATGAGGGCACGCTTACGCTCGATGCCATCGACTGGCTAGCCCAGCTTGGCGTCTCAACGGTGGTTTTGGATCGATGTGGGAGACTGTCGTTCTGCTCGCCCCCGCAAACGCGCCATGATGGAGCGCTACGCCGCACTCAGGCCGTGGCCGGCCTTTCCGATGGGCTGGAGATCGCGACGTGGCTCGTGCATGAAAAGCTCCGGGGACAGAGCACGCAGCTGCGCAAGCTTATTGAAGGGCTTCCGAACGCTTTTGGCAGCGGCGAACGCCGAATCAAATGCGAAGCAGCAAGCCACGCGATCGACGACTTGCGCGATCAAGCTCCACGCGACTTGCGCGGTCTGCTTTCGATCGAGGGGCGTGGCGCGCAGATCTACTGGAGTGCGCTGGAGGGGCAAGCAATTCCGTGGGCTCGTCAGTCGGCATCGCGTGTCCCAACCCATTGGCTGTCGGTCCAGCCGCGCACGTCTGGGCTCGACGGACTGGCACGCGACGCGCGGGACCCGTTCAACGCCGCTTTGAACTACGCGCTGGCCGTCCTCGAAGCGGAGTGCAAACTCGCGGCCGCAAAAAATGGTCTAGATATTGATCTCGGCTTTGTCCATGTCGATGAGACTAATCGCCAGTCGTTCGTTTACGACCTCATGGAACTGGCGCGAGAAATCGCAGACGATTTGACTATCTCATTCTTCTTCAGGTGGCGGGAGCGAGACACGCCGGTCCGGAGTGGAAGTTTCATAGAACTCCGCGACGGCGTCTGTAGACTTGCACCTCAGTTCGCGAGAAGTCTCGTGGACTTCGTCCAGTCTCCGCTCAGATCGGCAGCAGAACGTGCCGCTGAGGACTTTGTCCGCAGACTGCGACTCCACGAGACGGTCCACAGTCTCAAGCTTGGCCCGGAGAAAGTCGCCTTTCACTCAGTCACAACCATCAAGGAACGGAAGGGCATGTGCGATTATTGCGGAGGCCCAATGCGAGGACAAGGGAAACGCTTCTGCGGTCGTCCGTGTTTCCTGCGGTGGAGCATCGAGGTGAATCGCCCCATCGAAAAGGCCCAGGCCAAGCTCGCGCAACTGCGCGCCGAGGAGCGCGATCCTAGCCATGGTGGCACCGCATCCGAGAAGCGAGGCACCTCGAATAAGGCGGCGCTTGCGAAGACCTGGGCATGGCGACGGAGCGACGCGGGAAAAGCCGAGGCTTGCAAGACCCGGGCTGCGCAAGCGCGACTGCGACGTCAAAACAGTAGGCCTTGAAATAGCAGAGCGGTTCTTCCGCTTAGAAGAGGTCGAAGAGCACAGCCTCCTCGATCCGAGCGCCGTCTATACCGAGTATGCCGATCCGCGACGCGATGAGTGGGCCACGAAGCTTCTGCGTCGGCTTAAAGCCATGCCGCTGCGTGAGCTCATGGCCGACACGGCTGCCGCGGTCGACGCTCCAGGCGGTAAGGGCCGGACGGACGCCGCATCCGAGTCGTCAAACCCACCTTGTAGCGATACTGCGAAAGCGCTAATGCACGTCCGGCGGCTCGCCTATGCCCCCTTTGTCATGCTTGCCGAAATCCTCGACGCTTGGTGGCTTGCCGATTCCAACTCCAGTATCGCTGCCTGCTGGCTTTGCCGGCCCTAGAAGACCAGCTTCTAGCAACTGTTGGAGCGAGCCGGAGCCTGACCCCAAAGCCGTACTATCCACCGGGGTAAACCGAACGAGCGGCCCTATTCCTGTGATCGTTGGTGAGACGCTCGATCGCATCTGGCTGATCTCTTCCTGAATTTCGTGTTAGTAGGAAGATTGCGTTACTTGAGCCTATGTTTTGCTGCCGAATACTGGCGAGAATCTCGTCGAGAATGTCTTCTTGGCGACGGGCTGGTGCAAGATCGGCCTCTTCCGGAATCGCCTTCAGAGACTGAGCAAGGTCTGGCCACCACTTTCGAAAGGATGCGTCCAGATCATCGGTTGGCAGGCTTCGCTCTAGTCGATTGTTCATCTCATCTACCAGCCTTCGGACATCAGCCTCGCTGGTAGTAAGCGTTTGAAACATTGCGAGAGGCTGCGGCACATCTTTGTTCTCTAAATTCCAGAGGACCGGGCAGACCCGGTGCGTATCCTCGTCCGCCAAAAGTTTGCTCGCTGCAACACCTATTTCGAAGTTAAACCAGGCGCTGCTCAAACTTTCGGCCGTCACGCACGCCAGAAAGAAGTCCTGAGCTCTCAGATTTGTGAGAATCTCTTGCAGCCATCGTGATCCGGGTGCAATGGCTTCATCCGAAAACCAAGGTTCGATGGCCTGCAGCACCCGCGGTAACCAATCGTTAAGGCACCGAGCAAGTGCCTTGCTAGATTCTCCAGACCAGCTCAAAAACACGCGCACAAAGATGTTCCTCAGTCCCTATATTACAGCCCCTCGGACCGACAATCCGCCACATATCACGGTGTCGTGATCCGCGCACTTTCGCCGGCATGAAGTACTCGTGCGGCTTCAACCGGAGCCAGCCTTACGGCAACGCGGCGCCGGCGAGCCGTCGACGCGGATGCTGAGTCGTGGAACACCTCCTTCGATCCGGCCGACGTTTAGACCGAGTATCCCGATCCGCCCCGCGACGAATGATGCGAGGACAATCTTACCGGAGCTTAGAGCTTACCGTTTCGGCGCTCATGGTGAAGACCAGCTTGCCACGAACGACACTCCAGACGATACGGGACGGCCGTAGGCGGCACTTCCAAGGAGTCGCCTGCTGGAAGAAGCGCTCGATCGGCTACCTTGGCGCGTGAGGGCCAGGACTCATCGACCGGGCCAGAGCCGACTTAACCTACCAACCCCACGCTAGCTGAGCTAAAGCCCTAGGGCTAGGATTCCGGCTATATATACTCTGCCGGCGGCGCTTTTTAGCCGTCCCCCGTAGCGCCGTCACTTTAACCCCGCACGGAAATTGGGCAAAAACTGTTGACGGCGGCAAAAAATAACGCTAGAGTGTCTTCTACCGGCCCTGTGCTCGCTTTGTCGGGGGGCACCGGGCCAGTAACAACACTCTAGCCTTATTGAAAGGAATCCCGAATTGGACACCTTATCCGCCCCCAGTATAACCAGAGACGTGCCCGCCGTGCAAGGCTACTTTGGCAAACGTCTTGCCACGTACACAACGCAGATCAAGCCCCGGGAGCTCAAGAGCATCCTCGGGCACGACCCTCGCTCGAAGCACTGGAAGCTGCTTGCCGACAGCACGCGCAAGATCTACGAACGGGTTCAGCGGGCGACCAGCGCCGACCGGCGAGCAAGCATTGCCGGCTACATCGAGCAACGCCTCGGCCGCAACACGATCGCCGGCTTTCCAGCAATCTCCATCGGAATCTCAAAGCCTACAACGTTCGTAACCTTCGCCGAGCTTTCGAACAGCAAGTATCAGAGGGCACTCGGTGTGCTGCAAATCGACGAGGATTGCGAACGCATTGTTCTCGACGGCCTCGGCCGTATTTCCGGGTGCCTCGACTTAGCCGAAGAAGACGACAGCGGGCGAGCGTTGGTCGACCAGCTTGTCCTGCCGGTAACGTTCTATCTGCCCGCGCCGGGAACGGATCCTCTTACCGTCGACGAGCTCGGCCAGCTCTTCATGGACTACAACTTCCGTGTGAACAAAGTACCGGCGCGCATTGCCATCGCCCTCGACCAGAGCGACATCTACATCAGCCTCACCAACCAGCTCGCGAAGGAGCCGTTCATCAGCGAGAATGGTGGTATGGAAGTGAAAGCGGCAAGCCGCGGCAAGAAGTCAACGGCGCTCGTCGTGCAGGGCGTGCTCCTTCGTACGGTGCGCGGTGCTTGCGAAGGTCGTGACTTTCAGGAGAGCAATCTCGCGATGACGGGCAACGCCAACCTCAGCGATGCGACGTTCGTGCACGAGCTCGACTCGATCGCGGCGTTCTTCACCGAAATCTCCCGCCGGATGGGCGGTCGATGGCGGGTGTATGACAGCCTTCATCTTACTGCCCCCGGTTGGCAAGCCCTCGGCGTGCTGCATCACGACGTCAATCACCGCGGCTTGAACTTAACGCCGCTGGAAAAGACACACATCTACGATGTCATCGCCGGCTTGGATTGGAGTCGGTCGAACCGGAAATGGGTCGACGACGCCGGTCTGGGTCAGTGGTCGATCCCGAAGGGTAGCGACGTAGAACAAGTGGTCATTCTCGGGGCCGGCCGCAACAACACCCAGGCGATCATCGATTACTTGCGGCAGCACACCGGGCTGCAAAACAAACTCGACGCTCAGAAGGAACCTGAAGCCGCATAGCGCTCCGGCGACCTGACAGATCGAAGGGCCGCCTTGCGCGGCTCTTCTTTTTTGATCTGTTACAGCTATAACGTCGCAGCCTCACCGCCCGGCACCCGGCCAGGGGGCCTCGTTTTGAAAGGCCTTACCCCCAATCCCTGGTGACCGTCCGGCGTCACCTCGCCAGCCGAAGCGTGTCCGGTTTTGAAGCCCCTCTTTATTAACCCATGGGATTCGCCGACGCGCTCTCGCGCGCAGGCGTGAGGTGTCTCGCCGCGAGCCCCGAGACGATGCTCGCGCCGGGCGTGCCGAGCGGCGTCGCGCACGCGATCGCATCGCACGCGCACGATCCGGACGCGATGGCGAAGGGGATCGTCAACGACGTCATGCGGACGAAGTACGACGCGGGCGAGCTCGACTTCGGCCCCGCCGCGGCGTTCGACGTGCTCGATCTCGATCCAGCGAAGATCGCGAACGCCGAACGCAGCATCAAGCAGCTCAACGATCGCGTCGCGGCCGAGGCGCGCGACGCCGGCATGCGCGGCGCGGTGCGCCAAGACGCGCGCTCGATCGACGGCATGGCGCGCTTTCCGGAGGCTACGAGCGACATGCCGTGGCGCGCCGATCGCCCCGCGATCGCGTTCTACGAGAAGCTGGCAGGCGATGCTCGGCTGAGCGATCGCGTTCGCACGGACGCCCGGGCCGCGGCCGAGGCGGTGCGCTCGCTCGTGCTGTCGCACCGCGAGAGCGGCGACTTTAAGGCGTTTGGCGGATCCGACTACTCCGACGCGGTCGGGCCGACGGTCCATCTCCCCACGTCGCGCCGCGAGATCGACCCGTGGGCTTCCGCCGGCGTGACGGAGACCGACAACGCATTTTATGACGCCGTCGACGAAGATGCGATGACTCGCGTCATCACCTGAGCTGGAGACGACCCCTACCCTCCGAAGGAAGGGCACCTGCCGCGCGGAACTGCACCCGACAGCCTAGACCTACTTCACAAGAGGAAATCATGGCCGCCAAACTTCTCGCAGCTATTTCCGTGCTGACTATTGCCTTTTGCGCCGGATGCGCGTCCGGTTCGTCCTCGTCGAGCGCTCTACCCGCGGCGCCGGTGCAGGGGATCTCGCCGCTGCAACGCAGCCTCGCGAGCAACTACATCAAGCACATCGTCGTCATCATCCAAGAGAACCGCAGCTTCGAAAACTTCTTCGCCGGCTACCCGAAGGCCGACGCACCAATGACGGGCTACGGCCTGAACCACGGCAAGCGCGTGAAGATTCCGCTGCATCAAGACACGTTCCAAGTCGAACCCAACCTCGAGCACCTCTACCCGGCCTCGATCGTCGACTGGGACAACGGTAACATGGACGGCTTCTCCAAGTGGGGTACGAAGGGCAGCAACGCGGCCTACGCGTACATCGAGCGTTCGCAGGTGCAGCCGTACTGGGACATGGCCAATCAGTACGTTCTCGCGGCGCACATGTTCCCGACCGAGTTCGGGCCGAGCTGGACCGCGCACATCACGCTCGTCGCCGGTACCGACAACGTGCAGCAGAGTCCACTCTGGGCGCTGGCCGACTTCTCCGACGGCGCCTACAACAGCTGCGACTCGCCGCGCGCGACCAGGACCGACGTCATCGGCACGAACCGCAAGGAGCAATACTTCGTCGGTCCCTTCCCGTGCTTCACGCAGTTCAACACGATCGCTCAGGATCTCGACCAGAGCAGCATCACGTGGAAGTACTACGTGAACGTGATCAGGCACGCCGGGATATGGTCGCCGTTCGAGGCGATCAAGTACGTGCGCCGTGGACCCGACTGGCAGAAAGACATGGTGCAGCCCGAGACGCAAGTGCTCACCGACGCGCAGAACGGCAACCTGGCGCAGGTGAGCTGGGTGACGCCGAACCATACCGACTCCGACCACCCGGGCTCGCACAGCGACAAGGGCCCCTCGTGGATCTCCTCGATCGTCAACGCCGTCGGCGGGGGGCCTGACTGGAGCTCGACCGCGATCGTCCTTCTGTGGGACGATTGGGGCGGGTTCTACGACAACGCCAAGCCGCCGAACCTGGACTTCCGCGGGCTGGGCATCCGCGTGCCGTGCCTGATCATCTCGCCCTACGCCAAGACGAACTACGTGGACAAGACGAACTACGAGTTCGGCAGCATCCTGAAGTTCATCGAGGAGGTCTACAACCTGCCGCCGATCGGATCGGCGTCTGCGTGGCAGGGCTACACCGACACGCGCGCCACCAGCCTGGACAACGCCTTCAACTTCTCGCAGCCGGCGCGCGCGTTCAAGCCGATTCACTCGAAGTACTCCGCGCAGGACATCCTGAACATTCCGCGCGACAACGAGCCGGTCGACACGGAATAGCCGAAGGAGCAAGTCATGGCAGGCAGATCGTCGTGTGCTCTGCCTGGCAAGGCTACACGGAACAGCCTCGACAACGCTTTCGACTTCACGCAACCGGCGCGCGCCTTCAAGGTCATCCATGCGAATTATCCTCGAGTTACTTCATGACGATGCCACGCTCGGATCTTCCCGTCGGTACGGAATAGTTAAGGAACCTCTGCAGAAGCCGCTGCACCGATCGCAGCGAGCAGTTTCGCCGCAGGTCGAGGCGCGCCCGAGGAAGCATAGCAGCGCCCGAAGTTTATCCTGAGCGTAGTCGAAGGGTGACCGAGGGCGCAACAAAGAACTGCGGCGAAACCGCCGCTGCCCTCAGGGTTTGAGCGCAAAGCCGCCGTCTGCGTTGTCGAAGACTCGGTCACAGGCCGCTGCGTTTATGCTCCCTCGCCTTCTCCTGGCATCCGACGGCTTTGCGCTCAAACGATCGGTACATGGACTTCTTCAGAGGTTCCTCAACGCAGTAGTTCGACTCGGGAGGGATAGATCGGCCGGTTGATGATGCGCGTCAGCGACGTCGCCGGCGCGCTCAGCGCGACCTTGCTGAACTCCGTGAACGCCTCGCGAGTCGCCTCGCCCTCGGCGTAGCGCTCGTTGCGCTCCATCTCCACCTTTCCGGTCACCGGTAGGAATCGCACGAAGCGCCCCTCGTCGTCCTCGCCAACCTCGACCAGCGTCGAGTCCGCGAAGATGCGCAGCGCCGCGCCGATCGTGCGATCCGTCACGCGGTCGACGTCCAAGATGCCCGCCAGCTGCGCGTTGTCGCCCCGCAGCGGAGCGGATCGCGCGAGGCCCCGCAGCCCGCGGTAGATCTCGCGCAGCCGCGGCAGCGGCGGAGCGTCGAAGTCGATAAGATACTCGTTCAGCGCGCGGTCGTGCTCACCGTAGAGCAGGTGGATGCGCGCGGGCGCGCCGTCGCGCCCGGCCCGGCCGGCCTGCTGATTGAACTCGCCGAAGTCGAAGTTGAGGTGGTAGAGCACGACGTGGCGCACGTCCGGAAGATCGATGCCCTCGCCGAAGGCCGACGTCGCGACGACGACGTGCAGGCTCCCCTCGCGAAAGAGCCGCTCCACCTCGAGGCGCTCGGCGTTCGGCATCTTTCCGTGATAGAACACGACGCGATTGCCCAGCGCCTTGCGCAGCCGCTGTGCCACCTTCGCGACCTCGGGACGCGAGTTGCAGTACACGATCCCCTTCTCGTGCACGCCGCTCGCACCGAACAGGTCGGTGAGGTAGCCGACCTTGTCCCTGGTGTTGCGCGCGTCGACGACCTCGAGGTTCTCGCGCACGGTCGGATCGATCACCCACGCGTCGATGTTCAGGTCGACGATGACTCGGCGGAACGCGTCGTCGTGGGCCGTCGCCGTCAGCGCGAGGATCTGCGGAGCGCCGAGCTCGGCGATCGTCGCCGCGAGGCGCGCGTAAGCCGGGCGATGCCGCGACTCGTGCAAGTGATGCGCCTCGTCGACGACCACGAATGATGGCGCGCCGCCGCCGCGCAGCGCGTCGCGATGGAACTCGAGGAACTCCGGCGTCGCGAGCACGACGTCCCACGCTCCCTCGCGCAGCGCGCGGAAGAGATCCTCGCGCTCCTCGTTGTCGATCGAGCCGTTGGCCCGGAAGCAGCGCAGCCCGAGCGGATTCAGCGTGCGGCGCAGCGCCTCGTATTGATCGTTGGCGAGCGCGCGCAGCGGATAGACGACGAGCGTCTTGGCGTCGCCTAGCCTGCCCTGAGCCGGTCGAAGGGCGCGCATCGCGGCGGCGAACTGGAAGCAGAACGACTTGCCGCGCCCGGTGCCAAGCACCGCGAGCGTGTTCTTGCCGGCATCCAGCCGCTCGAGCACCGCGAGCTGCGCGGCGTGCGGCCGCGCCGAGCCGAGCAGCGCGGTAAGAACGGCCTCTTCGGCATCGGTTTCCGGGCCAAAACTTTCGCGTGCGCCCTCCTGCCGCCGTTGCGGTGCAACCGCACCGGCGCCTTCGCACTCCACGAAAATGTTCACGCCGCGGTGCTTGTCCGCGGAGCCACCCGTCAGCGACGCGATGTGCGCGCGGTAGCGCGCGCCCGCATCCATCAGCGGCGCGATGTGCGCCGCCATGCGCCGGTTGAAGAACCCGAGCTGCAGATTGCCGTAGTGCACGGCGATCGCATTGGAATCGTGCGGATTGTTCGGCTCGCGGCGCAGCTCGAGCACTGCGCCGGCGCGCAGCCCGGCGATCACGTCTTGGCGACCTTCGAACGACACGCCGGCGATCTTGGTGTGGAAGCGCGGCGCATCGCCAATCGTCGCGTACGGATCGCGCAGATAGCTCTCACTGCGCGCGAAGACGCGCTCGACAAACGCATCCGGAGCGCTCGAATCTGGCTCGACGGACTCGGTCGAAAGAGGGTCGGTTAGCGCATCCTGAGCCTGTCGAAGGGCCGCCTCGAAGGCGAGCTCCGAGCGCGTGGGCTCGGGGAGCGCCCTACTCCTTCGGTGGCTCTGCGCTGGTGGCTTCTTCTGAGCCACCCTGAGCGTCCTCGAAGGGCGAAGAGTCGAACTCTTCGAGGTTGAGCGCGATTTCCTCGTGGCCTTGCTCCATTGCGGCGTCGTGCAGCCCGGCTCTTTGCGCGTCAAGCGGATCGAGGTCCGTCTCCGCGTCACCCGCATACGGCTCCTCGAGCGCGACACCGCCCGCATCACGCTTCTTGCGATACCGCTGAGGCGCCGCCGGTGCGGCGCTGCGCGCGGCCTTGGCCTTTGCTCGGCGCTCGCGGCGCGCGGCGACGATGTCCTCGCGCGCCGCGCCGCCGCGGCTCTGCAGCGCGGTCGATTCGGAACGCGAGCGCGCCGTCACCGTGCGGTCCTGGGCAAGCCCCGCGCGGCGACGCCGCGCGGCCGCCTCGAGCTGGCGCTTGCGGAAGACGAGTACGAGCGGCGCCGAGTAGAAGATCGAGTGATAACCACCCGAGCAGATGCCGACGAGCAGCGCGAAGGCGAAGTTCTTGAGCGACGCGCCCCCTAGCGCGAGCAGCGCCACGAGCGTGATGACGACGGTCGCGAGGGTGTTGAACGAGCGCGTCATCGTCTGCTTGATCGACTCGTTGACGATCGTGTCGTAGGCCGCGCCCGCCATCAGCTTGGTGTTCTCGCGTATTCGGTCAAGGATGACGATCGTGTCCATGACGGAGTAGCCGATGACCGTCAGCACGGCGGCGAGGAAGGCATCGTCGGCGCGCTTGTCGGCCAGCGCGTAAATGCCGACCATCATCAAGGCGTCGCGAACCAGCGCGATGACCGTAACCAAGCCGAAGATGTAGTTCCAGCCGAAGCGGAACGCGATGTAGAGGAACTGGATGCCGAGCGCGATCACGAGCGCGTACAGCGCCTTGGTGAGATACTCGCGCCCGAGCGACGGGCCGACCGCCGTGATCTGCGAGGCGGCGCGATCGACCGGCGCGACCGTGCCGAGCGCATTCCAGACCGGTGTGGAATTGTTGGCGAACGACGTCTGCGTCTGGATCACGAACTGCGTGCCGTCGGTGCCGGCGGTCGTGACCGACTCTTCGGTCATGCCGAGGCTCGTCAGTGCTTCCTTGACCTTGTCCGCCGTGGTGGGCTGCGTGAACTTCACCGCGATGTCGGTGCCGCCCGTGAACGAAAGCCCGAGCCGCAGCATATGCGCCGGCTGGAAGCCGTTTCCACCCTTGAAGCCGTTGTAGATCATCGCGCCGATGCCGATAGCAATAATCAGTCCCGAGATCGTCTGGACGATCTGGAACCAGCCGACGATGTTCCAGTTGAGCCTGCGGAATAACATCGCTTACGCTCTCGCCTCCGCCGTGGCGCCCTTGGAGAAGATACCGACTTCGCTGCGCTTCACGCCGTAGAGCTCGGGGACGTTCAGGATCTCGTTGTCCACGAGCGCGTCGACGAAGAAGCGCGTGATGAAGACGGCGGTGAAGAGCGAAACGACGGTGCCCCAGAAGAGCGTGAAGGCAAAGCCCTTCACCGTTCCCGTGCCGAGCATGTAGAGCACTCCGGCGCCGACGATCGTCGTGAAGTGGCTGTCGAAGACGGCCGAGAAGGCTCGCTGGAAGCCGACGCGCACCGCGGCGCGCATCGTCTTGCCGTTCCACAGCTCCTCCTTGATGCGCTCGAAGATCAGGACGTTCGCGTCGACGGCCATGCCGATCGAGAGCACGAACCCGGCGATGCCCGGCAGCGTCAGGTTCGCCCCCGATACCGCGAGGATCGCGAGCATGATCAGCACGTAGATCGCGAGCGCGAGGTCGGCGAGAAACCCCGGCAAGCGATACACGAAGATCATGAACAGCAGCACGAGTCCGAGGCCGAGAGCCGCGGCGCGCATCGACTGGACCAGGTCGATCTTGCCGAGCGTCGGGCCGATCGTTTCCTTCTCGACGATCTCCACGCTAACGGGCAGCGCGCCGGCGTTGAGCTCGTTGGCGAGCGTGATCGTCTCTTCTTGCGTGAAGTTGCCCGTGATCTGTCCGCTGTCGTAGATCGGGCTCTGGATGATCGGAGCCGACAGATAGCGGTGGTCGAGGAAGATGCCCAGCGGCTTCTGCAGATTCGACGATGTGAGCTTGCCGAACTTGGCGGCGTTCTTTGTCTGGAACGTGATGTCGGGACGGCCGGCCTGGTCGTAGCTGGCCTGCGCGGCCTTGAGGTCCTTGCCGGAGTACACCACGTCGCCGCTCTTTTCGTACGCCGTCGTCGAGACGTAGAGTTCCGCGTCGGCCTTGGCCTTCGCGTTCAGGTTTGGCTGCTGCAGCGCGGCGACGGCGGCGTCGGCCTTCTGTACGACGTCGAACGGAACGATCTTGTATTCGAGCACCGCGACCTGCTTGAGCACCTGCTCGGCCTGGTCCGGATTCTTCACGTTGGGCAGCTCGACCAGGATGCGATCGCTGCCGATGTTGCTGATGGAGGGTTCGGCGACGCCGAGGCCGTTGATGCGGCGATCGATCACCTCGCGGGTCTGCGCCTGAACCTGGCTCGTGATCTGGGGAACTTCGGCGGTCGGTTTTAGCTGCAGCAAGAGCCGCGCGCCGCCTTGCAGGTCGAGGCCGAGGTGAATCTTCTGCTGGACGGGCCACGCCTGCCAGATCGAGACCGCGCAAATCGCGACGATGACGAGCGCCTTAAACGGCGCCTTCAGATTCTTCCAGTTCATTGGAGCCGGTGGAGCTTAGCCTTCCGGCGCCGCCGGGCCTGCCGCCGGAAGCGCGGGAGTCCACAGACGGCGGCCGATCGCGAGCAGCCCGCCGATCGCGGCGCCTGCGACCGCGCTCCACACGGCCCCCTGCACGGCCCGACCGTAGATGAAGGCCCCGATCGCGAAGAGCGCGCCGTACACCGAGGCGAGGCCGAGCACCCAGCCGAGCAGCGCGAGCGACAGCGAGTCGGGCGATGCCGGCAGGGCGGCCCGCCGGCGCACCTGGGCCCAGCCCGGCCCGGCCGGCCGGACCAGGCGGTAGAACGCCGTCAGCGCCGCCGCGTCGACCGGCGGCGTCAGGAACGTGACCGCGAGCCATACGACCGTCGTGATGCCGATCGTGATCAGCAGCGCGTCGACCGTATCGACGGCGTGGCCGAGCTTGGCCGCGACGAAGAACGCGAGCGCCACGACGAACGACGCGGCCATCGCGCTCACCTCGCTCCACGCGTTGATGCGCCACCAGAACCAGCGCAGCAGATAGATCAGGCCCGTACCCGCGCCGATCGAGAGCAGCAGGTTGAACGCGTTGTGCGCGTTGTCGAGCACCAGCGTGAGCGCGACGCCGACGCCCATCAGCAGCACGGTCACGAGGCGCCCGGCGAAGACGAGCTCACGCTGGCTCGAGCCCGGGCGGATGAAACGCTGATAAAGATCGTGCACGAGGTATGACGTGCCCCAGTTTAGGTGCGTCTCGATCGTCGAGCGGTACGCGGCGAAGATGCCGGCGACCATGAAGCCCGCGAAGCCGGCCGGAAGGAAGACCAGCATCGCCGGATACGCGATGTCGTTGCCGATCAGGTTGGGCGCGACGTTGGGGAAACGCAGCACGATGTCGTGCAGCGACGGATAGACGATCGTCGAGGCGAGCGCAACGACGATCCACGGCCACGGGCGCAGCGCGTAGTGCATCACTTGGAACGCGAACGTACCGAATAGCGCGTCGGACTCGGTGCGTGCCGCCAGCATGCGCTGCGCGACGTAGCTGCCGCCGCCCGGCTCCGCACCCGGATACCACACCGACCACCACAGAACGGTGAGCGGGATCACGAAGATCGCCAGCGCCGTCTTCGGGTCGGCGAAGTTCGGCAGGATGGAGAGCGTGACCGCGTGCGTCTGCGCGACGTGCGTCACGAGGCCGTGCAGGCCACCGACGCCGGGCGCGTGGATCGCGAAGTACGCCGCCGCGAACGCCGACGTCATCGTGATGCAGAACTGGATCATGTCGGTGACCATCACGCCCCACAGCCCGGCGGTCGCGGCGAAGACGATCGGCACGGCGACGCAGATCGCGAGCGTCTCGGCGCGCGGCCAGCCGAACAGGATGCCGGCGATCTTCACGAGCGCGAGGTTGACGGTCGCGATGATCCAGCAGTTGAAGAACAGCCCGAGGTAGATCGCTCGGAAGCCGCGCACGAACGACGCTGCACGTCCCGCGTAGCGCAGCTCGTAGAACTCGAGATCGGTGAGCACGCCCGAGCGCCGCCACAGGCGCGCGAAGAAAAAGACCGTCGCCATTCCGGTGAGCAAGAACGACCACCAGACCCAGTTCTCGGCCACGCCGCCGTCCCGCACGAGATTGGTCACGAGGTTGGGCGTGTCGGTGGAGAACGTGGTCGCGACGAGCGAGATGCCGATCAGCCACCACGGCGCCTGCCGCCCCGCCGCGAAAAACTCCGTGATGTTGCGCCCCGCGCGCCGCGCCAGAACGATCGCCGGAACGAAGCTCACACCCAGCGACGCGACGACGATGACCCAATCCAGGGCCGTTAAATGCATGCAGGCAGCGCGTTCGGTTCCTTCTCGTCGATGACCTCGGCGGGCGCGAGCGTCACTTCGCTCGGCAATTCGCCGTAGGCGTAGACGGCGATCCGCAACCCGCAGCGCAGCAGGAAGTCCGCGAGCACCGGCCGCAGCGCGGCCGTGCAAATGACCGCGGCTCGGTCGCGCCGCGTCCGCGTCGCATACGCTTCGATGCGCGCACGCACGGCCAGTGCGGTTGCGGGACCGTACGCATCGGAGCGGCACCAGCTCGCGACCAGCCGTTGTTCGAACGCCTGATCGAAGATCGCCGGCTCGAGTTGTGTCACTCCTCTGCGGCGCAGCAGGTCCGGCACGATGGCTCGCCGCGCCGCCTCAGCGAGCTCGCGCGGTTCGTGCGTGCCGGCCTCCAACATCGCTTCGATCACCGCGATCGGATCGCGCGGCCACGCCGCTTCGCGCAGCAACAGGCCGAACGCGCGATGCAGCGAGCCTAACGGCAACGAATCCCCGCCGACCTCCTTCACGAGCGCCGGAACCGTGGCGCGCAAGTGCTCGAGCAGCGTTTGCAGCTCCTGACGCCCCACAAGCTCCGCCGCGTGAACGCGCGCGATCTCGGCGAGATGCGATCCGATTACGGAGATGGGATCGAAGACGAGCGCGCCCGCGTTGGCCGCACGCTCGCGCGCCTCCGGTGCAATCCACGACCGCGGGCAGTCCATAGACCGGCTCGGGTTCGATCCGGCCGCCGAACGATGCGAGAACCGATTCGTCCGCGACGGCGAGCAGCCGCTCGAGCTCGAGGCGTCCGGCGCCGGCGAGGCGATCCCGCACGCGAATTCCATACGTGCGCGGATCACGCGCTAGATCGTCCCGGAGGCGCACGCCGGGCAGGACGATGCCGATGTCGGCGGCGAGTGCGCGGCGCACCTCGCCGATCCGGTCGAGCAACGCGTCGCACAGCGGCGGCGCGAGCAGCGGTACGAGATCGGCGCCGATCTCAACGGCGATCGGATCGACGCCGACCAGCCCGAGCGCGAGCTCGGGACGGCGCATCGCGCTGCGTTTGACGCGATCGCGCGCGTCGGCCGCTGCGGCTTCGCGGCGCGAGCGACCACGCTGCGCCGCCGCAGCCATAGCGAACGCGCCCCCGCCGAGTAGCGCAAACAGCGGTCGCGGCAGCGCAGGAACGAGCGCGAGCGCCAGCAACAAGCCGCCGGCGCAGCGCAGGACGTCGGGACGCGAGAAGAGCTGCGCCGCGAGGTCGGCGCCCAGAGCGCCATCGGACGCGACGCGAGTGACCATCATGCCCATCGCCGTCGATATCAGGAACGCCGGCAGGGTCGTGACCAATGCGTTGCCGATCGAGAGCAGCGCGAAGGCATTGACCGCGTCGAGCGGCGACAGGCCGTGATACGCTATGCCGACGAGGATGCCGCCGGCCAGATTCAGCGCCACGATGATCAGCGCCGCGATCGCGTCGCCCTTGACGAACTTGCCGGCGCCGTCCATCGCACCGTAGAAGTCGGCCTCGCGCTGCACCGCCTCGCGCTTGTGCCGCGCGCCTTCGCCATCCAGCGCTCCGGCGTGCACGTCCGCATCGATCGCCATTTGCTTGCCCGGCATCGCGTCGAGCGTGAAGCGGGCTGCCACCTCGGCCACGCGCTGCGAGCCGCTTGCGATGACGACGAACTGGATCGTCACCAGGATCGAAAACACGATCAGACCGACTACGAGGTTCCCGTGCACGACGAACGCGCCGAAAGCGGGAATGATCGCACCCACGGCGCCCGGGGTCGCTCCCGACGTAAGGATCAAGCGCGTCGCCGAGACGTCGAGCGAAAGCCTAAACAGCGTCGCGATCAGCAGCGCCGGTGCGAACGCGGAAAACTCGAGCGGATCCTCGACGGTGACGGAGAGCAGCAGCACCAGCGCCGAGCCGAAGATGTTGATCCCGAGCAGCAGGTCGAGCAACCCCGGCGGCAGCGGCACGATCAGGGTCGCGACGACGGTCAGCAGCAGACCGGCAAACGCGTAGACCGCGCCCTTGCGCGATGTCATCTGGGCAACGCCGCCCCGCGCAGGAGCGCCGCGACGACCTCCGCGACGGCGACGTAGTGCGCGTGCGGTATCGGCTCGCCGGCGCGTCCATCGCGATAGAGTGCGCGAGCCAGACCGGCGTTCTCCACGACCGGAACTCCGTAGCCGCGCGCCGTTTCCCGGACGCGCAGCGCCAACTCGTTGTGGGCGCGTACCAGAATTTTGGAACGGGAACCGCGGGCGGACGATACTCCAGCGCGACGGCCACGTGCTCGGGATTGACCACGACGAAGGTGGCGTCTTTGATGCGCCGCAAGCCACCCTTGAGCAGCGAGCGATGCAGCGCGCGGCGGCGCCCGCGCGCTACGGCGTCACCCTCTTCGTCTTTCGCCTCGCGCTTGCGCTCCTCGAAACTCATGCGCAATCTTCGCAGCCACGCTCCACGCGCCGCGCCGTACTCGGCGATCGAGAGGCACAGTCCGACGGCGACCGCCGCCGCGGCGACGCCCTCGGCTCCCTTCCACGCGCCGGCCGCCGTCGTGTGCCAGCTCCCGGCTCGCAGCATCGCGGCCGCGCTCGTTGCGATCGCCGGCGCCATAGCGACGAGCGCGCAGGCGAACCCGAGCGTCGCGCGGAGCGAGTGCGCGAGCGTTTCGCGCGAGCATATTCGTTTGAAGCCCTCGACGGGATTGAGGCGCTCGAGCTTCGGCGCGGCGCCCGCTAACGTCACGCCGCCCGTCTGCACGAAGCCCGCCAGCACCCCGGCCAGCGACGCGCCGCCGGCGACGAGCAGCGCCACGCCTAGGACGAGTGCGCAGCGCGGCGTGATCACGCCGCGTGTCGCGGCGACCATCGAACCGCCGGCGGCGGCGGCGAGCGCCGGGGCGACTGCGATCGCAGTCACCGCGGCGGCCGCGAACGAGACGTTGGCCGAAAACTCGCTCGATCTCGCGACGTTTCCCTCGCGTTTCGCTTTGGCGATGCGCCGCGGCGTCGCTTCGAACGGCTTCTCGCAGGCGTCGCTCACCGCACGGCTTCGGGCACGGCGATCGCGCGTCATCACGATCGCCGCGGCGAACGACAGAGGAAAGGCCAGCGTGAAGCTCCCGAACCGCGGAACGACGCGCGAGAGCGCGCCGAGCGCGATCTGCATGACGAATGCCAACCCGACGGCGGGCGCCGCAATCTGCAGCGCCACGTCCACGAAGCCGGTCGCGAAGCTCGCGACAAAGCCGCTCCACGCGGACGGATCGGGCGCGCTTCCCGGCTGCATGCGCGCGAAGCTGCGCGCGAAGCCGGCCAGCGTCAAGCGGTACGCTCCCGTGAGAAAGAACGCGCCGGTGAGCGCGAGCGACCAGACGCGCCCGAAGCCGCTCGGCGCTACCAGTTGCAGGCTCGGGGCGATCGCTCTGACGCCGACGTAATCGTCCACCACGCGGCCGCCGGCATACGCGCCATCGTAGAGCAGCGATGCCGCCATGCCGAGCGCGCCGCCGATCAGAAACTCGGCGGCGAGCGCGACGACCAGCGCGGCGCCGTTTATCTCCGGAACGGCCGCCCGTACGCCTGGCGCGACCGCCATCGCGAGGAGCAGCGCGAATCCCGCACGCAGCGGCGCCGGGACGCTCGGATGTGAGAATCCGGGTGCGCGAAAAACAAATCCCAAGCAGCGCGCCAAGACGAGCAGCTGCGTCATCGGCGACCGGCGTCGAGCGCGGGTATGGCGGCGAGCGCGTGATCGAAGAGCGCGGCGAGAAGGCGCATTGCCGGGGCGCCGAACAGCGCGACGGTCAGGCCGACCGCCACGACTTTTGGCAAAAGCGTTAGCGTCTGCTCCTGCACCTGCGTGGCTGCCTGCACGACGGCGACCCCCGTGCCGACGATTGCGGCAACGGCGAGCATCGGCAGCGCGATTGCCGCGGTCGTCATAAGAGCGTCGTGCATCAGCCCGTCGAGCGCGTCCATCGCTCAACGGTACGGCGACGCGGTTACTGCCGCGTTACCGCGTTGTTATGGAGAACGCCGGGCGCCACGCGCTGGCGGCGAGCAGCGACGACACGATCGCCCGCGTCGCCGGCGACCGATTGAGCGTGTAGAAATGGATGCCGGCAGCTCCGCCCAGCAGCAGCTCCAGCGCCTGCATCGAAGCATAGGCGACGCCGAGGTCTTCCACGGCCTTGTCGTCGCCCTTGCGCGCCTCCATCTCGACGCTGAGCTTAGGGGGAATGCTCGCGCCGCACATGGCGACGAAACGCTGAATCTGCCCGAAGTTCGTGATCGGCATGAGCCCGGGAAGCATCGGCAGATCGATGCCGCCCGCGCGGGCGCGGCGCTCGAACTCGAAGTAGTGCGCGTTGTCGAAGAACAGCTGCGACACCAAGAAATCGGCGCCGGCGTCCGCCTTGATCTTCAGATTGGCTAGGTCGTTCCCGAACGTCGTCGCCTCGGGATGCTTTTCGGGATAGCACGCCGCGCCGATGCAAAAGTCGTAGTTCCGCTTGAGCATCGTGATGAGGTCGCTCGCGTGCGCGAAGCCGCCCGGCGACGGCTCGAAGGGCGCGCCGCCCGGCGGGTCGCCGCGCAGCGCCAGCACATTTTGGATACCTGCGCGCGCCAGATCGTCGAAGAGAGAGCGGAGCTCGGACCGGTTGGCGCCGATGCAGGTGACGTGCGCGACGACGGTCAGGCCGGTCTCCTGCTGGATCTGTTTCGCTAAAGCCACGGTGCGAGCGCGGGTCGACCCGCCCGCACCGTACGTGATCGAAACGAAGGACGGACGCAGCGGCTGCAGCGCCGCGATCGTGTCGAAGAGCCGGCGCGAGCCGGCGTCGTCTTTCGGCGGAAAGAACTCGAACGAGAAAAACGGCCGCTGCGTCGCGAGCGCCTCGCCAATTCGCATGGCAAGCCCCCTTATCGAAAGCTGGCCGCAACGCCTCCGCAGAGGAGCGCCCAGCCGTCGACCATGACGAACAAGAGCAGCTTCACGGGCAGCGAGACGACGGGCGGACTGAGCATCATCATCCCGAGACCCATCAACATCGCTGCGACGGCCAGGTCGATGGCAACGAAGGGCAGATAGAGAGCGCAGCCGATCGCAAAAGCGTTGCGCAGCTCGCCAACCACGAAGGCTGGAACGAGGACGCTCAGCGGCGCGCTCCGCTCCGGCTCCGGTCTGCGGGCAGCGATGCGCTCGAAGAGGCTCACGTCGGCGGCTCGAGCTTGGCGCAGCATGAAGGAGCGCAGCGGGCCCGTGGCCCTATCGAGCGCGCGCGAAGCCGAGATCGCCCCCTTCGAATACGGGACGACGGCGTCGTGCGCGATGCGCTGCGCGGTCGGCGCCATCACGACGAGGGTCAGCACGAGCGCCAAGCCCGTGAGCACCGCGTTGGGCGGGAGCGCCGAGGCGCCGATCGCCGAGCGCACGAGAGAGAGTACGACGACGATTCGGACGAACGACGTGCACATCACGAGCAGCAGCGGCACGAGCGAAATAATCGTGAGGCTGATGAGGAGCTGGAGCGGCACGGTCGCGTGCCGGCTCGCGGCTCCGACGAAAGCGTCCAGGGACATTAGAGTGAAAACAGCTCTGTGATGCGCAGCCCGAAATTCTCTTCGATCGCGACGATCTCGCCGCGTGCGATCGGCCTATCGTTCACGAGGAGGTTGACGGGATGATTCGCGGCGCGATCGAGCTCGACGATCGAGCCGGTGCCGAGCCTGAGGATCTCGGCTACCGACATCGTCAGCGCTCCCGAGCTCGACCGTGAGGCGCAATGGGACGTGCATGAGCACGCCCATGTTCGCGGGTTCGCCATGCCTCTCGGGCGAGTTCACGCCGTCTCGCCGACCGTGTCGGCTGCGATCGCATAGCGGCCGTTACGGACGCCGCAAGCGCCGCTCGCTAGCCGCCTTCCCGCGACCGCCAGCGTACAACGGCGCAGATCGCCGGATTGAATCGGAAGGATCGCTCCGACGCCGATCGCACCCACCGCGGCGGCGCGAGCACTGCCCAGATCGATCGCAGCGAACGTCCTGACCCGAACGTCCGCAAGATGCGCGAGCTCCAAGCCTCCGCGGGGTTCCGGCGTTGGATCGCGTGAGAGCGCGATGCCGATCCGCGCCTCTACCGGCGACTCGATCGACACCTCGAAAAACGTTACGAATCCATGTATCATAGCGACGCGCTCGACCACGCGGCCCTCGCGCGCTCCGCACACCGCGATCAGGTTCGCCGCGATCGCGCCGGCGGCACGGTCGACGACGTCGCGTTCGATCGGAGATAGCGCGCGCGCTTCCCGCGCCGCGGGCTCGCCGAAGACCGCGCCTGCCAATGCGATCGCATCGCTGGCGCGCAGGACGATGGCCGCGTCGGCGACGCTACCGCGAACGCGGTACATCGTTGCGTCGCGCGCGATTGCGTCCCACGCACACGGATCGGGGATGACCGGCTCGAACAGCCGCAACGTAACCGGCGCTCCAAGCAGCGCGGTCAGCGTTTCGCGTACGCCGTTGGCGACGACGCATGCGGCGCTGGCCGGCAGCAAGGAGCGTCGTCTCGAACCGAGCCTCCCGGACGCGCTTTCCCGCGTCGCAACGGTGTCGGGTCGCGGGTCCGAAGCGCAGCAACCTCATTTTACGAGGTCCATCGCGGTCTTTCCGAGATGCCCTTTAGCCGTTTCCGCGGCTTGGAGCGCGTCGAACGCCAGATACGCGTCCTTGAGCCGGATCAGACTCGCGTTGACGTCGATGCGGCTGCGGTCCCGTTGCATCGTCGCGAGCGGCGCGAGGCCGTCGTCGCCGGGCAGACCGAGCTCGGGCGTCACGCCGGGCGGCGCCAGCATCTCGTCGCCGTCGCTGCGCAGACGCGTTCCAATCGGAAAGCGCGCGAGAGCGAGGCGGCCGACGACGACGCGTTGCGATCCGCGCGCCGCGGTGCGCGGGTCGATCGTTTCGCGGCGGTACACAAAACTGCCATCACGCTCGACGTGCGCGTCGCGTACGCGCCCGAGCGAATCGTCCACCGGATCCACGCGCAGCTGCGCCGGCGCGTCGCCCGCGGTACGCACGCCGCAGACCGGCCGCCCGCTGCCGTCCACGAGCGCGCCGAAGCGGATCGAGAACGATCCGTCGCGCGTATACGCGGTTCTCCCGTGATCGTCTTTCGTGATGAAGTACGCGTCATCCGGAGCACTGACCGCCAGCGGATCGAGCGTGAAGTCGGAGGAGGCCGCGGGCGTCAAAACGTCGTCGTGCTCGGGCATCGCGCCGGGCAAGAACGCCCGCCGCGCGTCGGCGGCTCGCTCCGCGATTCGATCCAGCGCCGTGCTCATCGCGGCATTCAGAAACATTTGCGGACCCCTTTCGTGCGCAGCTCAACTCCGATGCCGCGCGCGGCCAGCGCCACGCGCGCTTGCGCCAGAGCCCGTGCGACGGCCTCGCTCAGATGCGGCCGGCACAAGGCAATCAGCGTCGTCCGATTGCCCTTCGTCTGCAGGACGACATGGATGCGCGCGCTGCCGCGACCCACCGAAAACGTCGCGCGTCGCAGCGTGGCGCCGGCGAAGGCGTTCGCGATCGCTCGAGCGAGTGGCGGCCTTGGTGCGCGAGCCTCGCGCAAGCGTCGGCTCTCGGCGTCCGCCAACGCCTGCGCCTTCTTCGGCGTGAGCTCGCGCCACGCTCCTTCCGATCGTGCGTGCGCCGCGGCGAATCGGACCGCAGGGCACGCCGTCCGCGTCGAAGGGAAGCACACTCGACGCAGCGGCGTGCACGATCCGCTCGCTGCGGCGGCCGGCGAATCGCGTTTCAGCCGTAGCGCTGTATACCATGCCTCGGAAAGCGCGCGTCGATCGATCGCCAATAGCGGCGCCGCCAAAATGCTGATTTCCAGTTGCTGCGTCATCATGGCACAATGATCGCAGCGCGCTGTGAGCTTTCATTGGTCGCGAGGTTGCCGAGTTGAGAACGCAACGCGCGATAGCGATTCAGGACGCCGCGCATGTAACTTTCAGTCTCGGCGAACGGCGGAACGCCTCCGTAGTGTTCCACGGCGGCGGGGCCGGCGTTGTACGCGGCGACCGCGAGCTCGACGTCGTGGAAACGATCCAGCAGCCCGCGCAGGTAGCGCGTGCCGCCGCGAACGTTCTGCGCCGGGTCGTATGCATCGATCACTCCGAGGCTCGCCGCGGTTCCCGGCATCAGCTGCATCAAGCCGCGCGCGCCCGGTGCCGGAGGTGGCGCGAGGATCGAACGCCGACTCGTTTTGAACAATGGCTTCGACGAGCGCGGGATCGAGGCGGAACTCCGCGGCGCTCGTCGCGATCATACGGTCGATAGACGCGCGCGATACGCCGCCTACCGTCCGTTTATCGTGCCGCTCGAACGCGGCATCGAGCGTCACCGCAAACTGCTTGCCTGGCTCACTTGGGTCTGCCGTAATCGCGTCGATCCGTCGCCGGATCGCCGCGAGCTCGTCAACGATCTCCATCGACCTCTTCCAGCAGCACCGCGAGCTCGAAGAGCTGGGCCAGCGTCGAATCGCAAGCGCTGCCCCCGCCCGATTGACGCAAGAAGTACTCGATTCGAGACTCGGCCGCGATCGCGGCGCGAGCCGCGCGGTCGACCGGTTCGATGCCCAGCGTTCGCGCGTCATCGACACGCTCAAGCCACGCGATTGCGTTGCGCAACCGCCGCGCTGCACGCAGATGATCTTCGCCGTCGACGTCCGCCATCGTGCGACTCGTGCTGCGCAGCACGTCGACCGCGGGGAACCGGCCGGAGTGAGCGAGGCGCGTTGAAAGCGCGATGTGCCCGTCCAGCAGTGAACGCGCCGCTTCGCTCACCGGATCACGGTCGTCGCCGTCGGAGAGCACGGTTGCAAAGAGCGTGATGGAACCGGCGTGCAGTTGTCCCGCAACTTCGACCAATCGCGCCAGCTCCGCGAAGACGCTTGGCGGAAAGCCCGCTCGCCCCGTACTTTCGCCGGCGGCGACGCGGATCTCACGCAGCGCCGCGGCGACCCGCGCGAGGCTGTCGACGATCACGACGACGTCGAGGCCTCGATCCCGCAAGGCGCGAGCCTGCGCGACCGCAACCCGGCACGCGGCGACGCGCTCGTGCGCCGCGCGATCGCTCGTCGCACAAACGATCGTAGTACGGTCGTCGCGCAGCGCGATCCAGCGCTGCGCCTCACGGCCGCGCTCGCCGACGAGCGCGACGACCACCGCGTCCGCCGCACATCCGCTCACGATGGTCTCGACGAAGACGCTCTTGCCGCTCCCCGGCGCACCGAAAATTCCGACGCGCGCACCGCGCCCGATCGTGAGCAGGCCATCCACGACGCGAATGCCGGTCCACAACGGCGTGCCGACCGGCGCGCGTTCGCTCGGAAGCGGCGCGCGTCGGATCCAATGCGAATCGCGCTCCGCGCAGCGCGGGGCCGCCGTCGAGCGGCGCGCCGAACGCATCAATCGCGCGCCCGAGCGCGCAGGTTCCCAGGTCCAGCGCAAGCGGTGCGGTCGTCACAGCGAGGCTTGCAGGATCGCGTCCAAACGCGAGTCCATGCGCAGATCGATCGTCCCACTGTGCAGTTCGAGCACGACGTCGCCGCGGAGCAGCCCACCGTCGGCGACGACCGCAATCGGCAGATCCGCAAGCGCGTCGATGTCCGACGGATGGGCGCGAAGCGCCAGCGTCTTCCCATCGGCACAGCGCTTCAGCGCGCCCGCAACGATCGCGGCGACATCGGCCGGCGCAAGCCGCAGCTCGCGCGCGAGGACGTCGCGTGCGATCTCCGGCAGCAGCGACGCAACCGCCGCGTCGACGGCGTCGGCCAGACCGGCGCGGAACCGGCGCGCCGCCCGGATAGCTTCTTCACACTCCTGTCGCGGCCGCAACGGCAGGCGCCGCGGCCGCGGCTATCTCCGGCTCTCGCGCCGCGGGGCGCAAGAACGCGTCCAGCGGAACAAATTCGTCACGCACGGCGGCCGCAATAGCTCCTGTGGATCCTCGAGTAGCGGCGAGTGCCGGCGCGGCATGCGGCTGACGATCGCTTCACGTTCGTGGGGCGGGTACAGCTCGAGCACGGCAGTCGCGGTCGCCGCCGGCAACGCGCTGATGATCGCAGCGGCCGCATGCGGCGGCTCGCGCTCGAGCATCGAGCGAACGCGTCCGGGCGCAAAGCCTTCCGCGGCCTTCGACGTGCGAGCGACCATGGCGCGCTCGGCAAGCTCTCGTATCAATGCCGCGACCGGCGGCAGCGCGAGCCGAGTGCACGCGACGAGCCCAATCGTCAGGATGACGACCGGTGCGAGCGGCACGATGGCGCCGTACAGCAGCCACCAGGCATCCTTGCGCGCGACGGGAGCACGGGGGAAATCCACGGCCTCGATTGCGAGGGTGTCGCCGCGGTGGGCATCATAGCCGACCGTGGCCGCGGCGAGCTCACGAACCTTCGCCAGATCGAGCGCGCGCGTTTCGTCGACAAACACGGCCGTCGAAACGCGCTTGATCGCACCGGGCGGCACGCGCGAGACGAGCTCGCGCGTCTCGATTCCACGATCCTCGCCCTGCTCGACGTGACGATAGCGTTTGCCGCTTCCGTCGTAGCTTTCGCTGCGGCGAACCGCGGTGATCGCCTGCGCGCCGACGGGCGCGCGGCGCACGTCGCGTTCGGAGTACGCGGTACCGTCGTATTCGGCGCGTACTCGTACGATCGACGCGCCGTCGCCAAACGCGCCGTCGAGCGCCGATTGCAGCGAGCGTTGCAGGTCGGCGGCGTCCTCGCCGGCCCGAGCGTCGTCGGCGAGCGCGACGCCGCGGTCGTCGAGAATCGTGACGCGCGAAGCCCGCAGCTCGGGCACGCTCGCCGCCACGAAGGCGCGAATGCCGGCTACCGCTTCGTGGGACAGCTGCATGCCGGCGCGCAGCCGCAGGCGCACGCTCGCGCTGGCGTCCTGCGCGCCCTCGTCTGCGAACTCCGGCGGCTTGGCAGGCGCGACGATCACGCGCGCGTCGTCGACTCCGTCGATGCCGCGCAATCCGGCCTCGATGTCGCCCGACAATCCGGCGCGCGTCTGCGCGTCGACGACCGACTGCGGCGTGAGCACGCCGATATTGGCCATCGCCTCGCCGGTACTGAAGAGGTGCTGATGCGGCACTCCGGCGAGCGAGAGCCGCAGCAACAGATCGTTGCGGCGCGCGACGTCGACGATCACGTTGTCCGCCGCTGGCGTAAACGGCACGTTCCACCCCGCCAGGCGTTCTTCGACCTCGGTAAGCTGCTCGGGATGCAGCGGCTGCGCGAAGAGCGCGGAGCGTGACGCATGCCCGAGCATAAGCCCGCCGATCGCTATGGCGGCGACCGCCATTGCGATCCCACGTTGGCCGCGAGACGCGTCCCCTCGACAACGCGTTCCAGCGCGCCAACAGCTGCGCCAACGAAAACATAGGTACGGGAACCTAAATTTGCATGTTCAGGACGGACTGAATCGCCTGCGCAAAGCGCTGCGCCGTGGCGGTCGCGACCGAGAGCGCGACGTCGGCGCGGGCGCGTTCGTAGACCGCGGCCTCGAGCATTCCCGCGCCGTACGCGAACGCGTCTTCGGCCCGCGTTGCGCCGGCCAGCGCGTTCGCCGACCGCATCGAGCGCTTGCGCGAAATCCGCGCCATCGTCCGGCGCGCTGCGGCATCGCCGGTTGGTCCGGCACGATCGGCTCGACCCTCACAGGCGCTCCAACTCGATCGTCCTCTCGGCGAGCGTCTTTCCGACGTCGAAGATCGATGCATCCGATTCGTACGCTCGCGAGGCGTTCATTACAGCGATCATCTCGGTCAGGATGTCGACGTTCGTGCCGCGCTCGGCGTGCGTGCCCGCAAATTCGACGCGCGCGCCGCCGTCGTCTGAGTCGAGCACGCGGAAGTCCGGGATCATGCGAGCATAGTCGGCGTTCGGGCCGGCCGCCTCCGCGGCCGCGACGTTGCGGGCCGCCACGTCGAGCGCCGCCCGCTGCGCGTCCATGCCGCTGGCGGCCGCGTCCAACAAGTCGATGCTCATTTGGCCACCGCCTTGATCTCTTCGAAGCGCGCGCGTTCGGCGCCGAGCAACGCCTCCGTAAAAATCGCCGCCTGCGCGGTTTGCGCCATCGCGGCGTCGGCGGAGCGCCCCGGCGCCGCGCCGGAGTTCGCCCGGGCAACGGCGGTCTGCGCGTCGCGCAGGCGCGCGTGGGCGGCAGTTATGGCTTCGCGAAGAGAGTCTCCAACGTCAAACATGCGCCCATCGTAACGAGGCGGTTTGACTCCCGGGCGTACCCGAAATAGCCGAGATGTGTCGTGAGAGCGGCATGAAGATTTAGTTGGAACGGCCTAATTAAGGGGTAAGAATAGGGTTGAAAACCGCTCCCGGCGCCCGGTCCGCGGGTAAAGAGGAGAGGGCACTAGGCTATAATGGTGTCCGGAAAAGGAGGAAACGTGCGAATTACAAGATCGCTTCCCGCAATCATCGCGGCAATACTCATCACCGCAATACCGCTGCCCTCGCCGGCACAGTTTACCGTTGGTGTTGGCTTCACGATCGGCTCGCCACCGCCGGCGCTGCCGGTCTATACCATGCCTCCGGCACCCTACCCGAATTGGCAATGGACCCCCGGTTACTGGGCCTGGGGACCCGCCGGTTATTACTGGGTGCCCGGGACGTGGGTGGCTCCGCCGGCCGTCGGCGTTTACTGGACGCCGGGCTACTGGGGCTCCTCGGGCGGCTACTACGGCTGGAACGGCGGCTACTGGGGCCGACGGTAGGCTTCTACGGCGGCGTTAATTACGGCTTCGGCTACTTCGGCACCGGCTTCGTCGGAGGCTCGTGGGCCGGAGGCGCGTTCAACTACAACACGGCCGTCGTCAACGTCAACCGGACCGTCATCCACAACACATACAACAGGACGGTCATCAACAACTACAACCACTCTCGCGTGAGCTATAACGGCGGCCACGGCGGCATCAGCGCTCGGCCGACGGCGGCGCAGGTCGACGCGCGGCGCCACGGCCGTGCGCCGACGACGGCTCAGGTGCAAACGGCGAAAGTAGCGGCTCAGGATCGCAATCTCTACGCCAACGTCAACAAGGGCAAGCCGCCCGTGACCGCGGTGCAGAAACCGATCAGCGATCCCAAGCAGCTGCCGAAATATGCGCCGGTGACCGCGGCCGACAAACAGGCAGCTTCGAAGATGGTGAAGACGCCGACCACCACGAACAAGATGGCGCCGGAACACAAGGCGCCGACGACCACCAACAAGGCTCCGACCACCACGAACAAGATGGCACCCGAACACAAGGCGCCGACTACGACCAACAAGGTGCCGACGACTACCCACGAGCAACCTCCGGCGCAACCGGCGCACAAGCAGCCGCCGCCGAGCAACACAATGCAGTCGGCGCATCACAAGCAGCCCTCCAACACGATGCAGTCGCAGCCGATGCATAAGCAGCCGCCCAGCGGTGCGATGCACCAGGGCGGCCAGCATCCACCGGGCGGCGGCCAACCTCGTCCTGCCGGTGCGAATAAGCCTCCGGGCGGAGGCAACAAGCCACCGGGTGGCGGAGGCGGCCAGAATAAGAACAAACCCCCGCGCGGTTGAGGCTCCGTTCACAAACACAGGGACCCGATCTCGGGTCCCTGCTCCTTTTTACGCAGGGCTTTAAAGTGCGGTCGGCAAGCCCTGCGCGTCGAGCGGCACACCGAGCATCAGACGCGTCACCTCGTCGTAGTTCGCGACGCCGGCCGCGACGCGGTTGGTCTTGAGGTACGCGTTATACGTGCGCCATGACCAGTGCGCGAGCAACGCGTTGACGTGCCGCGCGTTGCGCCGGCGCAGCACCGCGAAATCTTGCCACACGAGCGGAACGAACTCGCGGTGCGCGTAGTGCTGCTTCTGCGGCAGATACAAGAAGAGCTCGAACCATCCGGAATATTGCACCGCCGGATCGGGTGAGCGCAGACAGGTCACGACGGCCAGGTAGTTGGCCTCGTCCTCGCGCGCGTAGGCGGCGTCGTGGCTCCACTCGTGCGCCATGTCGAAAGGGCGCTCGAACCACAGCAGGTCCGAGGCCGTCGCGACGTTCAGCGTGAGCGGGTTGACGAAGCCGCTCGTCCCGGTCGCGACCATGAATGGATCGGCCAGCGTCGGCTTCGGCGGCCCGACGCGCGGCGCCCAGTCGTCGCCCGCGCGCTGCACGGCCGGTAGCCACACCGCGCGCAGCGCCTCGAGATCGAGCGGCAGGGCGGCACGCGCGTGCGCGGCCGCGGCGAGTGCGTTCATCTGCGCCATCGCACGCACGCGCAGGGTCGCCGCCGCGCCTGGCGTGACGCGCGAGGGATAAAATTGCACGCGCGTCTCGAGCGGCGCGCGCGCGTAGTTCCATCCCCAGCTCAGCTCGAACCACAGGGCATAGATCCCGACGACGGCGCCGCAGCTCAGTAGCAGCGCGCCGAAATCGGCCGCTCGCGAGCGCGAAGGCGAGCGAAAGAAACGAACGATCAGTGCGACGATCGCGGCAACGCCGAGCAGCGCCGCCGCGTCGCCGAGCGACCACGGCAGCGGGCGGGTGAGGGCCGACGCAAAATGCTCCCAGCCTGGATACGCGCCGTTGACGTAGGCGCGCTCGATCCAGCCGGGCGATGGTTGAAGCAGGAGTGCGAACGCGCCGAGCGCGATCGCGATGATCTTTACGGCAGTGCTTAGCGTTTGCTGTACTGGAACCGCTTGCGCGCGCGCTTGCGGCCGTACTTCTTCGACTCTTTTTCACGCGGATCGCGCGTCAGAAAGCCGTTGCGGCGCAGCGGCTCCTTCAGCGACTCGTCGATCGCGAGCAGCGCGCGCGCAATGCCGTGGCGGATCGCGCCGGCCTGCCCGGTGATGCCGCCGCCCTCGGTCTTGACCGTGACGTCGAAGCGCGAGCCGCTTTGCGTCGCTTCCAGCGGCTGGCGCACGATCTGCAGCAGCTGCGGGCGTGAAAAATAATCGTCCACCGCCTTGCCGTTCACCGTGATCACGCCCTGGCCGAGCGCGAGCTTCACGCGCGCTACGGCGCGCTTACGCCGGCCGGTGGATTGAACGACGTCGCTGACTTGATCCAATGCGGGCTCCTATTTCGAAACCGGAAGCGGCGCGGGGTTCTGCGCGCCGTGCGGATGCTCTGCTCCGGCGTAGACGCTCAAGCGGCGCAGCTGCGCGTCGCGCATGCGATTAGTCGGAAGCATGCCGCGCACGGCCTTCTCGATCAGCCGCTGCGGATGTTTGTCCGCCATCTCGCGCGCCGTCTGCACCCTCAGGCCGCCGGGGTAATTGCTGTGGCGGTAGTACAGCTTCTGCTTCCACTTCTGACCACCGAGCTCGATCTTCTCGGCGTTGACGACCACCACGTGATCGCCGTCGTCGATGTGCGGCGTCCAGGTCGGCTTTTGTTTGCCCGAGAGCGCGCGCGCAATCCGAACGGCGAGCGTGCCCAGACGCTGCCCCGCCGCGTCCACGATAAACCAAGCATGGGCGGTCTGAGCCGTCGTCTGCTGATAGGTGCGCACAACCCACGTATCCTACGGGAAAGGCGCAAGCCTCGTCAAGGTACGGCCGGCGGCGGACGCCCGAAGGGCGGCGGCTCCGCGAACGAGTCGTACCCAGCGTAGCGAACGCCGGCGAGAAAGAGCCCGTGGGCGGGCGCCGTGGCGGCGCCGATCGCCCGCTCGGGCTGCCGCAGCCCGGCGGCCAGCTCCTCCGGTCCACGCCGGCCCCCGCCGACCTCCACAAGCGCGCCGACCAGGGCCCGCACCATGTGCCGCAGGAAGGCCTTGGCGGCCACCTCGATGCGCAGCAGGTCGCCGCGCGGCTCGATCTCCAGGCGGACGATGCGGCGCACGGCGGGTCCCATCGCGCCGGCGATCAGGGGCCGGAAGTCGTGCTCACCGGCCAGGCATGCGCCCGCCGCCCGCATGGCGTCGAGGTCGAGCCGGCGCGCCACGTGATAGGCGTAGCGCGCAAGCAGCGCGCTGCGCTCACGCCGGTTCAAGACGGCGTAGACGTACGTCCGCTCGAGCGCGGAGAAGCGCGCCGAAAAATCGCCGTCTACCTCCGCGGCGTCGCGCACGCTGCAGTCCCGCGGTAGGAGCGCGTTGAGCGCGAGCATCAGGCGCTCTAGCTCAAACGGCCGGCTGGCAGCGAACGACACGACCTGGCCGCTGGCGTGCACGCCTGCATCGGTTCTGCCTGCGCCCGTGACTTTGATCGGCTCCTCAAACACCTTCGCGAGCGCGGCCTCCAGCGTTCCGGCGACGGTGCGCAGCGCCGGCTGCCACTGAAACCCGCGGAATCCCGTGCCGTAGTATTCGACGGTGAGGCGCAGGTGGATCGAGATTACCTTGCTACCGCTGCGGTAAAGTGCGCGTTGCGCAGCTCGGTCTGCACGCGCGCGAAGTCGCGGCGGAACGCGGGATCCTGCATCATCACGTAAGCGGCCAGCGTGCCTGCCGTCCATCCCGACGCGATGTCGGTGGGATAATGCAGCCCCATCAGGATGCGGTTCGCGGCGAAGATGCGCGCCTGCGAGAAGATCGCATAGCGGTGCTCCGGCAGCAGCTGCGACAGCACGATCGCCGACGAGGATGCGAACGCGGCGTGTCCGCTGGGATACGAGCCCTGTTTCTTGCCGGCGCCGTCGGGGCGAGGCCGCTCCCAGTATCGCTTCGCCGACGCGACGAGCCGCGCGACGTCCGCGCCGATACGATCGAAGAACCCCGCGGTCAGCGGCAGGCGGTCGGACGTGAAACCCGGGCCGACCGACGGTGCGAAGAAAAAGACGCTGCGCGCCGACGCCTCGCGCGCCTCGAGCAGCTGCGCGGGGCTACGCACCGCGATCGCCGCGGTCACGGTCTGAATGTCCGCACGCGCCTCGGGCGAACCGGGCGAGGGCGGCGGTGGCAGCAGCGTCGTTAGGTCGATCCGCTGCCGGTCGAGATAGTAGTAACCCGTCGTCTGCGGCGACAGCGGCGCGAGCGCCGTTGCGGCGAGCGCGAGCAGCAGGATCGCGACGCGCAGCGGCGCCGTCATCCGTGTTGGCGCTGCAGCGGAAAGAGCAGCACGTCGCGCACGGAGCGCTGATTGGTCAGCAGCATGACGAGCCGATCCACGCCCACGCCGATCCCCGCGGTCGGCGGCATGCCGTACTCGAGCGCGCGCACGTAGTCCCAATCCGGCTCGGGGATTTCTTCGTTGCCGGCGAGCCGCTCCGCGACCTGCGCGTCGAAGCGCGCGCGCTGGTCGTCGGGATCGTTGAGCTCGGTGAACGCGTTGGAGATCTCCATGTTGGCGCAGAACAGCTCGTAGCGGTCCACGATCTCGGGATCGCCGGCGCGCCGCTTCGCGAGCGGCGAAATCACGACGGGATAGCCGGTGACGAACGTCGGCGCAACCAGATGCGGCTCGACGACGCGTTCGAAGATCTTGTCGAGCGCGTGGCCGTGCGTCGGCGAGGCCGGCAGGCCGAGCTCGCCGACGATCTCCGCCGACGCCGCCGCGTCGAACAGAAGCTCGCGCGTGTATTTCGCGCCGCCATAGCGCGCCATCGCCTCCAGATACTCGATGCGCTTAAACGGGCGCGCGAAGGAGATCGTTTCGCCGCCGTGCGGCAGATCGGTGCCGCCGTCGGTGGCGATCGAGACCAGGTGCGCGATGAGCGCCTCGTTGAAATCGATCATGTCCGAAACGTCCCAATAGGCCGCATAGAGCTCGAGCATCGTGAACTCGGGGTTGTGGGTCGTGTCGATGCCCTCGTTGCGGAAGATACGGCCGATCTCGTAGACGCGCTCGAGCCCCGCCACGATCAGCCGCTTGAGGTTCAGCTCCGTCGCGATGCGCAGCTGCATCGCCTTGTCCAGCGCGTTGCAGTGCGTGACGAACGGCCGCGCTGCCGCGCCGCCCGCGAGGTGCAGCAGCGTCGGCGTCTCGACCTCGTAGAAGCCGTGGGAATCGATGAAGCGGCGCATCTCCGCGATCAGCCGGCTGCGCATGACGAGCGCGTCACGCACGTCGGGGTTGACGATCAGGTCGACGTAGCGCTGGCGGTAGCGCTTCTCGACGTCTTGCAGGCCGTGCCACTTGTCCGGCAGCGGCCGCAGCGCCTTGCCGATCGCGCTGAACTTCGTGACGTGCAGCGTCAGCTCGCCGAGCTTCGTGCGAAACATGTAGCCGCGCACCGCGACGAGGTCCCCGCGATCGAGGTCGTTCCAATCGGCGAAGGCCTCGTCGCCGACGTCCTGCTTGCGCACGTAGAGCTGCAGCCTCCCGGTGCGGTCGCCAAGGTCAGCGAAGATCGTCTTGCCCATCGTGCGCTTTGTGAGGATCCGGCCCGCGAGGCTCCAGGCCTCGGCGGCCGCGTCCTGCCCCGGTTCGAGAAAGCCGTAGCGCTCCGATAACTCGGCCGCGGTCGCATCCACGTCGGCGCGCCGCTGCGCGAACGGATCCTTCCCCCGAGAACGCAAAGCGGCCAGATTCTCACGTCTGGCCGCCACGAGTGCTGCTTCGGTCTTGCCGAATTCTTCCAACTAAACTCCCTTGGTGTTTAACGTCGTTAGGAAGCTTTCTTTGCGGCCTTTTTCGGTGCGTTGCTCTTGATGGATTCGATCTTGTATTTGACGAGCCCGCGCGGCGTGGCGACGTCGACGGTAACGCCCTTCTTGTGGCCCATCAGGGCGCTGCCCAGCGGCGACTCGTTGGAGATGCGCCGGTTGGGCGGATCGGCCTCGGCCGAGCCGACGATCGAAAACTCGTAGGTCTCGTTGCTCTTGAGGTCCTTGACCTTAACGATCGCGCCGAGGTGCACTTCGTCCGCGGCGTACTCCGACTCGTCGATGATCCGAGCGTTGCGAACCATCGCCTCGAGCTTGAGGATGCGCCCCTCGATGAACGCCTGCTCCTGCTTGGCGTCCTCGTACTCGGCGTTTTCGCTCAGGTCGCCGTACTCTTTGGCCTGGCGGATGCGATCGTTGACCTCTCGCCGATGGACGCTCTTGAGCTCGTCGAGCTCTTGCTCCAACTTCGATAGACCTTCTGCGGTCAGGACGATCTGCTTGTCGTTCAACCTATAGACCCTCACCGGGGTTCAAGCACGAACCCCACAGCACGTAATCGCGTATTCTCCAACGCTGGCGCGGTTTGTTCTAGGGGGCCGCTTCAAGGCCTCCTGCTACCGGAGGCCTGCCGGGGATAGTATACCCAGCCTCTAATCTGCCTTAACGACGCGGGGTTTCAGCCGCAGCTCGCGCAGCACGCGTTCGTAGTCCGCCGGCATGACGTCGTTCCAGGCCTTTCCCAGCAGCGCGAGCAGCGCCGCCTCGAGAACGTTGGTTCCAAACGACCGCCCCGCGAGATCGGGCGTCGTCGTGATCAGCATCCGTATGCCGCGCGCGGTCAGCTCCTCGACGTTGCCCTGCGTGACCGTGTTGGTTAGGATGATCTTCCCGTCGAGCCGCTCGGGCATGAACTGGCGCATGAAATGGAAGTCGCCGGCGATGATGTCGGCGTCGTGATAGTACTGCGGATATTTCGGCTCGGGCGGCTTCTCTTGCTTCTTTCCGGTCGGATAGAAGAATTGAAACGGCAGCTTACACGCGTCGGGAAGATACTTCTCGGCCATGCGCTCGAACTCGTGCAGGTCGCGCACCGGCATGTCCTTGTCGAGCGCGAAGATGAAGTCGCCGAACAGCACGTCGGCGCCCGCATCCACGAGCGCTTGCGCCATACCGAAGCGATCCAGCGCGCTGACCATCAGCACGTTCTTGCCGCGCAGATCGATGGCGAGCTCGTCATGCATGAAGCGCACGGCCTCGCGCTCCAGCGTGTTCTTCAGGCCGCTGCCGTCGACGATCGGCGTCACCTTGGCCGCCTCGAGCAGCCGCAACCCGTCGCGCAGCGCGTAGCGATGGCGGCCCGCGTAGAGATACACATCGATGCCGCCCAGGCCGATCGCGTCGACGTTGCCGTCGAGCTCGCGCACCTTAGCGATCGCCGCGTCGAGCTTGCCGTCCATCCCGACGCGCGAAATGTCGAACTCTTCGCCCAGGAAGTTCACGCGCGCGCGATGGTCGCGACTGCTGGAACCCAGTGACACGGAAACGACCGTCTTCATCCCGATGCTCCGCTGCGGGCTTGGGCCGCGGCGCGGGTGGCGGCGAGTTTCTCCGGCGTGATCGCCGCGTCGAAGGCGCGCATGTTCGCGAGCGTAAAGCCGCACCGCTGCGCCATCTCCGAGATCTCGACGACGCGCTCGATGCTGATGCCGCGCCCGAGCGTGTACGGCTCCAGGCGCCCCTCGAGCGCGAGAATCATCGTCTCGCTCATGCACGCGAGCGCGGTGCGCGGCGGAAGGTTCAGGTCGAACTCGGTGCCGGGCTCGCGCACGCGCTCGAAGCGCGGGCTGCCCGGCACCACCATGTTGCCGCCCTCGACGACGAGCACGTCGGGACGCCGCTGCGCGACGCGCCGGCTCACGTCGTGCGGCAGCGACAGCTCGCAGACGACGGCGCCCGTCTGCAGGTCTTCCGGCTCGATGACGTCTTGCGTCGAACTCGTCGCGGTCAGGATCAGGCGCGCCGAGCGCACGGCCGACGAGAGATCGGTGGTGTGCTCGCTCTCACACGGCAGCGAGGCCGCGACTGACTCGTGGAATTTTCGCAGGCGCGTCTCGTTGCGCGCGACAAGCACCACGCGCTTCACTCTCGGCGCAATCAGCTGCACGCACGCGGCGCCGATCGAGCCGGTCGCGCCGATGACGGCCGCCGTCGACGACGCCGGATCGACTCCCATCTCCGACGCGCCGCGAAAGAGGCTCTCCACGCCGGCGGCGATCGTCAGGGAGTTGCCGGTAGTCACTGGAACCGGCGAACGCTCGTTGATCGTGATGCCCGCGTCGCCGACGATGCCGGTGAACGCGCCGAGGCCCGCCACCTGCGCGCCGAGATGCGCGCCGATCTCGATGGCCCCGAGCACGCGCCGGTAAACCTCCTCGCGCGGAAAGTCCATCAGCTGCTGCGGCAAGAGCGGCGCGGCGACGAACCAGCCCTCAGTCTCGCGGCCGTCGGGCGCGCGCACGCCCGTGACGTGCACTGCGGCATATGGCGGCATCCACTCCATGATCTTGCGCAAAATCGGCTCGCCCTTGCCCTTGGCGCCCGGCTCGTAGCGCGCGATGTCGTCGAACGACAGCGGATGGATGACGAAGCAGAATCTGTTCACTAAGAGTCTCGTCCGTACTATGCCCGATCGGAGAGGAGCAGCGCGTGTGTATCCTGCGGCCCGCCGGCGACGCCTACCGGCGGCAACTCGTTGACGGCCTTCCAAAGATCCAGCGAGCGTCCGCCGTCGTGCATCGGGCGCGCGCCGGACGAATGGCGGTATCCGATCGCCGACGCCGACTGCGCGGACTCCTTGGCTTGATCCCATAGCAAAATGCTCTCGTACGAGTCGGCGATGGATTGCGGCGCCCACGTATCGGATGAGTCGAACGACGGCTCCTCAGTCGCGCGGCACACGACCGACAGATAGCCCGATTCGAAGTCGCCCGTGAAGCGGGTCGAGTCGTCGTGCTCGTACGGGTGGTAGAGACAGTCGATCGGCAGCATTTTGAAGTAGCGCAGCAGATAGTCGTATAGCGGAATCGACGGATACCAGTACGTCGTGGCCTCGCGCTGGAGCTTGCCGCCGTCGTTGAACTCCATCGAAAAATCCGGCCGTTTCACCACGTTCGTGGAGACGATCATCAACCCGTTCTTCTTCAGCAGCGGGCGGAGCCCGGCGAGCACGTGCATCGGGGAGTAGACGTGATACAGCACGCCCGACAAGTTGATTAGGTCGAATCCCCTGTTGCCCAGCTTCCGGCTGATGTCGTACAGCGAGCCGATCTGACGGAACTTGAAGTTGACGCGGAAGAGCTTGCGGACCGCCTGCATCTTCTCGAAGTTGTACAGGTGCGGATTGGTCGCGATCACTTCGCGAGCCCCCTGCCGGCACATCAGGATGGGCATCAGGCCCTCCACGCTGCCGATGTCGAGGCAGTCGCAACCTTGGAGATCGGCGTTGCGCATCAGCATCCGCGGCAGCAGCGGAAAGTCCGGCGGAAATGACGAGCTGGTCATCACCCCGGGGGCCAGCTCGAAGCTGTAGTACCACCACTGATTGAACAGCTCGGAGTCGCGCATGCTCTCGGGCGTGGCCGGGAGGCGGCGGCCCATCGCTCGTGCGGAAAACCACGCGAGGAGCATGCCGCTGAACACCGATCCGCGCTCGAAGAGGCTTCGCCGGATGAATCGCTTGAAGACCGGCGAATTGAGAAACCGCTCGTACTTCATTGTTGCTCCGCTTGACGTTTGAGCGCGGCCAGCATCATTTCGCTGTTCTCGCGCACCTTCTTTTGCAGTGTTGGTCCGATGAGCTCGGCGAGCGTCGGAACGCCGAAATCGTAGTCGACACCGAGCACGACGTGCGTTGCGCCGTCGCGGTGCTCGAAAGTCCAGGCTCCCTCGAACTTGTCGAGATCGCCCTCGAGCAGACGGTATTCGATCCGCAGCGCCTCGTCGTCGAAGCGATCCTCTTCCGTCCACTCGATCGGAGCCTCCTCGACGAGCGTCTTCCAGCGCGAGATGGCGCCGTCGGCGCGGTGCTCGAGGACGGTGACCGTCTCGACGTCCGGCATGAACTCGGGAAACCGCTCCTGATCCTTGGCCAGCTCGTAGACGACTCGCGCGGGGGCGTCGATCACTATTCTGCTCTCGACATACGGCATCGCTTACGCGCAGAGATCGCCAGAGGGAGCCTCTGAAGAAGTCGCTGCACCGATCGCAGCGCCGCTGCGCTCCGGGTTTGGCATCGACTTCTTCAGAGGCTCCCTAGTTTGTCATAGGCCGCGGCGACGCCCGAGCGCAGCGCCGCAAGCGCGCGATCGATCTCCTCCGCAGTGACGACGAGCGGCGGCTCGAGGCGAATGACGCGCTGCTGATTGAGCGTCCACGCCGCCGTGACGCCGGCCTTGAGCATCTCCGGGATGACGTACCCGCCGTAGCCCTCGTGCGTCAGCTCCACGCCCACCAGCAGCCCGAGCCCGCGTGCCTCGCGCACGACGGCAGGAAACTCGTTCGCGACGGCGCGCGCTCCGCGCAGCAGCTGTTCGCCACGCTCGCGGGCGCGCTGTGCGAGCGACTCCTCTTCCATCACGTCCATCGCCGCAAGCGCGGCCGCGCACGCGATCTCGCCGCCGCCGAACGTGGAGGTGTGCGCGAGCGGCGCGTCGCCGTACGCGCGCTCCCACACGCCCGCGCGCGCGATGAATGCGCCGACGGGGACGACGCCGCCGGAGAGGCCTTTGGCGAGCGTCATGACGTCCGGAACGACGCCGTCGCGGTCGCATCCGAAGCGGTAGCCGCAGCGCCCCAGTCCGGTCTGAACTTCGTCCGCGACGAACAGCGCGCCGGTTCGATCGCACGCGTCGCGCACCGCGCGCAGATACCCCGCGGGCGGCACGTTGATTCCGCCCTCGCCTTGAACGGGCTCCACGACGAACGCCGCGGCATCCCGCAGCGCGGGCTCCAGCGCTTCCGAATCGCCGTACGGTATCGATACCGAGTCGGCCAGCAGCGGACGAAACGGCGACTGGAAGCTCTCGCGTCCGCTGACGGAGAGCGCGCCGAGCGTCTTGCCATGATATGCGTCGACCGTGCCGACGATCTTCGCGCGCCGCGTCGCGGCGCGTGCCAGCTTTATCGCGCCCTCGATCGCCTCGGCGCCGCTGTTGCACCAGAAGGAGATCTGCAGGTCGCCCGGCGCGAGCTCGGCCAGCCGGCGCGCGGCGCGCCCGAGCATCACGTTGAACATCGTCTTACCGGACAGAGCGATCAGGTCCAGCTGCGCGCGCACCGCGTCGACGACGCGCGGATGACCGTATCCGAGCGTGAAGACGCCGTAGCCGCCGGCGAAGTCCAAGTAGGCTTTGCCGGTCTGATCCCAGATCGTGCAGCCCTGTGCGCGCACCTCCACGGGCGAACCCGACAGCTTCATCACGCGCGCGAGCGGCGGATTGACGAACCGCTTGTAATTCTCGTACGTCTCCGTCACCAGCGCCTGCGGCGAAGCCGCGCCGTAAAGGTCGCGCCCTTGCTCGATCACGCTTCTTGACGCGGACCAGTCGCCCGCGCTAGAGTCGAAGTGCTTAGTCGGGGTTACGCTTACATCCGGTAAACTACCGATCGGGACCGGAGAAATCCGGTCTCGTTTGTTTTTCATGCGGCGACCGGCGGCGCGAGTTCCAGTCGCGCGATAGTCTCTTCGATCGTTGCGATCGTCGCGGCGGCCGAATCGAGGCGCATGATTCGCTCGCGCAGCGTTGCCGCGCCCGGGACGCCCTTGAGATACAGCGCGACGTGCTTGCGCATCTGCGGCACCGCACGCGTCTCGCCGAGCTCGTCGACCATGCGGCGATAATGCACGAGCGCGAAGCGCAAACGGTCCGGCGCGGACGGCGACGATTGCGGCTCGCGCCCCTCCATCAGGTCGCGAATCTGCGAGATCAGCCAGGGATTGCCGAGCGTGGCGCGGCCGAGCATGATCGCGTCGACGCCGCTACGGCGCATGCGTTGCATCGCCACGTACGGATCGTCGAGATCGCCGTTGCCGATCACGGGGATGTCTACGGCGGACTTGAGCCGTGCGACGTGCTGCCAGTCGGCCTCGCCCTTAAAGAACTGCTTCGCCGTGCGCGCATGCAGCGTTACGGCGCACACGCCGGCTTCTTGCGCGCGCCGCGCGACGTCGACGTAGACGAGAGCGTCTTCGTTCCAGCCGAGCCGCATCTTCATCGTCACTGGGCAATCCACGGCCGCGACGACGGCGCGCATGATCGCCTCACAGCGATGCGGATCGCGCAGGCACGCGGATCCGCCGTTGGTCTTCGTGACCTTCGGCGCGGGGCAGCCGAAGTTGATGTCCACGATGTCCGCGCCGCACTCGCGCACGACCTTAGCGGCGTAGGCCATCGTCGCGGGGTCGTCGCCCCAGAGCTGCGTCGAAACGGGTTTCTCGAGTCCGTGCTGGTCGATCATCTCCATCGTTCGGCGGCTGCCGTAAGCGAGCGCGTTGGAAGAAACGAACTCCGTCACGGTGAGGCCGAGACCGAACGGGCGGTAGAGCGCACGCATGGTTCGATTCGTAACGCCGGACATCGGCGCTAGAATCAGGGGCGGCCAGACTTCGATCGGGCCGATACACAGCCGCGCGGGAGGCATGGGTTTATCTCTTAAACGGCTCGTCGCCGCGCGCCTCGGCGTCGTGGAATAGGCGCAAGCCGGTCAGGCTCAGATGCGGAGCTATGGCGTCGACGACCGGCGTCTGCTTGGCGACGATCTCGGCGAGACCGCCCGTGGCCACGACCCGGACGGCGGCGTCCATCTCCCGGCGAATGCGCGCGACGATGGCTTCCGTCTGCCCGGCGAAGCCGTAGACAATGCCGCTCTGCAGCGCCTCCACCGTGTTGCGCCCGATCGCGCGGCCCGGCGCCTCGAGCGCGATCTGCGGCAGCTTGGCGGTGCGCCCGATCAGCGCGTCGATCGAAACCGTCACGCCCGGCGCGATCGCCACGCCCAAGTATTCCCCCACGGCGGAGATCGCGATGAACACGGTGGCGGTGCCGTAGCCGACCACGATCAGCGGCGTGCCGAAGCTGCTGCGCGCTCCGATCGCGGCCGCGACGAGATCAGCGCCGACTTCCGACGGATTCTCGGTTACGATCGGGATTACGCGTTGCGTCTCCGGCTTCAAGAACACCGGCGCGACGCCGAAGACGCGTCGGCACGCCGATTCGAGAACCGGATCGAGTTTCGGCACGACGCTAGCGATCGCGATCGCGTCGATCGCGCGCGGCTCGGCGCCGCTGGTTGCAAAGAGTTGCGTGAAGAACACGCCGTACTCGTCGGGGGTGCGCCGCAGCTCCGTGGTGACGCGCCACGTGTGCTTCAGGTCGGCCTCGGAAAAACAGCCGAGCTTCGTCTCCGTGTTGCCGACGTCGATCGTCAGGAGCATCGCTTCAGCTCCTCGATCGCGTCCAGCAGGCGCGCGGCGAGCACCGCCTTGCCGGACCGCCCGAGGTCGCGACGTCCCGACTCTCCCCAGAGCAGCACGAGCGCGTTGTCACCCGGGCCGAAACCGCGTTCGCCCGCGACGTCGTTGACGGCGATCGCGTCCAGGTTCTTCGCGCGCAGCTTTTCCCGCGCGCGTTCCTCGTGGCGCTCCGTTTCGGCGGCGAAGCCCACCAAGAAGCCCGATTCTTTGCGCCGGCCCAGCTCGGCAAGCACGTCGGGGTTGGGCGTCAGCCGCACCGTGAGACCTTCGCCGGTCTTCTTCACCTTCGAGTCGGAGCGCTGCGCCGGCCGCCAGTCGGCGACGGCCGCCGTGGCGATCGTGAGCTCGGCGCCGGCCGCGTGCTCGAGCGCGGCGTCATAGAGCTCGTTCGCGGTCGTGATGCGCACGACGTCGACACCGGCGGGCGGCTCGAGCAGCGTCGGCCCCAGCAGCAACGTGACGCGCGCGCCGCGCAACGCCGCCTCGCGCGCGAGCTCGATGCCGATCGCGCCGCTCGAAGCGTTGCTCAAAAAACGTATGGGATCGAACGCCTCGCGCGTGGGACCGGCCGTGATGACGACGCGCTTGCCGAGCAGTGCCCGGCGGCGTGCCCGCGTCACCTCCAGTGCATCGAGGATGCGTTGTTCGGCGGCCAGACGACCGACGCCGATTTCGCGCTCCGCCAAGAAACCGCGCTCGGGATCGACGATCTCGTAGCCCCGCGCGCGCAGCGTGGCGAGATTCGCCTGCGTGGCGGGGTCTTCGTACATCGCTTCGTTCATCGCCGGAGCCAAGATCCGCGGGATGCGCGCCGCGAGCAGCGCCGTCGTTAGCAGATCGTCGGCGATGCCGGCGGCGAGCTTCGCGATCACGTTGGCCGTCGCCGGCACGACCAGCGCGACGTCGGCTTCACGCACCAGCCGGATGTGCGGGATCCGCTCGGGGGCGTCCCACAGCGATGCATACACCGGGCGCGCCGTCAGGGACGCGAAGGTAAGCGGCGTGACGAAGCGCTCGGCCTCGGCGGTCATCACGACGTCGACCAGCGCGCCGCGCTGCACGAGCGTGCTCGTGAGCGCCGCCGCTTTGTAGGCCGCGATCCCGCCGCTGACCCCGAGGAAGATGCGGGCGCCGTTCATTCCGACAACACGTTGTCGATCAGCCGCGTCGAGCCGAAGCGCGCGGCGCCCACGACGAGTGCGCACGAGCGCGGCCGCCCGAGCGGGGCGAACGTCTGCGGATCGACGACCTCGATATAGTCGAGCCGCGCGGCGGGGCTCAGCGCCGCGGCGCCCGCGGCGATCGCGTCGGACTTCGATTCGCCGCGCGTCAGCGCGTCGGCGACGGCACGCAGCGCGCGATGCAGCGTCGGTGCGTCCGCGCGCCGCTGCGCGTCCAGATACCGGTTGCGGCTCGACATCGCGAGACCGTCGTGCTCGCGCACGGTCGGCACGATCTCGAGCTCGACCGGAAAGTTCAAGTCTGCGATCATCTTGCGAAGGATCGCCGCCTGCTGGGCGTCCTTCTGTCCCAGGAAGAGCAGGTCGGGGGCGACGATATTGAGCAGCTTCACCATTACCGTCGTAACGCCGCGAAAATGGTGCGGGCGCACCGCTCCCTCCAAGATCTCGCCGAGCGGTCCGACGTCGACGTAGCTGGTGAAGTCGGGGGCGTACATCGCCGCCGTCTCCGGGATGAAAAGCGCGTCGACTCCCGCGTCCGCGAGCTTGGCGCGATCGCCGGCCTCGTCACGCGGATACGCCGCGAGATCCTCGTTGGGGCCAAACTGCATCGGATTGACGAAGATCGAGGCCGCCACGGCGGCCGACTTTTGGCGCGCCCGCCGCACCAGCTCGAGGTGACCGGCGTGCAGCGCGCCCATAGTAGGCACGAATCCAAGAGGATGCGGCAACGCGTCGAAGAGCACGCGCGCCTGCGTGACGGTGCGAGCCGTTTCCATACGATGTGCTTACGTGCGGGTTACCCGAAGCGTCGTCCGGCCGACGACGAACGGCACCCCGACCGGCAGCGGCACGTAGCCGACCACCGCCTTGCCGTCGAGCCGCGTGCCGTTGCGGCTGCGCAGATCGGTCAGCCGAATCGCACCGGAGTCGATCTCAAGCCGGGCGTGCCGGCGCGAGACGTAACGGTCTAGGGCGAGGCAGGCCTCCGCGAGGGCGTCGTCGCGGCCGATCGTGATGTCGCGCTCGAACGCCCAGGTCTTACCGTCGAGTGGGCCACTGAGCACTTCGAGCAGGTACATGGCCGCCAGCCCTTCTCTAGGCGATCCGGGCGCCTCCTGGCGTTCGTATGACTAAGAACCGTCCCCGAGCATGACGATACTTAAGACGGAAGACATGAACGATCGAATCGACGAGCTGATCGAGCTGATCGAGGCGGAGCCCGAGGGGCTGCGCGTCGCGGAGCTTCTCCAGGTCCAGGACGTCCTGGGCGGGCTGGTGGGCAAGCGCGTGGCGCAGGCCGCGGTCGAGGAGACCCGCGTCGTGATCACGACCACGGACGGTTGCCGCTACTACTTCTACGGATTCCTCGGTTCGGAGGCGAGCGCGCGCGCTGCCAAGAGCGCTCCCAAGTAGGCGTGCGCGGCACTGGCGCCGCCCTGCACGTACATCTCGAATGGCGCACGCATCGGCGCATCGCATGACAGCTCCATCGTCGAACCGCTGACGAATGCGCCCGACGACATGATCACCGGCTCGGCGTAGCCGGGCACCGGCCCCGGCTCGGGCCGAAAGCGCGCGTTGACCGGCAGCGCCGACTGGAGGCCCGCGGCGAACTTGAGCAGATGCCCGGGCTCGCCGAGGCGGATGGCCTGCACGATATCCGTGCGCGACTCGCCCGCGACCGGGTCGACGGCGTAGCCGAGCCGCTCGAACAGCGCCGCGAAGAAGTCCAGCCCGCGCAGACATTGCTCGACCATCGACGGCGCCAGGAAGAGCCCGTGAACCAAAGCGCGCCCGAGCCCGAGCGACGGCCCGAGCGCCGAACCTAGCCCGGGCGCATAGAGCCGCGCGGCGACGCGTTCGACGAGCTCGGCGCGACCGGCCACGTAGGCGCCGGCAGGCGCCAGCGATCCGCCGAGATTCTTGATCAGCGAGCCCATCACGAGGTCCGCACCCGCCGCAGCGGGCTCGCGCTCCTCGACGAGCTCGCCGTAGCAGTTGTCGACGAGCACGATTACACCGGGCGCGGCTTGTTTGATCGTCGCATACGCGCGCTCGCATTCCGCAACGAACAGCGACCGGCGCGGCGCGTAGCCGCGCGAGCGCTGCACGAACACGGCCGCGACGCCGCGTCCCGCCAGCGCCTCGCGGACCGCGTGCAGATCGATGCCGCCGTCGCTTGCGAGGGCGACCTCGCGATATGCGATGCCCTGACGAATCAGCGCGTGCGGCGCGTCGCAGATGGCGTTGCGCAGCGTGTCGTACGGTGCGCCCGAGATCGCGAGCAGCGTTCCACCGGGCGGCGTGCATGCCGCCAGCGCGGCGACGATAGCGTGCGTGCCGCTCACGATCGAGAGGCGCGCGATCGCGCGCTCCGCACCGAGCACGCGCGCCAGCAACGACTCGTAACGCTCGCGCGCCGGGTCGTCGTAGCCGTAGCCGAGGCCGCCGGCCAGGTCGCTCTCCACGATGCCTTCGTCGAGAAAGGCCTGCAGCACCCCGGCCTGCACGCGCTCCTGAGCGGGATACTTTATCGTCGCCGTCCGCGCGTACGCGTCGAGCGCCGCGGCGCGCAGGTTTCCCGCGATGCCGAACCGCTCGCACAGCTCCGCGATCACTGCGTTTGCTCCATCACGTGACGCTCGTACGCGCGCACGAACGGATAGTAGATGAGCGTCGCGATGACGATGTTGAGCGCGGCGAGCGCGAGCGCGCGCACGTCTTGCGTCGCCAAAAACGTCGAGACGAACGTCGGCACCGACGACGGGACGTAGAACGCGGCGCGCGAGACCAGCCCGGCGGCGACGGCCGCGTAGGTAACCGTCGCGAGCACGAGCGGCGCGCCGACGAACGGCACGACGAGGTATGGGTTGAACACGACCGGGGCCGCGAAGAGCAGCGGCTCGTTCAGGTTGAACAACGACGGGATGAACGTCGCGCGTCCGACGCGGCGCAGCCGCGGAACGGCAGAGATCGCGAGGAGTCCCGCCAGCGGCAGCGTCGCACCGGCTCCCCCCGGGAACACGAAGAGAAAGAGCGAGATCACGACGATGTACGGCAGGGGCGCGTGCACGGTAAATGCGTGCATGTTCTGCATCTGCATCGTCAGATAGACGGGCGTGACGATGGCCGCCAGCATCGCCGGGCCGTGGACGCCGGCCGTCCACAGCAGCGTCTCGATCAGAACGATCGCGATCAGAGCGAGGTAGGTGTCACCGAGCCGCGCGATCGGATGCATCGCCGCGGCGATCGCGCCGGGCAGCGAGAAGTGCAGCGCGAACAGCAGCGCAAACGTCGCGACTCCCAGCATGGCGCCGATCCAGTCGGCGAGCGGAGCGCGCACGCGCCGACGCAGCAGCGTGATCCACGCCGCCGCGACACCGCACGCCAGGATCGCGGCGAAGAGTCCAGCGGCGCCCAGGACGCGCAAATACGCGATGACGTCCGGCCCGAACGGTCGCGGCAGCGCGAGCGCGAACGACGCCGCGCTCGCAACGACCAGCGGCGCGACGGCGTATTCCGCGGCGCGCGCCAGCCGAACGGCCAAGAGGATCGTCAGGGCCGCAGCCATGACGCCGAACGAGGGTAGCAGGGCGGAGGCTAGGCGCAGGCCGAGCGACGGCGTCGTGGGCTCGCCGGCCGCGAGCTGCACGCCCAAAATCGCGACGAACGCGGCCGCGAGCGCGATGAAGCTCCATGGCAGCGCGTCGCGCACGGCCGCCACGAACGCCAACTCGCCGACCCGCCGCATCAGCGGGACGAAGCGGCGCTCGAAGGCGAGAAAGACCCTAGAGCCGGCGGACGACGGCTTCGACGCGACCGACGATCTCGACATCGCTCGCGTAAATTGGCGCCATCGCACGATTCTCCGGCTGCAGCCGGATGCGCCCGGCCTCCCGGTAGAAGCGCTTGACCGTGGCTTCGCCGTCCATCATGGCCACGACGATCTCGCCATTCTCGGCGTTCCGCTGGGGCCGCACCAAGATCAGGTCGCCGTCGAGAATCGCCGCGTCAACCATCGAATCTCCCTGCACCCGCAGCATGAACGCGTCCGAAGCCCGCGGCACGTAGTCGGACGGCAGTAAAAACTCACCCTCGACGTCTTCCTGTGCCGTGATCGGCACGCCGGCCGCGACGCGGCCCAGAACCGGCACCACCAGCGCGTTGCGCCCCGAGGGCGGCCCACCCGTCGAGCGTAGCGCCCGCGGCTTGGTCGGATCCCGCGAGATCAGCCCCCGGCGCTCGAGCGCCTTGAGATGGGCGTGGATGGTTGAAGAGGACGAGAGGCCGACACGTTCCCCGATCTCGCGAACCGACGGCGGATAGCCGTGCTCGGCGGTAAAGTCCCGGATGATTTCCAGGATCCGGCGCTGCCGCTCCGTCGCCGGCTTTTCGATCGTCTCTTTGGACATTGCTTCTCCTGAGGGCAACCAGGAATGCCAGCCATCTGGCACTCATGGCGGGTATAGCCTACCATGAACCGCGCCGAAAGGCAAACATACGTTCGAATCCCCTTGACAGCTCTCGGCGACCGCGTGGTAAAATGTAGTGGACGAACAGGCGTTTGGCACAAGATATAGGAGGCGAAGAGGAAGAGTGGGTAGGCGCAAGCGGTTCACCCTAATGCCGGCGATCGCCCTCGCCGGGCTCGGTCTCATCGTCGCGTTGCCGACGCTGTCGAGCGTTCGGCTCTACGCCGCGACCGCCCAGCGGTACGCCGTCGTGACGGTCCACCAGGGCGACACGCTCTGGTCGATCGCCTCGGCGCACGCCGGCTCTAGTGCCGACCTCCAAGAGTTCGTCGACCGCATCAGCGACGCCAACCATCTGCACGGCGGGGCGCTGCAACCCGGGCAGCACCTAAGAATCCCCGAGTAGCCCTTCGACTCGCTGCGCTCGCTCAGGACGGTCATCACCTCTTCGGTCCATCTTCCCTGATACAGTGCCTAGGGCACTTGCTCGAGCGTTAGCACGCTGACCAGTTTGTAGTCTTCGAAGCGGTACTCGAGGTGCCGCGACACGACGCAATTTTTGATGCGCGTGGGCCGGAAGATTCCGAAGCAATCGCTGTCGCGACGCCGCACGCTCTTGAAGATGATGCCGTCGACGGCGTCTTTAGTATAGAGCTTGGTACCGTAGGGCTGCGACGCAGCATAACTGTCCGGATCGTAGATCGGATCGGCGTACGCGAGCGGGCGCACGTCGTCGCAGTCGCCCGACGCCGTCACCGCGTAGACGCGCATGTCCAGGCGTTCGTCGGGCAAGCGCGCGTCCGACAGGAATCGCCCGCGGTGGTACGCGGTTTCGGCGATGGCCGTCGCCTCTTCGGGCGCGGCGTAGTAAATGCCGAACGTGCCGTTGCAGAAGCGGCTCGGCTTGGCGTGCGTGAACGCGGCCATGACCGGCGTGCTGCCGGGGCCCGCGATGCGGTCCTTGTCGCGCACCAGCCGAATGTTGCCGATCGCGTCCAGGATCCGGGGGTTAGTGGCTTGCGCCAGCTCGACGACAACCTCGAGATCCGCCGGATCGGAGACATCGTCGAACACACCGACGGTGGGATAGCGCGACGGAATGATGTGGTAGGCGTGCCGCGAGCGGAGCCGGCTTACCAACCGCGCTCGCCGTCGAGGTAGCGGCGGACCACGAAGAGATCGCCGACCTTGCCCCCCAACATCATCTCCATCGGCGCGTGGCCCTTGAACAACGGATTATCGTTCGGCGTGCGGACCCAGGCGTCGGCGGCCTCGCGACGCGGCAGCAGGATCTGTAGGGCCGAGTAGATCCCCAACACATAGGAAATGCGCTCGAGCGTATCCCGCGAGAGCCGCGCGGAGCCGGCTCTCCTGCGAGCCGTGAAGTACGTGGATCGCGGTAGACCCAGGATCGTATAGCGCTCCTTTTGCGAAAGGCTCCAACGATCGCCGATCCGCTCGAACGCCCGCAATGCCGGCCCCGACGTCCGGCCGGAGTCGCTCAGGATTGCGAGGGGATCCAGCACTGCCGCTGCCGTCACAGGCTCATTATAGACCTTTTTACTAGAATCAGTCCAGAACTGGACTCCCCGCCTAAAGCCGGTTGGAGACGAGCACGACGGCGTGGCCGTCGTGCTCGTCGAGAAAAGCCAACCCGTCCATCATCCACGTGTCGAGCCCGTCGCTCGAGTGGCGCGCGACCTCGCGGACCACGTGAACGCGGTCCTTGAGCCACTGGAGCTCGCTACGGGTCGTTACCGGGGAGATCGCGCTCTCGCAATCCTCGCACCGGTAGCCGTAGCGCGCTATGTCTTGGCCATCGTGTCGGAGACGAGATTCAGCGTCGTCTGGTAGATCGTCAGCGTCGTGCCGACCACGCCGTTATCGTGGCGTTGTTGCACGTACTCGTCGACCGAAATCGGCACCCCACGCTTGAAGTCGTAGCCGATCTTGCTCGCAACGTCGGTGGTCAGGCTGCCGCCCTTGGGGTTGCGCAGGTTGCGAGTCTCGCCGATCTGCATGATGCCGTTGTCGTTGCTGTTGATCGTGTAGTTGGCCGTGAGATTCAGCGCCGGCGTGTTCTGCACGATCTGCCAGTGGCGGCGCGCATCTAGGGCGCTCGGATCCACGAAGTTGCCGCCGAGGAAACGCAGCAGCGTGTACTCCTCGGTGTAGACGGTCTTGTTGGGATCGCAAATCACGTTTGTGTTGCCGTACACCACGCACTCGGCGGCCGGCGCCCGGCGGACGTTTTCGCCCTGCTCGCTGATCATCACGACGAGCGCCCCATCGGGCTGCTGCCGGAGGACCTCGACGGTCATCGTGCCCTTGTCGGTGAGACTACCTTCATAGGTGCTCGATCCGTTGCTGCCCGAATAGACACCCCCGCCGTTGTTGGTCGGGGCGTTGCCGGTGTAGTCTTCGGCCGGATTGGCCGAATCCTTCGCGCTCGTGTTTTGATTCGAGCTGTACGTGAAGTGATAGACCAGCGTGCCCATCGTCGAATCCGCGCTTGCGGCGATCGGCGCCAAAATGCACAGCGCCATTGTAGCGGCTGCGACGCTTGCTGCTAACTTCAACATGGTTTCGTTAACCTCGCTTGACGTTTTCGTTCGTTATTTGCCGCACTCGGCCAGAGCTGCGGAGATCGTACTGCCGGCGACGTTTTCGCGCCTCGTCTCTTCGAACCGCAGCCACTCCATGCCGTCCATGATCCGCTGCAACGGGTTGTATCCGACCGCAAGGCCCGGAACCTGCGCTGGATCGAACGCGTACGGGTTCGGCTTCAGTCCGGGCGTGTTCGGGTCTTGCCACTGGTTCGGCGTGGCTTGCTGCAGCTGGAGGGTGCTGTCCCGCCCCTGGATGCCGTTGAGATACTCCTCGCCAAAGTGCTGCAGCTCGCCCATCTGCTGGGTCGCCACGAACCCGTTGATAAGGTCGAGCGAGGCGCTCTGAAAGGCGATCGTCTCGAGGAGCTGCGATCTGATCTGCGCGAGCTTCTTGTCGTCGGCCGCGCTCCCGGTCGGCGCGAGGAGCTTTTGGTCGTCCAACAGCGTCTGGGCCGCGATGATGTTGCGCGCGATCGGGGTCACGAGATAGGACATCTGCTGCAGGGCCATATCCGTCTCGGGAGAGTGATTGTAGACCGAGTCGCTCATCGCGGGTGCGCCGTTGCCGTTGGGATAGGCCGTGCCGATCGACGTGAGCCCGCCGCGTTGATATCGCTTGAAGAGCGGGGGGCTCTTCGCGATCGACTGATCGTTCTCGAGGATCATCGCCACGGCGGGACGCACGCGCTCGTGCAGGCGCGCGCATAACGCGGTGGTGACCACGTGATAAATCTGCGGCGGCGGCGTGCCCGTTGCGGCGGCGTCGGAACGCGCCGGAAGGGGAAGGAAGCCGGCGCACGTTAGCGCGCATGCCGACAGCAGAAACGCTCTCTGCATCGCATGACGCTTCGCTGGCGCGGGCGCCGGGCCTGCTCGAAAAGCAGAAGCGGGATCCCCGCTAAGGGATCCCGCTTCGTCGACGTTGCTACGTCAGCGCGAGGCGATCGTTAGATCTTCACCGCCGCGTTGAAGTAGACGTTGATGGGCGGAACGCCTCCGCCGATCGCGCCGTTGTTGCCGTTGGTCGGCGTGTAGCTCTGCGTCCACGGCGTGCGCGCACCATTGGCCTTGAAGTCGTTGATGCCGGTGCCGTTGTAGAAGTTCGCCGGATAGATGGTGCTGTTGAGCGGTCCGCCCGCCGGCGTGTAGCCGCAGACCACGTTGCTGGGCGGATAGGCCGACGACCACGGGGTCGACGAGCCGCCGAAGCACGAGTGGAAGAGGTTCGCGCCGAGCACCATCAGTTTGATCCGCGGGCTCAGGTCGTAGGTAACCTGGAGATTACCCACGATCGAGCTGGGATTCTGATAGTTGTTGTACGCAAACGTTCCGGTCTGCGGATTGGGGATGTAGAGGTAGCCGAACTGCCCCAGGCCCGCCGCCACCGTCGTCAGGTAGTTGCACTGCAACGGATTGGTCTTGGGCGAGAGCTTGGTGATGCCCGTGGCCGCCGAGTTGAGCGTGCAGGCACGCGGGTCGACGCCGGTCACGTCCATCGGGGTTCCGTAGAAGCCGCCGGTCTGGAACGAGAAGCTGGGCGTGATCGCCAGCTTGTCGTGGCGGTAGTTGAGCAACAGCGACGCCACGTATGGCGAGATGTAGCTCTGGAGGAACCCGTAGAGGTTCGGCGCGATGGCCGTCGTGTACGGGTTGTACCAGCCGTTGGGATTCAGCAGCCCCTGCGGACGTCATGTTGTAGTACGGGTTGAGGATCGTGTCTTGCTTGGAGCCGTTGGGCTTGGAGCATGACACGCCGGTCAGTCCCTGGTAACAGGGGCTGCCGCCGCCCGCCTTGGTTAGTTGATTCCACGCCGTGATCACCTGGTTGAGCGCGGTGATCGTGTTGGGAACGACGCCGCCGTTGCTCAGGCCGTAGTTGGTGAACTGGACCTTGGAGTTGGTATAGCTGAACGCCAGCTGGCCCGAGAGTCCGTTGCGGGTGAAGTCACCCTTGTTGAACTGGAACTCGACGCCGTAGTTGCGGTTCACGCCCACCGGCACTTGCGTCACGAAGCCCGCGCCGATGAACGTCTGCTGTTGCCAGCCGTTGACCCACGTGTAGTACGGCGTGAGCTTGAAGCTCATGTCCGTTCCGTGCAGATGCTGCTCCCACGACAGGTCGTATTGCGCCGACGAGATGCCCGGAATCGGGTGGAACGGCGAGTAGAACCCGAGGTTCATCATGTTGTTCCACAGCGAGCGGTTGTCGCCGGTGGCGCTGAGGTACTGCACCGAGGCCGAGATCGGCGGCTGCGTGAAGCGGCCGGCCGAGGCGCGGAACACGGTGTCCGGCGAGGCCGTATAGGTCGCCGAGAAACGCGGCTGCCAGTAATCCAGGCTGTACGAGCCCGGCGAGCTGGAGGTGAAGTTGGGCGCCGCCACGCCGTCCTGCGTCGTGCCGTTGGGATGCACCCAGCCGGTGTGCGGACCGGTCGGGAAGAGCACCGTAGCGGCCTTGTTACAGTCGCCCACGACGTACTGCGCCGAGGCCGGCGGAACGCCGCCCGGCGGCAGCGGGTGCCGTCATCACCTGGTTGGTCGCGGCCAGCACACAGGTGAAATTGGCGGTCTGATTGGCGTAGAAGATGTTCGCTGCGTTGGCCGACTCCGGCAGGACGTACGTGAAGTTGTCGTACCGGATGGAGGCGTTGAACAGGAACTTGTCGCTGGGACGCCACTGATCTTGGAGCGCCGCGTTGGTAAAGCGCGGACGCACGGTGTTCAGCGGACCGGTCGCGTTGCCGGACCACAGGCTGTCCCAGGTGGCGCCGGCTTGCGCCGCCGGCGAGCCCGCCGGACCGAAGCCGGTCGGACCGCTCTGCGCCGAGGCCATCCAGGTCGGGCTGACCGTCGCACGTTGGAGGCCACGTCGTAGTAGAGCTGTTGAAGCAGATCTCCGACTTGCCGCGTGGCCGGGTCGTAGCACTTGAAGCCGTTACCGGCCTTGGACATATAGCCGATCGGCGAGCCGCCCACGCACGTGCCGCGGCAGCCCAGGTAGCCCGAGTAGTTGTTGAATCGGATCACGCCCGACGTCGTGTAGTTGCCGTCGAGCGAGACCAGGTTCTGGTCGTTGATCTGATCCTGGAAGTCCAGCGCACCGCCCGACGTGTGCGTGATCAGGTCGTACTCCGACGAGATCGCCGAGGGCACGAGCAGTGCCGTGCCGCCGAAGAGCGGGTCGGTCTGCAGCCAGTCGGAGTAGAAGGTGTAGCCGTAAAGCCGCAGATAGGCCGCCTGACTGAGCGCGTAGGTGTACTGCACCTTCGTGATGCCCGTGTCGTTGCGATTGACGTTGGCCGAGTTGTCGTTCAGCGGAATCTGCCCGAGGTAGGCGTGCGCCGGCGTGCCCGGCGCGAAGTAGATCCCCGGCGCCTTGACGTTCGTCGCGCTCGACGCGATCGGCGTGCCGAACGGGACGTTGTACGAGACGTTATCGGCGTACGAGGTGTAGGTCGGGCCGCAGCCCGTCGCCGTTCGTGGCGCACGAGTACGGACCGCCGAAGAACGGCGAGGTGTGCAGCGTCGCGGCGATCTGCCCGGCCGCGCCGGTCGGCGAGTTGCACCCGTTGACCGTCAGCCCCGGAGCGATCGTCTCGGGACCGCAGATCGGAGCGTGCGCACCGTGTTGTAGCGCCGCCCAGATGTACTGGTTGGTGCCCGGGCCGATGTCGGTCGGGCTGTCGTAGAAGTAGTTGGCCAAGGCCGAACCACTCCACAGCACCTGCACGTCGTCCCGCAAGCCGTTGTGCTTGGGAATGCCCATGTGCAGGTTGATCACGTCCTCGCGATCAGCGATCTGCGACGGGCTGCCGCCGAGTGCCGCTGTAGTACTGCCAGCAGCCCTGAGTCGGGAAGTTGAACTTGCTCACTCCCGCCGAGGCCAGCGGACAGATCGGCTTGACGCCCTGGCACGTGCCGATGATGCACGTCGGCGCGACGAACAGCACCTGATTGCTGCCGAAGCCGTAACCGATCGAGTTGCCGGTCGTGTCGCCGGTGAACGGAGCGAACGGCGTCATGTAGCCGGCGCCGTTGCTGTTATCGAGGTTCCGGTAGTCCTGGTTGTAGCCCGCGAGCCCGATGTAGTAGCTGAAGGTCCGATCCGGCGTCGATCCGCCGATCTCGACCTGTGCTGCATGGTAGAACGTGGGCGTCGCGATGCCCAAGTTGCCTTGGCCATAGCCCGGGAACGTACCGGTCTTGATGACCTGGTTGATGAACCCGGCCGTGCCGGCCGTGGCCACCGAGGCCGGGCCGCCGCCGGTGTAGACCTGCAGCTCTTGCAAGCCCAGGCTGGACTCCGTCGACGAGTTGTAGTTGTCGAAGGCGCGGTTGACCGGAATACCGTCGTACTCGTAGCCGGTGTAATAGGAGTTCTGGCCGCGGACGTACGCGGCGTTGAAATCCCAGCCCATGCCGCCCTGCGACACTTGGACGCCGGGGACCGTGGCCATGGCCGAGTACGCGTTGTTGAGGTTACCGCCGCCGCCCAGCGCTTGCGCAGCCGCCGCCTGCGCGGCGTTGACGCTATACAGGTCGCTGCCGACGCCCGATTTCACGAGCGAGGCACCGGCCTGCGACGTCACGCGCGCGATCGTCTTGAGTGTCTTGACCATCGTGTACGCGACGTTTTGCGTTTGGTCGGCGAATACCACAACACCCGGGAACGAAACGCTCTGGTAGCCGGCGCGCGTCAAGTTCACGGTGTATGTGTCCGGGGCAAGCGAAAGGAACACAAAGTGTCCTCCCGCGTCCGTCGTTGCGGTGCGAGACATCGAGGGCGCAACTGCCTGCACTTCCACGCCGGCAATCGGCGCGCCACTCGTATCCTTTACCGATCCCGCAATGTTACCGGTGACGCCTGCCAGTGCCCATGTTCCCTGGCAGAGAAACGCCAGCAGCAACGCTGCGGCTATGCCCGCACGACGGAGGGTTTGATATGAACTCATTGTTCGTTTAACCCTCTTAATCGTTAAGTTGTCAAAAGGCGAGCCGCCCTGCCTACCCTGCTGCGCAACGGCCTCAGGAGCTTCACAGAGTGACCCACAGCGCCAAGGATTTGCTCAGGAAAGGGTCGGTTCCTTTAGCCACCCTTAAAAGGTAAGCGGCGGGCGCCGCTAGGCTGGAACTGACAGCCGCTCGGCTATTAGTTGAGGGATTTCTGATGGGCGTTCGGCCACGGGGACGCCTGCGGCGGCGAAGGCCGCTAGCTTGCTTTCGGGCGTACCGAAGCTGCCCGAGATGATCGCCCCGGCATGGCCGAGCGACTTGCCGGGCGGCGCGTTGCGGCCCCCGATGAAGGCGACCACCGGCAGCTCGGGCAGGTGCTCGGCGACGAATGCGGCCGCGTCCTCCTCGTCGGATCCGCCGATTTCCCCGCAGATGACCAGGGCCGGGTCTGGGAGTCGTTCTTGAACTCGCGCAGGCACTCGACGAAGGTCGTCCCGATGATCGGGTCGCCGCCGACGCCCACGCAGGTCGACTGGCCCAGCCCCGCCCGGGTCAGGAGGTCCACCACCTCGTAGGTCAGCGTGCCCGAGCGGGACATCAGCCCGACCGGCCCTTCTTTGAAGACGTGGCCGGGCATGATCCCGACGAGCGCCTTGCCCGGCGAGACGAGGCCCGGGCAGTTGGGACCGATGATCCGCATGCCGCGGGTCGCGCCGACGACCTGGAGCATGTCGTGAACGGGGACGCCTTCGGTGATGCAGACCGCCAGCGTGATGCCGGCGTCGTGCGCCTCGTAGAGCGCGTCGGCGGCAAACGGCGGCGGCACGAAGATGCAGGTGTGCGTCGCGCCGGTAAAGTCGACGGCCTCCTTGACGGTGTCGAACACCGGCAGCCCCTGCGGCGTCCTCTGTCCGCCCTTGCCGGGCGTGACGCCGCCGACGATGTTCGTGCCGTACTTCACCATCCGCTCCGTGTGATACGAGCCTTCGCAGCCGGTGATGCCCTGCACGATCACCTTGCTGTTCTTATCTAAAAAGATCGCCATCGTCAGCCCTTCGCAAGGCGAACCGCTTCGCGTGCGCCTTCGTCCATGGTTTCGACCGGCGTCATGCCCGCCTCGGCGAGAATGCGGCGTCCTTCTTCTTCGTTCGTGCCGGTCAGACGGATGACGAGCGGGATCTTACGCGACGTGGTCTGCGCCATCGCCTCGACGACGCCGCGCGCCACCTCGTCGCCGCGCGTGATGCCGCCGAAGATGTTGATGAAGAAAACCGTAGCGCCGGTGCTGTTGACGACCAGCTCGTAGCAGCTGCGTACGCGCTGCGCGTTCGCGCCGCCGCCGACGTCGAGGAAGTTCGCGATCGCACCGCCCGCGTCGGCCACTGCGTCCATCGTCGCCATCGCGAGACCCGCACCGTTGGCCATCGTGCCGACGTTTCCGGGAAAGCGGCGGAAGTTGCGGATTCCGACGCCGGCCTGCGCCGCCAAAATTTCGTCTTCGTCCAGCGGCAGGCTCTTGCGCCACTCGTCGAACTCGGGACTGCGGAAGAGGGCGTCGTCGTCGAGCTCGACCTTCGCGTCCGAGGCGATCACGCGTCCGTCGGACGTCAGCGCGAGCGGATTGATCTCGACGAGCTTCGCTCCGTAATCGAAGAACAGATCGTAGAGCGCGCCGGCGATCGCGGGAAACTGCCGGCGATACCCGGGATCGAGCTCCGCGCAGAAGGCCAGCTCGCGTCCGATGAACGGGGAGTAGCCGATCGCCGTATCAACGTAGAAGCGCGCGATCGATTCGGAATGGCGCTCCGCGACCTCCTCGATGTCCATGCCGCCGAAGCGGCTCACGATGAAGACGGGCTTGCGTGCCGTTCGGTCGATCGCGATCGCGCAGTAGGCCTCCTTGGCGATATCGAGCCGCTCCTCCACGAGCACGGAGTTGATCGGTTCGCCCGCAGGGTTCTGGCGATTCGGCGGCATCCGCGTCGCCATGATCTCGCGCGCGGCGCTGCGCCCGTCGGACGCGCTGCTCGCCATCTTGATCTTGCCGGCCTTGCCGCGGCCGCCCATCAGCACTTGCGCCTTGACGACCCAATCGCCGGGCGCGCTCTGGATGAAGCGTTCGACCGCCTCCGGCGTGGCCGCATGATGAGCGCGCGGGACGGCAATGCCCGCGCGCTTGAACAGCTCCTTGCCCTGATGCTCCAGCAGATTCATTGCGGCCCGACAGGTTCGCTGGAGTTCGGGCACCGCTCCTTGCGAGTTCTATCGCACCGAGTTATCGCGCTATGGGATGACCTCTTTCACCAGGTGGTGATTCGTGTCCGCGACGTACACGTCGTTGCCTTTGGCCGCGACGCCCCACGGTTGCCAGAACCCGTGTCCGATAACGCTGATCTTACCGTGAGTCGGCCCGGTAAACGGCGGCGCGATCATCTTGATCGCGTTGTGAGTCGTGTCGGCGACGTAGACCGCACACGCCGTCTTGCAGTACCGGTCCACGGCTACGCTGGTCGGCTGGTCGTATCCGGAACCGATGGTCACGACCTTTCCGCCCGGCTCGATCATCTTGACCTGATTTGCAACGGCGTCGGTGACGTAGACGTCGCCGGCGGCGTCGGCGGCGATGCCTGTGGCCTGCTTGAACTTCGGCCCGTAGCGCACGGGAATCTGCCAGCCCCCATGAATGCGCAGGATCCTAAAGATCACACTCGTGTCGGCGGCGGCATAAACGTTTTGGTGTCCGTCGACCGCGAGGCCCGTAAAATACGCGCCTCTTGCGACGAAGTTCTGTACGCCGATCGGTGTTTCTTGATAGATGAACCAACCGACGTACGGCGCGCCTTCCGAAACGTAGGTGTTGTCGTCGTTGTCGACGGCGATGCCCCAAGGATACCAATAATACGCCCCGATGTAGCTGATCCTACCGTGTTTCCGTCCCGTGAAGGGCGGCGTGATCTTGAATACCTTTCCGGTCGGGAGATCGGTAACGTAAACGCAGCCGTCGCGATCGACCGCGAGATTCCACGGCGCCTGCCAGCGCGTCCCGACCAGCAGGATCTGCGGACCGCTTTGCGGCGACGCGCCGCCCTGCGGGAGCGGCGCCGCGGCCTGCGGCGTGAGCGGCCCGCTCGCGTTCGACGCGCACGCGGCCAAGAAAAAGGCCATGCCTAGAAAAGAAAAACGCGTAATGCCAGATGGCGCATGCCTCATGTCAGCCTCCAACGCAAACTGCACGCACTATTTCCAGATAGCGTCCGTGCGGCCTCGTGTGTGACACGCGAAATTCTTTGATTTTTGCGGGCGGCGGAGCGGCCCGCCCGCCTTCTACGGCGACTAGTCGAGCCGGCCCAGGAGCGAGCGCGCGATGATGAGCTGCTGGATCTCGGACGTGCCCTCGTAGATCTCCGTGATCTTCGCGTCGCGGTAGTGACGCTCGACCGGGAATTCGCTGGTGTACCCGTATCCGCCGTGGATCTGCACGGCCTCCGCCGCGTGCTTGCGCGCGGCGGTCGATGCGAAGAGCTTCGCCTTGCTGGCCGCCAGCGCGAACGGCTCGCCGTCGTCGGCCAGCGCGGCCGCACGATAGGTGAGCATCCGAGCGGCGTCGAGGTCCATGGCCATCTGGGCGATCTTGAACGATACGCCCTCGAACGCGCCGATCGGCTTGCCGAACGCCACCCGTTCCTTGGCGAACTTCACCGACTCGTCGAGGCACGCGGCCAGGATCCCGATCGCCTGCGAGGCGATGCCGATGCGCCCGGCCGTCAGCGCGGTCATCGCGTTGCCGAACCCTGCGCCCTCCTCGCCGAGGAGCGCGTCCGCGCCGACCGCGACGTCGTCGAACGCGAGGTCGCACGTGTTGCTCGTGTGGATGCCGAGCTTGTCGGTTACGCGCTCGACGGTGACGCCCACAAGGCCCGGCTCGATCAGGAAGGCGCTCACGCCGCGCGCGCCCGTTCCCCCGGTCCGGAACATGCCCATGACGACGCCCGCGTAGCTTCCGGTGCTGCACCACTGCTTGCGGCCATTGAGCACGTAGCCGTTTTCGGTCCGCCGCGCGGTCGCACGCAGCGCGGCGGCATCGGATCCCGCGTCCGGCTCCGTCAGCGCGAAGCCGGCGATGACGTCGGAGGTTGCGAGCGGCCGCAGCCAGCGCTCGCGCTGCGCGGGCGTCCCCAGCTTGCGGATCGCCGAGCAGATCATCGAGTGCACCGACACCGTCACCGCCGTCCCGGCATCGACTCGCGCCAGCTCCTCGACGGCGAGCGAGTACGAAACGTAATCCGCGCCCGCGCCGCCGTATTCTTCCGGCACCAAGATCCCCATGAACCCGGCTTGGGTCAGCTTCGCGTACAGCTCGCGCGGAAACACGTGGCCGCGATCCCACTCGGCGACGAACGGCGCGATCTCGCGCTGCGCGATCTCCGCCGCGAGCGCGCCGATCGACCGCTGCTCGTTCGTCAGCTCGAACTGCGCCCGCGCTTCGGTAATCAAACCGCTATGAGGAGAGCATCGCCTTGGCCGCCGCCGGAACAGATCGCCGCGATGCCGAGGCCGCCGCCGCGCTTGCGCAACTGGTTGATGACGGTCTGTACGAGGCGCGCTCCCGACGCGCCGATCGGATGGCCCATCGCGACGGCGCCGCCGAACCGGTTGAACGAGCCCTCCTCGAGCTCGAGCCGGCGCGCCGACTCCATCGCGACGGCGGAAAACGCCTCGTTGATCTCCCACACGGCGACGTCGGAGGCGCGGTATCCCGTCCGGTCGAGCAGCTTGTGCGCTGCCATCGCGGGTGTCAGGCTGATGTAGGGCGAGTCCCACGCGACGGTGTCGTGATCGACGATCGTCGCGAGCGCCTCGTAGCCGTGGGACGCGGCATAGCCCGAGTCGGCGAGGATCAGCGCCGCAGCGCCGTCGTTGACGCCGGGGGCGTTGCCCGCCGTCACCGTGCCGTTGCGCTCGAGCGGCCGCAGCTTCGCCATCGCCTCGATGCTCGCGTCGGCCCGCACCGATTCGTCGCGGTCGGCGACGACGTGCGGATGATCGCCCGTGACGAACGGGGCGTACGCAGCATAGTCGAGCGTGAACTCTTGCGACGGCTCGTGCTCCCAGACGCGGTTGCGCGCGCCGACCGAAACCGGGATGCGGACCTTCCCCTGCTGGGGCAGCCGCTCGACGACGACCTTGTCCTTGGCCTTGCTCGCGACGCGCACCGGCACGATCTCGTCGGCCAGGTGCCCGGCCGCGTGCGCCTCGGCGGCGCGGCGATGACTCTCGTATGCGAAGCGATCCTGCTCCTCGCGCGTGAGCTGCAGCTCGGCGGCGACCTTGCTGCCCTGCGTCGCCATCGTCATCGGGAAATACTGGTCCCAGAGTCCGTCGTAGATCATCGCGTCCACGAGGGCGCCGTCGCCGAAGCGATATCCCCAGCGTGCGTCGCGCAGCAGGTACGGCGCGTTGGACATCGACTCCATGCCGCCCGCCGCGACCACCGCGTTGGCGCCGGCGTTGATGGCGCGCATCGCGTTCACGACCGCCAGCATGCCCGAAGCACAGACCTTGTTGATCGTGTCCGCCGTCACCGTCTTGGCGAGCCCCGACTTGAACAGCACCTGGCGCGCCGGGTTCTGACCGACGCCCGCTTGCAGCACCTCGCCGAAGGTCACGTGCTCGACCTCCGACGGATCGATCTTCGACCGCTCCACGGCGGCGGTCAATGCAACCGCGCCCAGCGTCGTCACGGAAAGCGGAGCGAGCGCTCCCCCCAGTTTGCCGAACGGCGTGCGCGCCATTGCGAGCACGACGGTTTTCGAATTCATTTCAGCCATAGCCCGCCCACAATTCGCGCCGCGCGTTTGGCTGACCTCGGCTCCGGACAGCGTCGCGCGACATGGTGCCTCGGAATCGCTCGTCGCCTCGCCGTCCGGGCTCGGCCCCTGCTGCCCCGCCGCCTCGCTCCCGCCGTCCGTGGCTCCGCTCGGCGGTCGGGAGCTTCCTCCGCATCACGTCGCGCGCCGCCGCCTCCGCTCAATGGCGTACGACGATTGGGCAGGTTTCGCATTCGAATTGGATCGTGACGTGGGTGATGCCGAAGTGCGATTCCGCGCACGCCGTGATCTCGCGCAGCACTTCGGTCGCCTCGCTGATGCGCCGGTCGTCGAGCAGCACGTGCGCGGAGAGCGCGTGCGAACCGCTGCCGATCGACCAGACGTGCAGGTCGTGAACGCCGGTTACGCCGCCGATCCTCTCGAGGTGCGCCGTGAGCTTGGCCGCGCTGACGCCCTCCGGAACGCTCTCGAGCAGCACGCGAGTCGCGTCACGCATCACGCGCGCGACGCCGACGACGATGATAGCGGCGACGAACAGCGAGAGCAGCGGATCGATCCAGGGGCGACGGGTCAGCGCAATCGCTATTCCGCCGATAACGACGGCGATTGCGCCGAGCGCGTCGCCGAGCACGTGAAAGAGCGCGGCGCGCACGTTGAGATCGCGCCGTCCGCCGGGCCGCAGCAACATCCCTACGCCGGCGTTGACGGCCAGACCCGCGGCGGCGACGTACGCCATGACGGCGGCGTGCGGCTCGACCGGCGCGGCGAAGCGCCGCGCGGCGAAGTACACGATCGCGATCGTCGCGACGAGCAGCAGCGTTCCGTTGGCGAGGGCGCCGAGCACCTCGATGCGCCCGTAACCAAAAGTGCGCCGTGGATCGGCGGGCCGCGCCGCACCGATCGCGGCGAGCAGGGCGAGGGCCATGGCGAACGCGTCCATGCACACGTGCGCGGCGTCGCTCGTGAGCGCGAGGCTGCGCGACACGGCGCCGCCCCACAACTCGAGCACCGCGACGAGCGCGGTTGCCGCGAGCGCCAGCGTCAGCCGGCGTTGCGTCGACATCTCAAGTGCTACGCGCCGCGCGCCTTGACGGCCAGCACCGCGAGCATCGCGCCGAAGAGCGCGAACGTCTTGCTCTCGGCCTCCACCAGCGCGCGTCCGTCCCACCGGGCGTCGTCTTCTCGCAATGGTTGGAGCCGGGGGATCAGGCGCGGCACCCGTTCGCAATAGCGTTCGAACGCCGCGCCGAACTTCGAGTGCAGGAAAGCCTCCTCGTGCGGCACGATGACCGCATAGACTGATGCCATCGCGGCCAGCGATCCGCCGATCAGCGCGCACTGCGCGGCAAACGAATTTCGTCCCGTGAATGCGATCGCGAACCCGGCGGCGGTGATGAAGTTGCCGATGTACAGCGGGTTGCGGACGTAACCGTACGGACCGCCGGTAACCAGCTTGGGTGCGGTGACCGCGTCGTCGCGCGTCGTCGCGCCCGAGTACCCGACCGCCCAGCAGCGTATGAGCTCCCCCGCCACCGCAAGCGGCACGCCGAGCGCGATGCTCGCGACGCTCGGATGCCCGAAGATCGCCAGCGCCGCCGCCGGCAGCGTCAGCAGCAGCCCGCGGTTCTTAAAGACGAACTCTTGTTGCCTCACGCCGTGTCTCGTAGATATCGCGCAGCGATCGCACGAGCGGGATCTGCGGTTCCCATCCCGTGCGCGCGCGCAGTTTTGCCGGATTGCCGACCGATAACGGTACGTCGGTGCCGCGCATCTTCTCGGGATCCTCGCGCACCTCGACCGGCACGCGCGCGATCGCGATCAGCTCGCGGAGCACGTCGCGGACCGTGACTGCGCGGCCGCTGCACACGTTGTAGATCTGGCCCGGTTCGCCGTCGCGCGCAAGCGCGATATATGCTAGGACGACGTCGCGCACGTCGAGAAAATCACGCGCCGCCTCGAGGTTTCCGACGAGTAGCTGCGGCGGGCCGCCCGAGGCGATGCGTGCCAGCTCAGCCGCAAACGACGCGACGACGAAGCGCTCGTCCTGACCCGGGCCGATGTGGTTGAACGCCCGCGCGATCACCACGTCGACGCCAAAGCTCGCCGCTTCAGCCAGCAAGATCGCCTCTGCTGCCGCCTTACTCGCGCCGTAGGGATTGACGGGCCGCAGATCGAGCGTCTCCACGAGAGGATACTCGCTCGCGTCGCGCGCGCCGTACACTTCGGCGGAGCTCGCGAACACGATGCGCGGTCGTGGGCCGGCTGCATATTCGCGCACGGCCTCGGCGAGATGGGCCGTGCCCATCGCGTTGGTTTCGTATGTCTCTATCGGCGTCGCGAGCGAGTGCGGAACGAAGGTCTGCGCGGCGAGGTGGAAAACGACCGTCGGTCGCGAAGTCTCGAGCGCCGCGCGCAGCGTCGCAGCGTCATTGACGTCTACGGGGCAATCGAAGGCTTCGGCGCCCACATCGCGTAGCGCGGAGAGCAGATATTGGCCGACAAACCCGCTTGCGCCGGTTACGAGCGCTCGCACCGCTTGATGTCCGACTCGACCATCATGGCGACGAGCTGCTCGAAGCTCACCTCGGGCTGCCAGCCCAGCACCCGCCGCGCCTTGCCGGCGTCGCCGATCAGCCGGTCGACCTCCGCGGGGCGGACGAAGCGCGGATCGATGACGACGTAGGGCTCGAACGAACCGAGGCCTGCCACCTCGAAGGCGATGCGCACGAAGTCGCGCACGCTGTGCGTGCGTCCGGTCGCGACCACGTAGTCATCGGCCGCCTCCTGCTGGAGCATCAGGTACATGGCCCGCACGTAGTCGCCCGCGTATCCCCAGTCGCGGTGCGCGTCGAGGTTCCCGAGCCGCAGCTCCTTGGCCAGGCCAAGCTTGATGCGCGCCACGCCGTCGGAGATCTTCCGCGTTACGAACTCCTTCCCGCGCCGCGGCGAGTTGTGGATCACCATTTCCCCGACGCCCGCATGAAAGCGGCCCGTCTCGGTCGACAGATCGTAGAGCCAGCCCGCATAGTGGGGATCCTCGAGCGTGCGCTTGACGATGCGCAGATCCGAGCGCGGATGCGCGCCCGTTCGCCCGCGTGCATTGCGCGAACGGAGGTTGATGGAATAGAACGGCCCCGGCCGCTCCACAGGACCAACGTCGACGTTCAGAACGCAGTCCTGCCTAAGCGCTTTTCGCGCCAGCCACCACAGGCCCATCGCGAGCACCGGCGAGTTCGTCTTGAAGTTCTTAAAGCCGTACGCGCCGTTGCCGGCTTTGAGGCCGTCCGTCGCGTTGTAGCCTTCGAGAAACGCCAACCACGCGCTCTCGTCGGCGTTGAGGACGACGCGCGGGACACGCTTGTGTCCGTCCTTTGTATAGCATTCGTCGCGCAGCCATTCGACGAAGCGGGGCGCGCCGTCGAGCGCGAGCGCCCCGATGGTCCTGCCGGCAACGAATCCCGACGATGTCGGAGCGTATGTCGTGTACCCGAGCGTTTGGCGCCCCCAAACCTCCGCAAAGGCGCTGCGAAGCGCCTCGTTGGAGTTCGTAAACCGCGCGTGCATCGGTCCGTCTTTTTCGATGTGGGCGCTACCGTCCCCGACGTAGGCGCCGAGCATCCATGCGAAGTCGCGCGTGGGGTTGGAAAAACTCGGCGGCTCGGGCAGTTGCGCCTGGAGCACCTTGTCGCCGTAGACGATCCCGCGCGCCGGACACTCTCCGTCCGACAGAAAGACGACGTGATCGCCGGTCAGCGTCACGGTTCCGCAGCGCGCCTCGATGCGCCGTACGCCCTTATTGTCGACGACGGGGCGGTGCAGGTATGCCGTTGCGCCGAGGACACGCGCGAACCGCTCGCCGTCCCACACCTCCACGCCGTCGCCGAGGTCGAAGCGCTGAACGACCGACCCCTTTTCGCGTACGTGCAACAGGTCACCGATCGGCACGATGTCGACGACGTCCTTATGCCGAATGATGATCGGTGTTTGGGGCGGCACGCTTTCGTGGTTGAAAGAGATGCCGCTGCATGCGTAGAGGCCGTACGACTCGCGATAGTTGACCGTGATCCAGTGGCCGTAGACCTTCGCGACACCGTACGGGCTGCGCGGATAAAAGCCGGTCGTCTCGTTCTGCGGAGACTCAGGCGTGTTGCCGAACATCTCGGAGCTGGACGCCTGATAGAAGCGTATCGTCGGATCGACTTGGCGAACCGCCTCGAGCACGCGCGTAACCCCCAGCGCGGTGAACTCGCCCGTGAGCACCGGCTGAGTCCACGAGGCCGGGACGAACGATTGCGCCGCGAGGTTATAGATCTCGTTCGGGCGCACGTCGTTGAGAATCGACGTGACCGAGCTTTGGTCGAGCAGGTCGCCCGAGACGATCTCGACGTCGCCGACGATGTGCTCGATGCGCTCGTGCACCTCCGTGCTCGTGCGCCGCGTCATGCCCACGACGCGGTAGCCTTTGCGCAACAGCAGCTCCGCTAGATACGAGCCGTCCTGACCCGTGATGCCGGTGACGAGTGCGGTCTTAGCCACGCCGCGCGTTATCTCGCCGCTACGGGCCGGCGCAGGCGCTCGGCCAGCGTGACTGCGATGAAGGCGGCGACGGCGCTCGGAAGCGTGCCGCGACCGAAGCCCGCGTCGTATCCCAGCTCGCTCGCCAAACGATTGGTGACGCGCGGGCCGCCGCAGATCAAGACCACGCGATCGCGCAGCCCCTCGGCCTCGAGCAGCTCGCCGAGCTGCGTGAAATTCTTGACGTCGCTGCCCTTCTGGGTGACGACCTGCGAGGCGAGCAACGCGTCGATGCGATGTTCCCTCGCGTAACGCACGAGCTCTTCGGGCGCGACCTGGCTGCCTAGGTTGAACGCCTCGAACATGTGATAGCGCTCGAGCCCGTAGTCGCCCTTGTAACCCTTCATGTTGAGGATTGCGTCGATGCCGACGGTGTGCGCGTCGGTTCCGATGCACGCGCCGGCGACGCGGATCTTTCGCCCGATGCGCTCGGCGACGAAGGCGTCGATCTCGTCCATCGACATCTCGTGCGCGCGCGCGGACGGCGCATGGATGCCCTCGACGTCCACGCCCTCGCGCGTGCTGGCATACAGCACGAAGAACGAAAAGCCCGTCGCGATCGGGCGGCCGTCGACGACCTGCACGTCGGTGAAGCCCATCTTGCCCGCAAGCTGGCGCGCCGCCTCGTCGGCGGCCTCGCTCCACTCCACCGGGAGCGTGAACGAGAGCTGAATCTTGCCGTCGTCTTGCGTATCACCGTACGGCTTGACGATTCTACTCATACCTAAACGCTTGTCATCCTGAGCTTGTCACCCGCAGCGGATTCGAGGGGCGAAGGAGTCAAAGCTTCTTCGAATGGATTGAAGTAGTCGCCGGCGCGCGCGAAGACGCCCTCGAAACCGCGGCCGCCGTCGGGCGAGCGCGAAACGTCGGCGAACGTCGCAGACTCGATAGCGGCCATCAGCCCGGCCTCCGACACGCTCTGCAGCAGCGACTCGCAGGCGGCGAGAACGTCGTGCGCGCGCCGCTCGATCGTTCCGCCCGGCCGCAGTACGATCTCGGCGCCCAGGTGACGCGCGGTGTTCATGATGTAGCGGGCGTTTTCCAGCGCGAGCGCGCGGTCGCCCAAGAACGGCGTGTGAATCGCCTCGGTCAGCATTCCGCAAAGATGGATGCGCTGCCCCGTCATCACCGACGTGAGGTTGAACATCGCGTCGATCAGGTGTCCCTTGAAGACGTCGCCCGTCATGTGCTTCGTGGGCGGCATGTATTTGAGCGCCGCTTGCGGGAAGATCTCGCGGGCGAGCTGAGCCTGCGCGATCTGATAGAGGAAGCTGTCTTCGAGATCCGGATTGATCTCGTAGGCGTCGCCGAGTCCGATCTGATCGTCGGGCAGGCCGGCCCGATGAGCGAACTCCTCGTTGATGAACTGCGACGCCAGCACGGCCGGCGCCTGATCCACCGCGTCGGCGGTGGTAAGATAGTTGTCCTCGCCGGTGTTGATGATGATTCCGGAATACGCGTTGAGCATTCGGCTGAAGTGCTGATCGACGAAGGTGCGCTTCATGTTGATGTCGCGGAAGAGGATCCCGTACATCGAGTCGTTCAGCAGCATGTCGAGCCGCTCGAGCGCCGCTATCACCGCGATCTCCGGCATGCACAGGCCGCTCGCGTAGTTGGTCAGCATCACGTAGCGCCCTAACCGCTCGCCGATCTCGTCGAGCGCCGCGCGCATGATCGCGAAGTTCGCCTGGGTCGCATACGTACCGCCGAAGCCTTCGGTCGTGGGACCGAACGGCACGAAGTCGAGCAGCGACTGCCCGGTCGAGCGGATCACGGCGATGACCTGCGCCCCGGCCTCGGCGGCCGCCACGCCGGCGCTGCGGTCCTCGTAGATGTTGCCGCTAGCGACGATCACGTAGAGCAGCGGCGGAGGGAGCTGGGGAAGTCGCGCGAGGCGCTGCGCGCGCTCTTCACGTCGGGTTTCGATGCGGCGCAGCGCCGCTCCGATGTGGGGACGCAACGCTCCGCGCGCCGCGGCCTCCGGAGTCTGGGCGAACTGCTCGAGTGAGAACCGGCGCACGCCGAGCGCCTCGCCGAGGGCCGCCGGCTCGAGGCCGGTCTCCGCCAGCGCCTTCCCGAAGACCAGCGCCACACCGCGCCGGCGCTCGTCCGGCGCCAGCGCGTCCACGAGGGCGTTAGGGATCGGAATCTCGTCGGCCGTGACGCCATCCACGCCCAAGAGACGCAGGACGGCGCGCTCGACCGACACGGTCGAGTGCGCGGCGATGAACGCCTCCACCGGCGCGACTATGGCCGACGCCAGCTCGCGGCAGCGTGCCACGCGCTCCCGGTCGATCTTCAGTTCCACGGTGCAGTCTAGTTTATCCGAAGCCCTAGGAAACCCCCAAGTACGCCGCCAGCCCCGCCCGCCACGACGGCATCGGGATTCCCAGGGCGGCGAGCTTCGCGTTGGAGAGCGCCGAGAAGCGCGGACGCGGCGCCGCGGCCTTCCACTCCCGCGCGGGGATCGGCTCGATCGCCGCTTCCACCCCTGCCAGCCGCGCCGCCTCGGCGGCGAAGTCGTACCAGCTCACCGGCCCGGCGTTGACGGCGTGATAGAGGCCGTACGCCGGGCTCTCGACGAGGCGGCTCAGCGCGTCGGCGAGGTCCCCTGCGAAGGTCGGCGAGGCGACGGAGTCCGCGACCACGCGCAACGGCCCGGCGCCGCCGGCGACCACGCGCTCGACGAGCCCCGGCTGCCGCGCAGCCGGCTCGGCCGCGCCGTACACGCCGCAGGTGCGCACAACGAACGCGCGCCCCCCGGCGGCCTCCACGAGATACTCGCCTGCGAGCTTGGACGTGCCGTAGACCGAGAGCGGATGCGGCGCGTCGTCTTCCGTATACGGCGAGCCCGCCGCGCCGTCGAAGACGTAATCCGTGCTGAGGGTCACGAACACGGCGCCGGCGTCGCGCGCGAGGCGCGCGGCGCCCGCGACGGCGATCGCGTTGGTCAAGAACGCCGGCACGGGCTCGGTCTCGCAGCGGTCCACGTCGTGAAACGCGGCGCAGTTCAGAAGGACATCCGGCTGGATGCGGGCGACTTCGCGGGCGAGCGCTCCGAAGTCGCCCAGTTCGAGGTCGCCGTGAGCGGGGGCGACGATCTCGCAGTCATGCCAGCGCCGTCGAATGGCCGTCCCGAGCCGCCCGGAACCGCCAATCAACAGGACGCGCTTCAAACCGTCGACCGCCGGCCCGTCGTGTTACGCTGTGCGATCAGCGCGACCGCGACCGCGAGCGTGGCCGCGAAATTCCCGACGACCATGATCTCCACGACGGTCGCCAGCGTCGGATGAATCATGGCGATCGCGCCCAGCGTGCCGAACGTGCAGATGAAGAGCGGCACGGTGAACGCCAAGCGGTGCGTCGCGATGCCGTAGTACGTGAGCGCGTTCGTCAGCGCCAGCATGACCATCGCCAAGCCGTATGTTACCAGCAGCGGCGACGCCGCGTCGAAGGCGCGTCCGACCAGCGCGTGAAGTACCTCGGTGCCGAAGAAACGGAAGACGAAGACCCCGCCGCACGCGACGACGGCGAACATCAAGAGGCTCGCCACGAGCACCTCGCGTGTCTGCGCGCCGCGAGCGTGACGGTCGGCCGCCTGCGGCAGCAGCACCGTCGGGATGAATCCCACCAGATAGAGCAGGATCTTCCCGCCCAGCGAGGCCGCCGCGTATAGCCCGGCGGCGTGCGCATCGAAGAAGTGCTTGACCAGCACGACGTCGGCCGAGCCCATCAGAGTGACCGCGATCGTTGCCGCCGCGGCGCCGGCACCCGCGTTGAGGATTCGGCGCCAATCGTAGCGGACGCGATGCGCTTGCGCTGCGGCGTAGCGCCGCCGCAGGCGCGACCCGAGATAGATCAGCGCCGCGAGCGGTCCAAAGAAGAAGCCGGCGATGCCGCCGCCGAGCTTGAGCCCGATCGCGACGAGCACGCCGATGCCGAGCACCTTCGCGATGCCCTCGACCGAGTTGGATATCGCGTATCCGAAGAAGTCCTGAGTTCCTTGCGCGACGGCGCGCAGTGCGCTCACGAACAGCGCCGCGCCGGCGATCAGGCCGACGAGCGGAACGGACCACGCCGGAACGTGCAGGAACCGCGCGAACGGGACGGCGCCGAGCGTCGCGATCACGAGGTAGATGATGGCGAGCTTAGCGAACGCGCGCGCCACGCCGTCCGTCAGACCGCGCAGATGTCCGTCGTCGTGCAGCGCTCGAAACTCGGCCGCGAGCTGCGCGACTACCGGCGCGACGAAGGCCGCCGGGAACGCGAGGATCACCGCGGCGTTGAGCAGCGCGTAGAGGCCGCCGTAAACGGTTACACCCAGTTGACGGCTCGCGATCGCATGCGCGACGAAACCGCAGACGTTGAGCACCATGCTCGCGGAAAAAACGAGGACGCTCTGCTTGAGCATCGCGCTCTCGCGAAGGCGTTCGAGTCCACGCCGCAGCACCAGCGTGCCCGGTGGACTCACGCTTCCGTTCATAGTACCCTCGTTCTCATGGAGATCGAGCATTTACCTCTCACCGGCGCTTTGGTGCTCACACCGCGCATCTTCACCGACGAACGAGGCTATTTCAAGGAAACGTACTCGCTCGATCGTTATCGCCAATGCGGCGTCGAAGAAACGTTCGTGCAAGACAACCTTTCGCTATCGCGGCGCAACGTCTTGCGAGGATTGCACGGTGACGCGCGGATGGCCAAATTGGTAGGTGTCCTGCGGGGCAGCATTTTCGACGTGATCGTAGACTTGAGGCCCTCGAGCCCCACGCGCCGGCGCTGGCACGGCACGGTGCTTGATGCGGACCAGGGCAGGCAAGTCTACGTCCCCAAAGGGTTTCTGCACGGCTTTCTCGCGCTCGAAGATGAAACGCTCGTCGCGTACAAGCAGAGCGCCGCATACGACCCCGTGCATGAGGTCTCCGTAGCGTGGAACGACCCGGACTTAGGAGTCGAGTGGCCGCTTTCCGGGGGGCAGCCCATCCTGTCCGGGCGCGATGCCCAAAGCCCCCCGTTACGCTCGTTGCACGGCGCGTAACAAAGCGCACCCGGCCGAGGTAAGAGCCGCCAGAGAAACAGAATCGAGGGGGGATGGCATTCCGTGATCAGAGCGACGAAGCTCTGGTGCAACGAGTGCGCTCCGGCGAAAGGGAGCTCTTCGGCGTGCTAGTTGATCGCTATAAGCGCGGTATCGCGAACTTCATCGGCGCGACGGTGCGCAACTCTTCGGAAACGGCGGACCTATCGCAGGAGACGTTCCTGCGCGCATACGCTCATCTCGGAACGTTCAACCCGCAGCTCGGAAAGTTCTCGACGTGGATCTACCAAATTGCGCGAAACGTCATTCGAACCTATTTGTCAAAGTCGCTGCGCGCGCCGCAGCTCCAAGAGCTTTCGCCGGAGCACGGCATCGAGAGCTCGCTGCCCGATCTCTCGCGCGACGCCGACCCCGCGGGCGGCGTGCTGCGCGAGGAGGCGGAGCGCGAGCTGCGCTCCGCGCTGGCCGAGCTCCCCGAGCGCACGCGCACCGTGTTGGCGCTGCGTTACTTCGACAACATGGAATATCAGACGATCGCGAGCACGCTCGGACTCTCGCTCGGCAACGTGAAGACGCTCATCCATCGCGGCAAGATCGCTCTCACGAAGAAGATGCGCGAGCGCGAGGCCGCCGCGGTCGAACCCCTCGCCTATCCCGCCGCGAAGGGAGGTACGAATGCGCTGCTCCTCGTGTGAGCCGCTGCTGGATGCCTATCTCGAAGCGAGCCTCCCGCCGCGGCACGCCGGCGCCGTGGCCCGGCACCTCCGCGCATGCGGGCGCTGCGCGGCGCTCTTGGGCGAGCTGCGGGTGATCGACGCGCTGCTCGAGACCGCGCGCTCCCCCGGCAGCGTCGGCGCCGACTTCACGGCGTCGGTCGTCACGGCCGCTCGAGTCGCGCCGCCGTGCGAGCGCCGCCGCATCCCGTTCGGCCTCGTGCTGCTCGCGTATCTCGCGATCGCGTGGACTCTTCTGCTGGCGGGCCTGCGCTCCAACGCTTTTGCTGGGCTGGCCGCAGCGTTCGTCCTGTCCGAGCGGCACGGCGTCGCAGCGGTAGCCGCCGCGGTGCGCGCTCTGGCACCGGCAACGCCGCTCGCGGCCGCGCTGATGACCGGCGTGCTGCTGCTCGACCTCCTCCTGCTGTGCGCCATCCTCTACGGATACCGGCGAGTGCGGCCGCTGATGGCGCTCTACCTGACGCGAGGATCCCGATCGTGAGACTTCGCTGGTCACTCGTCCTGGGAATGCTGGCGGCGGCGCTGACGCTCTGCGTCGCGCCTGCGTCCGCCGAGCCGCAAGCGGTCTATCACGGCGGAACGTACTTCGGCTCGGTCGTCGTCGAGCCGGGGCAGGTCGTCGACGGCGACCTCACCGTCATTTTCGGCGACGCGACGATTGCCGGCATCGTCGAAGGCGACTGCACCGCCATCGGCGGCAGCTGCGACACGCGGCCCGGCGGCGTCGTCACCGGACAGATTAATCAGCTCGGCGGCGCCGTGGCGCAGGCGGTCGTCCCGTGGGCACCGAGCGAATCCACTTATAATCCGTTCGTTCCCGACCACCGGCTGCTGTGGCGGCTCTCGTGGAACCTGCTCGCGTTGCTCATCTTCCTTATCTTCCCGCTGCGCACGCGCATGGTGCTCGACCGGCTCGAGCGCCATCCCGGACTCTCGGTCACCGCCGGTCTGCTCGGTTGCGTCGCGATCGTTCCGCTCGCGGTGCTGCTGGCGATCACGATCCTGCTGATCCCGCTGATCCTACTCGAGCTCGTCTTCGTTCTCGCGAGCGTCTTCCTCGGCACCGCAGCGCTCGCGCTCCTGATCGGGCGCCGGCTGTGCGAGATGCTGAGTCCGTCGACGACGCCTTCGCCCTTGGTCGCACTGCTCGTCGGCATCGTGCTGATCACCGCAGCGGAGCTGGTTCCGGTGGTCGGCACACTCGTCCTCATCCTCGTCGGACTCATCGGTCTGGGCGCGACGATACTCTCCTTCGCGGCCGACACGATCGCGGCGCCGGTCGACCCCCGCGCATCCACCCCACGCGCCCCGCTCAGCGGACCCCCCATGACCGCTGGGTAATACTACTGAGATGACGACTATCTCGCGGGCCGCGAAGTTCGCCGAGCGCACGGCACACCTGCGAGCCTCGACGATTCGCGAGATGCTGAAGGTCACGCAGCAGCCCGACGTGATCTCGTTCGGCGGCGGCCTGCCGGCGCCGGAGCTCTTCCCGACGACGGCCATCGCCGAGGCGGCACGCGCGGTCATGGAACACTACGGGCCCGCCGCGCTCCAGTACAGCGTCACCGAGGGGATACCGGAGATGCGGCGGTGGGTCGCGGAGCGCCTGACGCGGCGCCTCGGCCGAGTCATCGATGCGGAGAGCGTTACCATCGTCAACGGCTCGCAGCAGGGCCTCGACCTGGTCGGCAAGGTATTCCTCGATCCGGGCGATCACGTGGTCCTCGAGGATCCGTCCTACCTGGGCGCGATTCAGGCGTTCGACGCCTATCAGACGCGCTACCTGACCGTCGACACGGACGAGGACGGCCTGATCCCCGAATCCCTCGAGCGCGTCCTCGAGCGCGCCGATCCGTTTCCCAAGTTCCTGTACCTCGTTCCCAACTTCCAAAACCCCACAGGGCGCACGCTCTCGGGGCCGCGGCGCGAGCGCGTCTTGCGCGTCTGCGAGGAGTTCGGGCTGCCGATCGTCGAGGACGATCCATACGGAGAGCTCCGCTTCGAAGGCCGCGACTTGCCGTCGCTGATCTCGTACGAGACCACGGCACCGATCATCTACTCGGGAACCGCGAGCAAGATCATGGCGCCCGGCATGCGGATCGCATGGCTCGTGATTCCGGACGAAGAGATCCGCGAGAAAATCGTGCTGGCGAAACAGGCTGCGGACCTACACAGCGGCACGTTCGCACAATACGTGTTCTATGAGTACGCCCGGGAGGGCGAGGCGTTCGACGCCCACGTCCGCAAGATTGCCGCGACGTATTCGGCACGCCGGGGCGTCATGGCATCGGCGCTCGCGGAGTTCATGCCGGAGCGAGTCAGCTTCACGCGACCCAAGGGCGGAATGTTCTTGTGGACAACCGTCCCCGGCGTCGACACCGCGGAGCTGCTGCAGATCTCCGCCCGATCCAAAGTCGTCTTCGTCCCGGGCGTCAACTTCTATCCGGGGCGAAACGTGCACGACGGCATGCGGTTGAATTTTTCCAACGCGCCGGAAAAGAATATCCGAATCGGCGTCGAACGGCTTGCGCACGCCATCCGGGTCTACGAGAGATAGAACGGCGTCGTAGTTCACCACAAGGAGTTCGCGTGGCAGCAGGCTTGGTCGTCGGCATCTTTCCCCAATCCGATGCGAAAGCGCTCGAGAGCGCCCTTTCGGCGCAGCAGATCGATCTCAGCAAGGTCAAGGTCGTGAGCGGCGCCGCCGCCGGCGACACGGAAGAATCTGCGCTCGAGTTCATCGACGTGGTCGAAGACATGGAGTCGAACTCGCTCTCCGACGATATGACTCGCGGCCAGGGAATCATGGGCGACTCGGGCGGCACGAGCGTTCCCGGAATCGGCGGCCGCCGAGCGAAGCTGGATTCTTTCTCGCACCGCGGCGGGGCCTCGCGCTATCTCGGCGGGTTCGCGATCCCGCCGGATGAGGTGAACAACTTCGATCAGGCCGTCGCGGACGGCCGAGCCGTGGTCCTCTACCCCGACGCCGGAGCGGATGCGCAGGCGGTGGTAACGGCCTTTAGGGCCGCCGGTCTGCGCAACGTGCGGGCGTATTGAGGAACTTCTAACGCGCCGCGTAACGCGGCTCATCCTATCGACCGTCGCGACGATCCTCGCGAGTTGTGCCCCCGCCTCCCGTTACGACTACGCGCATCTGCCCTCCGGATACCGATGGAGAGCGGTCTATAACCCCGCCACGAATGTCATCGTCTTCTACGGCCGGGTTCCCCTCACTAACGATACGGTATACGTCGGCCCCGACAACCGGTTCTACATCTTCCACCACACGGGAACGATCCAGGCGAAAGACCTTCGGCTGCACTGGCTCCCCCACGACGCCACGCCGCTATGAGCGTCGCGTAGACCCCACCACCCGCGCCGGCACGCCGGCGACGATGGCGAACGCTGGGACGTCGCGCGTCACCACGGCCCCTGCCCCTACCAGCGCATGTTCCCCGATGGTCAGGTTCGGCAAGATCGTGGCATTGCTGCCGATCGACGCCCCGCGGCACACTTTGGTCGGCAGGACGCTCCAGTCCGGCTCGGTCTGTAGCGAGCCGTCCGGATTCGTCGCCCGCGGATACCGATCGTTGACGAACATCACGCCGTGGCCGACGAAGACCTCGTCCTCGATAGTCACCCCCTCGCAGACGAACGTGTGCGAGGAGATCTTGCAGCGGCTCCCTACGACCGCTTTCTTCTGAATCTCGACGAACGCCCCGATCTTCGAATCGTCGCCGACGCGGCAGCCGTAGAGATTGACCAGGCTCTCGTGATAGATCGAGACGCGTTCGCCCAGCACGACGCTCGGATCAATGGGCACGGCTGGCTCTCATTCTCAGACGATCGAAGGCCACGATCGTTGCCTGCCTCCAAAACTCGAACCCAAAGGCCGCGCTCACGAACGGATGGTAGAGCCACTCGGAGCGGCGGTCGCGCAGCAAACCGTACATCGCCGCCACCAGCGGAAAGACGAAACTGACCGAGTAGAACGGCCACAGATATGCCCGCGAGCGCTGCGCGCGACCCGACGAGCGCAGCCGGCCCCACATAGGCTGTCCCGCTTCGGTCATGCGCGCGCGAAACCGCGGCCCGAACTTGCGCAACGCGTCGGTGATTCCGCCCACGGTGTGGTGCTCCAGCGTCGCGGCCGGCACGAACGCGATGTCGCGGCCCGCGCCGATCAGCATCTCCACCGGAGCGACGTCGTCTTCGTCGGTCCCCGCGGGCTTGCGGTAGGGAAGCCGAATCGCGAACGCCTGAGCCAGCGCGATCAGGGGCGACGGGCCCGAGGCGAAATCGTACACGACGTAGTCGTCGGTGCGCCGCTTCACGCGGTACGTGCGTCCGTACGAGACGGGCGAAGTCGCGCCGCCGTAGGCGAAGTGGTTAAATGGGTCGCTAAAGGCGTTGAAGTACCGCGTCGTCGCCCCGTCGGCCGCCGTGCTCACGAGCGCCGGAAATGCCGCTGCCATCTCCGGGTCTTCGAACGGGCGCGCGAGCCGGTCGAGGAAGAGCTCATCGTGCAGCACGTTGTCGGCCGCGAGGATTACAGCGACGTCCCCCGTCGCGTGATCCATCAAGATCCCCACGCCGGGCTCGGCCCGGCGCACGGGGTTGGGAACGACGGTCGCCCCGTAGGAACGCGCGATCGCTACGGTGTCGTCGGTCGAGCCACCGTCCGCGACGAGCAGCTCGATCAGCTCGCTCGGATAGCGCTGCCGCCGAATCGACTCGAGCAGAACCGGAAGCCGGTCCGCCTCGTTGAGGGCCGGCACGATCATCGAGAAGCGCACGCTCATGTCGCGAGATCGATTCGCGCGCTGCCGCGCTGGGCGGAGCGCAGCGCGCCCTCGATCACGCGAACCACGCCGGCGCCGAAACGCCCGTCCGACCGCGTCGGTGCGCCGTCCCGAATCGAGCGCGCGAAGTCCTCGACGAGCTTTCCGAGGGCCTCGCGATTGTCCACGAGCGGAACGTTCAGGTCGCCGAGGCGGTACGACACCATCTGCTGCTGCAGCGTCGAGTGCGTCGGATCCAGCACGACGCCCTTGTCGTAGATGTAGATCTTCTCGTTCGGATCGACATCGTCCCAGACTGCCATCTTACGGCTCGCCGAGATCGTAGTGCGGCGAACCTTCACCGGCGAGAGCCAGCTCAGGTGAACGTGCGCGATGCAGCCGCTCGGATACCACATCGTGAGAAACGCGACGTCGGGCGTCTCGGCGTGCACGCACGCGGCCAGCTGCAGCGAAACCGCCTGCGGCTCTTCGCCCAACAGGTAGTTGAGGATCGACACATCGTGGGGTCCGAGGTCCCATACGACGTTGCTCTCCTGGAAGAGCCCGAGATTGACGCGCACCGAATCGATGTAATAGATGCTGCCCAGCTCGCCGCTCTCACGGAGTTCGCGAAGCTTCTCGACCGAGCCCGTATACAAGAACGTGTGGTCGGTCATCAGCCGCACGCCGCGGCGCTGCGCCCGGTCCACGAGTTCGCAGGCGGACTCGTAGCTCTCGGCCAGCGGCTTCTCGACGAGGACGTGCTTGCCGGCCTCGATCGCCTGCGCGGCGAGCGCGTGATGCGTGCGCGGGGGCGTCGCGATCGCGACGGCATCGACGGCGCCGTCCTGCAGCGCCGCCTCGATCGTGCGATGCACGGCGACGTGCGGATAGAGTCGCGACAGCTTCTCGAGCCGCGCGGGATCGCTATCGATGATGCAGGCGACGCTCCAGGATTCCGACGCGTGGAAATTGCGGACCAGATTCGGTCCCCAATATCCCGCCCCTACGACGGCCGCCCGGAGTTCGCGAGGCACGGTGCGATGAAGGGAAGAAGAAGTCGTCCCTAGGCGTGCACGAGTCGCCGGGCGTCGTCGATCGCGCCGACCACGAGATCGATCTGCTCTTCGGTGAGCTCTGGAAACATCGGAAGCGAGAGGATGCGCTCCGCCGCGCGTTCCGTGCGAGTGAACGCGCCGCTCCCGAGGCCTAAGTCGGCGTACGCCGGCTGGAGATGAATCGGCACGGGATAGTGGATGCCGGTCGCGATGCCGCGTTCGGACAGAACGGACTGCACGTGCGCTCGGTTATCCACTTCGATGACGTAGAGATGATAGACGTGTCCCTCGTCGGTGAGCCGCGGCGGCGGCGCGACGCCGATCTCCGAGAGCTTGCGGTCGTAGCGGCGAGCGTTGCGGCGCCGCGCGTCGTTCCATCCATCGAGGTGACGCAACTTTACGTCGAGAACCGCGGCCTGAATGGAATCGAGGCGGCAGTTGCCGGCCTTGACGAGGTGCTCGTATTTCTTGCGTTGACCGAAGTCGCGCAGCAACATCAGCTTGTCGGCGAGTTCCGCGTCGTTCGTGACGATCGCGCCGGCATCGCCATAGGCGCCCAGATTCTTGCCGGGATAGAAGCTGAAGCATCCGACGTCGCCGAAGCTCCCCGCCGCCTTGCCGCCCGTCGCACGCGCCGTGCGCCTGGCACGCGTCCTCGATCACGCGCAGGCCGTGCCGCGCGAGCGAAGCTCGAGATCGGTTCCATCGGGGTCATCTGACCGTACAGGTGCACCGGCATTACGGCCTTCGTGCGCGGCGTCAGCGCGGATTCGAGCCGCGACGCGTCGATCAGATAGTTTTCGTCGCACTCGACGAGCACCGGCTCCGCGCCAATCGCCGAGACGGCAATCGCCGAGGCGATGTAGGTGTTCGCCGGGATGATCACCTGATCGTCCGGGCCGATGCCGAGCGCCTGCAGCGCGAGCTGCAGCGCGGCGGTGCCGGACTCGACGCCGACGCAATGCCGCACGCCCACGTGGCGCGCAAAATTCTCTTCAAAGCGTCCGACGTCGGGGCCCAAGATGAAGCTTGCGTCCTCCATTACCCGTTGCACGCGAGGGACGATCTCGCCGCGCAATGCCGCAAACTGCGCGCGCAGATCGACGAACGGTACTTGCATAGCCACTGTCACGGCCCGCGCTTCGTCGGCGCTCTCAGAGCCGCCTTCAACAAGCACCCTATGCAAGCGATGCCGCACATTTCGGCGAGCATCTGCACGAGGGAGGTTAACTGTACGATAATTATCGGAGCCGGCGACGCGGCGCCGACGAGCCAGCCGTTCGCCGCCATGTCCACGCGGACGTGCGGCAACGCGTGCCACGCACGCAGTGCGGTCCAAGCCGCATCGTAACGTTCGTTCAGGCGCAGGAGCCCCGCGGTGGAGACGTCGCTCGCCACGTAGAGCCAAGGAAATATCGCGCGAAACGGCGTCGCCGAAATCGCGCCGCCGCCGCTCGCAGCGAGCGCGGGCAGCGATCGGCTCACCGCAACGAGCTCGCACAGACCGTCGCAAGCCACGGATTCTCCGCCGGCGGAAACCGGCAACCACGCAAACTCGCCGCGACTCGCGAATATCGCGCGGCCGTTCGACTCGTTCAAGCGGCCGTTGACGTACGCGAGCAGCCAGGAGCCGGCGCCGACGCGGAACGGGACGCGCGATCGCGTGTAGATCCCGCCGACACCCTGCGCGATCTCCGGAGAGCTCGTAAATCCCAGGCGCGCGTCGATCCAATCGGTTCGCGGGTCGACCGAGTCGGTTGCCGCGGATAGCGGCGCAACGGTTGGATACGGCGATCCGGCGTCGGCGAAGAAGACGTCGCATTCGCGCAGCCCCGACGGCAGCGCTACTACGCGGACGGCCGTGCACGCCGAAACCAACGGCAACGGTCGTGTGAGCCTGCGAATGGATGCGGTCTCCGTCGCGACCGTCGCCGGCGGCGGCGATGCCGTCAGTACTATGTGGACGTCGTTCGCGCGCGAGGCCAGCCACGGGCGCGATACGACGGTTCCGGCGCCGAGCGCGCGCAGCGGCTCGGCGTCGCCCCGCTGCTCGTAGCTCGCCAGCGCGGCGTCGACCGGATACGTCGGAAGATATTCGTTGAGCGCGAAGGCGCCGGCGGGGTATCCCCGCGTCTCCGGATCGGCTCCGTCGCCGCCGTCGTCGCGCAGGCCCAGCGGCTGAAACGCGGGCAGGAACGCGACGCGCTCGAACGGCGCAGCGGCGACGCGCGGATGCGGATATGCACCGGCGCCGACCCACAGATCGCTGGGGGGCACGGCGATCCACGCCGCCGCGAGCGCGACGCCCGCGGCGAGCGACGACGTATCCCGTGGGCCGCAGCGCACGCAGCGCGGCGCCGACCGGCACCAGCAAAGCGGCGGCGAAGATCCCGGTCAAATCGTAGAGCTCGCGAAAGACGCCGCTCTCGGGAACGTTGCGGACGATCCACGTGTACGGCACGGCGAGCGGCCCCTGCGTGCCCGCGATGATGACGAAGAGAACGGCGCTCGCGACCGCGGCGGCGACCACGGCACGCGACGTTCGCGCCGCGACGACTCCAGCGAGCGCGAGCGCGAGCACGGCCCAGACCGCGATCGCCGCGGCGAGTCCCAAGCGGTCGGCGTAACCGGGGAAGTATCCGCCCAGTGCGGAGAGCGCGCCGGGCGGAACGGACTGGTACGTTTGCCACGCGAGGCTGTACGGCGTTCGCACGATCGTGCCGCGTTCCGCGATCAGACCGACGATCGTCGGAAGCGCGACGACGAGCCCCGCGAGCGGAGGCAGCCACTTCTTCGTCGCGAGCGCGAAGATCGCGAGCGCCAGCATCGCGACGATGAAGAACTGCAGCTGCGTCTCGATGAGCACGAGCCACAGCGCGAGCCGCACCGGTGACGCGGCCGATCCGCGCAGCATCTCGCCGATGAGACCGATGAGGCCGGCGTACGCGAGCACCATGACGAGATGTCCCGCTACGACCTCGTTGTAGACCCAGGGATTGAACAGCGCGAATGCGCCGAGTCCCGCCGCTGCCACGGCGCCGGCGCCCGATAGCTGCGCCGACCCGGGTCGCGTTGCGAGCGCAGAGCCAGCCGATGCACAACGCAAACAGCACGAGCGTCGCCAGCGGGCCGAACACCCACAATGTGAGGCCGATCGGCAGCGCGATGGCATACATCGTCGGGTGCGCGTTGAGCATGCCGAATCCGTTGGGGAGCCAGCCGCCGATCATCTCGTTCACGAACGACGGAATCGCGCCGGCCTCGATCGGCCAGTTCCAGTCGTGCCGCAGCGACGGGATTCCCTTCACGGTCACGAACGCGGCAAAGACGGCTCCGGCCGCGATCGCTGCGAGCCTGGGGAGCGCGCGCTCTTTACGCGGCTGCGGCTTTTTCAGAGGTGCTCTTCAGGAGCGCGGCAACGATGCAATAGAGGCAGGCGCATACGGCCAGCGCTTCGGCGATGGGGCTGAACGCGAGGCCGGCGCCCGCCACTAACAGCCCCGCGACCACCAGCGCGAAACGCGGCCATCGAACGCCCGTGGCGCTCCCGGCAGCCCCACTTTCCCCGTTGCCGAGCCGCCCCGCCATGCCGATGCCGAGCGCGGCGAAGAGCGTCGCGAGATAAGCGGTCGTCGTGAATCGTTCCGCATACGCCTCCGGAAGCAGGCTCGCCAATACCAGCCCGGCGACGGCGATCGCGACCGCATACTGGGCCGTGCGCGCAAAGATGCGTGCACTCCCGGGAACGCGCAACGCATTCGATATCCTCTCGTAGTGCCGGTGTAGCGCCGCTCCGGTCGCGGTCGGCGCTATCAGCGACGCGGCAATCGCGACGGTCGCGACGACGGCCGCCGTGTAGGCGAGCCGCACGACGCCTTCGCCGGCAGTCGACGACAGCAATGCTCGAGCGGCCAGCGCTGCCACGGCGGCAACGACGGCGTAGCGCGTCGCCACCGAAAGCCGGTCGCCGCGCAGGAGCTTCGCATTGCGCCGATGCGACAGCTCCCGAGCGCGCGAGCGCCGCCGCGGCGATCGAGCCCGAAACAGGCCGCGACTGCGAGCACCTCGCTGCCCGGCTCCGACGCGAACGCCGCCCCCAGCATCAGCAGCGCTCCGACGCCGCTCGCAAACGTAAAGACCGCCGGGAAGATCGGCCCTTTCACCCGACGCGAGCCGCTCGCCGGCGCGTCCCGCACAAACCATTTGAGCGCGAGTATGAGCGCAGCGACGAGCGCCGCAACATATGCCGTGGTGGCGAATCGTTCGGCGTCGGCTCCCGAGAAGAACGACGCGATCACGATCGCGACAATCGCGGTCGCCGTCGCATATGCGAGCGCCCGGCCCAACGCCCAAGCGCACGCGTTCAACGGTCAGATTCGCGAATCAGGCCACAGCGATGGCGCACACGCGAGCACGAGCATGACGATCAAGGCGACGATCGAGAGCGATTGCCGCGACCGTGTAATAGCGCTGGCCGACGAACGCGAGCGAAATTTCTCCGCCGTCGGGAAGGCTCGGAACGAGCCAGCCGTTGACGACGCCGTCCACGACGACGTGCGGGAGCGGCTCGCTGCCGTTCAGCGTCGCCTGCCACTCGGGATGAAACGCTTCGCCGAACACGAGCAGAAACGGGTTCGCCGTCTTGCGCGCCGTCACGTCGAGCACCGTGGGCGACTGCCGGTTCCACTGCAACCCGAACGAGCTCGTGCGGGGCAGATTAACGGGATCGATCTTCAGCAGCGCGATCTTGACCTGCTTGTCGGCGCTCGCCACGACGTGCCTTCCGGCGCTCAGAGCGACCGGCTTCGCACCCACTGGTCTTCCGTCGACTAAAATCGGCAGGCTCGCCAGCGACTGCGGCCGGCGCAGGGCTCGTCCGGGAACCGCGTGCACGGTGTAGTAGATCGAAGAGAATTTCGGGTGCGCGCCGCGCGCGAGGAACCAGATGCCGGCGATGCGCTGTGACGCGTCGTCCCAATCGTCGGGGAACGCGTGCATGAAGTTGATGTCGAAGACGCCGTTGGCCGGAATCGGATACACTCGATAGACGTACCGCGTGCCTTCCGAAAGCGCGACGGCCAGCCACACGGCGCGACCGCCCATGTTCTCGATCGTACCGGTCAGCTCCGGATCGCCCTGGAGCGCGTCGGGCGGGTTCGCCGATGCGGAAGGCGTTGAACGCGGCATCGGTGACTCGCTGCGCGGCGGCGCCGGACGCGCGAGCGACGCTGAAGGAGAGATCCGGAGCCACGGCCGCCGAGATCTCCCTGGAGCCGAGGTCCTCGCGCTCTCCGTTGCCCGAATGAAAGCGGAAGGCAACGTCGTTCCATCCAGGATGCAGCGGCAGCGCGAACGTGGCCGGCACGGCGGCCGGCCCCGCGAGGTTCGTGGTGCTGTCGTACGCCTGCGAGCTCGCCGCCGTTCCCGCAAGCGCGACCGTCTGCTGCGCGCCGCCGTCGACCGAAACACTCATGTCGCCGGACACCTGCAACCGGCTGACCCGCATCGCGGCGTTGGCGCCTACGCCGTGCGAACCCGGCACGAAGACGCGCACGTGTGCCTCGCGCGCGAAGAGAAACCAGGACGCCGGATCGCCGCGCTGCCATTGGTACACCGCCGGATCGTCGCGGTACCACTCCGGCGGCATCATGAGCGCCGCCGTGCCGACGACGCCTGCGCCAAAGACGTACGGAAGCGTCGCGGACAGGTTCGCCGGGAAGGCGCCTCGATATGCGCCGCCGCGCGCGAGACTGCGTGCGCGCCTGGCCGTCGGGCCCGAACGGAGCGACGGCCCCGGCCACGATGCGGTACTTGCCGGAGGCAGGCAGCGTCACCGTGGTCTTTGTGCGTAGACCAGGCTCGTCGTCGCGCGATTATGCGGCAGGGTCCGGCCGAGAGCCGCGATTCGATCTTGCCAGGCCCGCAGATCGTCCACGTTGACCAGCGCCACGACTAGGTTCGGATCGGGATATCCGTCGGTCACGAAGTGACCTCCGGCGGGCAGGTCGATTTGCCCGTACTCGGTCCATGCGCCGTCCGCCGTCAGGGGCGAGAAATAGCTCCCGTCGATGCCGAGGTTCTGCGCGCGGAGGCGCCGCGAACAGCAGCGACTGCTCCATCGCGAAGATTTCGTAGACCCCGGCGGATCGCACGGTAAACGGCGTCGTCCAGCCGACGTCGGCGGGGGGCGGGTGAATCCGAACGCCGCCGTGCGCGAGCGCCTCGTTGACGGCCAGATCCCGGACTTGCGCGGGCGAGGCGGGGAGGATCGGTGAGAGCTCCGTGAGCGCCGTCGAAAACTCGTCGGCCGAGCGGCTCGGCGGTTCGAATACGGCCTGCCCGCTCGCCATCGCGTCGACGTCGCCGAGATAGCCGTCCGAGTATGTCGGCAGCGTGCTCGACGACCGGGTGCGTCACGCCGTAGACGAGCGGCAGCGCGCCGCTCAAGTGATAGACGCGCAGCGGCCCGTCCGAACGCACCGGCGTCGCTCCGACCACCCGATGCAGCAGATCGTGCGTGAGCGTCGTCGTGTTGAAGCGCCACTCTCCGGGCGAGCTGAAATCGATCGCCGGAATGAAGTCGTCGCGCTGCAGGATCGTGTCGACCCCCAATACGCGCAGCATGTCGGCCGCGAACGGCAGCCCTTCGCGAGCCGCGCGATAGCTGCGCCGCACCCACACGTCCGTACCCTCCGAAGGTTCGCCACCGAGCAACCCATAGATCATCGGGCGATCGACGAAGGAGTCCTCGATGTAGAACTGCGGCGAGCCCCAGTCGAACTGCTCGAGATACTGCGTGGGAAAGAGGGCGACGCGGTGGCTCGCGTCGTTCGCCGACCAAGGCCTTCTCGCGATACTCCCACGCCGGGATGACCGGTCCCGGCGTAGTTCATCTTGTTGACAAGCACCGGAACAAACGCCACGATCGGGATCACGATCGGCGGCCGTCGCCGCGGCCGGCGCGAGCCAGTTCCACCGCCGCTGCGAGAGTTGCGTCCGACGAAACGCTCGCGCAGCCACGCGAGGATCGCCGATACGGCGATCGCGAAAGAGCGCGCTCATCCCGAACTCGACTCCGGCAACCCACTTGTACGAGAACCGAAACATCTGAAATCCGGGAAAGTTGCGATAGAAGACGTTGTAGATCGGCTCCGTAACGGCGTCGCCGAGCGCGTCGTGATAGTAACCCACGACGAGCGGAACGGAAACGATCGTGACGATCAGAAAGAAGAGCGTCGCAGGCCGCTGGTTGCGTTTGAATGCGATGCCGCCGAGCGCGACGATCGGCACGAACCATAGGAGCGCGCCGAAGATGCCCGCCGCGTACGACGCCGCCCACGGGAAGTACGCGCGGCCCGCGAAGGAAACGAACGTCGCCCAATGACCGAGGCCGCGCAGGACGTTGTCGAACGACGTCGCCGCGTTGTGCATCGAAGGCGACTCGCTGAGCACGCCGTTCAGGTAGACGTTCCGGAAGAAATCGACGAACGGAACGAGCCAGTAGAGGTTGATCGCGATGGTGGCGGCCGACGGTGATCGCGATGAACGGCCACGCGCGCCTCGCAGCGCGACCTTCGGCGACGGATCGAAGGCGATCGTGACCGAGCACGAAGATCGCGAGGATGATCGCGTTGATCGCGACCAGCGGCGGGTTCATTCCGCCGCCGACCAGCACGAGCAGCGCGATGAAGAGCGCGGCGCGCCAGAGGTTGATCTCGCCGCGGAGAGCCCGCGCGGTGACGCCCACCATCGCCGGGCAGCGTCGCATAGGTGAGCAGCCACACGATCTGCGCCTGCGAGTTGAGCGCCACGTACATATTGAAGAGGTACGCGCAGGAGCCCGCGACGCGCGAGACCTCGTCCAGCCACGGCGTCACGTGGCGCAGGCAGTAGTGCATCGAGAAGAGGCACGCGAGGTAGACCCCAAAGACGATGGCGTGCTGCGCGTAGTCTTGCGGGATGCGCAGTGCCTGCGCCAGCCCGTAGGCCCATCCGTACGGCGACTCGTACGGATACCAGTATCCGGTGTGCTCGCCGAGATGCAGCGCGGGGTTCCACGCGTGGAGCAGCTGCCACAGAAACTTCAGTGGATCGATGTGCAGCGCGGCTTGACCGTCGTTGAGCTGCACGCCGCTGCCGTAGCCGAACGTAACCAGCAGCGCGAGCGCGACGAAGAGCGCCGGAACTCCCGCTTTGCGCAGGCGATCGCGGACGGCCCAGGCCGCTCCGAGCGCGCCGACGTCCGCCGGCGCTGGTACGGTCTGTTCCTTCATCGGCGACCCGACCAACCTGTCACGAATACGCCTTTCCGTAGAGCCTGAACGGCCCTTCCAAGCTTAACTCCTGATCAACCGACGGCGCATCGAACAGCCAGTCGACCGCTCGTGCTCACGTCGTCGAAGTCGACATCGCGCAAGATGCAGCGAAAATCGAGGCGCCGCACGCATTCGAAGCGGTGCGAGCCTTCGTCATGGCAGGCCGGACATAGCGATGGGCGCAACGCGACCGTCGGCCCGATGGGAGCTCCTCGTATCTCGCTGGTCATTCCGAAGAGCGCCAAGAGTTTTAACGCCGAGTCCCGACGCGAGATGGCTGAAACCCGCATCGTTCCCGACGAAGACCTCGCACTCCGCCAACCGTCGCGCGGCCTGCGCGAGCGGCTCGCGGACAATGCTGATTCCCTCGACGCCGCGAAAATCTTGCTCCGCGCGCGCCGCCTCCTTGGCTTCATGAGGCCCGAGGAAGAAGCGGACGCGACGTCCGCGCTTGGCCTGTACGCGCGCCAGAGCAACGAACCGCTCGTAGGGCCAACGCTTGGATTCGTTGCCTTTATACGCCATCGAGCCGGGGTGAATGCCCAACGTGCCGGCCTGCCGGTCGGCGCGCCAGCTCCGCGGCACCCAATATTCGAGATCGTCGGCGGAGCCCGTCAAGCCCAGCGCGCGCGCCATCCGCAGGTTCTCCGCGATGCGGTGGCCGCCGCGCAGCGGGATCAGCGTCGCTGCGCGCGGTGCGCGCGATGGCGCTGGACGCGCCGCCGTAGCGATGCATGCAGAGCCGCTTCGCGCCGGCGGCGCGCGCAACGAACGCGTATTGCCAGCGCGTCGCGGGAAACGGCAGGACGCACAGGTCGTAGCGGCGCCGGCGCAGGCGGCGGATTTGCGTCAGCATCTGGACCAGACTGGGGCGCAGCGGCAGCTCCGCGACGTCGCGCGCGGTGCCGAGCGCGCGGACGTACTCGGTGACCGGCGGCTGCCACGTCAACACGTCGGTGCGTCCACGCGTCGCGCATCCAGGCCGCGCAACAACGGGCTCGCGGCCAGGGCATCCCCGAGCCCTGGTAACAGGAGCACTAACGCCGAGCCGGACAAGTTTTAGACTTAGTCTCTGATCGCGACGGGAACGACGATTTCCTGCGAGCTCGCGGCGAAATCGACTTGTGCCGGCGCGGCGTTCCAACCGATCGTAATAGTGCAAAATCCGCATTCGATAAAAGATCGCTAAGGTATCGAGAAAGACGTTCCACACGGCGGGCAGTCGAACCCGGCTGCTGACGCGCTGAAAGTGCAGCGTGACGGGCGCCTCGACGATTCGATATCCGAAGTGATGGATGTTGGCGAGAAGCTCGAGATCGAACGCGAAGCGTTTGACGAGGATTCGCGGGAGAACCTTATCCAGCACCTCTCGCTTGAAGAGTTTGATGCCCGTCTGCGTGTCGCGCACGGGCAGTCCGAACAGCGTCCGCACCAGTAGATAGTAGAAGAAACTGTAGACGCGCCGCGTGAGCGGATAGTCGACCTTCGACTGCGGATGAAACTTCGAGCCGATTACGGCGTCGGCTTTGCGCTCGTTCATGATCGCGAAGAAGTCAGCGAGCTGCTCCGGATGGAGGTCCATGTCGGCATCCAAAAACGCCACGTAGTCGCCGCGCGAATACGCTGCACCGCACGTCAGCGCGTTGCCCTTGCCTTCGTTGCGCGCGCAGCGCACAACGCGCACGTGATCCGGCCATGCGCGCAACGCGTTGCTCGCCGCCGCGTGCGTGCCGTCCATGCTCCCGTCGTCCACGACGACGATCTCGAAGTCCACGCCGAAATCGCGCATCGTTTCCACGGTCTCACAAACGTTTTCGGCAATCGAACTAGCCTCGTTATAAGCGGGCATGAGTACCGAGAGCATGGGCCTGGAACGTTGGCGTCTCTACGAAGGAGCCAGCCTGCCCGAAAAAAGTGATTCTAGTCAATATGCTGCCCGCTGTCGCGCATGCTACGCGATCGGCGCCTCCCGGTTTTCCGGCGGGCTGACGAGGTTGCGTTCAAACTTGGCCATGATCGTGCGCCATGCCAAATCGAGCTCCTCGACGCCGAGCATGCGTGCGACTGCGATGAACACCGTGCCGCCGATCGCCATTTGCCCGAACAGGAACCATGCCGCGCGAGGCCAGCGAGGCTTCCGGCGTTACACCGAGCGCGCCGATCCAACCGAGCGCGGCAAGCATGGCAAGCGAGCTCAGCACGACTTTCCCCGTAGAGGCAAGCAACGCGCCCCAATCGATTCCGGCGACGAGCCGCGCGGTCAGCATGAGCAGCAGCAGCGCCTGCACGATCTGACTCGTCGAGTTCGCAAGCAACAGGCCGCGGGCGCCCAGGCCGGGCAGCCACACCAGCGAGAGCAGGACGTTGAGTACGACGGTCACCACCGAGATCGTGACCGGCCACACCGTCTCGTGACACGCGAAGCAGCAGCGCGTGAGCACGACGTTCGCCGCGAGAGCGATCAGCCCGACCGCCGCATAGGGCAGCAATCCGGCCGTCAGGTCGGTCGCGCTCGCCTCGAACGTCCCGCGCTCGAAGAGCGCCTGCACCATCGGGTGCGCGAGGATCACGAGCGCGCAGGCCGACGGAATCGTGATGAAGTTGACGAGGCGCAGACCCGTGACGACACTGCGCGCGACTCCCCGCCGGTTCTCTCGCGCGAATTGCGCGGCCAGCAGCGGGAAGATCACGGTGGCGATGGCCGCCGCGAAAATCTGCTGCGGGAAGTTCACGAGCTTCGTCGCGTAGTTCATGCCCGCAATGTAGCCGGGCGCAAGCGTCGACGCGAAGAAGCGATCGAAGAACAGCGACAGCTGACCCGCCGCCGAGCCCACGATTATCGGCCCGAGGAGGAGCCAGATCTTGCGCAGGCCGGGATGGCGCAAGTCGATGATGGGCCGGTACTTGCCGATCGACAAGAACGACGGTAGCTGCACGAGCACCTGTGCGGTCAGTCCGAGGACCGTTCCCAGAACGAGGCCGTAGATGCCGATGCCGTGATTCAACAGCACTACGCAGGCGATCGTCACGATGTTGACGGCGACGCCCACGAGCGCCGCGGACCGGAACCGGTGATAGGCGTTGAGCATCGCGGAGAGGACTCCGCTGAGGCTGACGGCGACGATGCTGGGCATCAGCCAGCGCGTCATGTGGATCGCGACCTGCATCTGCGGCTGCGGGAAGCCGTGCGCGATCAGCGGCACGTACCATTTCGCCGTAAAGAACCCGATGACGGCGCAGGTCGTCGAGCACGATCGCGAGGATGTTGAGCGTCGTGCTCGCGAGGCGCCACGCCTCCTCTTCCTCGTGACGCGCGAGGTACTCCGAGAACGTCGGAACCAGCGCGCTCACCAAGGCGCCGTTGAAGACGCCGAAGAGGATCGTCGGAATCGTCGCGGCCGCGAGGAACGTGTCCATTTCCCACCGCGTGCCGTAATATCGCGCGTTGACGACCTCACGCATGAAGCCGAGGAGCGTCGACGCGAAGGTCGCGCCCATGATGAAAAACGTCGACGATGCAATCGAGATGCGATGCTGGCGCGGGCGGTGGGGATGGGGTACGACCCGGAGGTGACGCGGCGAGGACTTAATGCGCTCCGTCCCTTCGTAACACGGCCGGAATGGTCCGCAGGATGATCAGCAGGTCTCCGAGCGGCGTCCAACTGTCGACGTAGCGATTGTCGAGCTCCATCCAATGCTCGAAGGAGACGTCGCTGCGCCCGTTGATCTGCCAGAGGCACGTCACGCCCTGCGGCACGGTCAGCCGCCGCAGCGCGACAGCGTCGTAATGCTCCACCTCGCTCGGAAGCGCGGGGCGCGGTCCGACGAGCGACATCTCGCCGAGCACGACGTTGACCAGATTCGGCAGCTCGTCGACGCTCGTGCGGCGCAGGAAGCGCCCGATTGGATGCAGCCGCGGGTCGTTGCGGATCTTGAAGACCGGCCCGTCCAATTCGTTGAGGTGCATCACGCTGTGACGCATGGCGTGCGCACCGTTGACCATAGTGCGCAGCTTGTACATCTTGAAGCGCCGGCCGTGCATCCCAACGCGCTCCTGGGCGAAGAACGGCGCGCCGCGCGTGGTGCAGGCGATCGCGAGCGCGGCGAGTGCGACGATGGGCGCCGAGACGACCAACAACAGGACGCCGACCAGTACGTCGATCGTCCGCTTCAGCGCAGCCCATGACTGCGGGACTCGGCGCTCCATCGGGGCGCTGACAGCTATCTGCATCGCATCACATCAAAAGCGCTCTTTGGACGGTTCGCCCGACGTAATCGAGACCCTCGATATCGCCCAGGGCATCCCCGGGGTCCGGCCCGACATGCAGGAATGGGACGTATTCGCGGGTGTGGTCGGAGCCCGGGGCCGTTGGGTCGCAGCCGTGATCGGCGGTCAGGATCAGCTCGTCATCCGGCCGCAAGGCAGCGGTCAGGCCCGGAAGCATCGCATCGAGCTCCTCGAGCGCTCGCGCGTATCCGCGCGCGTCGCGGCGATGGCCGTATTTCGAGTCGAAGTCGTTGAGGTTGGTGAAGATGAATCCGCGTTCGACGCGGTCCAGCAGCTGGTACGTCTTCTCGACGGCATCGCGATTGTCGGTCACCCGCACCGACGACGTGATGCCGCGTCCGCAATAAATGTCGCCGATCTTTCCTACCGCGTACACCTCGACATCACCGCTTCTTAATTCGTCGAGCAGGTTTGCAGGCGGCTCGATTGCATAGTCCCGTCGATTCGGCGTCCGGAGGAAAGCCCCCGGCTCGCCCACGAACGGCCGGGCGATAACCCGATTGACGGCATGCGGCGGCACGAGCATGGCGCGAGCCTCGCCGCTCCACTCGTAGAGACGCTCCAGCGGCACGACCGCTTCGTGCGCGGCGATCTGAAAGACGGAATCGGCTGAAGTATAGAGGATGGGGCGGCCGGTCGCTAGGTGCAGCGCTCCGAGCTCCTGGATTATCTCGGTACCGGATGCCGGCCTGTTCCCCAGCGGCGGCTTGCCCACAATCGCCGTGAACGCGTCGATCACGCCAGTGGGGAAGCCCTCCGGATAGGTTGGAAACGGCACCTCCGTCAGAATGCCCATCATCTCCCAGTGACCCGTGATCGTATCCTTGCCGCGGCTTCGCTCGCGCAGGCGCGCCACGCGCGCCGCCGGCCGCGAATTCGCCGCAACGCCGGCGATTCTCGTCAACAGACCCAGCCCCAGGGACTCGAAGCTGGGCAGCTTCAGCCCGCCCACGCGGCGCGCGACGTTACCGATCGTGTCGGCGCCGGGCGCGTCGCCGAATTCGGCAGCGTCGGCGAGCGCGCCGACGCCGCCCGAGTCGATCACGACCACTACCACCCGTTTCATAGGTGAGCGCCGCTTCGGGCCCGTGGTTCGCACGCCTGCTCGCGTAGGAGAGGCGACCCGCCGTCGAAAAAGCAGTTTGATCGTGCCACGAATCGCATTATCGGCGGCGCTCACGACGCTGATGCTCGTCCTCGCCTGCCGCGCGGCCCGTCCCGCGGTTCCGGCGCCGACTGCCACGCCGACCCCGGCGCCCCCCCGGACCCTGATCTACCTCAACGCGAACCGGATCGACTTCTATTACGACCGGTTCCTGGTCGAGGCCGACGGCAACGTGCGGGTGCGCACGAGCGACGGTTTCTACGTGACCGGCGACGCCTTCTCGATGGATCTCAAGCTCAATCGCTTCTTGGTGGCCGGGCACGTCACGCTCCACGACTCCACGGGACAAGTCAGCGGCGCCGCGATCGCGGACTTCCTCGACTTCCAACGCATCTATTTCGTACCGGTAACGAACGAGCCGGATCGCTGGACGTTCCTCAACGGCGACCTCGCACACCCCGCGAAGGGGCGCATAATGCCGGACGATGTCTTCTACTTTCCGAACGTCGGCGGGACGCCGAGCATCACGGCCACGGGCGCCGTTATCGGCACGAAGACGTACATCCGTTTCATCAACTCGCACACGTATCTCGCCGGAGCTCCGATCCCGCTCGGCTCGGACGTCGTCAAATTTTCGTCGAGCCAGTACTTCGCCCAGAACACCCTCTCCGGCGCGACGGTCGACCTCACGTGGAACGTCGCGGGCAACAGCAACTCGCTCACTGCCGTGCACCTGCGCTACGACCCGACATACCACACCTATCTCTCCGTCGAGCAGCACCTCGTAGGCGAGCACGAGTACGCGATCTTCTCGGTCAACCCGGCGACGCGCGCGGAGAAGTGGTGGAACATGATGCTGTACGAGAAGCTCGGCAGCCGCTTTCAGATCTCCAGTTTTACGCAGTACTACTCGCAGCAGAACTGGCTTCAGGAGCCTTCCGCCGCGCAGCAGACGACCTATCTCAACGCGACCTATGCGTTCCCTCATTCCTATCTGCAAGCCACCTCGCAGCTGACGAACTACAACGTTCTCGGCGTGGGATCGCTCGAGCACCACTCCATCGGGGGGAACTTGTCGCATCCCAGCCAGGTGCAGCTCACCTGGACGAGCTTCCAGAACAAGATCGGAGATCTGCCGCTCTACGTGCAGACCTACGAAGGGTACGGATTCAACCACGACTCCGTCGGCGCGCTGCAGTACCTCCAAGGCTATCCGCACCTGCCGGGCGGCACCGAGGCGCCCATCCCAACCCCCGGTCTGCAATCGTACGGCGCGCCGTGCCCGGATCAGCACGGCGTCAAGCATCCGCCGGTGTACTTCTGTCCGGTCTATACGACGATCTACAACACGGTTTTCGGCTTCAACTTCTTCACGCCGGCCCTGAAGCTGAACAATCCGCCGAGCCCGTATGAAGTATACTACTTCAACGCGAGCTTCAACAAGCAGTACCAGTGGAACTCGCTGCCGCACTGGATTAGCAACACGTCGGAGAACTTCAGCATCAGCCGTCAGTTCACGCGCGCGCTCAACACCTACGTCGGCTATCAGATCCAAAACATCGGCGACTACTACATCAATGGCGGGTATCTGCCGTGCCAGCCGGTCGGGACGTTCTACTGCCCGCTGAGCTTCACGTCGTTCCGCGGGGTCACGACGCTGCACACGACCAGCTTCGGTCTTAGCTTCGTGCCGACGCCCGAGTTCAATTTCTCGACGCTCGTGCGCCACCACAGCGACTATCCGATCCCGGTTCCGGGCGTGTTCGGATTGCCGCCGAACAACATCCTCGGGCAGCCGCTCTACTCGTGGTTCCTCGGACAGCCCCCCTACGACGCGAGCTTCGACGTGCGCCTAAAGATCTTACCGCACGCGCTGCTCGACGTCTCGAAGACGCTGTACTGGTACGGTAATCCGTACCGCACGCAGTTCTGGCAGCCGAGCACCGTCGTGCAGGTGTTGCCGATTTGACCGGTCGCGTGGCATCGATGGCCGCCGCCATACTGGCGGTCGTGCTAATCGGCGTCAGCTCGCCCATCGTCGTAAGCGGACAGCTCTTGGCCTATCAGGACGGCTACGTGTTCTTCACGACGGGCGACGGATTTCGCGTCGCGCACGACGTCGTGATCCACGACGCGAAGACCGGCGGCGCGTCGACGCTCGCGCCCGCGCCGCGAATCTGGGCTCGAGCGACCTTCGACGCGTCGGGCACGGTGACGGAGCTCGACCTCTCGCGCGATCCGCTGCCGCCGCAGGGCAGCTTCGCGGATGTCGCGCACTTCGCGGTCGCGTTGTCGACGCCGGCGCCCAATCCGGATCTGCTCGCGTACCAGCCGACGCCGGGACCGGATCAAACCCCGTTGCCGACCCAGCGCTTCTCGGGGCGGCCGGTCCTAGTGACCTTCATCGTGCAGGTGCCGCCGATCACGCCGTTCACGTCCGCAGTTTACATCACCACCGATCAGAGCGGCTGGAACGCGCAGGCCATTCCGATGGATCGCGTCGACGCGCTGCACTATGAGATCACGCGCCGCTATCCGTCGGGGACGATCTTCCACTACCTCTACGACCGCGGCTCGTTCCAATCGTCGGAGATAGCGCCCAACGGCCTGCAGCGCACGCCGCGCAACCTCGTGGTGCCCGACGCCGACGTGCGCGTGGTCCACGACACGGTCTCGGCCTGGCAAGACCAGACCAACGGCGGCGTCAACCAGGTGCAACCGCAGATCATGCCCACGCCGTACAACCCCGCGCCATTCCCGAATCTTCCGCCCGGCTTGCCGTCGCCTCGGCCGCCGCCGGGAAAGGCGCCAGCGCGCTAGCGCGCAGCGTGACGTGAGGCGCAAGTGTCGCGGCTGCCGCGAACCTCGCTCGCGGATTACGGCGGACCGTCCACGGGACGCGATTCTCGTCGCGGACGGGCTGCATCACGTACCTATCGAGCGGCGACCGGCATTCATCGCGGACTTTAAAGCGTGTGGTGGACCACCATCGCGTCCCCAGAATCATCTTCAAGAAGCTGCAGCCCCGCCACATGCGCAGCGTGCTGGGACGGATACCGGATCGCTGCGTCACGGGTGATCCGAGTCAGCGAAACGGAGAGCCGGCGGGTGCGCGTGCGTAAGGGGTTCGCCCAAACGGCTGCCGCGATCTTCTTCGCCGGGACGTGCGCGGCGACGGGCCTCGCGGCACAGACGCCAAGTCCGGCGCCGTCCCCAAGCGCTTCTCCCACGGCTTCCGCGGCGCTGCCGTCGCTGACGCCGTCGTCCGTATCGTCCGCGAGCGCGTCGCCCATGCCCTCGGCGAGTGCCTCCGCGTCACCGGTGCCGACGCCGACGATCCTGATGCTCGCGCCAGACGCGCCGCCGCAGATCCTCTGGATCGGGCTGAGCTCGACGACACCAAAGGCGGGCGACGTCGTCACCGGAGTCGTCTTGACGTCGTCCAACGTCGCGAGCGTCGAGGCGCGTGCCGAGGGGCGCGCCGGCACGTTCACCATCCCGCTGTTTAAGACCGACGTGGGGCATTTCGAAGGGTCGTGTCGCGTGCCGGAGGTCCCGCTCCTTATGCCGCACTCGTTCGTGGTGCGCATCCTCGCGCACAACACCGGCGGAGTTACAGCGGAGCGCACCGTCGCGATGCGCATACGCTAGTGTTGCTATCGTTCGCGTACTTTTTCGAGTTCGCGCTCGTCAACCACTAGCGCACGGTCAGGGGAATCGCGCGCGTCGCGGCGTCGCCGCGCGTGTTGCGCGCGATCACTTGCAGCGCGAAGTTGCCGCGAACGAACCACGGCAGCGGAGCGACCGTGTACGTGAGCGCAAATTTCCCCACGCCGACTTTGGATAGCGGCATCGCATATCCGCCGATGCGCGCCTCGACGCTGGCGACGTTCGAGCTCGTGATCACGCTCCCCGAGACGCGGTCGCCCGACCTAACCGTCGTCTCGCTGATCGAGATCGCGAGAATCTGCGGCGGCGCGTCGGCTGCCACCCGAGGCACGGGTTTCGCGAGACGCGGGGCGGCTGCCGTGGTAGCTTGGCCGGAGGGAGCCGGCGTCGGCGTGATCACCGGCGCCGTCGCGGCGACGGTCGGTGCCACGCTGGGCGTCGCGGTCGGCTGCGGCACCGGCGTCGGCTGTGCCACGGACGCCTGCGGCGACGGCGCCGGGTTCGTCGCGCGCGTGCCGCGGCTGCAGCTCGCCAGCGCGAGCAAAGCCGCAGCAACGCATACGGCCGAGCGGATTTTGCGCATGGGCGTTAGGCTTCTCGCCCCCTGCGGGCATTCCGCCGGAGCAAGCTGAAAGGTTTGCGCGTGCCCGAGCCCGCGCGTCCCGTCCTGAGCATCGTCGTTCCTCTCTATAATGAGGAGGGGAACGTCGCGCCCCTGCTGCAACGCCTCGGCGCTACGACCGAGCGGCTGCGCGACTTCTTCGATTATGAGATCGTCCTGGTCAACGACGGCAGCACGGACGGCACGCGAGCGGCGATTCACGACGAGATGCGGCGCCGGCCGCACATCGTGTCTGGTGAACCTGTCTCGCAACTTCGGGCACCAGCTGGCCGCGACGGCGGGCATCGAGATCGCGCGCGGCGACGCCGTCGTCCTGATGGACGGCGACCTGCAAGATCCACCCGAGCTCGTGGACGCCTTCGTTCGCAAGTGGCGCGAGGGTTACGACGTCGTGTACGCCGTGCGGCGATCGCGCCGAGGCGAAAGTCCGTTCAAGATCGCGACCGCGCGCGCGTTCTACCGGATCATCAAGCGACTGACTAAGGTCGCGATCCCGCTCGATACCGGCGATTTTCGCTTGATGAGCCGGCGCGTCGTCGAGGCGCTGCGCCGTTCGCCCGAGCGACATCGCTTTCTGCGCGGGATGGTGAGCTGGGTCGGCTTCAATCAAGTCGCGATCGACTACGACCGCGACGAGCGGCACACGGGCAAGACCAAGTATCCGCTGCCGAAGATGATTCGTTTCGCGATGGACGGCATCACGTCGTTCTCCGACATCCCGCTGCGCTTCGCATCGTATTTCGGCTTCACCGTCAGCGCCATCGCGTTCGTCTACGCGCTGATCGTCATCGCCTTCAAGCTCTTTAGCCTCAAGCCGCCGGGATATACGCCGGGATGGGCGTCGACGATCGTGGCCGTGCTCTTCCTCGGCGGCGTGCAGCTCATGAGTCTCGGGATCTTGGGCGAGTATCTCGGACGCGTCTACGACGAAGTGAAAGGGCGTCCGCTCTATCTGATCAGCGACATCGAACGCTCTTGACCTACCGGCCGGTCGTCGATCAGTTCGTCACGCCCGTACCGCTCGATCCGCTTTCGGCGCGTCTTGTTCGTCGCGGCGTTCGTCGCCGCCGCACTGTTGACGTCGCGCCGCGCGGCGTACGGGCTCGCGGCTCTGGTCCTTGCGACGCCGTTTGCCTTCGCCCACGACCTCTTCGGCACGAGCATCACCCTACCGAAAGTCGTGCTGATCGGCGTCCTGCTCGGGTTAGCGACCTATGCCGGCGCGGCGGCCGCGCTGCGTAATCGGCCGGCCGGGCTGCTGCTCGGCGCCCTAGCACTGTACTTCATCGCGAACGCGCTCACGCTGCTGGACGCGGCGCACCGCGGCCCGGCGATACGCGAGGCGCTCAAGGTCGTCGAGTACGGAGCGGTCTTCGTCGCGGCGTTCTGCTGCTATCGCGCTCGATCCCGACGACGCGCCGCTCGTCAACGCGACGGCGCTCGCGGCGATCGTCGTGGCGGCGACGGCGCTCGCGCAAGAGATCGTCGGCGCACCGTCGGGTCTGTATATCGGAGCGGCGATCGTGCCGCGCGTCGCGGGCGTGCTCGAAGGTCCCAACCAGCTCTCCGCGTACTGCGAGATCGCCGTCGCGGCGCTCGGCGCATGGGCGCTCGTGCGCCCGAGCACCGCGCTGCGCGTCGCGCTCTTCTTCGATCGTCTGCGCCGACGTGCTGACCTTCTCGCGCGCCGGTCTCTTCGGGTTGGCAGTCGTCGCCGCGATCCTCGTACTCGTCGCGGGGAACGCGGCGTGGCCCGCGCTGCGCCCGGCGCTCTACGGTCTCGGCGCCGGGCTGCTGGGGTGCGCGGGATGGGCCGTCTACGCGCACACGCCGGGTGTTTTGCGCGTCTCGCTGCAGCCGAGTCTCTACGCGGGCGGCGTCGGAAACCGCAGCGAGCTGTGGGCGGCGGCGTTGCGAATGTGGCGCGATCGGCCACTGCTCGGCGTGGGCGCCGGGAACTTCGAGCTCGAGCTGCCGCGTTACGGCGTGTTCGGCGTGCGCACGCACGCCAACAGCTGGTATCTGCAAGCGCTGGCGGAGGGCGGCGTCGTGCTGCTCGCGGCAACCATCGCGCTCGTCGCCGCGATCCTCGCGGCGCTCGGCGGCAACGGCCTGCTCGCGCGCCTGCGCGGCGGATCTCCGTGGGTGCTCGCCGGGCTCGCGGCAACCGTCGCGCTCGCGCTGCATCAGATCGTCGACCTGCTGGTCTTTTATCCGAAGGTCGGCGGCGCGTGGTGGCTGCTGGTCGGAATCGCCGCGGCGGCGCGCAGCGCGCGCGCGTGAACGCCGCTTCGCAGCCGCTCGTCGTCATCACCGACTGGGGCGCCGGCGGCGCGCTCCCGCTGGGCCTCTTGCTGCTGTCCTCGCGGCGGCCGGATTTTTGTATCGGCGCGCGCTCGCGCGCGCCTCGTCGCTGTCGATCGCGAGGCTCGCCGCCGCGGCGGCCGTCGCGCTCGCGGCCGCGTGGTGCTCGCCGATGCTCTTCTCGAGCGACGTGTACGCCTATGCCGCCTACGGCGAGCTCGCTCGGCTCGGGCTCGATCCGTACGCGCACGCGCCGACCCGGCCTGCACGACACGCTTCTACAGGACGCGACGTGGCAATGGCGTCCTTCGACCTTTCCGATCTGCGTATACGGCCCGGCGTTCGTGGCATTGGCTCGAGCCATCGTCGGCGCGCTCGCGCCGCTCGGAACGCTGGCGCAGCTCAACGGTCTGCGGCTGGCATCGTCGGCGGCGCTACTCCTGATCGTCCCGCTCGCATTCGCAGCGTACGGCGGAGATCGCGCGGCGAAGCTGCGCGCCGCCGCGACGATCGCATTAAATCCGCCCGCCGTTTGGTGCGCAGCGGAGGGGCATAACGACGCGATCGCGCTCGCGATCGTGCTCGCCGGCTTCGCGGTAGCGCGGCGCGGCTTCTTCGGGACCGGGGCCGCGATCGTCGCGTTCGCCGGCCTCGTCAAAGCGCCGGCCGCGCTCGCCGCTTTGGCGTTGGCTGCGCTGCAGCGGCGCGCGCGCGTCGGCGCGGCCATCGGCATCGCACTCGTCGCGGCGTTCTCGCTGCCTCTGCTGTTGGGCATCGGCACACGCCTCGCACCGCACGGACAGTACGCGCCGCAAGCATCGCTCCAAGCCATCGTCGCCCCCGCTCGGCTCGCTCGCCGCGATCGTCGCGGCCGGCCGCGGTCTGCGTCGCGCTCGCGATCGCCGGGACCGCGCGCCTGCGCCGCGGCGACAACGCAGGCTGGATATGGCTGGGGATCGCCGCGTGGGCGCTCGTCCCGAACCCCTATCCGTGGTACGGAATCTGGTTGGTCGCGCTCGCCGCGATCGCGCCGCGCTCGCGCGCGGCAACCACCGCGATCTTACTCTCGTTCAGCTCGCTGCTGCGCTACGTTCCCGATGCTATCGCCGGCCCCAGTCCCGCCGGGACCGTCGCGCTCGGCATCGCGCATCCCTTCCGATGCTGATGCTGCTCCCGGGCTGGTATAATGAGCGACTCACATGACCGCGCTGCTCAAAGAAACCGGCACGAGCGCCGGCGACCTGCTTGCAATCGTTCACGGCAGCCGACCGTGGCAGCACGCGCTCGAACGCTTGCGCGCCTTGCGCGGGCTGCCCGGAGATAAACCGGGCGCCTACGCGCTGCACGAGACGATTGCTGCGGCGCGCCCGGCGCTGGTGGGCGCGCTCGCGCGCGGTCTGGGCGGGACGGTGCTCGCCGTCGTCGCGACACCCGATACCGCGGAGCGCAGCTTCGCCGATCTGCTCTACTACTTAGGCGAAGACGCCGGCCGCGTGGCGCTGCTGCGTTCGCGCGACGAGGCGCTCGGGGCGATCGAGAGCCCCTCGGAGCGGAGCGCGCGGCTGACGCTGCTCGGCGATCTCGCGGCGCGGCGGCCGCGCATCGTGTTGGCGCCGATCGCCGCCGTCCGTCAACGGCTGATGCCGCGCGCGAGCTTCGAGCAGTCGTCGTTCGCGCTGAGCACGGGCGACGAAGCCGGCTGGGAGCGGCTTCAAGAACGGCTCTTCGCGCTCGGATACGAGCGCTGCGACGTGGTCAGCGCTGTCGGCGAATACGCCGTGCGCGGCGGAATCGTCGACTGCTTTGCGGCCACCGCGGATGCTCCCGTGCGCATCGAATTCGTCGGCGACGTCATCGAATCGATGCGCGAGTTCGCGATCGAGTCGCAGCGCAGCAGCGCGACGATCGATCGGCTCGAGGTCGCGCCGTGGTCCGACGATCTCGACGGCACCGCAACGATCTTCGACTATCTTCCGGCGGACGCGACGGTCGTGCTCGAAGAGCCGGCGACGATCGCGGCGACGGCGCGAGCGCTCGACGAAGAGCGCGCCCGCGAGCGGCATACGCTGCTCGCCGACGAAGAGGCCGCCGAGACGCTGCTCGCGCATCCCTCCGCGCCGCCGGCGTCGCTGCGCGACGTCGGCGCGTCGATCGCGCGTCACGCCGCGCTCGCCCTGCCGGGTGCGATCGAGCTCGCGCCGGATTCGAACGAGTGGGTGCCGCCGGTCCTCGATTCGTTCGTGCTCGAGTGCCTCCCGGTGGAGCACTTCAATCGGCAGGTGACGCTCTTCTCGCAGGCACTGCGCGACTGGATCGCGACCGGGGACACGATTTTCATCGTCAGCGCCGCCGTTTCGCGCACGGTCGATGTCCTGCGCGCGGCCGGCATCGAGCCCGGCCGCGCCGTGCACGTCGATCACGGCTCGATCGAGTCGGGCTTCAGGCTGCCGCAGGTCCGCCTGCGCGTGCTCGGGGACCGCGAGATCTTCGGCGCGCCGCCCAAGCGCGTCAAAATGCGCGCGCTGAAAGAGGGCGTGCCGGTTACTCTGGCCGACCTTCGAGTCGGCGATTACGTCGTACATGCCGTGCACGGCGTCGGCCAATACCTGGGCCTGCGCCCCGAGACGATCCTCGGCGCGACGCAGGACTATCTCGATCTGCACTACGCGGGCAGCGACCGAATGCTGGTGCCCGTCACGCAGATGCATCAGGTGGCAAAGTATTCCGCCGCCGAAGGGCAGGCGCCGCGTCTCTCCAAGATGGGGGGCGCCGACTGGGCGCGCGCGAAGGCGCGCGTTTCCGAATCGCTCTCGAAGATCGCCGACGAGCTCGTCGCGCTCTACGCCGAGCGCGAGCTGTCACGCGGCTTCGCCTTCGGACCGGATACCACGTGGCAGGGCGAGATGGAAGAGGCATTCCCCTACGAGCCGACGCCGGACCAGCAGAAGGCGGTCGACGCGACGAAATCCGACATGGAGCGCGCGCGGCCGATGGATCGCCTGGTCTGCGGCGACGTCGGCTACGGCAAGACCGAGGTCGCGATGCGCGCAGCGTTCAAGGCGATCGCAGACAAGAAGCAGGTGGCGGTGCTCGTTCCGACGACGCTGCTGGCCGACCAGCACTTTCGCACGTTCGGCGCGCGATTCGGGGCGTTTCCCGTGCGCGTGGAAGAACTCTCGCGTTTCACGCCCAAGGCCGACCAGAAACGCATCCTGCACGACCTCGCGGAAGGCAAGGTCGACGTGATCATCGGCACGCATCGGCTGCTGCAGAAGGACGTCGCATTCGCCGACCTCGGCCTGATCGTCATCGACGAGGAGCAGCGCTTCGGCGTCATGCACAAGGAACGCCTCAAGGAATATCGCGCCAGCGTCGACGTCTTGACGCTTTCGGCGACTCCGATCCCGCGGACGCTGCACATGTCACTGATGGGCGTCCGCGACCTGTCGCTCATCCAAACCGCGCCGAAGAACCGCATGTCGATCAAGACGATGGTCGTTCCGGCCAGCGACGCCGTCGTGCAGCGCGCGATCGGCGCGGAGCTCGACCGCGGCGGCCAAGTTTACTACCTGCATAATCGGATCGAGTCGATATATGCGGTTCGCAACGCGCTCCAGCAGCTCGTGCCGCACGCCCGCATCGCGATCGGCCACGGCCAGATGCGCGAGGCCGAGCTCGAGCCGGTCATGCAGCGCTTCATCGACGGCGAAATCGATGTCCTCGTCGCGACGACGATCATCGAGAACGGCATCGACATTCCGAACGTCAACACGATGATCGTCAACGATGCGGATCGTTTCGGTCTCGCGCAGCTCTACCAGCTGCGCGGTCGCGTCGGACGGTCGAATCATCAGGCGTATTGCTATCTGCTCTATCAGGGCCACAAGGCGCTCACGGAAGAGGCCAAGGCGCGACTCGAGGCGATTCGGGAGTTCGCCCATCTCGGCTCGGGACTGCAGATCGCGATGCGCGACCTCGAGATTCGCGGGGCCGGCAACCTGCTCGGAGCGGCCCAGTCGGGTTTCATCTCGTCGGTCGGCTTCGAGACGTACTGCGAGCTGCTCGCGGAGGCGATCGCCGAGCGGCGCGGCGCGCCGGCCTCGCTCGAAGAAAGACAGGAGGCGGTCATCGACGTCAAGATCAGCGCGTTCATTCCCAACGAGTACATCTCGCAGGTCTCGCAGAAGATCGCCGTCTACCAGCAGCTGGCGAAGGCTCGAACGGAGGCGGAGGTCGAGGAGGTCGAGGCCGGCGTGCGCGATCGCTTCGGCGCGTTCCCCGAACCGCTGCGCAATCTCGTCGAGCTAACCAAGCTGCGCGCGGTCGCGCTGCAAAAGCGCGTCACGCGCGTCGTCGTCGACGATCATCGGCTGACGTTCGGTATCGGCTCCGGGTTTGAGCTCGATCCGTCGGCGCTTCCCCGGTTTGCCGATCTGACGAAGAATCGATTTCGTTTCGGCGAAGGACGCATCGTCGTGGATCTGCCCCCGCCCGGCGCTGGCCGCAAGAGCTCCTCGACGAGTTGGATGCCGCTTTTGCGGCAGCTGCTCGAAGTGATTTAAGCGACTACTACTAAGAGCATGCAGTGGAAACAGATCGGGGGCTTCGTCCCGCTGCTGATCGCCGCGCTGGCGGTGGTCATCGCACTGATCTTGGTCGGCGCCGATCTCTTCAACGCGCGCGTCGCGGCACAATCGACGCGTGCCTACCGCACGCTTCGTCAGGCGATGGCGACGCACGACGGCGTCGTGCGGCTCCAACTCGACGAAGAGGCCGGTATACGCGGCTACGTGGCGACCGGCGACGCGAGCCTATTGGCGCCCTCCGTCACGGCTCGACGGCGACTGCCCGCAATGCTGGCGGCGCTGCACGATCAGATCGCGGCGATCCGCGAGCCGGGCCTCGAGTCGGGTGAGGCGCGACTGGCCCCGCTCAACGCGCTGTGGGAGCAGACGATCGCCGGGCCTTCGCTGGCGGCGCGGCCGCCGTCGCGAGCTGCGCCGCTTCAAATTCGCGGGCGTTCGATCGTCGACGCCTTCCGCCGCGAGTCGGCGGCGCTGGATGCGGCGCTGAACGCGCGCTCCGATTCGCTGCTCGACGCACTCTTCGCGAAGCTGCGCGAGGTCTCGCGGATCTCGCTGGCGCTGATCCTGCTCGTGACGCTCGCGGCGGCTCTGTGGCTGAGCCACCACAACCGGCTGCGCGCCGATTACGAGAATGCCGAGCGCCAGATCGAGTCGCTGCGCCGGGTCGCCGACGCGTTTGTTCGGGCGCAGCTCCCGGAGGCGCTGCCGCAGTCGACAGACTTAACATTCGACGCGACGTACGTGCCCGCCGAAGAGGTCGCAGTCGTGGGCGGCGATTGGTACGACGTCGTGGAGCTCGACGAAGGGCGTTATGTGTTCTCGATGGGAGACGTCACGGGTCACGGTCTCGAGGCGGCAATCATGACGAACCGCGTGCGTCAGACCATATCGACGCTGGCGTCGATCGAGCGAGATCCCGCTGCGATACTCAAGCGGGCCAACGCGGTGCTTGCGTCGCACGAACGCCTCATCGTGACCGCACTGTGCGGATCCATCGACGCTCGCACCGGAGCGCTGACGTTTGCGTCCGCGGGCCATCCGCCCGCGCTCGTCGTATCGCTGTCCGGCGCCATCCGTGATCTGAGCAGCGGCGCCCCGCCACTGGGGACGACGGAACGCCTGGACGTCGCGTGCGTCCACGACGCCCTGCTGCCCGGCGAGTTGCTGGTGTGCTACACGGACGGCGTCATCGAAAACGAACGCAATGTCGTGGAGGGTGAGGCGCGCCTGCGGCGGGTCGTCTCCTCGCTGCACGGCGTCGCGCATGCGGGGCGACCCGCCGCGGCCATCGGGAACCGGGTTCTGGGAGCTCGCAGGGGCCGGGACGACGTGGCGATCCTGACCATCGCGCGCGCCGGCGCCCCGGACGCGGCCGAGGGCCTCCTAAGAGGACCTGAGATGCCGCGCGCGAACCAGGCGGCCGTACGCGGGGCCATGGGCCCCGCTTCCTACGCACTCAACTTTCCTACGGAGCTATGATGTCGAAAGCCCAACGCATCGCCGTGGGCCTCGCCGCCCTTCTGATGGGCACGTCCATTGCGGCGTGCTCCGGCGGCGGCACGGTCGTAACGGTGAACGGCGAACCGATTACCCGAGCCCAGTTCAACAGCCGCCTCGAGTCGAGTCCGATGTCCCGCAGCGTGCTGCAGCAGATGGTGCAAGAGATGCTGATCGAGCAGTATGCCAAGAACAATAACATCGTCGTCAGCGACGCCGATGTTAAGGACCGCGAGGATCAGATCAAGCAGGCCTTCCCCGGCACCTCATGGGACGAGATGCTGAAATCGCGCAATCTCACAGAGAACGACGTGCGCGCCGCATTGCGCGAGCAGCTGATCCTGGATAAGGCGCTCCAGAAAGAGATCACGATCACGCCCGCCGAGATCAAGTCGACGTATACGCGAGGATCACACCGCGTACGACACGCCGCCGACGGTGTCGGCGCGCCACATCCTCGTTCCGAGCCTCGCCCTGGCGAACCAGGTCGAAGCGGATCTCAAGGCCGGACAGAGCTTCGCGACGCTCGCGCAGAAGTATTCGACCGATCCCGGAAGCAAGGACAAGGGCGGAGATCTCGGCACGTTCCGCAGGGGGCAGATGGTGCCGGCGTTCGACAAGTACGCGTTCTCCGCGCCGGTCGGTGTGATCAGCCCGCCGATCAAATCGCCGTTCGGCTACCACATCATCCAGGTCGAATCGCGCACCCCCGGGTAAGAAGGCGACGCTCGCGGACGCAACGCCGAAGATCCTCGTCGCTCTGCGCCAGCAGAAGGAAGCGCCGCTGATGCAGCCGTTCATGCAAGGCCTCCAGCAGAAAGCGACCATCATCGCGAACGATCCGCAGTTCGCAGGGAGTCTTCCCGACGCCGGCTCCGGCGCCGGCGGTAACGGCCTCTGCGGCGGCTGCATCGCCCGCCGCGGCGTCGCCCGCAGCCAGCAGCACGAAGTAGGGCCGCCGCGCGGCGGCTAGCGGGGGCGTCTCGATGACGCCCCCGAAACCGCGCTGAAATGCTGGTTCGAATCGCGGGTCTGGGGCCGGGCGATCCAGGACTGCTGACGATCGGCAGCCTCGACGCGCTGCGCGCGATCGGGAAAGCCGTCGTGCTGCTGGCGCCGCCGGATCTCACGTCTTACCTCGAACGCAACGGCGTCGCGCATCGTCCGCGGAATGGTTGACGATCCGGCGCTGCTCGTGCGCGGCAGCGCCGACGAGATAGAGCGCTTCACGCAGCGTCTCGACGATCCGTCGTTTCGCGACGGCCCGCTCGGCCTCGGCGTGCTCGGCAATCCGCTCTCGGATTTTCCCGGCCTCCCGGCGCTGCTGCGCGCGCTGGAGGCGCGCGGCATTACGACGCGAGATCGTCCCGGGCGTGCCGCGCGCGACGCTTTCCGCCTCGATCGCGATGCCGCTGGTGCCGCTCCCGCCGCAATCCGCCGCACTACTCGTGGGACGATCTCGTGGAGATCATGGCGCGGCTGCGCCTCGGCTGCCCGTGGGATCGCGAGCAGACGCACCGCACGCTCGTTCCGTACCTGATCGAGGAGACGTTCGAAGTCGTCGAAGCCATCGAAATCGTCGCAGCTCGAGGGGCTCTGCGAAGAGCTCGGCGACCTGTTGCTGCAGATCGTGTTTCACGCGCAGATCGCGACCGAGGTCGGGAAGTTCAGCGTCGCCGACGTCGTCGACGCGCTCTCCAACAAGATGGTCCGGCGCCATCCGCACGTCTTCGGGGACGCGGTCATCGAAGACGTCGACGCCCAATGGCGCAACTGGGAGCGACTCAAGGCGCTCGAAAAGACCGGCCGCAGCGCAAGAGCCGGCTCGACGGCATTCCCAAGCATCTCGGCGCGCTGCAGCGCGGCCAGCGCATGCAGGAAAAGGCGGCGCGCGTCGGCTTCGATTGGCCGAACGTCGTACGGCGTGCTCGACAAACTGACCGAGGAGCTCCACGAGCTCGCCGAGGCGCGGCGGCAACCGCAGGACGACCCGCGCGTCCGCGAAGAGCTCGGCGACGTATTCTTCACGCTCGTCAACCTGTCGCGCGCGCTGGGGATCGACGCCGAGACGGCAATGCGCGAAGCCAACGAAAAGTTTTACCGGCGCTTCGCGTTCATGGAAGAGCGCGCCGCCGCCGACGGCAAGACGTCTCGCCGATCTGTCGCTCGACGAACTCGAGGAATTATGGCAGCTGGCGAAGGCCTGAGCGGCCGTCCTGCGCGCTGCGCATGGCGACGCACGACGCCCACTACGGCGGCGAGCTCGTGGACGGCGCGCGAATGCTCGCGCTCTTCGGCGACGTGGCGACCGAGCTGCTGATCCGGCTCGACGGCGACGAAGGGCTCTTCGCCGCGTACGACAGCGTCGAGTTTCTCGCGCCGGTTTACGCGGGCGACTACATCGAGGCCGCAGGGCCGCATCGTCAAGGTCGGCAAGACGTCCCGCCGCATGGAATTCGAGGCGCGCAAGGTGATCGCCGCGCGGCCCGAGCTCGGCGACAGCGCCGCCGAGTCTCTCGAACCGCCGGTCGTCGTCTGCCGCGCCACCGGCACGTGCGTCACGCCGAAGGCGAAGAAACGCAACTCGCTAGCGTCGAACCGTCTTTCTCTAGACGAGACGCTCGTGCGTTTTCTTTTTCCAGACGAACTCGTAGTAGCAGAACTGCAGGGCAAGGCCGATGCAGTAGGCGATCGGGTAGCCGAGCCAGACGCCGTCGAGCCCGAAATGGTGCATCAGCAGGTAGGCCGCCGGAACCTCGACGCCCCAGATCGCGAAGATGCCGATTGATCGTCGGCCAGAGCACGGTGCCGCTGCCGCGCATGATGCCGCTGCAGGACCGCCGAGTTGCCGAAGACGCAGGTAGCTCCACAGCGTGATCATCAGCAGCTCGTGCGCGATCGTCAGCGTATTGCGGATCCGTGATGAACCAGCCGAGGATGTTCCACGCAAAGATGTAGCAGAAGCCGATGATGACGCCGCCGATGACGTAGTTCAGCCCGACAGCCGAGCGAATCACGCTGCCGAGCTTGTCTTCGCGCCGCGCGCCGATGCACTGCGCGCCGAAGATCGACGCCGAGATGCCGATCGAAATCGCCGGAAACTGCACGTAGCTCGACGACTTGGTTGACCGCGCCGTACGCGGCCGTCGCGCTCGATCCGAAGCGGTTCACGAACGAGATGACGGCGATCTCCGCCAGCGAGACCATCATCACTTGAATGCCGGTCGGCACGCCGATTCGCAGGACCGACCGCAGGATGTCCCAGTCGATGCGCATGTCCGAGAGCGTCTCGCGATCGAACTTCAGCGGATGATCGCGGCGCGCGAGATAGTAGAGCAGCCACGCGAGCGCCGCCGCAGTTGGCGATGCAGGCCCGCCACCGCGGCGCTGACGACGCCGAGCTTCGGCAAGCCCGAACGAGGCCGACGATGAAGAGCGGCGTCACGACGATCGCGAGGACCGCCGAGACGATCAGCGCGTAGAACGGCGTCGTCGAATCGCCGGTTCCGCGCAGGAACGTCGCGTAGACGAAATAGACGAAGAAGATCGGCATCGTCAGGAAGATGCACGTGCGCGTACGCGTCGGATTGCGCGATGATGTCGGGCGGCGTGCGCAGCCAGCCCAGGATCGTCGGCGAGCCGAGCGACGCCGACGATCGCGACGATGATTCCCAGATAGAGCGCCGCGCCGAGCACCGTTCCGGCGATCTTCTTCACCTTATGATGATCGCCGGCGCCGAACGCTTGGCCGATCAGCACGCTGCTGCCGCTCGAGACGCCGAACACGAACGAGAACAAGCAGGAAGACGATCGGGAAAGACGGCCGAGATCGCGCCCAGCGCCTGCGTGGAGATCAGGCGCCCGATCCAGATGCTCGCCATCGTCTGCGACGCCGACTGCAAGACGTTGCTGAGCATCAGCGGCACGAGAAAGACGAGGAGGATCTGCCACATCGGCTTGCCCTCCTCGAAAATGTTGACCCCGCGGCGTGGTACCGCGCGCGCCTGCGCCATTACTCGAGTCCTCTACTCCTGTGCGAGCAGCTTCGTAAATGCGTTTGCGAGTCTCGTCGAGCAACTCACAAACACGTCCGATCGTTTCGGGTTTCGAGTCGGCGCCAAGCTGTGAGATCGACTGCATCAGCCGCCCGCGGCGTCGCGCAAGCCGGTCGCGCTTCGGCTTCGGACGCTCGTCCTCGTCGTCCTCGAAGAAGCCGTCCGAGGTCCTTCGCGTGCTCCTCGAGCAGGCGCCGGCCCTTGTCGGTGACTTCGTACGTGCGCCGGTCGCCCTCGTCGCGCCCGACGATCAGGCCGGCCGCCTCGAGCGCGCTGAGAATCGGATAGACGGAGCCGGCGCCGCGCGCCCCACCCTTCTCGCGAAAGGCCCGGATCAGCTCGTAACCGTGGCGCGGCATCTCGGCCAGCAGCTTGAGCAGCGCGAACTTGAGGATGCCCCGCTTGAGCCGCCGGCCGGCGATGCCGCGGCCCGTACATGCCCCACCGGCCCGAATGCAGATCCCAAAAACCATATGCATCTCCTGATACCTCCTGCGGATCGCGATATTAAGCGATATATCGAGATATTGTCATGAGTCGACGTATCGCGCTGGCGGCGTGTGAATGGTCGCGGAGCCATGGAGTGCGGCACATAAGCACGACTGCGACCGCCGGATGCGCGAGGCGAGCGTCCGCCGGCGCGATATGTCGCCGTCGAGGGCCTCGCGGACGAGCGAGCGCCGGAACGTGGAGTCCGACGGCGTGCGGTTGGACAAGTTCATGAAGGTCTCGCGGTTGGCCAGGCGGCGCAGTGAGGCGCACGAGGCGCTCGAGCATGGCCGTATCACCAAGGACGGCAAGACGCTGCGGCCGGGCTATCAGGTCAAGCCCGGCGACGTGCTGGAGATTCACTACGCCACGAAGTTCGTTACCGTGCGCGTGCTCGAGGTGCCGCTGCGCGTAACGCCGGCGGTGCGCGGCGAGTCGCTCTACGAGATCCTCGGCTCGCGCGAGGACGATGCCGAGTGGCTGTGATCTCCGCGGACACGAAGGATGCGCTCGCGCGCGACGCACCGCACGAAGCGCACTGCCGTCACGCGCTGCTCGCGGGCCTGGCTTTTTACGGCAAGATCCGACGGGCAGTTCGTCACGCATCGCAACGCGGTCGCGCGGCTATTTTGGTCGCTGCTCGACGAGCGAAAGTCGCATCCGATCGAGACGCGCGCCCCAACGCGGCTCCAGCGGCTGCCGACGTTTGCGATCGCGCTGCCCGAGCGACTCGTGACCGTACCGCCCGAAGCCCGTGCACCGCTGCGATCGCTTGATCGAAGTCCGCGCCGCGTTCCTCGCATGCGGGTCGCTCGCCGCCGGCGCGCGCGGCTATCACCTCGAGTTCGTGGCGCGCCGCGACGAAATCGCGGAACGGCTGCGCTGGATGCTGCGCAGCGCCGGCGCAGCGCCCAAAAGCACGCGGCGCAAGGGCCGCGCCGTCCTGTACTTCAAGGACTTCGACGCCATCGTCGAGCTGCTTACGCGGATCGGCGCGTTCGGCGCCGTGCTCGCTCTGGAGGACGTCCGCGCGCTTCGCGAGACGAAGAATCGCATCCATCGCCTCGTCAACACCGAGGCGGCCAACTTGCAGCGTTCCGCGGAAGCGGCCGCCGCACAGCGCCGCGTGATCGAATATCTCACAGAGCGCATACGGGCTTGTGCGCCTGACGCCCGCGTTGCGGGAAGTCGCGGAGCTTCGCCTCTCGTATCCCGACGAGTCGCTCGCGGAGCTGGGGCGGCGCTGCAATCCGCCGATCGCAAAGCCGACCGTGAGCGGACGGCTCGGGGCGCTCAGCCGGCTGGCCGGCCAGCTCCGCGCCGTGCAGGGGAGCGCGAAACCGGTCAGGTAAACGCGCTCATGCGCATTGGGATCAACGGCTTCGGCCGCATCGGCAGAAACTTCACGAAGGCGGTCGTCGAGCGTCATCCGGACATCGAAATCGTGGCGATCAACGACTTGATCGACGCGCAGCAATGCGCGCACCTCTTCAAATACGACAGCAACTATGGCGCATACGAGGGCAGCGTAGGTGCGCGGGACGGCACCCTCGCGATCGACCGGCAGCAAGTCAAGGTCTTCGCCGAGCGCGACCCGGCGAGGCTGCCGTGGCGCGACCTAGGCGTCGACGTCGTGATCGAGTCGACCGGGCTCTTCACCGAACGCAGAGAAGGCGCGCGCCCACATCGACAGCGGCGGCGCGAAGAAGGTCATCATCTCGGCGCCCGCGAGCGGTGAAGACATCACGATCGTCCTCGGCGTCAACGACCGCAGCTACGATCCCGAGAAACACAACATCATCTCCAACGCGTCGTGTACCACCAACTGCCTGGCGACGGCCGTGAAGCCGGTGGTCGACTCGCTCGGGTGGGTGCAAAGGCTTCATGACGACGATCCACTCGTATACAAACGATCAAAACGTGCTCGACGGACCACATAAGGATCCGCGCCGCGCGCGCAACGCCGGCGACGAACATCATACCGACCTCGACCGGCGCGGCGAAGGCCCTCTACCTGACGATCCCCGAGGTCAAGGGAACGTTCGACGGTTTCGCGCTGCGCGTGCCGACGCCGACCGTCTCGATGATCTACCTGGTCGCGCAGACCAAGAAGGCGACGACCAGAGATGAGCTCAACGCGATCCTGCGCGGCGCGGCCGAGGGCCAGTTGAGCAGGTACGTCGCGTACACCGAGCAAGAACTCGTGTCGAGCGACTTCAAGAAAAATCCCTGCAGCTCCATCATCGACTCCAAGCTCACGAACGCCAACGGCGACCTCGTTCAGATCGCCGCATGGTACGACAACGAGTGGGGATATTCGTGCCGGCTCGCTGAGCTGACGGCGATGGTGCTGACGACGATTCCCGCGAAAGCCTGAGCGCCGCTTCGAGCGTGAGCTTTCGACGGCTCGAAGAGCTCGACGTTCGGGGCAAGCGCGTGCTGGTGCGCGAGGATCTCAACGTCCCTATCTCCGACGGGATCATCCTCGATTTCGGTCGCGTCGACGCGACGATCCCGACGCTGCGCTGGCTGCACGAGCACGACGCTCGCACGATCGTACTCTCGCACCTCGGCAGACCGGACGGCAGGCCGGAACCGCGGCTCTCGCTGCGGCCCGTGGCGCAGGCGCTCTCGAACGGACTCGACGTGCGCGTCGCGTTCGCGGAAGACTGCGTCGGCGAGGCGGCGGAACGCGCCGTTGCCGAGCTTGGCGACGGCGACGTGCTGATGCTCGAGAACCTGCGCTTTCACCCCGAGGAAGAGCGCGACGACCAGGAATTCGCGCGGCGCCTCGCGTGCCTCGGCGACTACTACGTCGACGACGCATTCGCGACCGCCCACCGCGCGCACGCATCGACCGAGGCGCTCGCGCGGATACTTCCCAACGCGGCGGGATTCTTGATGGAGGCCGAGCTCTCGGCTCTGGCGCCGCTGCGCGAAAATCCGCCTAAGCGGTTCGTATGCGCGATCGGGGGAGCGAAGATCAAAGATAAGCTCGGCCTCCTGCAGCATCTGCTGGAGTCGGTCGATGCGTTTTGCGTCGGCGGCGGAATGGCCAACACGCTGCTCGCGGCGTCGGGCATCGACGTTGGCCGCTCACTGCGCGACGACGACCTCGAGCCGGCGCGACAGTTTCTCGCGCTCGCGAAGGAGCGCGGCATCGCGCTGCAGCTTCCCAGCGATGCTGTCGTCGCGCCGGCCATCGACGCGCCGGCGACGGAGGCGCACGTCGTCGCAATCGGCGGCGTCGGCGACGAGATGATCCTCGACATCGGTCCCACCACCGCGCAGGCATACGCGGCGACGATCGAGCGCGCCAAGACGATCGTCTTCAACGGCCCGATGGGCGTCTACGAAAATCCGGCCTACCGACGCGGCACGCAGATCGTGGGCGACGCGATCGCGCGGGCGACGGCGGCGGGAGCCACCAGCGTCGTCGGCGGCGGCGACGCGGCGGCCGCGGCGCATCTGCTCGGCTTCGCATCCAAGGTGACGTTCGTTTCCACCGGGGGCGGCGCGACGCTCGAGTACCTCGAAGGCAAGACGCTTCCCGGAGTTGCCGCCCTTGAGCGTTAGGACGATCGTCGCCGGCAACTGGAAGATGCACAAGACTGCGGCGGAGACGGCGGCGTTCCTCGACGTCTTCCTGCCCGAGGCCGAGGCGCTGCCCGAGAGCATCGAGATCGTCGTCGCTCCACCGTTCGTCTCGATCCCCGCGGCGTCCACGCTCCTGCGCGGCACGCGCGTCCGCCTGGGCGCGCAGACGATGCATTGGGAGCTGGAGGGCGCCCTTACGGGCGAAATCAGCGCTCCGATGCTGCGCGAGTTCGGTGTGTCGCACGTCATCCTCGGCCACTCCGAGCGCCGCGCGTACTGCAACGAGACCGACCGCACCGTGAACCTGAAGGTGCGCACGGCTCTCGAGCAGGGGCTGACACCGATCGTCGCCGTCGGCGAGACGCTCGACGAGCGCAATGCGGGCGCGACGGACGGTCGCGTGATCGAACAGACGCGCGCGGCGTTCGACGGCATCGCGGAGGACCAGCTCTTCCGCGTCGTCCTCGCCTACGAGCCCATCTGGGCCATCGGCTCGGGCCGCAACTGCGACGCGCACGAGGCCGACCGCGTGATGGCGACGATTCGCGCGTGCCGCAGCGGCCTCGACGAAACGCCGATCCTGTACGGCGGAAGCATGAACGCCGACAACGTCGCCGCCTACATGCGCCAGCCGAATATTAACGGCGGCCTAGTCGGGGGCGCGTCGCTCGACGCCATCGGCTTCGCAAACATCATCGCCAACGCCATGTCATCCTGAGCTTGTCATCCTGAGCTTGTCGAAGCACGAAGGAATGAGGTACAGACCGGTCATCCTCGCCGTCCTGGATGGCTGGGGCTGTCGCGAGTCCGCGCAAGGCAACGCCATTGCAGCCGCGCAGCTGCCGCACTGGCGCGCGCTCCTCGAGCGCTGGCCGCACACGACGTTGCAGGCCTCGGGCGAGGCGGTAGGGCTTCCGCGCGGCGTCATGGGCAACAGTGAGGTCGGCCACATGAACCTCGGCAGCGGCCGCGTCGTCCCACAAGGGATCAGGCTGATCGACGCCGCGATCCGCTCGGGCGAGTTCGCCCACAACGAGACGCTCCAGGCCGCGATCGCGCACGTCGCCGCGAGCGGCGGTACGCTGCACTTCATGGGGCTGCTCTCCGACGGATGCGTGCACAGCTCGCTCGACCATCTCTTCGCGCTCGTCGACGCGGCCGTCGCCGCGGGCGTGCCGATGGCGATTCATTGCTTCCTCGACGGACGCGATACGCCGCCGCGCTCGGCGCAGACCTACGTGGAGCGGCTCGAGGCAAAGCTCGCCGCGGCCGGGCGCACGGGGTCGATCGCGAGCGTGACTGGCCGCTACTACGCGATGGACCGCGATCACCGCTGGGAGCGCACGCGGCGCGCCTACGACCTGCTGGCCGATGGGCGCGCCGACCATCGCGCGGACGACGCGCGCACGGCCGTACTCGACGCGTACGCGCGCACCGAGGACGACGAGTTCGTCCAGCCTACCATGATTGCGCGGGCATGTCCGATCGACGACGGCGACGCCTTCGTCTTCTTCAACTTTCGGCCCGATCGCGCGCGTCAGCTCACGACGGCGTTCAACGCCGGTACGTCGCTATATTACGACGACGGCTTCGGAGTCTTTCCGTCAAAGCGATACGATAATCCGTTCTTCGCAACGATGACGAAGTACTACGACGAGTACACCAACCCGGTGCTGTTCGGTCCGCGCCCGCAGTACGACACGTTCGGTGAGATCCTCGCGAGCGAGGGACTGCGCCAGTTCCGCCTGGCCGAGACCGAAAAATACGCGCACGTCACGTACTTCTTCAATGGCGGGCGTGAGGATCAATTCGAGGGCGAGGACCGCGAGCTGATTCCGTCCGACCGGTCCGTGCTGACGTACGACCTGGCGCCCGCGATGCGGGCCCGCGAGATCACCGACGCCGCCGTGAAAGCGATCGAGAGCGGCAAGTACGACGCCATCATCATGAACTACGCGAACGCCGACATGGTCGGGCACACCGGCACATGGCAGCCGACGATCGAAGCGGTGGAGGTAGTCGACGAGTGCCTGGCGCGCTTAGTCGACGCCACGCTGCGCGCGAACGGTTTACTCGCGATCACCGCCGATCACGGCAACGCCGAGGAGGAGGTCGATTCCGGAGGCAATCCGATCACCGCGCACACGACCAATCCCGTGCCCTTTGTCCTCATCGGCAACGGCCTGCGCGGAAGCCTCGGCGCCGGCGGCAAGCTCGGCGACGTGGGGCCGACGCTGCTCACGCTCATGGAACTGCCGATTCCCGAACGCATGACCGGCAAAAATCTCTTCAAGCATAGTTAAAAAATTCAGGCGAATCACAGCGGCCCTTACGCCCGCTATCAGCATCGCGTGAGAACATGCAGACATGAACGATGTGCATGACGTGCTCGTATTTGCCCGAGGCCTGATCTACTTCGTCTTTCTCGGCATGGCCACGGTGGCGATCGCCCTCGCGGCGCATCTGCGCTAAAGAGCCGGCAGTTATGCGTCGGTGCGATAACATCCGCTCGCGTCGACCTGGACGCGCCGGTCCCCGATCACGATCGAGCGAATGCGATGATCCCAGAAGCAGAAGACCTTCAGAGCGACGGGTCGCAGCTTGGCGAGCAGCTCCCTCGCCCGCTGCGACACCGCCAGCGCGTCTTTCACCCAGCGCGGATGATCGTTCGGCGGCAGCGCGGTCTCGAGCTCCGCCTCGGGTAGCGCCGCGACGATCGCCTCGGAGCGGCTCGCTCCTACGTGCAGCGGTAGGGCGGCGGCGCTCTCCTCCGGCTCAATCCGGCGCAGCATGGGTCTGACGTTCCGATAAACGCTTGAGCCCGGCAATCGCGCTAGTGTGCAGTTGTGACGCGCGCTGCGGCGAGATGGCAAGCTGTCTGCCGATCGCGCGCAGCGACTTTCCGCTGTAGTAATGCAGCAGCACGACCTGGCGCTGGCGCGGCGGCAAGCCGTCGACGAGGGCGGCGAGCCGTTCGCTTTCGGAGCAGTGCTCGACGATGCGGCCCGGATCGTCGCTCCAATCGCCCGAGAGTGACTCGCCGATCGGAAGCGGTGCGTCCAGCGAGAGCGGCTGGCCGCGATACGCCGCCGCAACGGCGCGCCGGTATCCGGGGCAGCGAAGATCCATCTCCCGGACGCTCGGCACGTCGCCGCGCTCGGCCGCGATCGCGTAACGCTGATTCTCGCCGGCGCGAATGATGCGGCGCGCGCGCTCGGAGACGGGATCCATGCGCCGGATGCCGTTGAGCATCGCGCCGACGATCAAACGTCGCGCGTACTCTTCGAGACTCGGCCCGCGCAGCGGATCGAAGGAATCGACCGCGCGGATCATGCCGACGCACCCGTCGCCGACCAGGTCGTCCATATCGAAATTCGGAACGAGTCGCTTGAGCCGCCGAGCGAGCCTGCGCGTCATCGGCAGCAACGTGCGCACGCGCTCCTCGCGCTCGTCGACATCGATCACGGTGCCTTCTCCAGCCTCTGGGCGAGCAGCGCCGCGAAGCACTGGTCGCGGCGCGCGATCTCGCTTGCCAGCGAGTCGAGCTCGTAATCGCCCAGCGTGCCGGCGCCCGCTATCATCGGGCGCAGGACCGGCGCGAGCAGCATCGCCTCGAAGAGCTCCGCGGCGCGGCGCGCCGTTACACTATCCACGCTGCAGGTTGTTGGCGCTACAACGCGGCGGATTTGACTTCGGCGCTCGCCGAGTGTTCATGTCGAAAATGCTACTCGGGCTTTGTTGCCGTCGCCTTATCGTAGGGTTACGTACAAGAGGCCGGCATTCTCAGTTCGCCGAACACGCCACACTTGATCGATCACCTCATCTACGTGGACCCCAACCTCGAGCGTGGCATTCAAAAATTTGCTGACGAATACGGCGTCGCTGCGGTGCCCGGCGGAAGCCATCGCGGAATCGGCACGAGGAACGCGCTGATCGGCTTGCGCTCACCGGCGTATTTGGAGGTCATGGGGATCGACTACGACCAGGACGTCGCGCCGGCCGATCGTCCTTTCGGACTCGATCGCACCTCGGAGCCGCGATTCGTTGCCTGGTGTGCTCGGGCGGTGCGTCCACTTGAAGCAACCGTGGCGATTGCCCGCGCGGCCGGGTTGGATCTCGGCGCAATCCGAACAATGTCGCGGCGCCGTCCCGACGGCAGCACGTTCTCCTGGACGATGACCGATCCATGGGCAAACCGTTACGACGTGCTTCCGTTCTACATCGACTGGGGCGACGGCGCGAGTCCAGCGGCGTCGTTGATGCCTGCGCTGACGCTCGTTGCACTGACCTTGGTGCATCCGCAACCCGAACGAATACGCGCGATGCTCGACGCCTTAGGGGAGGATGAAGTGGACGTAAAGCGAGGCACTGCGCCCGAATTGAAGGTCGAGCTGCGCCGCTGATTACGCTCGCTGCAAGTTGTTGGCGATCCGCAGCATCTCATCGGCCGCCTGCACTCCCTTGGCGTTGGCCTCGTAGGCGCGCTGCGAGCTGAGAATCTGCATCATCGCGTCGATGATCGTGACGTTGGACTGTTCGAGCATGCCGAAGCGCAGCTTCGGCCCGTCGTCGGAGCCGGGCACGACGTCCCGCCGCTTACCGGCCGCCGTGGTCGCCTCGAACGTGCCGCCGCCGGCATCGCGCAGCGCTTGCTGCGCGGGGAACTCAGCGAGACGAATCCGACCGACGGTGCGCTTTCCCGCGGGCGCGGCGATCTGAACCATTCCGTCGGCGGTGACCGTCGCGGTAATCGCATCGGCGGGAATTCGAACTCCCGCGAGCGACAAGCCCTGCGAATTGCGCAGCGAGCCGTCGGCCGCGCGCGAGAACTCGCCGTCGCGCGAGTAGCGCAAGTGGCCGCGGTCGTCCAACAGCGTGAAGAATCCCCGTCCGTCGATCGCCAGGTCGAAGGGACCCGGGCTGCGCGCGAGCTTGCCCTGACTGAACAGCACGCGCGTGCCGAGCGCCACGGTGCCGATGCCGGCTTGGCCGGGCGCAATCAGCTCGGCGAAGGTCTGCGCCGATCCCTTGAACCCGACCACCTCGGCGTTGGCGAGGTTGTCCGCGATCGTATCGAGGTTGCGTTGTTGCGCCGCCATGCCGCTGGCGGCTGCGAAGAGCGCGCGATCCATTGCCGGCCGCTAGTTGACCCGCGCCGCGTCGGAAGATTTCTGCCGCGACGCGTCGATCGCGGTCACGGCCTTCTGCGCGCTCTCGAACGAGCGCTCTGCCGCGAGCACGTCGATCATCTCGGCAATAGCGTCGACGCCGGACGTTTCGAGGAACCCGGACACAACGCGGCTGGACGCCGGGAGCCTGAGAGCGCGTGCGTCGAAGGACGCGCCGCGGAACGCGCCATGCTCGCCGAGCAGCGTGCCGCCGCGAGCGTCGCGCAGCGTGCCGTCGGCCTGTCGGACGAATGCGCCGGCTCGAGTCTCGCGCACGCCGCCGGAGGCATCGCGCACGCGAAATGCTCCGTCGCCGGCGATCGCGAGGTCGAGGTCGCGCCCGGTATGCCGCAGCGCGCCGCGGTCGCCACCCGGCCGCCGCTCGATCTTCACGCCCAGTTCGGTGAGAAAGCCGCGCGCCGCCGACCGGCGGAAGCCGTCGGTCGAAACGTTGGCCAAATTTTCCGTCGCTATCTCCAGGCGCGTGCGCGCCGCGACCATCGCGCTGGCGGCCCAAGCAATTCCGTCCATGCGCGCATGGTAGCGGAGCGGCGTAGCCGAATCGTTTCCGCACCGTGACCGACGTGCGTTACCTCATGGGCATCGCGCTCGCCGCGCTTCTCGCAGCCTGCGGCCCCACGCAGCAGGAGCGCGCGCAGCAGGCCGAGCTGAACGATCTCGCGCAGCTGAAGCGCCGCTATCCCGACGTCGTCATGGGCTTCGACCTGCGGCGCGACGACACGCTCGTCATCAGCCTGGATCTGCAACAGTACATCGGGATGGACGACGACGCCGTCAAGGCGCTCAAGCGCGACTCGCTGGCGCGCTGGCGCGCCGCATGGATCGCCGAACATCCCCACGAGCACGCGGTCCTACACCTGCACTTCATCGATTTCATCGGCCGGCACGTCGCCGACGAGGCGACGCGCGTCTAAGAAAGGGCCGCAGCTAGAGCCGCGCGATGACCGCCTCGGCGAAAGCGTGCGTCGAGAGCGCCGGCCCGTTGCGCGCGAGCTCCGCCGTGCGCAGGCCGTCGGCGTAGGCTCGCTCCACCGCGCGCTCGACGCGCTCCGCCGCGCGCTCGTCGTCGAGCGAATGGCGCAGCAGCATCGCCGCGGAGAGGATCGCCGCCGTCGGGTTTGCCACATTTTTCCCCGCGATGTCGGGTGCGGTTCCGCCGATCGGCTCGTACAAGCCGAACTGACGGCCTTCGGTTAGCCGCGTTCCGAGGCTCGCGCTCGGGAGCGTGCCGATCGATCCGGTGAGGATCGCGGCCTCGTCGGATAGGATGTCGCCGAACATGTTCTCCGTGAGAATGACGTCGAATGCGCCGGGCCGCTGCACGAGTTGCATCGCGGCGTTGTCGACGAGCAGGTGCTCGACCTCGACGCCGGGATACTCGCGCGCCACCTCGTTGACGACGCGCCGCCACAGCCGCGACGTTTCGAGGATGTTCTGCTTGTCGACCGAGGTGAGCCGCTTGCGGCGCGCGCGAGCGCACGCAAACGCGACGTGCGCGATCCGTTCGATCTCCGGCGCGCGGTAGATCATCGTATCGACCGCCTCGTCGACGCCGTCGACGCGCCGCTGCTCCTTGGGCCGGCCGTAGTAGATGCCGCCGGTCAGCTCGCGGATCACGAGCACGTCGAGACCGCGCACGATCTCGGGGCGCAGCGACGACGCGTCTTCCAAACCGGGGAATACCTTCACGGGGCGCAGGTTCGCATACAGCTCGTAGTCGCGCCGCAGCAAAAACAGAGCGTATTCGGGCCGTTCCGGCAGCGGCTTGCCCTCGTATTCGGGAAGCCCGACGCTGCCGAAAAGTATCGCGTCGCTCGAGTCGCAGAGCTCGCGCGTCTCGGCCGGAAGCGCCGGTTCGCCGCGCGCGAGCGCGGCGCCGCCCACCGCGGCCTCGACGCACTGCACGTCGGGCCGCACGTGGCTCAAGACGGTCGCTGCGGCGTGCGTGACCTCGGGGCCGATGCCGTCCCCGGGCAGCACCGCAACCTTCACTAGTAGACGGTGATTCGAGTCGTGTCGGCTTTGGGCGGCGACTCCTCGATCGCGTTGCTCTCGACGGTGGTAGGACTCTGCGGCTCGCCGTTGCCGGCCGCGCCTTCGGCCCGCTCGAGCAGCGCCAGATGCGTCATGATCAAGCTGCGCAGCTCGCTGCGCGCCTTCTCCGCCGCTTCGACGGTTCGCTGATGCTCGCGGCGCACCTCGGCGATCGCGTCGTTGTAGCCGGCGATCTCGCGTTCGCCCGCGAGCCGAGCCCGTTCGCGAATGAGGTCGGCTTCCTTGTGCGCTGACGCCTTGACCTCGTCGGCCGTGCGCTGCGCGAGCACGAGCGTGTTTTGCAGCGACTCTTCCATCGCCTTGAAGTGGCTGATGCGCTCCTTCAGGTCGGCGATCTCCGCCTCGAGCGCGGCCCGTTGCTGCGCCTCGTCTTCGAGCGTCTCGATGACCTCGTCGAGAAACTGGTCGACGTCCGAGCGGTCATAACCTTGCAGCGCCTTCTTGAAGCTCTTGTGCTGAATGTCGACCGGTGTAATTTTTTCCATCGCTCCCCGTCCTACGTTCTATTTGCCATGAAATCGAAAGTGCCGTCGGCCATCATCGACTCGCGCAGGCCCGCTGCGTTGACCACGATCCCAGCGGGAACGACGAGATAGATCGACTCGGCGAGTTTCTGAATCTTGCCGTCGATCGTGTACGCCACGCCGGACGTGAAGTCCACGACCCGCTGCAAGAGCGTTCGATCGGCGTTCTGTAGGTTCACGATGACGACTTGCCGGTTGCGCAGCGAGTCGGCGATCTCGACGACGTCCTGGTAGCTGCGCGGCGAATAGACGCTCACTTGCGTCCCGCCGCGGCGTCCGGCACTGGAAAGCGGGACGACGCGTCCCGACGCAACCTCGTCGCCGTAAAACTCTTCCTCGTCGTCTCGGATCGAGAAGAACGATCCGATCTTACTGAACACGCTCATGCCTGCCTCCCCTTCGCCGGGCGTGGGCCAAAGAGCGCCTCGCCGATGCGCAGCATCGTTGAACCCGCCCGCAAAGCTTCACGCCAGTCGCCCGACATGCCAATTGACAGCGTACTTCCACCTACGGAGGCCAACGTCTTGGCGGCCAGCTCGAAAGCGCGCGTGATGGCCGTCGCGCTCGCGCGTCGAGCGGTCCGATCGCCATGACGCCCTCGAGGCGCAGGCCGGGCAGGCCACGGAGCGTTTCGGCCAGCCGCGGCGCGTCGGCCGGCGCGCAGCCGAATCGCTCGGTCGGCGAGACGTTGAGCTGCAGGAGCACCGGCAGACGCTTTTCGAGCCGCTGCGCAGCCTTGGCGAGCGCGACGCCGGCCTCGGGCCGGTCGACGCTTTGCACGAGATCGAACGCGGCGGCGATTCGCCTTGGCCTTGTTGGTCTGAACGTGACCGATGAAATGCTTGCGCACCGGCGGCAGCGCCGCAAACGTTCCGCTGCGCCTCCTGGAGGTAGTTCTCGCCGAGGTCCTTCAGGCCAGCCGCGATGGCCGCGGCCAGCACTTCGATCGGCTGGCGCTTGCCGACGCCGACCAGCGTGACGTCGCCGGGAGCGCGTCCGCAGTCGCGCAGTTCTCGCGTCGATCTCGTCGCGCAGCCGACGATAGCGTTCTGCGGCGCCCTCGCTCATCCGGGCAGACGGGCGAGCCGCCATCCGCGCGTCGGTGCGCGTCCCGCGCGTCGCGCAGTAGGCGATGCCGATGATGCCGAGCACGACCATCGGGATTGCGTAGAGCTGGCCGCCGGTGAGACCCATCCAGCTAAACGCCGTCTGCCGCCACATCTCTGCGATCGTCCGCGTGATCCCGTAGAGCGTGAACCACGTCCATGCGACGACGCCGTCCTTTGGCTTGAGACGATAGACGAGCAGCAGAATCGGCAGCGTGAAGATGTCGAGTATTCCTTCCATGAGCTGCGACGGGTAGCGATACGCCTGAGCGCCGTTGACCAGCGGCGCCGAGGGGAAGATCATGCACCAGGGATGATCCGGCGCGCAGACGTCGCCCCACAGCTCGTCGTTGATGAAGTTCACGATCCGGACGAGCGTGATGCCGACCGGCAGCATCATCACGACCTCGTCGCCGACCACCACGTACTTCAGGCCGGGATGCTTGCGGACGAAGAGCCACATCGCCACGACCACGCCGATCAGGCCGCCGTGGAAGGCCATGCCGCCGTTCCAGACCGCGATGAAGTTGATCGGATTGGAGAAGTAGAACGACGCATCGTGCATGCTGATGATGTCGTTGATCACGAAGAACGTGCGGCCCCCGACCAGCACGCCGATCAGCGCGTAGAACAGGAAGTCCTGGATCTGGTCCCGCGTCAGGCCCGAGCCGGCGCCGCCCGGCCGGGCGGCTCATCCAGAGGTAGACGCAGACGAACGCCACCAGATAGGCGATGCCGTACCAGTGGACTTTCAGCGGCCCGAGATGAATCGCGACCGGATCGATGTTTGGATAGGTGAACCAGTGCTGCATTCCTAACCTGACGTAACCGATGAGCGCGACGACACACATTACCGCCGGCATCGCCTTCCTAGCGGGCCTCGTTTCCTTCGTGTCGCCGTGCGTCCTCCCGCTCGTGCCTGCATACCTCTCCCTGCTGACCGGCGAGAGCCTGGAGGATCTGCAAAGCGCGACCGACCGCGCCGGCGCGCGCGCAAACGGTGCTCCACGCGGTCGCGTTCGTGATCGGGTTCAGCGTGATTTTTGTCGCACTGGGGTTGAGCGCCAGCGCGATCGGCGGCGCGCTCGACGCGAATCGCGTGCTGATCGCGCAAATCGGCGGCGTAATCGTGGTCATCCTCGGCCTCCACATGATGGGCATGATCCGCATCCCGCTGCTCATGCGCGACGCCCGCGTGCACGTCGTTCGCGGCCGCGCGACGCTGTGGACGTCGGGGCTCGTCGGCATGGCCTTCGCCGCCGGATGGTCGCCGTGCATCGGCCCGATACTCGCCGGCATCTTGGCCATCGCGTCGCAGCAGCACAGCGGTCAGGCCGCGCTGCTGCTCGTCGTTCTACTGCCTCGGGCTTGGCGCTGCCGTTCTTGGCGACGGCCGCCGCGATCGGCGTCGTGCTGCCCTGGCTCAACCGGATCAAACGCTCCCTGGCCGCGATCGAGTTTGCGGCCGGGGCCTTCCTGATCGTGGTCGGGCTGGTTCTCGTCAACAATGCATTCCTCAACGTCGCAGGATGGTTTTATCAGTTTGTCCCGCAACCAAGCCTCTAGCCTAGTCAACACCCTCGTCATCGCGGCCGTCGCGATCGTCGTGCTGTGGGCCGACCAGCTCTCCAAACGCTGGATCGCGGCGCACTGCGTCCCCGACTTCCCGGCGTGCCGCACGATCATTCCGCAATTTCCTGCGCTGGACGTACGAACGCAACATCCACGGCGCGTTCGGCCTGTTCGGCAACAACGCCGTGCGTGCTGATCGGCATGGCGATCGTCGTGCTCGTGCTGTTCTGGTTCAGCTTTCGCGATGCGGCCGCGCGGTCGCGGACGGTGCGCGTCGCGTTCGGCATGATCGTCGGCGGCGCGATCGGCAACATCGTCGATCGGCTCCACTTCGGCTACGTGATCGATTTCATCGACTTTTACCGCATCTGGCCGAACATCTTCAACCTCGGTGACTCATGCATTACGGTCGGCGTGGGGTTGCTGCTGCTTTCCAGCCTTGTTGCACGTCGTCACCGCTGAACAAGCCGGGAAAGCGCACCGACGTACTCGATCGCCGCGCTCTGCGGCGCATCGCGATCGCTCGTCGCGCGCAGCGCGCGCCGAGGCGAGATCCGCGTCAACGGCGCGCCGGTCAAGCCGAGCCATCCTCTGGAGGCCGGCGACGTCGTCGAGTTCGACGTCCCGCAAGCGCGCGAGCTGATCGCGACGCCCCGAGGCGATTCCACTCGACCTCGTGTACGAAGACGCCGACGTTCTCGTCGTCGACAAGCCCGCCGGCATGGTCACGCATCCGGCACTCGGCGCCGTGGACGGCACGCTCGTCAATGCGGTACTGGCGCACGTCGAGAGCGGACTGCCCGGCGACGCGCTGCGGCCCGGGCTGATCCATCGCCTCGATCGCGACACGTCCGGCCTGCTGGTGGTCGCGAAGACCGCACCGAGCCTCGCCGCGTTGCGCGCCGCGATGAAGCGGCGCCAGGTCGGGCGCGAATATCTCGGCATCGTGTGCGGCGTTCCCGAACACGCGCGCGGCATGATCGAGGGCGCGATCGGACGCGATCGGCGCAATCGTTTGAAATTCACGATCACGGCCGAGGGCAAGCCGGCGATCACACACTACGAGGTGCGCGAGGCGTTCGCCAGGCACGCAGAACTGATCTTCCGCCTCGAGACCGGCCGCACGCATCAGATCCGCGTGCACATGGCGGCGAGCGGACATCCGATCCTCAACGATCCGGTCTACGGACGGAAAGAGACGCGTTTCGGGCTGCCGGGGCAGGCGTTGCACGCGTGGCGCCTTGAGTTCGCGCACCCGCGCACCGGGCAACCGATGCAGTTCGAAGCGGCGCCCCCGCCGGCGTACGAACATGCCCGCGCGATCGTGTCCGATAAGTCGTGATGTTCGAACTGATCGCGCGAGACGGCGGCGCGCGGCGAGGCACGGCTGCGTCTCGCGCACGGCGTTGTCGAGACGCCGTGCTTCATGCCGGTCGGCACGGCCGCCACGGTCAAAGGCCTGACGCCGGCCGAACTGCGCGAGGCGCGCACGCAGATCGTGCTCGCCAACACGTACCACCTGTGGCTGCGGCCGGGCCGCGAGGCGATCGTCGCGGCGGGCGGGCTGCATCGCTTCATGGCGTGGGACGGTCCGATCCTCACCGACTCGGGCGGCTTTCAAATCTTCAGCCTCGAGGGACGACGCAAGCTTGATGACGACGGCGTGACGTTCGCATCGCATCTCGACGGCAGCGAGCACCGCTTCACGCCGGAGGGCGTCGTGGCGTTTCAAGAAGCGATCGGGAGCGACGTGGCGATGCTGCTCGACGTGTGCGTCAGGCTGCCCGCGTCGCGCGAGGCGCTAGCCGAATCGGTGCGCCTTACGACCGCATGGGCCCGGCGCTCGCGCGCCGTATGGGGTTCGCCCGAGACGCTGTGCTTCGCGATCGTGCAGGGCGGCCTCGATGCCGAGCTGCGCGAGCAGAGCGCGCGCGAGCTCGTCGAGCTCGACTTCCCCGGCTACGCCGTCGGAGGACTGTCGGTCGGCGAGACGCGCGAGGAGATGTACCTGAGCGCGCGCTCGACCGCGGCGCTCTTGCCGGCGGACAAGCCGCGCTATCTGATGGGCGTCGGCACGGTGCGCGACCTCGTCGCAGCGGTCGACTGCGGCGTCGACCTGTTCGACTGCGTCTACCCGACGCGCTGCGGCCGCAACGGCCGCGCCATGACGCGCGACGGCGAGCTCAACATCTTCAACGCCGCCTTCACCCGCGACTTCTCGCCGGTCGATCCCCGCTGCGACTGCTCGACGTGCGCGAACTTCACGCGCGCATATCTAGCCCACCTGTTCCGCGCAAAGGAGATGCTCGGGCCGCGGCTACTCTCGTACCACAACGTGTATCTCGTCAACGCGCTGATGCGCGAGGCGCGCGCCGCGATCGAGGCCGGCGCGTGGCGCGCGTTTAAGGAGAACCACCATGACCATCGTTGAGCGTTAAACCGTCGCTCTTTCCGCCCTTCCCGACCTCGTCGTGATCTATCTCTGCATGCGGGTGCGAACGTTGACCGGTCTAAAAACGCTCTTCGGATTCGGCCCGAGGATTGCGAGCAGCATCGCGCAGCGGCCTGACGGCTTGCTGCTGCACGAGAACATGCTGTATTCGTTGCTTCCGCCCCACGCGGGCATGCGGCAATACTGGCGCGACTCTTCACATCCCTCGAGCGCTGGGCTCACAGCGAGCCGCATAGGCTCTGGTGGCAGAGCTTCGTGAACGATTCGGGGGGAACCGGATTCTGGCACGAGACGTATTTTACCCGAGGAGGCATGGAAGCGATTTACGACGACGTGCACAAGCGAATCGGCTTCGCAGGCTTCGCGCCGCTCCGGCCGGCGCGCGGCGCGATGTTTTCGGCGCGCCGCCGCTTGACGTTGGAACCCACGAGCGACGCGCCGCCTTCGGCGGTCGACGAAGCGGACCTGGGCTAGGGAACCTAACCCCGCAGCTCGCGCACGACGGCCGCGCAGTCGGCGCAGATCGATGGGTGTTCCGGATCGGTGCCGAGCGCGCGGTACTTCCAGCAGCGCGCGCACTTCGCGCCCTCCGCCGGAACCAGCTCGAACGCGACGACGCCGTCGCCGTCGGCGCGCTCGGTCTGCTGCAGCGAGAGCTGCGACACGACCAACGCCTCGCGCAGGTTGTCGCCAAGCGCCGCGAGGCGCTTGTAAAGCCCGGGCGTCACGGTCACGCGCAGCGCGGCCTCGAAGTCGCGCGGCGTTGCCACGGCCGCGACGCGGCCGCGTAGCGTTCGTAGCTGCTGCCAGAGCGCGAGATCGCTCTCGAGGGCGCCGTCGCGCTGCCGGTGCGCGTCGAACGAGCTATCGAAGACGCTCTCCGCGTCCTCGCGCACCAACCCGGGGAGGAACTGCCACGCCTCCTCGGCGGTGAACGACAGCACCGGAGCGAGGACGGTGAGGAACCGCGTCAGTACGTAGAGCAGTGCGGACTGCGCGCTGCGCCGCCGCGGATCGCCCGCGGCGCGCGAGTACAGCGGATCCTTGAGCGCGTCGAAGTACAGACCCGACATCGAGCTCTCGAACTCGACGATCTGCAGGTAGGCATCGTGGATCTCGCAGCGGTCGTATGCGGCCTTGGCGCGAGCAACGAATGCGTCGGCCACGGCGCAGGCGAGACGATCGAGCGGCTCCATCGACTCCCGCGCGACGGCGTTGCTCGCATCGAGGCCGTCGAGATTCGAGAGCATGAAGCGCAGCCGGTTGCGGACGTTGCGATAGACGCGCCCGACGTGGTCGATGACGTTCGGCCCGAAGCGCACGTCGTCGATCGGCTCGACCGACGCGGCCCAGAGCCGCAGCACGTCGGCACCCCAGCGGTTCATCGCGTCGGCGGCGTCGATGCCGGTGCCGCGCGACTTCGACATCGGTAGCCCCTGCTCGTCGTTCACCCAGCCGTTCTTCATGACGCGCCGGTACGGCGCGCGTCCCTTGATCGCAACGGCCGTGATCAGCGAGCTGCGGAACCATCCGCGAAATTGATCGCCGCCCTCCAGGACGAGGTCGCTGGGCCAGGGCATGCCGTCGCGTCCGAGAACGGCGAAGTGCGTCACGCCGGATTCGAACCAGATGTCGACGATGTTCTGCTCTTTTTCGAAGCGCACGCCGTCGCACTTCGGGCAGACGAAGCCGCTCGGCAGATACCGCTCGACGGGATCGCTCCACCACGCGTCCGCACCCGCCTCGCCGAAGCGCTTTGCCGCGATGCGCGCGACGCGGGGGTCGAGTACGGCCTCGCCGCACTGCGCGCAGATCAACGACGGGATCGGGGTGCCCCACGTGCGCTGCCGCGAGATGCACCACTCGGGATGCGTCTCGATCATCTGTTCTTGGCGCGTGCGTCCCCACTCCGGCGTGTACTCGACGTCCGCGATCGCGTCGACGGCTCGCTGCCGCAGCAGATTTTGATCCATCGCGAGAAACCACTGGGCCGTCGCACGGAAGATAACCGGGTTGTGGCAACGCCAGCAGTGCGGGTAGGAATGCTCGTACTCGCCCGCGCTCCACAGCGCGCCGCTTGCACTCAGATCCTCGATGATGCGCGCGTTCGCGTCGAAGATGTGCATGCCGGCGTACGGACCCGCCTCCGCCGTAAAACGGCCCGCCGCATCCACCGGGTTGAGGATCGGGAGCCCGTATTTCATCCCCGTCTCGAAGTCGTCGGCGCCGTGCCCCGGCGCCGTGTGCACGACGCCCGTTCCCGTCTCGAGATCGACGTAACCGGCGAGGACGACTACCGAGTCGCGATCCCGCAAGGGATGGCGCACCGCCAGATCGTCGAGCTCCTCGCCGCGTGCGCGGCCGATCGGCGTCGCATCCGCGTAGCGCTCGCCCAGCGCGCGCTCGGCCAGCGCCTCCGCGACGATCACCGCCTCGTCGCCGACGCGATAGAGCACGTACGTCGCGTCGGCCCGCAGCGCGATCGCGGCATTGGCCGGAAGCGTCCACGGCGTCGTCGTCCAAATCAGAAACGAGATAGGCGGCGCGTCATCACTAGAAACGTGCATCACGTCGCGGATGCGCTTCGCCTGCTCCTCATTCGCGGTGAAGCGCACGTAGATCGACGGGGAGACGCGCTGCTCGTACTCGATCTCGGCCTCGGCCAGCGCGGTCTCGTCGTGGACGCACCAGAGAGTCGAACGCAGCCCCTTGTAGATTTGCTGGCGCTCGGCCAGGTCGGCAAGCGCAGTGACGATCGTCGCCTCGAACGAGGGATCGATCGTGCGGTAGGGGCCGTCGAAGAAGCCGAAGTTTCCCATGCGTACGCGCTGCTCGCGCTGGCGGTCGAGCCAGAAGAGCGCGCGTTGTTTGCACTGGGCGCGCAGCTCGAGCGGATCGATCGCGTGGAAGTCCTTGATCCCCAGGTGCTTGAGCGTCTCGAACTCGATGGGAAGTCCGTGCATGTCCCACCCGGGTACGAACTTCGCGAACTTGCCGTCCAGCAGCGCTATTTTCACGAACACGTCCTTGAGCACCATGTTGAGGAAGTGTCCCATGTGCAGGTCGCCGTTGGCGTACGGGGGCCCGTCGTGCAGGATCCACGGCCCGTTCGGCGCGTTGCGCTCCAGCCGCCGCTCGTAGGTGCGCCGCTCCCGCCACCAGGCCACGCGCTGGGGCTCGCGTGCGGACAGGTCCGCCTTCATCGGAAAGCCGGTCTTGGGAAGATTCAACGTCGAGCGATAATCCATGGTATCAGGCATCGCCCATGAGCTCCCCGAGAACGTCGAAGTTGCGTGCCGCCGCCGTTTGCACGGCCTGGCGCCGCCGCTGCAGCTGCGCGGACAGTGCGTCGCGCTCGGCGACGAGCCGATCGACCAGCGCGTCGACCGCGCCGTCAGCGAGCCGCGGCTCGCCCGCCGTCCACAGCGGTCGGAGCGGATACTCGAGCTCTTCACACAGCGCGGACACCTTCGGATCGTACGCCATCGCAAGAAACGGTACGCCGTAGCGCGCGGCGAGCACGAGCGAATGCAGCCGCATGCCGGCGGCGACGCGCGCACCCCGCACGATCGACACTGCCTTGGCCAGCGTGCACTCGGGCAAGAGCACGGGATTCGAGACGCACGCGCGGATGATGTCGGTCGAAGCGGCGGCGTCCGCTGCGCCGCCAAGCGGCAGGAACGCGCTGCGGATCGCGTGCTGTTGTGCGAGACGGTCGATCGCGCGCGCCAGCACCGCGGCGCCGTCGCGAAAGCCCGGCGCCTTGCGCACGCTGATCACCGCGTACGCCCCGCTCTCCGGACCGAGCCCCTCCGCGGCGAGATCGCTGCGGTCGTCCGGCGCGTCGTACAAGAAGACGGGATCGGCCGTGAGGTCCACCGGCGCGCGCGGAACCAGTTCGTGCAGCAACCGGCGCGAGCGCTCGTCGCGCACGGTCGCGCGATCGAGCCCCTTGCAAAAGTGCCGCACGACGAGCCGCCCCCAGAAGTCCAGCGGGCCGACCGATTGGGCGAAGACCATCGTCTTGCGGCGCGCGCGAATCGCCTCGCGCAGGATCGCGGCGTAATAGAGCAGGCTGCGCAGGCTGGTGCCGTTCTGCAGCAGGCCGCCCGCGCCGGAAAGCACGATGTCGGCACGCGCGATCGCCGCGCGAACGGCGCGCCAGTCCCAGCGCGGCGTCGCTTCGACCCGATAGGCGTCCGACGTCATCTTCGGCGTGGCGGACAGCACCTCGAGGCGCGAGGCCGGAAAGCGGCGCCGCATCTGCGTCACGAAGACGTCGAGCAACGCCTCGTCGCCGAGATTCCCGAAGCCGTAATAGCCCGACAGCAACACCCGCACCATCACGGTGCGGTCGAAGGGAAGCGCCGGTAAACCCAGATCACGACGATGCCGATGATCGCCCCGAGCACGAGCCCGTTGATCACCCGCAGGATGGAGACCTCGAGCGACGTGTGCAGGTGCGAGAACGTGTCGATCACGTCGCCGATGCCGACGCCGATCGCGAGCGCGAGGAGCCAGCCGATCGCGCGCCGATGCCGCGGCAGCAGCGCCGGCAACAGCATGATCGCCGGAAAGCCGATCAGGAACTCCTTGAAGCGCGGACGCACGCTGAGCACCGCGGTGAGCGAATGCCGAAGCGCCAGCTCGAACGACGACGGCGAGACGTCGCTCTCGTTGCCGCTGCGCACGAGCATCAGCGCGCCCGCGGCGACGATAGCGATCCCGGCGAGCAGCTGATAGGTCAGCACCGGCGAGAGGAAGACGTCGCGCCCCCGCTCGACGCCGGATCCGAAGCGCTTGTCGAAGAGATAGAGCGCGAGCGCGATGAGCGGCGGCAGGCCGAGCACGAGCCGCACGCCGCGAAAACGCTCGATCTCCTCCATAGCGAGAGGGAAGCTCATGATGCCGACGACGACCAGCACGCCGAGCAGCGCGACGCCCGTGGCGAGCAGCGTCCACCCCAAGCTGCGCACGATCTGCGCACCGGTACGCCGAGCCGGGATCTCGTTCCAGGCGGGGACGAGAGCCAGCAGCGCAGCAGTCGCGAATAGCAGCGCTCCCACGAGCGCGATCACGGAGCGCGCAAACGCGTCGTGATGCGTGAGCACGCCCGCGATGTAGAGCAGGATCGTGAGGCCGTACGCGGCCGCGGCGAGGCGGCGCCGGTACCAGTGCAATGCCTCGAGCAGGAGCACGAAGATCGACGGCACCGCGAGGGTCGCGATGCCCACGAGCGCGCGATTGTTCCCGTGATAGAACGGTATCGGCGTCGCGCGCCCCAGGCGGAAGCCGGCGGCTTTGAGCTGGTCGGCGATGGCCTTGACCATCTCGACGTTGGTCGCCTCGATCGAGAGGCTTCCGTCTTGATGTCCCCACGGGCGTAAGTAGACGACGCGGACGTTGCGCTCGCGCACGCCGAGGACGTAGCGCGCGACGACCTCGTCGAGCTTCAACTTATCCAGCTCCGTCTTGGCGATCGCCTGCACCCGCACGGTCCGGCCCGGGATCAGCTTGGCCAACGTGTCGTTGCCCTTCTGGACCTGGCTCGGATCGTACGTCTCGATCGAGCCGAAGTTGAAGACGTGGTGCTTGAACGCGTCGGCAGTGTCCGCAAGGTGATCGGGATAGCCGACGACCTGATTGGCGAGGCCGAAGAAGATGACGGTGGAGACCTTAGGGTCGTAGCGCATCACGTCGCGGAACAGGCCGTCAATTTGCGGGAATGCGAAGCGCTCGTCGTTCTGAAACCGCGGGACGACCAGCAGCCCGAGCCGGCGCGCCAGCTCGATTTGCTCGGTCGGGATGCCCAGGGCGATGGCGTTGAAGTAATCGATCTGCGTGTGCACCTCGATCAGCCACGGACCCGTCGCGCGCAGGACGCGGACGCTCTTGGGCATGAAGTGCAGCGCCAGCTGCGTGCGATAGCGGTGATAGGTCGACGCGTCGGTAACCAGCAAATAGATCGCGCCGCGGTCGATGCGGCGGGCGCGGACGAGACTCGCGAGCAGCGGGTCGGAGATGGGGCTGATGCGCGCCTGGTTGAGGAGCGCGGCGCCGGTGGTGGCGTACGCCTTGCCGTCGTAGCCGACGTTGCTCCCGAGTTCTTCGGTCAGAGCGAGCGAGGTCAGGCCGGCGCGGCGCAAGCTGATCAGGAAGGCGGCTGGGTTGTAGTCGTACGAGCGCGCGAGCGCGTCGAAATCGGTGAAATCCATGGCCAGCTCGACGCGGTTCGCGTGCGACTCGACGCGCGCCCTAAAGACCGCCACGGCCAGCGCGGCGATCAGGGCAACGAGCAAGACGATGGCGGCATAGCGCGTTCGCGGCGTAAGGAAGGTCACGAGTCGCCTGTAGTTCGCTTCAGCGGCGTTATTTTTCTGCCGCAATGCTAGTGTCGTGTCTCCCAAGTTCGGTGCATAACGCTAGCCGTCCGGCGAGGCTGGGGCAAGGAGCGATGAGCGACAAAAGCAGCGCTTTGCGAGCGAAGAGCGACATAGCCCCAGCCCGCCGGACGGCTAGCCCTACGGGTCGCGGCGGCGGAGACTCGTGGGCTTTGTTGCTCGACGGTCACAGAGGTCCGGCTATGCTCCCTCCTCGCGCCTCGCCCACGCGCACCGGCGCTCGCGACGTTATACATCGAACTTGGGAAATACGACACTAGGCGGTTATCACAGAAGGGCTCGCCATAGGCGAGCCCCCCTGCCGTCGCGTATGCGCGAATCCCTTTTTTTCGGGCTCACGCATACCGGGTGTGGGCGACGCTTGTGCGTTGCGCGCATCGCTCGCTGCCCACGGTCGCGAGCGGCGCGGATGGCGGGCATTCAACGCCACTCCGGCAGGCGCCTTTCGAGAAAAGCGGTGATGCCTTCGCGCGCGTCCGCCTCCTGCGCGTTGGAGATCATGACGTCCTTCGTGTAATCGTAGGCGCTGCTCTGATCGAGACCGATCTGCTTGTAAAACGCGGCCTTGCCGATGCCCACGACGGTCTTGCTCGAGGCCGCGATCTTGCGCGCGAGCGCGAGCGTTTCCTCATGCAGCCGGTCCGGCGCCGCGACGCGGTTCACCAAGCCCCACTCAAGCGCGGTGGCCGCATCGATCGAATCTCCGGTCAACAGCATCTCCATCGCGCGCTTGCGGCCGATCGCGCGTGAGAGCGCGACCATCGGCGTGCTGCAGAAAAGGCCGATGCGCACGCCGGGAGTGGCGAAGCTCGCCTCGGTAGATGCGACGGCGAGGTCGCACGACGCGACGAGCTGGCATCCCGCAGCGGTCGCGATCTTCGCGACCTCGGCGATCACCGGCTGCGGGATCGCGACGATGCGCGCCATCAGCGCCACGCAGGCCTCGAAGATCGTTTGGTAGGCCTCCACGTCGCGGTCGACGAGCTCGCGCAGGTCGTGTCCGGCGCTGAATGCTGCGCCCTCGCCGCGCAGGATCACGACCCGTATTTCGGCATCCCGTCCGACTTCGGCCAGGGCGTCGTCGAGCTCGCACATCATCTGCAGCGAGAGCGCGTTGCGCTTCTCGGGGCGATTCAGCGAGATCACCGCGATGTCGCCCTCGCGGTTGAGCCGCAGACTTTCAAGGCTAAGCATTTTTCTAAGAGCCTCGTTTGAGAAGAGAGGATGACACTTTGGAAGACGCAGGCCTTGGACCTGCGAGTTCCCCCTTGCGCCATAGCCGCCTCAGTTTCGAGGCAGGACCCCATCGATAAAAATCTCGCCAAAAACGTGGCCACGGCGAGAGTGTAGAACACTGTCGGAGAACGCCATAGAGTCGGTTCATCGCGTACGTTCCACCAAGATCGGTGACGCAACGCTCTAGCAGCGCGAGCATCGGCCGGGCCGCCGCGGTAATCAGCGACGCCAAGGGCGGGAAGCTACTCGCCGGATGCCCGGGATTCGGTCAACGGAGGGCGTACGAAGCCCGACGGCGCGGAGCTCGGTTCCCAGTTCGACCTCAAGGCTTCGTCGGCTGTGTCGTTCGTCGTGACCTGCAAGACGCGGGTACGTCGACGAGGTCAGGGCGAAGCTTCTGCCCGGCGGCGAGACGATGCAGTGCGGCTGGATCCGCGACGAGTTTGGCGTCACCGGGCAGATCGTGCCGGAGGGTATGCTCGAGCTGTTCCGCGACCCCGATCGGGGGCGCGCGCAGCGGGCCATGGCCGCGATGATGGAGCTGGTAAAACTCGACATCAACGCGATGCGCAAAGTCGCCGCCGGCGGGTGATCTGCCTCGGCCTCGCCGAAAGGAGTGCAGGAGATGAAGAGTTCGAATCTGAGCCGGTGCGCGTTATTCGCCTTCTGCGTCTTCATCGCGGCATGTTCGCTGAGTACGAACCCCGATCGTTTTCAGTACGCACCGAGCGCCGCCAGCGCTGAGCGCGGGGCAAGCACGACGGGCTACAGCGTGGTGCACAACTTCGGCAAGGCGAAGGACGGCAGTCGTCCTCAAGCAAGCCTCATCGACATTCAGGGCACCCTGTACGGCACGACGGCTCGAGGCGGAGCGAATAGCTCCGGCACGGTTTTCCGCATTGCGAAGGGCCGCACCGAAAAAGTACTGCACAGCTTCGGCAAAGGAGCCGATGGCAACGATCCGAGCGCAGGGCTGATCGACCTAAACGGCACGCTCTACGGCACGACGTTCTACGGCGGCAAGTATGGGGGCGCGTATGGCCTTGGCACGGTTTTCAGCATTACGACGGGTGGTAAAGAGAAAGTACTGCACAACTTCGGCAACGGGCCCGACGGCCATAATCCCAACGCACCCCTGATCGACGTGGGAGGCACCCTCTACGGCACGACCTCGGCAGGCGGCGCGCACGGTGGTGGCACGCTTTTCAGCGTTACGAAGGGCGGTACCGAGAAAGTCCTCTATAGCTTCGGTCACGGGAAAGATGGCCGAACCCCGGGCGCGGGGTTGATCGATGTAAACGGTACGCTCTACGGCACGACCTCTGCAGGCGGCGCGCATTGCTCCGGCTCCGGTACCTGTGGCACCGTCTTTAGCTATGCGGGTGGTACCGAGAATGTGTTGTACAGCTTCGGCGGTGGGGCCGATGGCGCAACGCCCGTGGCAGGCTTGATCGACGTGAGCGGCACGCTCTACGGCACGACAGAGCATGGCGGCACGAACGGGCAGGGCACGGTCTTCAGCATCACGACTGACGGCACGGAGAATGTGTTGCACAGCTTTGCCAGCGGTACCGATGGCAGCCTTCCCTTGGCGGGCCTTGTAAATGTTAACGGCGTGCTGTACGGCACGACGGCTCGCGGCGGCACACACCCATGCACCGGGTTCACGTTCCCGTGCGGAACGGTCTTCAGCATCACGACGAACGGCACGGAGAATGTGGTGCACAACTTCGGCTACGGGACCGACGGCACCGACCCTCAGGCCGGCTTAACATACAAGAACGGGACTCTCTTCGGTACGACGGCGGGCGGCGGCACTCACGGCGCAGGCACCATCTTTTCGCTGACCCCGTAACGCACGCGCTCTCGCGGACGCTACGAGTGCGAGACTGCCTCTGCGATCACACGCTCGAACTTCTGTGGCTGATCGAACATCACGAAGTGCCGCGAGTCGGAGATCACGATCACCTCGGGATCGGAGGCATGCGCTGCCCAGCGGGCGTAGGCCGCGCGCTTTTGGGCCTCGGTCGCGAAGCCTTGGTACGGATCGATCGTCGGATCGAACGGAATGATGACCATGAACGGCACGACGATCTTCGCGAGCCCCGGCGTGAGATCGCGGGAGAGGGCCGCCTGCATCCACGCGACGATGGCGGCGGGATCGCTGCGCGCAGCACGCGCCTCTACGGCGTCCACGTCGGCCTTGGACGTGATCGTATATTGCAGCGTCGTCTTGCGGATGACGGGACCGACCTCGCTTTGGGGCAGATTGCGATACGGTGCGACGCTCTTGGCTACGCTCGCGTCGCGTTCACTCTGCGTCGCCGCGGCCGGGTAGCCACCCTCCACGGCCACGAGCCCGGTGATGTCGCGCGGGTAGTGCTCCGCGAAGTACACGCTGAGCGTGCCGCCGAGGCTGTGCCCGACGAGGATCGGCCTTTGCAGCGCGTGCTGCACGATCAAGAGGTGCATGTCCGGCCCGCTCCGTCAGCCCGGCCAGCTCGTCCAGCAAGGGTTGCGTCGCCGCCCGCACCGCCGCCACCCCTTCCGTCGCCGCCCCGGACAGGCCCTCTGTCACCGCTTCGCGCACTCCCGCGCCAGCGTCTCCCGCTCCTCCGACAGCGCCGCCCGCTCCGCGGCCAGCGCCTCCAGCGCCTCGCGCACCGCCGCCTGCTGCGCCTCGGCCACCTCCATCAGCCCAAACAGCCGCTCCTCCGGCGTGCTCATCCGCCACCCCGCTCACCCCCGCTCCGGCGCGGACCGCGCGCGATCGCCGCGGCCGCGGCCGCCAGCTCGGGCAGGCATCACAGCCCCAGCCCCAACCCCCGCCGCAGCCCCAGCCGCTCCCGCTCGATCTCCCGCGCCCGCCGCTCCGCCGCCGCGTGCGCCAACTGCCCCTCGCCCACAGCCGCCAGCATCCGCCCCACCTCGGCCAGGCTGCTGCCGCTGCCCCGGGCCGTCCCCGGCGCGCCAGGCGCCCCGCATCAGCTCGCGCGCCCCGTCCTCGCCTAGCCGCCGCCCCGCCGCCTCCGCGAAGGCCCGCAGCTCCGCCTCCACCCCGGGCCGCGCCGCCACCTCCCGCGCCCAGACCTCCGCCACCGCCTTCTCCTGGGCCAGCCGCGCCGCCCAGTAGTCGTGCCCCGCTCCGTCGCGATGCGCGGAGGCCTGCACCTGCGCCCCCTCCACCGCCCGCACCGCCGCCCGTGCCTCCGCCGACAGCCCGGGCACCTCCACCGCGTCCCGCCGCCGCTGCGCCTCCACCTCGGCGACATAGGCCCGCCCGGCGTGCGCCTCGGCCTCGCGCAGCCGCGCCAGCCCGCCCCCGATCGCCTCGGCGCAGCGCACCGCCACATCGCGCTCCGCCCGCGCCGCCTTGGAGGCGAGCTACCCCACCTTGCCGCGCAGCTCGCCCAGCAGCTCCGGCCCGCCCTCCAGCAGCGCCCGCCGCGCGGCCTCCGGCCCGCCGCCTTCGGCCTCCAGCCCCGCCAGCCGCCGCCGCGCCTCTTCCGGGTCGCGGTAGGCTTGCCGCAGCCACACCTCCAGATCCCGCCGCCGCTCCTGCACCTGCGGGCTCCGCTCCGCCGCCGCCGCGACCTCCGCCGGGCTCGTGCCCCGCCCCAGGCTGTCCCGCCCCAGGGCGTCCCGGTGCGCCGGCAGCAGTGGTGCGACCTCCGCCTCTGCCCGCTCCCGCGCCAGCCGCGCAGCCTCCGCCGCCCGCTGCCGCTCCGCCTGGTAGCGCTCCCGGAATGCCGCCCGCCCGGCCGCGATCTCCCGCTGCCACTGCGCCGCGCGCCGCGCCGCCTCCGGCTCGACTCCCGCCGCCGGTCCCAGCTCGCGCGGCGCCCGGCCGGGGTCGGGCTGCTCCGCTTGGCGCTCCGGCACCTGGCCCTCGCGCCGCACCACGATCGCGCTCGCCGGCGCCAGCGGATGCAGGCCCCGCCGCTCGGCATACGCCGCCACCGACCGCTCCGCCGCGTCCGGCCCGCCATAGTCCAGGCTGGTGTCCTTCAGCCGCTCCCGCCCCAGCCGCCGCGCCAGCGCCGCCCCGTCCGCGAACTCCTCGCGCCCGTAGTGCAGCGCCACCCCCTCGCGGTGCCGGCTCAGCGCCACATACGCCGCGTGCCGGTCCATGTGCCCAGAGGCCAGCACGTGCGCCCGCTCCACCGTCACCCCTTGCGCCTTGTGGATCGTCGCCGCGTAGCCGTGCTCGATGTGCCCATACGCGCCCACCGCGAAGCCGACCCGCCGCCCGTCGTCGAGCCGCACCGACAGCCGCGCCGCCGCGCCCTCGCCTTCGATCCCCGCCAGCGTGCCTAGCGTGCCGTTCTTCACCCCAGCCCGCGCTCGTTGCGCAGGAACATCACCCGGTCCCCGGCTGCCAAGGCCCGCTCGCCTTGTTCCGTCACCACCAGGTGCTCCGGCCCCAGCGCCCCCGCCGCGCCATGCGCTCGCGCGCCAGCCGGTTCAGCGCGGCCACGTCCGCCCGCGTGTAGGCGAGAATGACCCGGCTCTGCTCCGGCGCCGCCGCCGCTCCGCCTCCCAGCCCGCCACCAGCGCCGCCCGCGCCGCCTCCCGCGTGCCGTGCCCCACCACCATCCCGGCCCGCTCGTAGCGAGAGAGCGCCACCTCCGTCCGCCCGGTCGCCAGCTCCCGCGTCGCCTCCCGCTGCCACTCCGCCCGCTGCCGGCGCACCTCGGTGATCTCCGCCACCCCGTGCCGCTCGGCGATCGCCCGGAACGCCGCCCCCGCCTCGATCGCCTGCAGCTGCTCGGGGTCGCCCACCAGCACCACCTTGGCCCCGGCCTCGCGCACCTGGCTCAGCACCCGCTCCATCTGCCGCGAGCCCACCAGGCCCGCCTCGTCCACCACCAGCACGTCCCGCGGGCCAAGCCGCTCCCGCCCCTCCCGCCAGCCCCACTCCAGGCTCGCCAGCGTCCGCGCGCGATCCCGCTGCCCGCCTCCAGCCCCTCCGCCGCGATCCCCGACAGCGCCGCCCCCTGCACCCGGAACCCTTCCGCCTCCCAGGCCGCCCGCGCCACCCCGAGCAGCGCGCTCTTGCCGGTGCCCGCGTAGCCCACCACCACCGCCAGATCCCGCCCCGCCGTGACGTGGCGCACCGCGTCGCGCTGCTCCGCCCCCAGTGCCAGCCCGGACCGCTCCGCCGCGGTTATCGCCCGCCATCTCGCCATCAGCGGCACGCGATGCTCGTCGCGTGTCCGCGATTGCTCCGCCGCCCGCTCCATCCGCTGCTCGCAGGCCAGCATCTCCCGCGTGCTGAACCGCTCCCGCCCCCGCCCGTCCACCCCAACCCGCACCAGCTCGGGCAGGCCTCCACCTTCGCCAGCACGTCCCGGAACTGATCGGCACCGTCCGAATGCCGCGAGACGAACCGCGCCAGGTCGTGCCGGGTGAACGTCGAGTGCTGGTGCGTCAGCGCGTCCAGGGCCACCTTGGGCTCCGCCGCGATCCGCTCCCCGTTCCGCTGCGCAATCGCCCGATGTTCCGCCACCCGCTCCAGCACAAGCTGCTCGTCGCGATGCGTCCCCCGCGGCCCGATCTTGTGCTGCGGCTCCAGGCTGATCCCCTGCTCGGCATAGGAGCGGTGGTCGATCCGCACGTCATGGCCCAGCTCGGCCAGACGCTCGTTCGCCAAGCCCGCCCACCGCTCGCGCCAGCCCCGCAGCAGCGCCTTGTCGTTCCACTCGCGCCGCTTCAGCCCGAACCCGTCCGGCCCCGCCTCCCGCATCGCCAGCAGGACATGCGCGTGCGGCTTCGCCTCGCCGTCCGCCTCCACCGTCCAATGCACGTTCAGGTCCGCCACCATCCCCCGCGCGACGAACTGCTCGGCCACATAGTCCCGCGCCAGCCGGATCGCCTCCGCCTTGGGCAGCTCCCTCGGCAGTGCAAACTCCACCTCGCGCGCCAGCACCGCGTCCTTGCGGCGCTCCACCGCCTCCACCTCGTTCCACAACCGCTCGCGTGCCGTGGCCTTGCCTCGGCCGTGTCGTCCACAGGGCGCCACCGCTCCGGCGCAGTCTCGGGCGGAGCTGGCGAAGGTTCCGCCGACGCAGTCGGTGGAATCGCCAGCGTAGGGAGCAGGATCTCCGAATGCACCACACCCGCCTTCGCAGTGTAGTCGTGCGTCAGCCCCAGCTTCTCGTCATGCAGCTCCTCGGCTGCCCGATACGCCGCCGCCGCGATCACACTGCGCCCCTGTGAGCGCTGGATCACCTTAGCCGAGAAGTGGTAAAGCGCCATGCGGCGGGGCGGCTCACATAGGAGGGAACGGAACTGTAGCGCCCATTTGCACACGTTACGAAGTAACGTTTAAGCGCGCAT
>CAVVYX010000002.1:0-300000 GCA_963752625.1 Vulcanimicrobiota bacterium
GGATCGATCAACACGATATCGACGGATCCCCGCGTCGCGGGCGCGGTCTTCGGCCTGACCGGCTGGACGCATTCGCTGCTGTGCTACGCGGTCGATGCGAACGGAACGGTCACGGATACGCAGTCTCAAGCGAGCTCGCGAATGTCGATATGTCGCCGTACACGTCGTCGGAGGTGCAGGCGCGCAGCGCCGACGGCACGATGGTGCCGCTCTCGATCGTCTATCGGAAAGGCCTCGCGCTCGACGGCTCGCATCCGCGTATCTGGAAGGCTACGGTGCGTACGGCAATCGAGATCAAGCCGTCGTTTAGCGCAACCCGCGTCGCCTGGCTCGAACGCGGCGGCGTCTTCGCGGTCTGTCACGTCCGCGGCGGCGGCTGGTACGGCGAGGCGTGGCACCAGGCCGGGATGATCGCGACGAAGCCCCACACCTGGGAGGACTTCATCGCCTGCGGCAAGTGGCTGATCGCGCACAAGTACACGTCGTCGGCGCATCTCGCCGGCGAGGGCACGAGCGCCGGCGGCATCACGATCGGCCGCGCGATCACGACGCGAGCCGCACCTGTTTGCCGCCGCGCTCGACGTCGTCGGCGCCAGCAACGCGCTGCGCATCGGAGTTCATCGCCGAACGGGCCGCCGAATATCCCCGAGTTCGGCACCGTCAAGAACGAGGTCGGGTTCAAAGCGCTCTACGCGATGGACGCATACGAGCACGTCGTGCCGCGGCACCCCATATCCCGCCGTCATGCTCGATCACCGGCTACAACGATCCGCGCGTCTCGTCGTGGGAGCTCGCCAAAGTTCGACGGCAAGTCTGCAAACAGCGACGACCAGCGGGCGACCGATCCTGTTGCGCGTCGACTACGATGCCGGGCACGGCTTCTTCGCGGCGTCGCGCAAGCAGAGCGAAGAGCTGCTTACCGATCGAGTATTCGTTCTTACTCTGGCAATGCGGCGACCCAGCTTTCGCCGGCATCCCAACCCGCATCTTCCCGCATCACGCCAACGCATCGCGTTAAGCGGAGCGAGCGGCGAGCAACGCGTAGGCCTTCGAACGGCTACCAAATGCCCAGCATCGCTTTGACGTCGTCGGAGGCCATCGTTGCGGGATCCCAGGGCGGCGTGAAGGTGATCTCGACGTTGGCGGTCTTGACGCCGTCGATCGCGAGCACGTGATCTTCGACCGACTGCATGAACATCGGTCCGACCGGGCACATCGGCGAGGTGAGCGTCATCATCACGGTGACGTTCTCGCCGTTCTCGCCCTCGGTCGTGATGTCGTAGACCAAGCCGAGCTCGAGGATGCCGAGATTGAGCTCGGGGTCTTTGACCTCAACGAGCGCTTCGCGAACTTGTTCGACGGTGGGCATGCGAGTAGGAGGTTCACTCGGCGTCGCGCGGCAAACCTCCGGATCGAACGCGGGCGGCCGCAGCCAGGCAGGCGCAACGGTCACGAAACTGCTCTGGGGCGGGTAGAGTCTAAGGTAGGAGGAAAGGAAGAGCCAGAGCGATGTCGATGTGGGAGCCCTTCACCGAGCGAGCGCGGCGCAGCATCGTGCTTGCTCAAGAAGAAGCGCAGCGCCTCGGAAACAACTACATCGGAACCGAGCATATTCTGCTCGGGATTATCTCCGAAGGCGAGAGCCTCGCCGCCAAAGTGCTGGAATCGCTCGGCGTCAATCTTGCGAAAGTTCGGCAGGAAGTCGAGGCGATCGTCGGCCGGGGCGGCCAGACCGTTCAGCAGGAGATGGTCTTCACGCCCGCGCGCAAAGCGCGTCATCGAGCTCGCCTTCGAAGAGGCCCGTCAGCTCAATCACAACTACATCGGGACCGAGCACTTGCTTCTCGGCTTGATTCGCGAAGGCGAAGGCGTCGCCGCTCGCGTGCTGACCAATCTCGGCGTCGATCCCGCGAAGGTGCGCGTGCAGACGACGTCGCTGCTCGGCGCCGAGGGCCAGCCGGCCACTCCAAAAGGCAAGAGCAAGACTCCGACGCTCGATGCCTACGGGCGCGACCTCACGCAGCTGGCGCGCGATAACAAGCTCGATCCGGTCATCGGGCGTAACAACGAAATCGAGCGGGTCATTCAAATTCTCTCGCGCCGCACGAAGAACAATCCCGCGCTCATCGGCGAGCCCGGCGTCGGCAAGACGGCGATCGCCGAAGGCCTCGCGCAGCGCGTCATCAAGGGCGACATTCCCGAACCGCTGCGCGACCGGCGCGTCATCACGCTCGATCTCGCCGGGCTTGGTCGCCGGCACGAAGTACCGCGGCGAGTTCGAAGAGCGGATGAAGCGCGTCATGGACGAGATCCGCGGCGCCGCCGGCGAGATCATCCTCTTCATCGACGAGCTGCACACGCTCGTCGGCGCCGGCGCCGCCGAAGGCGCCATCGACGCCAGCAACATCATCAAGCCGGCGCTGGCGCGCGGCGAACTGCAGTGCATCGGCGCGACGACGCTCAACGAGTTTCGCAAGCACATCGAAAAGGACTCGGCGCTCGAACGCCGCTTCCAGCCGGTGATGGTCGGCGAGCCGACCGTCGAGGAGACGATCGAGATCCTCAAAGGGCTTGCGCGATCGCTACGAGGCGCACCATAAGGTGCAGATCACCGATGAGGCGCTGGCAACGGCCGCAAGGCTCGGCGACCGCTACATCACCGACCGCTTCCTTCCCGATAAAGCCGTCGACCTGATCGACGAGGCGAGCTCGCGCGTTCGCCTGCAGGCGACGCTGCCGCCGCCGGCGATTCGCGAGGCCGACGCGCAGCTGCGCAAGCTGATCGCCGAGAAAGAAGCCGTCGTCAAGAATCAGGAGTTCGACAAAGCCGCGTCGATTCGCGATCGCGAAGAGAAGCTGCGGCTCGAGAAGGCGCATCTCGAGCAAGAGTGGCGCGAGCGCAAGACGCAGGGCGAGCGCGTTCTGCGCGTCACCGCCGAGAACGTCGCCGAGATCGTCGCGGCGTGGACGAGGATTCCGGTCAGCCGTCTGGCGCAAGCCGAGACCGAGAAGCTGCTGAAGATGGGCGAGCTGCTGCACGAGCGCATCGTCGGTCAAGAAGAAGCGATCGACGTGATCACGCGCGCAATTCGCCGCTCGCGCGCCGGCTTGAAGAATCCGAATCGCCCGATCGGCTCGTTCATCTTCCTCGGCCCGACCGGCGTCGGCAAGACCGAAGTCGCGCGCAGCGTCGCGGCGTTTCTCTTCGACGACGAAGAGTCGATGATTCGCATCGACATGTCGGAGTACATGGAGAAGTACTCGGTCAGCCGCCTCGTCGGCGCGCCTCCCGGATACGTCGGCTACGAGGAGGGCGGACAGCTCACCGAAGCGGTGCGCCGCCGTCCCTACTCGGTCGTGCTTCTCGACGAAATCGAAAAGGCGCATCCCGACGTCTTCAACTTGCTGCTGCAGGTGCTCGAAGACGGGCGTCTGACCGACTCTCAGGGCCGGCAAGTCGACTTCAAGAACTCGGTCATCATCATGACGAGCAACGTCGGCGCGACCGGCATGACGACGACGACCGACATCGGTTTCCGTCCGCAGAAGCTCTCGGCCGAAGATGAAGTCAAGGCGTACGAGCGGATGAAGAACCGCGTGCTCGAAGAGGTCAAGCAGACGTTCCGGCCGGAGTTTCTCAATCGCGTCGACGAAGTGATCGTCTTCCATCAGCTCACGCGCGAGCAGATCGAGCAGATCGTCACGCTCGAGCTGCGAGAAGGTCATCCGCGAGGTCCGCGCGCAGGAGATGGAGCTCAAGGTCACCGAAGCCGCGAAATCGCTGCTGGCCCGGAAAGGCTGGGATCCGCAGTTCGGCGCGCGTCCGCTGCGCCGCGCGATTCAGCGCATGGTCGAAGACGAGCTCGCCGAGGAGATGCTCAAGGGCCCTTCGGCTCGGGCGATCACATCCTCGCCGACGTCGATCCCGACGATCCGGAGAAGCTGAAGTACTCGAAGATTCCGTCGGTCGAGCCGCCTGCCGCGCCGCCGCCCGAACCGGCCGTAACGTAACGACTCCGACCGCCTCCGAGACGTTGACGTGCACGCGCTGCTTCTCGGAGTCGTCCTGGCGCAGGCCACGCCCGGTGCCTCGCGCTGGGCGTCTCAGCACGAGCGTCAATCTCAATCCGGCGCAGCAGCAGGTCGTCACCGTGACCGGCGCGGCCGCCCGCTGCAGGCGACGCTCGACCAGCGGCTCGTCAACGTCGAGCGTGAGCCCCGACGGGACCGAGCGTCACGATCACCGCGACGCAGGCGACCGGCAGCGACGTGCTGCATCTGGTCGACGCCAACGGCGCGCAAGCGACCGATCGCCGATCCGCGTCGCCTTCAACGCGGGCACGATCGTGCCGCAGACGACGCTGACCGTGACCGGCAATCCGCTCGATCCCGACTGGCTTGCGGCGCAGGTGGCGCGCTGGGTGGCGCGGCTCACGCAAGCGCTGCCCGGCGCGCCGACGACGATCGCAGCGCCGAGCCCCGCGCCCGCAGCTGCTCGCGCCCGGGGCAGAGCGCGCAGTTCGCGGTGCCGGTGCAGATCGCCGGCAACGGCCAGTACTTCGATCAGATCCGGCACGACGACGTCGACCGTGCAGAACGTCGCGGCGCACGCCGTTCCAGCCCGGCCTGCTGTTCTACGACGACGATCCGGAGCACGTCGCGCAGGACGGCGTGCTCTTCCGCGGCACCGTGTCGCACGCAGCCGGCGCGGCTCTACTACTACCACGACGACGTGCAGGACCCGCGCCGCCTGCTCGTCGTGCTCAGCACGCAACTCCACGGATCCGACCTCGGTGCAGCTCGTCGAGGCGTCGGCCGGCCCGAACATGGACGTGATGCACGTCGGCCAGACGCTGACGAAGAATTTCTTGCTGACCAAGGCGCGCGGCGAGGGCGTCATCGTCACTCTCCCGCAGGATCAGCCACTATCTGCTGGCCGACGTGCCGATGGCGGCGCAGCAGCTCGTCTCGGGCACGGTCGATCTGCGCGTGCTCTCCGGCGGCCCCGTCACCGTCACCGTGCTGGCGGTTTCGGCGGGCATCGATCCCCGCACGCTGCTCGACGGCCGGTACTCTCCGGCGACGGGCACCATCGCACCGGCGTCTTCGCGATCGGCAGCTTCGGCATGGAGCGATCTGAGCTACACGGCGGGCGGCGCCGACGCGACGGTCGTGATCGGCGACACCGATCCGACGCCGCCGAGCGTCGATCCCGCCGCGACGGGACACGACTACGGCGATTACGGCGTCTCGCACACGATCGATCTGACCATGACCAATCCGGGCCCCTCACCGGCCTCCGCCTACCTGTACTTCAAGCCGCTCGCCGGCCCGGCGCGCGGCGCGTTCATCGTCGACGGCAATCTGGTCGAGCTCGGCTGCGTGCGCGAGCCGGCTCCATACCAGATCTCGGCGTTCGAGCTCGAGCCCGGCCAGACGTATCACACCGTCGTGCAGACGATGACGGACGGCGGGTCGTTCTATCCGGTGGAGATCGGCCTCACGGCGACGCCGCCGCGGCCTAGCGCGCCGCCGATCACCGCTCCCGACGGCTGTTTCCCGAAGCCCGCGCCGGAAACGCAAACGCGATGACCGGTGAGGGCGAGTCGAAGGTCGTCTTGCTCGTGCGGTTGCTCAACGCGATCGACCAAGGACGGCACTCGTTCGAAGATCTCAAGGATCGCATCGCCGAGGGCGGCAGGCGCCCGAGCACGCGCAGCCTGCGGCGCTATCTCGCGATACTGTCCGACGCCGGATTTCCGCTGTACTTCGATCGCGCTGCGAACGCCTATCGGTTCGCGGACGGCTACAGCCTCAAGCGGCTCGACCTGTCCAGCGGCGAGCTCTTCGGGCTCGTCGCGCTGCGCTCGCTCGGCGCGAGCATCGGCGGAACGATCGGCGCTTCGATCGACGAAGTGGCCGAGAAGCTCGTCGGCAGCGCGGGCAGCGGAGCGCGCGCGCGCGGTCGAGGCCGGCTCGCCGGTCGCATTTCGGCTCTCCGAGATTCGGCTCGACAAGCGCGGCGAGCGCGCCTTCGCGCTGCTGTCGTCGGCCGAGCGCGCCTCGCGCAGCGTGCGCTTCCGTATCTCGACAAGGACGGCAACGCGACCACGCGTACGGTCGATCCGTACGGTTTCATCATCAATGCCGGGCGCGTCTACTGCGTCGCATACGATCACACGCGCCGCGACATGCGCACGTTCGCCGTCGACAGCGTCAGCGAGCCGGTCGTGCTCGGCCGAACCTTTGTCCGTCCGGCGGATTTCAGCATCGAGGCGTATGCCGCCGCTTCGATCAGCGGCGTGTTGCACGGCGAGGAGACGACGCGGGTGCGCGTGCGGTTCGCGCCGCGCGTCGCCAAGGCCGCGGTGGCGGCGCGGATCGTCGCCGAGCGCGGGGTCGAGCAGCAACAGGACGGCTCGGTGGAGATCGTCTATCGCGTCGCCGACGTCGACGAGCTCGTGCGCTGGGTGCTCGGCTGGGGCGCGCAAGCCGAGATCATCGATCCGCCGGAGGCGCGCGCCCGCATCGCGGCCCTCGATGCCGAAATCTCCGCCAAATACAAGCCCAACCCCAACCAGAGCGACACCCGCTGATTTTTCGGCGCGTGGTCCGCGCCGAAGGCGAGGCGTGCGACTTTTTCGGGCCAGCCACGGATCGCTGCTTCAAAACTTCGTTCTGCCGAAAAAGCGCTCGAGGAGGAGCGGCACACGATGTGCCGCGACGAGCGTCCGAGCCGTGCCGTGAGCATGAGCCGAAAAAACGAGGGGGCGAGCAAAATAACGAAACCCGTCGATTGCTCGACGGGCTCCGACGTATTCACTCACCTTGCCTCGCCTGTTTGGCTCCTCGTTAGAGGGCCCCACCGACGCCGGCGGCGGTTTGACCGTTGCTGCGGAACACCGCTCATCGCAACGTTTCACGCATTTTGCATTGGTCGCGAACGATACGTGCGTCGCACTTCGAATGAAGCTCGAAGCTCGTGCATCGTAACATGGGAGGACGGCGGCGACAAGGCGCCGCGCGAGCAATTCACAAGCTGTCCACAAGTTTTTTTCGTTATGCACACGAAAGCAACGCTCATGCAGTTTTTAATCGCGCCCCTGATCGTCGCGCAGAGTTTTTTCGGAGGCCTGCCGATCGACGGCATTCACTGCGATCGACCGAAGGCGCGGCCGAGCACGTTCACACGTACTTGGCGCTCTTCGATCGCGGGCGGCCCGTCACGATACCGGGCGGGATCGGCATTCCGCAAGGGGCGGGCTGCCTCTACTGGCTGCACACGCACAACACCGACGGCTTCATCCACATCGAATCGCCGGTGCGCCGCAACTTCAACCTCGGCCAGTTCTTCGATATCTGGGGACCGGAGCTGAGCTGGACGCAAGCCGGCCACTTACGGCCCCGCACGGGCACCGCTTGTCGATCTGGGTAGATGGAAACCGCTGGCACGGGCACGATCCGCGCGCGATCACGCTGCACGACCACGAGATGATCGTGATTCAGAACGGCCCGCCGTTCGCGCCGACGCCGCACCCGGACTGGGCCAACTTGTGACCGTCGAGCTCGACGGCCACCACCTCACGCTCGAGGCCCTCGAGGCGGTCGCGCAGGGCGCTCCGGTCGAGATTGCCGCGACGGCCCGCGCCCGCGTCGTGCGCGCGCGTGAGTTCGTCGACGCGCGGTTCGCGAGCGGCGAGGCGATTTACGGCGTCACGACCGGCTTTGGGCGGCTGGCCAACATTGCGGTCGATCCCGCGCAGGCCGTCGAGCTGCAGCTCAACCTGGTGCGCAGCCACGCGGCGGGAACCGGCGAGCCGCTCGCGATTCCGATCGTGCGCGCTGCCGGCGTGCTGCGCGCGAACTCGCTCTCGGCCGGCCACTCCGGCGTCAAGCCGGAGACGCTCGACACGATCGTGGCGATGCTCAACCGCGGCGTCACGCCGGTCGTGCCGTGCCAGGGCTCGGTCGGCGCGAGCGGCGATCTCGCCCCGCTCGCGCACATGACGCTCGTGCTGATCGGCGAGGGCGAGGCGTTCTTTCACGGCGAGCGGCTGCCAGGCCACGTCGCGCTCGAGCGCGCCGGACTGAGACCGATCGAGCTCGGCGCCGAAGGAAGGGCTCGCGCTCATCAACGGCACGCAAGTCATGACCGGCATCGCGGCGCTGGGCGTCTTGCGCGCCGAGCGGCTCGCGGCCGCGGCCGACGTCATCGGCGCGATGTCGCTGGAGGCGTACCTCGGCACCGACCGCGTCTTCGACCGGCGCATCAACGATCTGCGGCCGCATCCCGGGCAGGAGCGCGTGGCCGGCAACCTGCGCGCGCTGCTGGCCGGCTCGGAGATCGTGCAGTCGCACGCCGAGTGCGGGCGCGTGCAAGATCCCTACTCGTTTCGCTGCATCCCGGTCGTGCACGGCGCGGTGCGCGACTCGATCGCGCACGTGCGCCGCGTCACCGAGATCGAGGCCAACTCGGTCACCGACAATCCGCTGGTCTTCCCGGAGGACGGCGAGTTTCTCTCGGGCGGCAACTTCCACGGCGAGCCGGTCGCGCTCGCGCTCGACTTCCTCAAGTTCGCCGTCGGTCGAGCTCGCCTCGATCGGCGAGCGCCGGCTCTACCTGCTGCTCAACGCCGAGGATCGCGGCCTGCCGCTCTTTCTCACGCCGCGACTCGGGCTGCAGTCCGGGTTGATGATCGTGCAGTACACCGCCGCCGCGCTCGTCAACGACAACAAGGGCCTGGCGTGGCCGTCGAGCGTGGATTCGATTCCCACGTCGGCCGGTCAAGAGGACCACGTCAGCATGGGCATGACGTCGGCCAACAACCTTGCTCCGCGTGCTGGACAACGTCGAGGGCGCGCTGGCGTGCGAGCTGCTCGGCGCCTGCGCGGCGACCGATTTTCGCCGCCCGCTGCGCTCGGGCGCGGAACGCAGGCCGCCTACGCGGCGCGTCGCGAGCGCATCGCGCCCTGGACCGAGGACCGCTCGCCGGCGCCCGACATCGCCGCCGCGCGCGAGCTGATCGCCTCGGGGCGTCTGACCAGCGCCGCCGAAGCGGCGATCGGCCACCGCCTCACAACGTAATGTTGAACTGGAGGTACGCGTTGAACGGGTTGGGCAGCACGAACGAGTTCGTGTCGGCGTACGCCGGGAGTGAACGGCTGCGCGAACGCCGGATTGAGCGGAACGCCGTTGGCTCCGCGGTCGTTGGGCGACGTGCCGTTGTAGAAGTTCGAGACATAGTACGAAGTGCCGTACGGGCCGCCGCTGACGTATCCGCACGTGTAGCTGTTGGGCGGATACTGCTTCGTCCACGGCTCGGACGAGCCGCCGAAGCACGCGTTGACGAGATTGGCCAGCAGGAAGTTCGGCTTTGACGCGCGGCGTCATCTGGTAGCCGAGCTGCATGCTCAAGTTCAGCTGGATTGGGCTGCCGGAACGCGCCGAAGCCGTCGAAGGTGCCGGTTTGCGGATTCGGAATGTACAAGCACGCCGGGAGTCGTGCCGTTCTGCGTCGCGGACAAGTCCGCAGGTCGTGTAGTCGGCTTGCAGCGGGTTCTTGTGTGAATCGGCGAGTTGATGAAACCGCGCGAGTTGCCGGTGCAGGTGCGCGGATCGATGCCCATCGACGTCGGACGGGATTTCCGTACAGCTGGCCTTCGTTGAACGTCAGCGCCGGCGTGATCGAGAACGGTCGTGCTTGTAGTTGACGAGCGCGCTGGCACGTTCGGCGAGAGGTAGCAGAAGTCGAGGCCGACCGGATACCAGCCGTTGCGATCGAGCAGCGGCTGCGGCGCCATCGCGTAGTACGGATTCGAAATCGGCGGATTGTAGCGCGGGTTCAGCTGCATGCACTTCGGGTCGGGATAGACGTTGCCGGCGCGGTCGTTCTCGTAGCACTGCGAACCGCCGCCGGCCTTGGTCAGCCCGTTGAAGTTGGCGATGTCTTGGTTGTACGGATCGATCGGATTGACGCGTCGTGCCGGGATAGTTCGCCCATTTTTCGGCGGCGTTGGTGTACGTGTAGGAGAACAAGAACGACAGGCCGTTTTTGTCGAAATCGCCCTTGGTGAACTCCAGTTCGACGCCGTCGACGCGCTCGATGCCGCTGTTGAGGCCGCCGGTCAAGTCCGAACGGCAGCGCGATGCTGTAGACTTGATTGGTGGCATAGCGGTAGTACGGCGTGACCTTGATCGACATGTCGGTGCCTTTGAACCGCCGCTCGTACGACGCGTCGTAGTTGTCGGAGTACTGCACCTGCGGATCGTGCCGCGGCGTCGTGTAGCCGTACTGCCACAACGCCTGGAAGAGATCGTAGGCGAAGTTGTTGTCCTTGGCGTTGTACTGCACTTGATAGGTTTCCGGCTCTTGCGCGAAGCGGCCGGCGGAAAAGCGCAGCACCGTATCGGGATTGAGCGTATACGTCAGCCCGAGCTGCGGCGTAAAGGCGTAGTCGGTCAGCGTCGGGCTGTAGTTGTTGCTGAGCAGCAGGTGGCCGTCCTTGCCGTCGGGATGCACCGTCTGCACCGGATGCGCCGGAATCGAACGGTCGACCGGACAGTTGAAGCCGATGAACGGCGTCGGCGGCCGGCCGCTGGCCGGCGGCGCCGGAATGAAATACGGCGCGAGCGTCTGCGGGTTGTAGCAGAACTCGCGTTGGCCGGCCAGGAACCAGAAGTTTTGGCCGTCGTTCGACGTGTTCGCGAGGTCGTATTCGTAGATCTCGTCGCGCAAGCCGAGATTGACGTTGAGCCTGTCGGTCGGGTTCCACTGGTCCTTGCAGCGCAAGCGTCGTGAAGTTCGGCACGACGTTGTTGACGAAGCCGGAGTTGCCGGTATACGTGACTGCCCACCGGCGCTGCCGGGGAAGGCCGGCGCCGGTTCCGGGATCGACGAACGTGCCGCTCGTCGATCGGGCTGTTGCACGGCGCCGATTCGCGTGCGTCGCGGTAATTCGAAGCATTCGCTTCCCGTTGGTCAGATTGGTCGCGATCGTGTGCAGCGTAGTTATTGAAGTTGGTGTTGTTGTAGCGGTTGGTCGTCGCGGTCGTGTAGTTGGCGTCGAACGTCAGCAAGATGTTGCGAGTTGAGCTGATCGGCGAACGTGAACGCCAGCCCGCGCGTGTGCGATTCCAGCTCGTAGTCGTAGCTGGTGACGCCGAAACCGATACAGACTGCGAAGCCGTAACTGAGCGGGCTGGTCTGCAGCCAGTCGGAGTAAAACGTGTAGCCGTAGATGCGAAAGTAGGCGTTCGAGCCGATGTTGTGCTGGTACTGCAGCTTGACGATCGAAGCGTTGTTCCAAAACGCGTCGCGGGCGTCGGGCGGCACGGCCGAGATACGTCCCGCCGCGGACATGCGCCGGCGATGCGCGGCGGGTTGGCCGGGAGTCCGTACGGGGTCGAGTTGGCGCAGCGGTTGCCCGGCGAACTCGGCATGAAATACGGCACCGGCGCACGCCCGCCGGGCTTTGGCCGAAGTGCGTGTCCGCTCGGCCAGGTGACGAAATCGCCCCAGACTTCCGGAACCGGCCCGTTGCCGTAGAACTTCGTTGAGCTGCGTGATGAGGTGCGGGCCGAGGTCGTTCGGCGAGCTGTAGAACTGGCTGTGCATCGCCGTCGACGTTGTAGAGCACCTGGACGTCGTCGCGCCCGCGCGTCGCGCCTGTGCGGAATGCCGAAGTGGAGGTTGATCACGTTTTCGCGATCGGCGAGGTTCGAGTAGCTGGCGTACGCCGGCGAAATCGTTTGATAGCACCCGGGATCGTTGGCGACGCCGTGCGGGCAGCTGCACGTAGCCGGGCTGGCCCGGGCTTGAGCGGAAACGGATCGTAGACCGGCGACGCATTCGGTCCGTCGTAGTAGCCCGATCCGCTCGGCGGCGTGTAGCCGCACGTCGGAAAGACGCCGCCGAAGTACAGGTTGGCCGTGTTGTACGCGATCGTCGGATAGCCCCAGACGTCGCCGAGATTCGAGCCGTTGAACTGGTCGAGATAGCGGAAATCTTGGTTGTAGCCGCCGATGCCGACGTAGTACGAGAACATGCGGTCGGGCGTCGCGCCGCCGACTTCGAACTGCAGGTTGATGGTAATACGTCGGGCGTTCCGATGCCGCCGCTGACGGTCGCCGTAGCCCGGGATAGGTTCCGGTCTTGATGACTTGGTTGATGAATCCGGCGAGTCCGCTGGTGCTTTCGCCGGCGGTTCCGCCGCCGGCGTAGACCTGCAGCTCTTGCTGGCCGAGCGTGCCGGCCGTGCCGCCGGGATAGTTGTCGAACGACCGGTTGACCGGAACGCCGTCGAACTCGTAGCCGACTTGATCGTAGTTGCCGCCGCGAATGTAGACGACTTGGTCCCAGCCTTGCTGATTGGGCGGCACGAACGCGCCCGGAACCGTCGCGATGGCCGAATAGGCGTTGTTGAGGTTGCCGCCGCCGCCGACGCCCGCGGCGGCTTGCGTCACCGTCGAGTTGACCGAGTAGACGTCGGTGGTCGTGCCGGGTTTGACGAGGTCCATCGACGAGCGCGTCGTCACGCGTCGCGATCGTCTTGAGCGACGGCGCGAGCGTGACGCGCAATCGTCTGCGACTGATCGGCAAAGACCGAAATGCCCGTGCGTCGTCGCGGTTTCGAAGCCTGCTTTCGACGACGACGATCGTATACGTGTCGGGCGCGAGCGAGAGCAACGCAAAGCGACCGGACGCGTCGGTCGTGACGGTGGCCGTTTGCGACGGGCTCGTCGCGCGACGACCGCGCGCCGGCGATCGGCGCGCCCGTCGTCGGACACGACGATGCCGGTGATCGTCCCGGTCGTTCCGGCGAAATCGGCGCCGGCATGCGAAAGCAAACGCCGCCGGCGACCGCAACGAACGACAAGACGATCCGCAGCGCGCTTCGCATGGCGCTATTTCTTCGCGGCTTCAACGCCTCGGTCATCCTGAGCTGAGGCGCGCAGTGCCGCGATCGAATGCACGGGCGAGCATGGACGTGATCGCCGGGCCGCGCGCCGTGCGCGCGCGCGCGCGGCACCGAGCTGCTCGTGCAAGGGCTGGCCGCAAGAAGCCGCGCTGCGCATGCTGATGAACAATCTCGATCCCGAGGTTGCCGAACGCCCCGACGATCTGGTCGTTTACGGCGGCAACGGCCGCGCCGCGCGCTCGTGGGAGGCGTTCGACGCGATCGTCCGCACGCTGCGGCGGCTGCGCAACGACGAGACGCTCGATCGTGCAAAGCGGCAAGCCGGTCGCGGTTTGGAAGACGCACGCGCGCGCGCCGCGCGTGCTTGATCGCCAACTCGAATCTCGTGCCGAAGTGGGCCGACTGGAGCGTCTTTCGCGAGCTCGAAGCGCAAGGCCTGACGATGTACGGCCAGATGACGGCCGGCTCGTGGATCTACATCGGCACGCAAGGCATCGTGCAGGGGACGTACGAGACGTTTGCCGAGCTCGCGCGCCAGCACTTCGGCGGATCGCTGCGCGGGCGCGTACGTCTGACCGCCGGCGTCGGCGGCATGGGCGGCGCGCAGCCGCTGGCGATTACGATGAACGGCGGCGTCGCGCTCGTCGTCGACGTCGATCGCGCGCGACTCGAGCGCCGGCGCGAGCTGCGCTATCTCGACGCGTCGCCGACTCGCGCGAAGAAGCGCTGCGCGAGGTCGAGCGCGCGCGACGCGCCGGCGAGGCGCTCTCGATCGGCTACGAAGGCAATGCGGCGATCGAGTTTCCCGCAGCTGTACGAACTCGGCTTCCGCCCGGATGCGGTCACCGATCAAACGTCCGCGCACGATCTGCTCAACGGTTACGTGCCGGCCGGCGTGACGCTCGACGAAGCGGCGGCGCTGCGCAAGCGCGATCCCGCGCGAATACGAACGGCGCGCGCTGGAGAGCTGCGGCGCGCACGTTGCAGGCGATGGTGCGCTATCTCGACGCCGGCGCCGTCGTGTTCGACTACGGCAACAACATTCGCGCGCAAGCGCAGCGCGCCGGCTTCGCGCGCGCGTTCGCTTTCCCGGGCTTCGTGCCGGCGTTCATTCGGCCGCTGTTCTGCCGCGGCTCCGGGCCGTTTCGGTTTGCGGCGCTCTCGGGCGATCCGAGCCGACATCGCGCGCTGCGACGCCAAGCTGCTCGAGCTGTTTCCCGCACGACGCGTCGCTCGCGCGCTGGATCCAGCTCGCGCGCGAACGCGTCGCGTTCCAAGGGTTGCCGGCGCGCATCTGCTGGCTCGGCTACGGCGATCGCGCCAAGGCGGGCCTGGCGTTCAACGAACTCGTGCGCAGCGGCGAGATCAAGGCGCCGATCGTGATCGGCCGCGATCATCTCGATACCGGCAGCGTCGCGTCGCCCTATCGCGAGACCGAAGCGATGAAAGACGGCAGCGACGCGATCGCCGACTGGCCGATCCTCAACGCGCTGCTCAACACGGCGGCCGGCGCGCACTGGGTGAGCTTCCATCACGGCGGCGGCGTCGGCATCGGCTACAGCCTGCACGCCGGCATGGTCGTCGTCGCCGACGGCAGCGACGATGCGCGCGAGCGGCTGCGCTGCGTGCTGACGACCGATTGCGGGATGGGCGTCGTGCGCCACGCCGACGCGGGTTACGAGATCGCGATCGAAACGGCCGACGAAAAAGGCATCGATTGGCGTCTTCTGATCGTCCGCGCGCAAGACGATCGTCACCTGCGACACCGACGCCCCGCAATGCGGCGTCACTTTCGACGCGCTCGGGCGCATCGACGACGGCGCGATCGCTCGTCGAAGACGGAGCGCATCGTCGCGGTCGGCCCGCGTGCGCGACGTCGAGCGCCTCGAGCGGCGACGAGACAGCTCGAACTGCGACGACTGCGTCGATCGTTCCGGGATTGGTCGACGCGCACGCGCATCCGCTCTTCGCCGGCGATCGCGAGCCGGATTTCGCCGCGCGCCTGCGCGGCGAGCCGCCGCCGCTCGGCATGCGCGTACACGGTCGAACGAACGCGCGAGGCGCTGCTCGATCCGAGCGACTTCTACGAACGACGATCGTGCGCCGCGGCTGCGCACGATGCTCGCGCACGGCACGACGACGCTCGAAACGAAGACCGGCTACGCGCTGCACAAGCCCGGCGAATCGGCGCTGCTCGATCTGATCGCGCAGCATCGCGACGATCCCGACGTTCCGCGGCTGGTCGCGACGTTTCTTGGCGCGCACGCACTGCCGCCGGAGTTCACGCGCGAAGAGGCGTTCGTCGACTATCTGATCGATCAGGTCATTCCGGCGGCGGCCGCGCACGGCGCGGTCTACGCCGATGCGTTCTGCGAGCCGGGATTCTTTTCGCCGGAGCAGACGCGCCGCTATCTCGACGCCGCGCGCCTGCACGGCATGCGCCTGCGCGTGCATTGCGACGAGATGGCGTACGGCGGCGCGGCCGAGATGGCGGCGACGCCTCGGCGTCGACGCGGTCGATCACTGCAACTACATCCGCAAGTACGACGTGCGCGCGATCGCCGAGCGCGGCATCGTGACCGTCGCGTGCCCGGCGACGATCGCCTATCTCGATCTGCCGCAGCGCGCGCCGGTGCGCGCGCTGCTGGAGGCCGGCGGCACGGTCGCGCTTGCGAGCGACTACAATCCCGGAACGTCGCCGTGCTTCAATCTGCAGACCGTCGCGTATTTCGGCCGCAAGATCTTCGGCCTGTCGCGCCGCCGAGGCGCTGTACGGCGTGACGCGCGCGGCTGCGCACTCGCTGCGCGTCGATGCCGGCCGTATCCGCGCCGGCGCCCGCGCCGACTTCGTCGCGCTGCGGATCGACTCGCCCGACGAGTTCGGCTGGCAGTTCGGCGGCAATCTCGCCGCGCTCGTCGTCAAGGACGGCACGTCCGCAATGTCGGTGAGCGAGCTCGTTCGCTGCGCGCGCGCGCTCGTCGGCGGCGAGCTGCGCGAGGATTACGCTTTCGTCGTGCGCGACGGCACGATCGTCGCAGCCGGCGACTTTCGCGACGTGCGCGACGCGGCGCGCGACCTGCGACGCGCGCTCGTTTCCGGCCGATCGGCTCGTCGTTCCGGGCTTCATCAACGGCCACAGCCACGCGTATCAGATTCTGCTGCGCGGCTGGGCCGACGATTGGCCGTTCGCGAAATGGCGCAGCGACGCGCTCTACCGCGTCGTGCCGCAGCTGACGCCCGACGACGTCTACTGGACCTTCGTCGCGGCGTTCTCCGAGATGCTCGCCGCCGGCATCACGACCGTCGCGGAGTTCTTCTATCTCAACGGCGCGGGCAACGCGCATGCCGAGGCCGCGATTCGCGCGGCGCGCGACACCGGCATCCGGCTCGTGCTCGCGCGCACGTGGATGGATGCCGAGTACGCGCCGGCGGAGTTCCGCGAGACCATCGACGCTGGCCGCCGAACGCACGCGCGAGCTGATGGAGCGTTACCCGGAGGCCAACGTCTGCGTCGCGCCGCACTCGCTGCACGCCGCATCGCACGAGATGATCCGCGCGGCCGCCGAGTTCGCGCGCGAACGCGACTGCATGCTGCACGTCCACGTCGCGGAGGCGCCGTACGAAGGGCATGCAACGCGAAGCAGTCGCGGGACGGAGCCCCGATCGCGCTGCTCGACGACCTCGGCGCGCTCAACGAGCGCACCGTCGCGATCCACGCGATCTACATCTCGACAGACGATCGCGAGCTGCATCGCGCGCAGCGGCGCGCGCGTCATCCACAATCCGATGACCAACCAATATCTCGGCGACGGCATCTGCGACGTCGCGGCGTTGCAGTCGCTGGGCGTGGCGATGGGCCTAGGGACCGACGCCGACGTGCGGCCGTCGCTGATCGACGAGATGCGCGCGGCGGCGTTGCTGCAGAAGATCCTGCATCTCGACGGTGCGGCGTTCGGCGCGCGGGAGGCGCTTCGCGCTCGGCACGGTGCAGGGCGCGCGCGCGCTGCGGCTGTCAGGCGGCGATCTGATCGCGGCACCAGCCGGCGGACTACGTCGTGCTCGATGCTTCGAAGATCGATCCGTGGTCGCCGCCGCTCAATGCGCTCGTCTATCGCGGCGAGGATGCGTGGGTGCAGGCCACGTTCGTAGCCGGCCGCCGCGTCTACGTCGGCGAGCCGTCGCCGCTCGTCCGACGCGCCCGGGACGAAGTCGCGGCAATCGCGAAGCGCGTCGTATGAAAAGGTGCCTACTCGTAACATTGCCGCTGATCGCGCTCACGTCGGCGCTCGCCGCCTGCGGCGGCAATAAGGCGAGTGGTGGCAACGCCTCGCGACTGAATGCTTCTGCCGCGCCGGCGCCATCCATGGATTGCAACGGGCAGCCGCCGGTCTGGGCCCTGGGCGGCCCCAAGGTCTACCTCGTTTCGGGCGACCGGCACTACGGCAAGACCAAGCACGGCCGGTATCTGTGCCTCTCGCAAGCCCAGGCCGAGGGCTATCAGCCGGCGAGACACCCCTTCCGGCACCACCGCCACCACCGCCGAGAGCGTTGATCCCGGCCTAACCAGGCAGGTGCGTGCAAGCACTTGCATTCAATCGGGTCGCCGTGCTACGCTCTGCGTGCAAGTACTCACTTGCAGAGACACGATGCATCTGTTGAAGTTTAGCGGCGCCCTCGCGCTCGCGTTGACCGTGTCCGAGGGCGGCATCGGGGCCGCGGGCACGCCGCCGGCGCCGGAGCAGCCCTCGAATCCCTTCACGGTCGTTTCGCGGATGACGCAGCGCAATCCGTCGCTGCAATCGTATCGCGCCCGCGTCCACGTGGACGTGCGCATGCTCAACTTCCCGTTTCTCGCGCCCAAGCTCGACGGAACGGAGTACTATAAGCGTCCGGACTTCTACGTCGTCGTGTTCGACCGCATGCCGAGCTACGCGCGCGGTTTCGCGCGGCTCTTCGACGACATCGGCAACCCGCGCGCGTGGGAGAAGAATCAGAACATCACCGTGGACGGGACGAGCTGGCTGCATGGGCGGCCGACGATCGTCCTGCGCCTAACGAAGAAGATCCACAGCGACATCCTCGACCACACGCTCGCGTACGTGGACGCGAACGACTACGCGCTGCTGCAGATGGAGTGGTACTACACGAGCGGCGGCAAGATCACGATGACGCAGTACTATCGCAGCGAGGGCAACTATTGGGTGCTGGCGCAGCAGCACGCGACGATTGACATCCCGCACGTGCACGCCGTAGCGGACGCGCAGTACGGCACGTATCAGACCAACGTCCCGATCGGCATCGCGGGGGGGGCCGGCACAAAATGATCGAGACTCGCAAACTCGCCGAGGCCGGCCGCTCGGCGTCGCCGGAAGAGACCCGCGAGCGCATCCTCACGGCGACGCGCGAGGTGATCGGGCGAAAGGGCAAGCGCGGCGCGACGACGCGCGAGATCGCGGACGTCGCCGGCGTCAACGAGGCCACGCTCTTCCGCCACTTCGGCACGAAGGAAGCGCTGCTGGTCGCGTGCGCGCAGCATTTTTGCGGCTACGTGCAGCTGGCCGACGTCGCGGCGCAGTGCACCGGGCCGATCGACGACGATCTGCTCGTGCTCGCGCGCATGATGTTCGCGCGCTTCGAGGCGCTGCAGGACATGATTCGCTGGTCGCTCGTGGAGCAGGACTACGAGAAGGACATCTTCGCCGAGACGGCGTGGCGGCCGCAGCTCGCGATCTTGGCCGTGCTCATCGATTTCATGCGGCGTCGCGTCGAAAGCGGCGAGCTGGTCGGCGAGCCGCAGAAGCTGGCGGTGGTGTTTCTGGGGCTCGTCTTCATGCACGCGCTCGGCCGCAAGAAATTTCCGGACTCGCTGCTGCACAGCGGCGACGCCGACACCGCATTGCGCTTCTACATCGACGTATTTCTCAATGGGGTAAGGAAACGGTAATGGATACCCGCGAGCAAGATCAGCAAAAGACCGCCCCGCGGCGCGACCCCAACGGGTCGGGCCGGGTCGACCGCCGAGAACCCGAACCACCCGAGGAGGCGCGTTCGCGCCCGCGCAAGCGCATTATCTTCGGCGTCGTTGCGGTGGTCGTGATCGTCGTCGCGATCATCTGGGGCGTGCCGTGGCTGAACTTCATGCTCTCACACGAGGGCACCGACGACGCGCACGTCGCCGCGGACGTCGTCGCCGTCACGAGCAAGATCCCCGAGCGCATCGACCAGATCTTGGTCGACACCAACCAGCCCGTGCACCGCGGGCAGCTCTTGATCGTCCTCGACAACAAGGATGAGCTGCTGAAGCTGCGGCAAGCGCAAGCGCAATACGATCTCGCGCTCGCGAACCAGCGGGCGACGACGCAGCAAGGTCAGGGCGGCGTGTCGCAGGCGAGCGGCCAGATCGCCAACGTGCAGGCGCAGGTGCCGGTCGCGCAGGACGCCGTGGCGCAAGCCGAGCGCGCAGCTGCGCGCCGCGCAGGCGCAAGTGCCGGCGGCCGCAGCAGGCGTACGAAAAGCGCAGGCGGACCTCTCGCGCGCAACTCGCTCGTCAGCACCGGCGACGTCGCCTCGCAGACGCTCGACGCGGCGCGCGCGCAGAACGCCGGCGCTGCCGCGCAGCTGCGCGGCGCGCAGGATCAGGTCAGTGTCGCGCAGGCCAACGTCGCGGCGGCACAAGAGCCGCGTGACGGCGGCGCAGGCCGGCGTGTCCGCGGCCCCGGGCGCGACTGACGACCGCGCAAGGCAAGCTCGCGCAGGCCTCCGACCCCAGCCAGGTCGAGGCCGCGCGGCGCAGCTCTATCTCGCTAAGCAGAATCTCAACTACACGCGCATCTACGCCTCACCGACGGCTACATCGGGCAGAAGAGCGCGGAGGTCGGGCAGACGATCGGCGCCGGCATGACGCTGCTTGACGATCGTCCCCCACAAAGTCTACATCACCGCCAACTATAAAGAGACGCAGATGGGCCGGATGCGGGTCGGACAGCCCGTCGAGATTCGCGTCGATGCCTATAAGGGCGTGACGTTCCACGGACACGTCGCTTCGATCAATCCGGCGTCGGAGAACACGTACGCGCTCGTGCCGGCGCAGAATGCCAGCGGCAACTTCGTCAAGGTGACGCAGCGCATTCCGGTGCGCATCGAGGTCGACGACCAGCGTTCCGACATGCCGCTGCGGCCGGGGATGAGCGTCGAAACCTACGTCCGCGTGAAGTAGGGCGCAAGTGTTCGGCGGTACGTACGAAAGCCCGGTCGTCGAGCACGGCTGGCGCAGGGCAGTCATCAGCATTGCGGTCATCACCGCGACGCTGCTCGAGATCATCGACGTCACCATCGTCAACGTCTCGCTGCCGAACATTCAAGGCAACTTCGGCGTCGGCGTCGACCTCGGCGCGTGGGTCGTCACGGCCTATCTGATCGCCAACGTCGTCGTGATTCCGCTCAATCCGTGGTTCGCGGCGCGCTTCGGCCGGCGCCAATATTTCTTCAGCTCGATCTGTCATCTTTACCGCCGCGTCGCTGATGTGCGGGCTTTCGAACAGCCTCGGACAGCTCGTCTTTTGGCGGCTTGATTCAGGGCCTCGGCGGCGGCGGACTGATCGCGACCTCGCAGGCGATCTTGCGCGACACCTACGGCATCAAGGAGCAAGGAAAGGCGCAGGGCGTCTTCGCGCTCGGCGTCATCGTCGGACCGGCGCTCGGGCCGGTCATCGGCGGCTGGATCACCGACAACTGGAACTGGCACTGGATTTTCTTCATCAACATTCCGATCGGCATCATCGCGGCGACGCTGATCTGGAACTTCCTGCGCAATCCGGCGAAGGCGACAATACCGCAAGCTCGACTGGATCGGCCTGATCCTGCATGTGCATCGGGCTTGGGCTCGATGCAGTTCGTGCTCGAGAACGGTCAGCAGTACGACTGGTTCGACGATGCGCGAATTCGCTGGTTCACGTTCTTCTCGATCGCCGGTCTCGCCGCGTTCGTGTGGTGGACGCTGCGCTCGGCGATTCCGGTCGTCGATCTGCGCGTGCTGAGGCTGCGCCAGGTCGCGGCCGGCAGCATTCTGGGCGCGGTGCTCGGCGTGAGCCTGTACGGCTCGATCATCATCCTGCCGCAGTATCTGATCAATTCGCTCGGCTTTACCGCGACGCTCTCCGGAGCGACGGTTATGATTCGCGCCGGCGCGGTGCTCTGTCTTTACGCCGCTCACGGCGATTCTGACGCAGCGCGGGCTCGTCGACCCGCGCCTGCAGGCGGCGATCGGCTTCGTCTTGCTCGCGATCTCGAACTGGTGGCTGGGAAGCATCACGACGCCCGTCTCCGATTTTCATAGCCTGGTCTTTCCGCTGATCCTCAGCGGCATCGGCCTCGCGCAGATCTTCGTGCCGCTCTCGGTCGCCGTGATCGGCAGCGTGCCCGATAAGGAAGTGCCGTCGACGGCGGCGTTCTTCAATCTGTCGCGTCAGATCGGCGGAAGCGTCGCCGCGGCCATTCTGATCACGTTGCTGGTGCGCGGCTTTACCGTCCATCAGACCGAGCTCGCCTCGAGCCAGACGCTCGGCCACGCGCCGACCGCAACAGTACGTGCTCGGCGCAGGGCGGCGTGCAGAACCGCCGGGCGATGCAGCGCCTGCGGTTTTCGTCGAGTCGCAATCGGCGGTCGAATCCTACGCCGATACGTCGCGCTGGGTCGCGGTGATTACGCTCGGCCTCGCGCCGCTGGTGCTTGCTGCTGCGCCGGCCGCGCATCGGCGATGGCGATGGCGGAATGACGACGGCGCAGAACGCACGCTCTGCGGCGTTCGTTGCCGCTGACGGCGCATCGCGGCGGTGGTTCTGCCCGCTGCAACCGATCTCTGCGCAGCTCGACGACGCGACTGCCGAGCCGCGCCGTCGTGCCGACGCGCGATCCCGACGCTGATGCTGCCCGCCGTGCCCAGCGTCGCGCCGGGCTATCGCGCGCCGCAGGCGTGCCGCCGGGCGCGCACGCGATTATCGGCGTAACGCAGCAGCCGTTCGTCGCGATCTCGCTGCAGGACGCGATCGCGATGGCGCTGCTCGGCAATCCGAACCTCGCGGTCTCCGCCTCGAACTTCCGCATCGCGCACTACAACGTCGTCGCAGGCCAAGGGCGCCTACGACGTCGCGCTGCACTTGCAGCCGCAGTCGAACTACTCGGTGAATCCGCCGCAGAACTTTTTCGAGGCGGGCCCGGGCGAGGAAGGCGTCTACACGCCCGGCGCCGGTCTTTACGACCGGCCCGGGCAACATCATTCAGCATCAGTCGGCATTCGGCTACGGCGCTCAACGGCCAGACGGAAAACGGCACGACCTATCAAGCCGGCATCGAGCAGAGCCGCACCTACAACAACACCCTCTTCAACGCGTACAATCCGTACTATCTCGCGACGCTCAACCTCGCGGTCACTCAGCCGCTGCTCAAGAACTTCGGCATGAACCCGACGAAGCGCCAGTTGAAGCTCGCCTTCATCAACGCCGACGCCGGCGACCGCGCAGACGCTGGTCGACGCGTCGACTACGATCTCGCAAGTCGAGAACACCTACTGGGATCTCGTCGCCGCCTGGCGCAACGTCGCGATCCAGGAGGCCGCGCTGAAGGAGGCCGATCGCGCAGCAGCAGAGCAACGTGCGGCTCGCGCGGCGCGGCGCCGCGGCGCCGATCGACGCGGTCGAGTCGCAGACGCAAGTGTCCGAACTTTCAAGACGGCCGTCTTCGCGGCGCTGCAGACGCGTCTCGGAGCTTCAGAACCGGCTCAAGAGCCTCGTCGCGGCAAACGCGCACGATCCGATCTGGGACGCCAATCTCGTGCCGTCGACGTCGGTGCAGCCGCTTCCGAAGGCGAGCGATCTGGCCGGCGTCATCGCGCAGGCGCAAGCGAATCGTCCCGAAGTGCGGCAGGCGGAGGACAAGCGGCTGCGCCGCGGACATCGACGTCGTCTTTGCGAAGAATCAGTCGCTGCCGCAGGCCGACGTGCAGGCGCAGTATCAGAGCAACGGCTTCGCCGGCATCCTCACGCCCGTTCCCGCCTTCATTTTGGGCTACTGCACCGGTTCCGGGCGAACGGCGGGCTCGGGCTGCCAAGCTGCCCGACGCCGCCGCCCAACACGCAAGGCACGATGCCGTGGGCGTATCACAACATGTGGGCGGGCTATTTCCCGACCTTCAATATCGCGTTGATCGTCGGCTATCCGATCCAGGGTCACGTCGCGCGCGGCCTGCGCGGCCTCGCCAGCGAGGAGACGACGCAGGCGAAGATCGCTCATGGCGAGCGTGCAGCAGCGAATCGGCGCCGAGGCCCGCAACGCGCTGCAAAGCTATCAGTCGGCGCTCTCCAAGCTCGGCGCTGCGCGGCGCGCGCGCGAATCGGCCGAAGTCGGTCTACGCGAGCGAACTGCGCAAGTTCCACAACGGCGAGTCGACGACGTACCTCGTCCTGCAGCGTCAAGTTCAGCTCGCGCAGGCGCGCGGCAGCGAGCTGCAGGCGCAGACGCAGCTGAATGAATCCATCGTCGAGCTGCAGCGCGTGCAGGGCACGATTCTGACCAGCAACGGCGTCAACGTTCAGACGCTCGGAAGCCAGGCGCTGGCGCAGTAGAGACTCGCGAAATCGTGAAACGCGCCATCGTTCCGGCCGTCCTGGCGATCGCGGCCATCGCGCTCGCGGCGTTGCCGGTGCAGCCCACGTCGGCCCAGCTCGATCCCACTGCCGGCGCGCAGCTGCCATACCGCAGTTCCGTCGCCGCTGTTGCCCGCCGTGCCGAGCGTCGCGCCCGGCTATCGCGCGCCGGACGTCGCGCCAAGCGCGGCGCAGATCGTCGGCGTGACGCAGCAGCCGTTCGTCGGCATCTCGCTGCAGGACGCGATCGCGATGGCGCTGCTGAAGAATCCGAATCTCGCGGTGTCGGCCTCGAACGTGCGCATCGCGCGCTACACCATCGTGGAAACCAAGGGCGCCTACGACGTGCAGCTGCAGCTCAAACCGTCGTCGAGCTTTTCGGTGCACCCGCCGCAGAACGCGTTCGAGGCGGGTCCGGGCGAGCTCGGGCGCTATTCGCCCGGGCCCGAATTCGACGCCGGGCGTCGATCTACACGACCGGGCCCGGCAACATCATCGCAGCATCAGTCGGCCTTCCAATACGGCGTCGGCGGCCAGACCGAGAACGGCATGACGTATCAGGCCGGCATCCAGCAGAGCCGCACCTACAACAACACGGTTTTCAACGCCTACAACCCGTACTACATCGCGACGCTCAACCTGCGCGGTGACGCAGCCGCTGCTCAAGAATGCCGGCATGAACGCGAATAAGCGTCAGTTCAAGCTGGCGTTCGTCAACGAAGACGCGAACGCGGCGCAGGCGCTCATCGACGCGTCGAACACGATCTGCGCAGGTCGAGAACGCCTACTGGAAGCTGGTCGCGGCGTGGCGCAACGTGGCGATCCAGGAGGAGGCGCTGCGCGAGGCGATCGCCCAGCAGCAGAGCAACGTGCGTCTCGCGCGGCGCGGCGCGGCGGCGCACGTCGATGCCGTCGAGTCGCAGACGCAGGTCTCGAACTTCCGCGACAACGTGTATTCTGCGCTGCAGAACGTCTCCGAGCTGCAGAATCAGCTCAAGAGCCTCGTCGTAGCGGACGCCGGCGACCCGATCTGGACGCGCGAACCTCGTTCCCTCGACGTCGGTGCAGCAGCTGCCCACGTCCGGCGGACTTGGCGACGATCATTGCCGAGGGACGACTGCATCGGCCGGAGGTGCTGCAAGCGCAGGACAAGGCGCATGAGGCTGACATCGATCGGGCGTTTGCCAAGAATCAATCCCTGCCGCAGGCCGACCTCAAGGTGCAGTATCTGAGCAACGGCTTCGCGGGACTGCTTACGCCCGTGCCACCGTTCTTGACTGAACGTATGCTCGCAGCTCCGCGCTGACCGCATCGTGCCCACGCCGCCGCCGCAGACGCAAGGCACGATGGCGTTCGCCTATCACAACATGTGGGCGGCGTATTTCCCGACGTTCAACGTCGCGCTGATCGTCGGCTATCCGATTCAGGCGAATCTCGCGCGCGGCGAGCGCGGCGTCGCGGCCGAGGAAGACGCGGCAAGCCGCGGATCCTGATGCAGGGCGTCGACGACCGCATCGGCGCCGAAGCGCGCATCGCGCTGCAAGCTATCAATCGGCGCTCGCGCGACTCAACGCCGCGCGGCAGTCTCGCGGAAGCGGCCGAAGCCGTGTATGCCAGCGAGGTGCGGAAGTTCCACGCAGGCGCCTCGACGACGTTCCTCGTGCTGCAGCGCCAGGTAGAGCTCGAGCAGGCGCGCGGCCTGGAGCTGCAGGCGCAGACCGAGCTCAATCAAGCCGATCGTCGAGCTGCACCGCGTGGACGGAACGATCCTCACCGACAACGGCGTCGAATCTGCAGACGCTCGGAAGTCGGGCGCTGGCGCGGTAAGCGGATGACGAACTCGAGATCTCGCGCGCTGCCCGCGGCGGTCGCGCTCGCGGCGCTCGTCGCTCGGCGCTTTGCCGCTTGCAGCCCACGTCGGCGCAGGTCGACGACGATTTGCCGACCCGCGCGATGCTGCCGACGCCGATTCCGTCGGCGAGCTTGGCTCCGGTGCCGAGCGTCGCCCCGGGATATCGCGCGCCCGCACGCGGAGCCGAGCATCCGCGGCGATCGTCGGCGTAACGCAACAGCCGTTCGTCGGGATCTCGCTGCAGGACGCCGTCGCGAATGGCGCTGCTGCAGAACCCCAACCTGGCGGTCTCGGCTTCGAACGCGCGCATCGCGCGCTACCGCATCGTGGAGGCGAAATCGGCCTTCGACACGCAGCTCCAGCTCGAGCCGTCCTCGAGCTTCTCGGTCACGCCGCCGGAGAATCTATTCTTCGCGGGGCCCGGCAACCCGGGACTATACACCTGCACTGAAGTTTCCCTCGGGAGACCTTTCCATGCGAAACCGCTGGGCCCGGTAACATTATCCAGCACCAATATAATTTCCAGGGATCGTTTTCGCGGGCAGCTGGTCAACGGCACGACGTATACCGCCGGGATAACCCGCACGCGTACCATCAACAACACGATCATCAACACGTTTAACCCGTACTATCAGTCGTCGCTGAACCTCGCGGTGACGCAGCCCCTGCTGCGTAACTTCGGTATGAACGAAGCGAAGCGCGCGTTGAAGCTGCAGCTCCTGACGACCGATTCGCAGGAGGCGCAGGCACTCGTGGACGCATCGAGCACGATCGCGGAGGTCGCGGACGCTTACTGGAACCTCGTCGCGGCGTGGCGCAACGTCGCCATCCAGGAAGAGGCGCTGAAGGAGGCCGCGACGCAGGAGCAGAGCGTCGTGCGAATCGCGCGGCGCGGTGCGACTGCGCCGGTGACCGCGGTCGAGGCCCGGAGCCAAGTGGCAAAATTTCAAAGCGACGTCTTCGCGGCTCTCGAGACGGTATCGAAACTGCAAAATCAGCTCAAGAGCCTTATCGTTTCGGATCCCGACGATCCGATCTGGCGGGCGAACCTCGTGCCGTCGTCGCCGGTGCAGCAGCTTCCCACGATCGAAGACCTGTCGGCCATCGTGAGTCTGGCCGCCACTTATCGCCCCGAGGTGCGGCAGGCGCTGGACCAGATTCGCCAGGCAGATGTGGACGAAGCCTACGCGAAGAACCAGCTGCTGCCGCAGGCGGATCTTCAGGTGCAGTATCAGAGCAACGGCTTCGCCGGTCTGCTCGCGCCCATTCCGGGCTTCGAGTCGTTTGCGTGCAACCTTCCCACGGGCGGTTGTCCGACGCCGCCGCCGGAAACACAGGGCAAGATGGGACAAGCGACCGCCAACATGTGGGCGTGGCGCTATCCGGCGTTCAACATCTCATTCAACGTAAGCTTTCCGCTGCAGAACGACGTGGCGCGTGGCTTGAAAGCCGTCGCGAATCAAGAGGAACAGCAAGCCGCGGTCGAGGCCCAAGGTCTCAATCAGCGCATCGGCTCCGAGGCGCGCGACGCGCTGCAGAGCTACCAGTCCGCGCTCTCACGGCTCTACGCCGCGAGCCAGTCGCGCCAATCCGCCGAGGCGGTGTACGCGAGCGAGGTGCGCAAGTTCCACGAGGGTACGTCCACGACGTTCTTGGTGCTGCAGCGCCAGGTGCAGCTGGCCGCTGCACGCGGCCGCGAGCTGCAGGCGCAAACGGATCTCAACAAGGCGGTCGTCGAGCTGCAGCGCGTCGAGGGCACGATCCTCGAAGCTAATGGCGTCAATCTAAAGACCCTCGGCTCCAAAGCTCTCCCAGCGTCACACTGATGAAGAGTTGGCTCGCGGATCGATTTGAAGAAAACCGGCCGCGCTTGAGAAACGTCGCTTACCGGATGCTCGGATCGCTCGACGATGCGGACGACGCGGTGCAGGAAGCATGGCTGCGGCTGAGCCGGCCAGGAAACGGCTGCATCGAGAATCTCGGCGGATGGCTGACGACGGTTGTGGCTCGAATTTGCGTCGACATGTTGCGCGCCCGGCGCGCAAAACACGAGGAACAGTTCGAGCCGAATATCCCGGATTTCATCGTAAGTCGCGAGGAGAGTCCCGAAGACGAAGTGGTGACGGCCGATTCGGTCGGGCCTGGCGGTGCTCGTCGTTCTCGAAAGCCTTACTCCCTCTGAACGGGTTGCGTTCGTCCTACACGACATGTTTGCGATGCCGTTCGAGGAGATCGCACCGATCCTCGGACCGGTCGCCAGTCGCCGCCCGTGCAACTGGCGAGCCGCGCACGTCGTCGAGTGCAGGGAGCGACGCCGCCGAGTGCAGGCTTCGCACAACGGCGTGCGGTCGTCGACGCGTTCATCGCGGCGGCTCGCGAAGGCGATTTCGAGGCACTCGTTGCGGTGCTTGATCCTGACGTTCTGCTGCGTGCCGATCGCGAACCCGCGCTGCAAAGGTATTCGCGGCGCGCAGGCGGTCGCTTCGCAGGCGGTCGCGTTCTCCAAGGTGATTCAAGGTACGGAGCCGGTGATCGTCAACGGATCGCCCGGGATCGTGTCGTGGCTTCCGAGCGGCGAACCGCTATCGGTGATGGGATTCGTCGTCGCAGGCGGGCGGATTCGCGAGATCTACGTGATTTCACGCCCGGAACGCGTGCACCAACTCCTCGGACTCTAAAGCGATTCGGCATCCCCGTCACATCCGGTCGCGGGATTTCGTCACTCTGGCAAAGCCCTTCCGAAAAGGAGATAAAATGAACGCGGTCAGCCTCGTCATCTACCCGGCCTCGGACGTAGCGAAAACAAAGGAGTTCTTCGCCACCTTGCTCGGTACGCAGCCGTACGCCGACACCCCGTACTACGTCGGCTTCAAAGCCGGGGAAATCGAAATCGGACTCGTGCCGCAGGCTGCGCAGCCCAATCATTCGGGAGCACTGGCATACGTGACGGTCGGCGACATCCACGCGGCGCTGGCGACCCTCGTCGCGGCCGGCGCGCAGAAGGTGCAGGACGTCAAGGACGTCGCCCAGGGGCTGTTGGTCGCAACTTTCAAGGATCCGAACGGAACGGTCATCGGCCTCCGTCAGTTCCCGAAGTGAAGAGTCCAGCGCAAAAGATCGATGCGCTCGTCGCGGAACTGGATGACTGGCGTCACGACACGTTCTCCGAAATTCGCGAGATCATCAAGGGCGCCGACCCGGCGGTGATCGAGGACTGGAAATGGATGGGGACTCCCGTCTGGTATCACGAGGGGATACTCGCGTGCGCCAATCCGCTCAAGGGAAAGGTGAAGCTGACATTCCAGCAGGGCGCGTTTCTGCCGGATCCCAAGAAACTCTTCAACGCGAGCCTCGACGGCAATCAGCGGCGCGCCATCGACTTCTTCGAGAAGGACAAGGTCGATAAAGCGGCCCTAAGGGCTCTCGTGCTGGCCGCGATCGCGTTCAACCGCGAAGCACCCAAAAAAGCCGAACGCAAACCAAAGTCCACTCGCGCGAAATCGTCCGGCAAGGCTAGATCCGTTTGATCGTCGCAAACCAGGCCGGTGACTCGCGCCGCGGTGAAATGCCTTGGTCACTGCAACACCGTGCTTACGCTGTCAAACCGGTCACGTGGCCGGCCCAGCGATCCGTCGGACCAATGGGCGCGAGGGGAGCGCCTTAGCGCGCCACGCTCCGCAGCGTCATCAGCAGCTTCGCCGCGTTGGGAGCCGGGCGGTCCGGTATGAACACGAACAGATCGCCGTTGGTCGTCGTGGTGCCGCGTGCGCCGGTCGCGCGGACCCACTCCAGCGCCTCGTCCTTGCCGCCCTCAACGGCCCAGCGCACCGGCGCGGTCCCGAGCGCTCCGCCGTAGGCGTAATAGTCAAACGGCGCGTAGAATGGCACCCCGGCGATGCGTTCGCCGGAATCAAAGTTCAAATGGTATACCCAGACGTAATTGCCGTACACCATGCGTATGCCGCGCCGGTTCAGCAGCGCCCGCAAGCGCTCGTCGTTGCGCAGCTGAGTGGCGAGATCGGCGCGTTGCGCGCTTCCCGGTAGGCCGTAGAGCAGCAGGTTTGGAACGACGAGCGCCGCCACGACCGCGACGGCAAGCCACTTTGAGCGGCGCCATATCGCGGCGATCCCGATCGCGCAGGCCACAGGTGCCACGACGTACAGCGGCGCTATGTAACGCACCGTCCAGCCGCGGATCGTGCCCGCATGTGAGAAGCTGAAGATGAGCACGACGGCCGCGAGCACGAGCAGCGCCAGCTGTCTGACCTCGACGTTTTTTCTGCGCCACGCGATGACGAATCCGACCAGGACGACGATGTACGCGAGAGCCAGCAGCGCCGGCAGCGACCAAAATCCCGCGTACCCGCGGATGAAGAGTTTGGGCAGCAGGTACGTCATCAGCCAGGTGAAGTTGTCCCACACTTGGCCCCAGCTCGACGCTGGGCGCGAGGCCCAGTTACTCGTGAGTGACGGAAAGCCGTGCGCCATGTTGCCGAGCAGATACGGCAGGAAGCCGACGAGGGCCGCGGGCAGCAGCGGGATCGCCTCGCGCAGCGCCGCGCGGCCGCGTTTTAGGCCGATCCACACAACCGCGGGCAGCACGATCATCAGTGTCTGAATCGAGAACCAGAGGCCCAGCCCCACGCTGAACCCGAACGCCACGCGCTGCCAGAAACCGGCGCCGTTGCGCCATAGCGCAGCAAGCCAGAGCGTCGCTGCGCACGAGGCCATGATCTCACCGTAGCCCCATGGCGCATAGGTGACCGTCATGAATTGTTCGGGCGGCACGATTGCGAACACGAAGCCAAGGCAGGCCAGCTTGCGCCCCACCGTGGCGCGCAGGAAGAGTAGGCTGAAGGCGAGATACAGCGCGCCCCACGTCAGTCCGGTCAGCGCCAGGCCGACCCTGCCTGCGCCGAAGAGGTGAAAGTACGCCGCCGCGACGTAACAGCTCGCCGCGCCGACGCGCGTGCCGCCCGGAAGAAACACCGGAAGATGGCCGCCGGCCACGCGAAACGCGCAAAGCCCCGCGATCACGGCGTCCGAATCGAGCTGATACATCGCGAGCGGAAAATATAGGGCAGCCCGCACGAGCATGCCCATCGCGAAGAGCGCGATCGTCAGCCACGACCACCGGTCGAACCTCACGTCACCTTCGAATACTCTTTGTCGCGCCAGCGCACCGCTCGGCCCAGCAGACTCGCGAGCCACTCTGCGAGACTGAGGAAGTCGCGCGGGACGATGAGCGCGAGATCGTCGGATCTGCGGACGTGCAGCGCCCCGCGCGCAAGGCAGTGCACCGTGACGCGGAGCGCCGCGACGACGGCCAGCAGCGGAATGCCCCACGCGAGATTGCGCGATGCCGCCAGATAGAGCAACGCGAACGGCAGCGCGTAGGTCACAAACGAGAAGAGGTAGCCGGCCGGCGCCAAAGCGAGGTTCGTGCGGGCCCAGCGCAGCTCGTGCAGCCAGAGGTCGCCCAGCGTGGTCTCGGAAACGGCCGTGCTTACCACGTAGCGCGACAGCACGACCTCGCGGCCGCTTTCCGCAACGAGCTCGCCGAGCCGGTGGTCGTCGGCGAGGTGCTGTCCCAGCTCCGCGAGCCCGCCGATTTCTTCGAGCACGCTGCGCCGCACAGCCATCGACGCCCCGAGGCAGAAGCGCACCTTTCCGATGGCGAGCGCTACCAAGACCGACGGCGCGAATCCGTCCTCGATGTAGAGCGCGCCGAGACGGGCGATCGACCCGGGGCCGGCATCCCGGAGTACAGGCACGTCGCCGCCCCGACGCGCTCCGACGCAAACGATGTCGCGAGCGCCCGCAGGTAGTCGCGCCCGACGCGCACGTCGCTGTCGGCGATGACGACGATCTCGCCGAGCAGCTCGACTCCGGGCTTCGCCAGGTTCGCGATCTTGGGGTTGAGCATTCGTGCCGCCTCGCCGACGGCGAGCACCGTGCGCGACGGAAAGTCGCGCGCGATCCGTTCGGCGATCGCCAGCGCCGGATCCTCGCGCGAGTGCAGGCACAAGCACGACCTGATACCACTCGTCGTAGTCCTGCGCGCAGAACGACGCGAGGTTCTCGTAGAGCTCGGGCTCGAGCCCCGCTATCGGCTTCAGGATCGTAAATGTCGGCAGAAATTCGGTCGCCGCATCGAGCGGCCGTCGCGCAAACGCGACGAGGCGAAGCGCGGCAGCCGCGAGATACGCCGCGCCGGCGATCGCGACGACAAAGAGAATCAAGTCCGCTCGCTCGCAACCTCGCCGTAGGTCGTGCTGACGATGCCCTTGTGCGCGATGGCTTCGCGCACACGCGCGCTCGTGAGCGCGGCGAGCTCTCCCTTCCATTCGAAGCGTTCGGTGCCGCGGTCGGCGCCGCCGAACGCACGCGTTGCGGGATGAAAGAAGATCTCGGTCACGCCGTCGGGCAGCGCCTCGATCATTTGCAAGACCCGCTGCTCCGTGAGCGCTCCGGCCTCGGTGACGCCGAACGCGTAATCGTTGCACGCGAGTCCCGCGCGGCGCGCGCGGGTACGCATCAACCAGAGCCACGGTGCGATGCTGCGCGTCGTCCCGAAGGGTTCGCGCGGGATGCGAATCGCCCGCATGCCGTACTCGCGCCCGATACGTACGATCAAGCCGAAAACCGTCGGGTGCACGTGCATGTGGGATTGGGCGTCGACGTGATCGAGGTCGAGCCCCGCTTTGGAGAAGCACTCGAACTGGGCGCGAATTTCCGCGGCCAGCTGAGCGCGTATGCCAGGACGCAAGAAGAAGCGGAATCCGGCGCGCACGAGGTCTACCAGAAAATCGCCGCGCTGGTCCACCAGGCCGGGAACGCGATGCGGAGGCAGCACCGGGCGGCCGTGGACGAGCACGACGTGCAGTCCGACGGCCAGACTGGGCATCCGCCGCGCCCGCTCGACGGCGTCGGCGGCGGCGGGCGCGCCGATCATGAGGCTCGCCGAACGCAGCACTCCGTAGCGATGCGCCCACTCCACCGCTTCGTTGACCTCCGGCGCGGCCCCGAAGTCATCGGCGTTGAGAACGAGGCGCTTCAGTGAGTCTTCTTTCGCAGCATGCCGGCGGCGAGCTCGTCGACGAACCAGGTCAGCCTTCCCGACTCGGGGCGTACGATCTGCGCGGGATATTTCGCGGGATCGATCGGCCCCTCGTACACGTCCGCGAAAATTTGCGCCTTGTCCGCCCCCTGCACGGCGAAGGCGACGGCGCGAGAAAGGTTGATGACCTTCGGCGTCACCGTTACGCGCCACATCGCGTCGGTCTCCGCGTAAACCGCGCGCACCAGCGCCTCGTCGTCCGAGTCCGGCGAAATGCCGGGAAAGAGCGACGCCGTGTGCCCGTCCTTCCCGAGGCCTAGGAGCATCAGGTCGAAGTGCGGCGCGTTCCCGAGATCGGCGCGCAAGGTAGATCCGTACTCGTTGGCAGCCAGTCCTGGATCGATTTCGCCGCGAATGCGATGCACGTTCGCCGGCGGAATGGCAACGTGCTCGAGAAGCGCGCGCTGTACCATCCGGTAGTTGGATTGCTCATCGTTCGGCGGCACGCAACGCTCGTCGCCGAAGTAGATGAACGTATCGCTCCAGCTGATCTCCGTCCGCAGCGGTTCGCGGCCGAGCAGCTCGTACGTCGCCTGCGGCGTGTGGCCGCCGGAGAGGGCGATTCGGAAGACGCCGCGCTCGGCCATCGCAAGCCCGGCGGTCGCGACGACGAAGTCCGCCAGCGCACGCGCGAGCGTCGCCGGATCCCGATAGACGTGCATCTCGCCTCGAGCCGGCACGATTATCTCCTTCCGCATGCGAGAATCTCGCCTGCGGCGTAGAGCGAGTCCGCAAACACGCGATCGTTCTGGCCCCACAAAATCGCTCGCTCCAGTAACGCGGCGATGCCGGGGTTGCTGATCGTACGATAGCGCCTCGGATGCTTGCTCGAACCCGTGACGCTGAGCTGGATCGTCTCCGTCTTCTTGTCGACTTCCGCGACGAATTTCGAGCGCGAGGAGCTGAGCGCGACGCAGGAGATCCTGCGCGGCTCGCCTTCGCGCCGGATCTCGAACTCGATCTCGCTGCCGCGACGCGTCAACAACGAGCGGTCCGAACAGGGCCTCCAGTGCAGACGACTCGCGAGCCAGCCCAACAAATAGAAACCCTCGGGTTCCGAGCCGCACGCGATTTCGACGCGGCGCAGGTCGAAGAGCTCCTCGACGTCCTTGCCGTCGAAGAAGATGGCGACGCTCTCTTGCCACGGCGCCAGCCGCAGATACGCGATGTCCGCGAGGGGCAGCTGCGGGTGATGCTCCACGTAGTCGACCAGGTCGCACAGCGCCTTATGCCCGCCGTCCACGAGCGAGCTGTTGTACACGACCGTCTGCACCTGCTGCGAGAGCGTGGCAAAGCGCGGATCGTCGCCGATGCCGGGCGCGATCCACAGCAGCACCAGCGGGGCCTCGGGCAGGCGCAGCGCAGCGATCGCCGACCGCAGCATGTCGGCCGAACAGCCCTTCGCACCGAGCTCGATCCAATCGCCCTCGTCCATGCGCGCGACGTCCGGAGCTTGCGTTCCGTCGAGGACGATCACGCGCGACGGATGCTTGGACGCGAGCATGCGAATTCTGTCGCGAGCCAGTTCGCCGATCGCCGAATCCTCGAAGAACACGACGAGCGTCATGAGGGCGCCCTGCACGTCGTTGCCGCGCTCGCGCGATCGTTCGCTGAGCTGGTCGAGCACCGGCGCGAGATCGATGCTCACAGATGGCGCCAGTCGGGGAAGAGCGGGTGCGCGCTCTCGGGCCCCTGGCTTCCCGCCGCGTAATTCGGGAACGAGAAGTCCTTCGTGTTCTGCCAGACCTCCAGGATTGGCGTCACGACCTCCCAGGCGCGCTCGACGGCGTCCCAGCGCGTGAAGAGCGTCTGGTCGCCGAGCATGACGTCGCCGATCAGCCGCTCGTACGCCGGAGGCGACTGCACGCCGAAGCCGGATCCGTAGTTGAAGTCCATGTAGACGCTGCGCACGTGCTCCTTGGGTCCGGGAACCTTGGCTTCGAAGCGCATCGAGATGCCCTCGTCCGGTTCGATCTTGATCACGAGCACGTTTGGCTCAATCCGGTCGGTCGACTCGCCGTAGAAGCGATGCGGGATCGGCTTGAAGGTGACGGCGATCTCGGAGACCTTGCGCGGCAGTCGCTTCCCGGAGCGCAGGTAGAACGGAACGCCCGCCCAGCGCCAATTCTCGATGTATAGTTTGACCGCTGCAAAGGTCTCCGTGTTGGAGTCGCGCGCGACGTCGGGTTCTTCGCGATAGCCCTTGACGGCGTGCCCTTCGATCGTTCCGGGGCCGTACTGTCCGCGCGCCGACATCGAGAACACCGCGGCGTGCGCAGCCGGCGTGATTGCGGCAAACACCTTGTATTTTTCGTCGCGGATGTCGTCGGCGTCCGACGAGATCGGTGCCTCCATCGCCACCAGCGCGAGCAGGTTGAGGACGTGGTTCTGGATCATGTCGCGCAGCGCGCCCGCGTGATCGTAGTATGCGCCACGCTGCTCGACGCCGAGCGACTCGGCCGACGTGATCTGGAGGCTCTGCACGTAGTTCCGGTTCCAAATCGGCTCGAAGATGGTGTTGGCGAAGCGCAGCGCGAGGATGTCTTGCACCGGTTCCTTGCCCAGATAGTGATCGATGCGGTAGATCTCGTTCTCGGGGAAGACGGCGTCGATCGCCTTTTGCAACGCGCGGGCCGAGACGAGGTCGGTTCCGAACGGTTTTTCCACGACGACGCGCGTCCAGCCGTCTCGCTCTTCTCGAGGCCGGCGTTCTTGAGGTGTTTGATGATCTCGGGGAACACGGGCGGCGGCGTCGCCAGGTAGAACAGGTGATTACCCGCAGTGCCGAACTGCTCGTCGTTTTCCTTGAGGCGGTCTTTTAGCGCCGTGAAGTGGCGCGTGTCGTTGAAATCCGCCGTGATGTAGCTGATCCGGCGCGCGAAATCTTCCCACAGGTCGCCCTGGGGCTTTTGCCCATCCGGCATGAACTGTTCGAGCTGCTTGCGGCAGTACTCGCGGAAGCCGTCGTCGGCGTACGCGCTTCGCGCGAACCCGACTAGCGCGAAGTCCGTCGGGAGCGTCCCGTTCAGCCGCATTGCATAGACGGCCGGCAGCAGCATGCGCTTGAACAGGTCGCCGCTAGCGCCGAAGAAGACCGCGCTGCACGGGTTCGTGATGCGATCCGACACGAGGCCTTCGCGCAGCGGATTGACGGCTGCGCCGTCGCCGGTCCGTGCGCGTCGCCGTCGCGAGCGTGTCGTCAGGCATGCGCCTCGCTCTTCACGGCATGCCCGCCGAACTGTTTGCGCAGCGCTGCTACGACCTTCGCGCTGAACGACTCGTCCTGGCGCGAGGCCATGCGCGCGAGCAGCGAAAGAGTGATTACCGGCGCCGGTACGTTTTCGTCGATCGCCGCCTCCACGGTCCAGCGGCCCTCGCCGGTGTCCTCGACGTAGCCACGGACGTCTTCGAGATCCGGATCTTGCTTGAAACGCCAGCACGAGCAGTTCCAGGAGCCATGAGCGCACGACGCTCGCGTGCGTCCAGAGCTCGGCCAGCTGCCCGAGGTCGTAGTCGTACTGCGAGTCCTTCAGGATCTCGAATCCCTCGCCATAGGCCTGGAGCAGTCCGTACTCGATGCCGTTGTGCACCATCTTGGAGAAGTGCCCGGCGCCTGGCGGTCCCACGTGCGCGTAGCCGTTGCGCGGGGCGAGCGTGAGGAAGATCGGCTCGCAGCGTTTCACGGAAGCGTCGTCACCGCCGACCATGAGGCAGTAGCCTTCCTTCAGTCCCCAGACGCCGCCGCTGGTGCCGGCGTCGATCAGCGAGACGCCCTTGGTCTTGCAGTCCGCATAGAGACGCAGGCCATCTTTATAATTGGTGTTGCCGCCGTCGATGATGATGCCTCCGCTGCCGATGCCGTCGGCGAGCGCATGGATCGTGTCGTCGGTCGGCGCGCCGGCCGGCACCATGACCCAAACCACCTTCGGCGATTCCGTCAGCTTCGCGACCATGTCGGCGAGGCTATCGGCGCCCGTCGCGCCGTCCCCGACCGTTCTTTGGACGGCCTGCGGGTCGCGATCGTACGCGACGACCTTATGGCCGCCTCTGATCAGGCGCTGCGTCATGTTTTCGCCCATCTTGCCGAGCCCAATCATCCCAAGCTGCATGACTCCTCCTTCCTCAGGCCCGCACCGCGAGCGCTTCGTCCACGGTGTCGATGAGCGCGCGCAGCGCCGGTTCGACGGGTCCCTTGAGGTGCACGCGCACGCCGCGCCGATTGCGCTTGTCCAGCGACATCCAATCGCCCAGCGCCTGCGCCGCGAGCAGCGTGCGGAAGCCCACCTTCATGCCCGGAATCATCGGATCGTCGGGATCGTCGGCGGTGATCTGCAGCACGACGCACGTGTCCGGACCGCCCTTATGGAGCTGCCCGGTCGAATGCAGGAAGCGCGGCCCGAAGCCGACGGTCGTGGCGACCTTGTGCGCGTCGCGAATCTTCGTCCGCAGCTCTTGGAGCAACGTGGTATGCGTTTCGTTGTGCGCGATGTATGCGGTGATCGCGTTGTAATCGTGCGGACGCAGCTGCGCAAAGAGGCCCGCCAGCGCCTGCGTCGGATTTTGCGCCTTGTCACCGTGAGCCTGGGCAAGAGTCCCGGACAGGTAGGTTACGTCGAAGGCCGGCCCTTCGACGTCGGCCTTCGGCTCGTCGAACGCGCCGTTGCGCGCGTACTGCTCGAGCAGTGCGACCGTGTTGTCTTTCGACTCCTGCACGTTGGGCTGATCGAACGCGTTGATGCCAAGGATCACGCCGGCGGCCGCCACCGCGATCTCCCAGAGGTAGAACTGTTCGCCGAGATCGTAACGGTCGTTCATCGCGAGGCGAATCACCGGGTGACCAGCCACTTCGAGCGCCTTGAGCTTCTCGTCGACGCCGGCTTCTGGATCGGGCAGGTTGGCGCCGACGTACACGAAGACGCGATCGTCGGAGTAGACGCCGGGCGCGCCGAGCGGCTCGCCCTCGATCGGGACGATTCCCTTGCCGAGCTTACCGGTCGATTCCGCGATGAGCTGCTCCGCCCATGCGCCGAAGGCGTTTACGTCGCGATGCGTGACGATCGTGAGCTTGTCGCGTCCGTTGACTCGCCAGGCCGCCGATCGCGGCGCCGAACCGAACGCCCGGAGCGGTGCGCGGATCGACGCTCCGGTCGTTCGCGTGCATCGCGCCGAGCGCGCGATCCAGCAGTAGGTTGATGTTGTAGCCGGCGATTGCGGCCGGCGCGATGCCGACGAACGACAGTGCGGAGTACCGTCCGCCGATGTTAGGGTCGTTCTCGAAATCGACGCGGAACGACGCCTCCTGAGCCTCCTTGTCAAGCGTCGTGCCGGGATCGGTGATCGCGACGAAGTTGCGGCCCGCTACGGCGGAGCCGACCTGCTTGGATACCTTCTCGTGAAAGTAGGCGTAAAACGCGTTCGGCTCGGTCGTCGTGCCGCTCTTGCTCGAGATGATGAACATCGTGTGCGGGACGTGGATCTGCGCTTCGAGCTCCTCGATCTGTTGCGGGCACGTCGAATCCAGCACGTGCAGCTGCGGAAAACCATCGTAGGTTGCCGAAGGTGTCCGCGAGGATGTCGGGCGCGAGCGAGCTGCCGCCCATGCCGCAGACTACCGCGAAGCCGAAGCTCTCGCGCGCCTCGTTGGCGAAGGACTTCAGTCCCGGCACCTCCTCGAGCATGTGCTGCTGAATGTCGAGCCATCCCAGCGACTTCTTGATGATCGCCACGGCATCGGGATCGCTCGACCACAGCGTCGCGTCGTGCGCCCAGATGCGCTTGAGAAAGTCGGCCTCGGCGAGGCGCGCGAGCGCTGAATCGTAAACCGGCTGCGACGCGCTGAGCGCGAGCCGCACGCGCTCGGCGCCGCCGGACTCCAGTAGCTTCTGCTTGTAGACGATCGCGCCGAGCAGCGCGGCGAACGAGTCCGAGAAGAGCGTTACGCCCTCGACCTGCAGCTGGTGCGTCACATCGAAGAGCGAGATCTTCGCGTCCTGCAGCGCGCGCATCACGTCCGTGGCGGCGCGCAGATCGCTCTCGACCGTGTCCGGGACGATCTTACCGTGCTCGATCAGCGCATCGAGGGTGGGCGGCGGCATCGTGTTGACCGTGTCGCGGCCCACGACGTTCTCGACGTACATGAGATCGGGATAGTGCGGGTTCTTCGTAGAAGTCGAGGCCCACAGCGGACGCTGGACCGCTGCGCCCTTCGCGCGCAGTGCTGCGAACTCGTCACCGAGGAAGATTTCCTTGAACTTCTGATAGGTCAGTTTAAGACCCGCGATGCCCGTCTTGCCGAGAAGATGCTCGAGCTTTTCGCCCTTGGCGATTCGGTCTTGGATCAACTTGTCGATCGCGGTGTCGATGCGGCTCACGAAGACCGAGTTGACCGAACGAATCTTGTCGATCGGCTTGCCCTCGGCCACGCGGCGTTCCAAACCCTTGACGTAGGCCCGTCGCGGCGCGCTCGTACATCTCGATGGAGAACACCAGCGTGACGTTGATGTTGTATCCACGGTAGATCGACTCTTCGATCGCCGGGAGCCCTTCTTTGGTGCCGGGAATCTTGATCATCACGTTCGGGCCGGTTCACACGCTTCCAGAGCTCCTCGACCATGGCGATCGTGCCCGCCGTATCGTTGGCCAGCAGCGGGGAGACTTCGAGGCTGACGAATCCGTCGTTACCCTTCGAGGATGCGTGGACCGGAGCGAACGCGTCGCAGGCGCTCTGAATGTCGGCGACCGCGAGATCCCAGAACAGCGCGTCGGCGTTTTTTTCCGACCCGATCAGCGTCGCGAGCTGTTTGTCATAGTCGTTGCCCGCGCCGATGGCCTTCTCGAAAATCGTTGGATTGCTTGTCATCCCGCGCACGCCCCGATCGATGAGGCGCGCGAGCTCGCCGGAGGCGAACATGCTGCGCCGCAGGTAGTCGATCCAGACGCTCTGACCGGCGTCGAGCAGTTCCTGAACTTGTTTCTCCATGTCGTCTCCTAGTGAGCGGCTAAAGCAAATTTTTGCAGCGCCACGTCGGCGACGTGCTCCGGCGTGAAGCCGAACTCCGTCGCGATCGCAGCGGCCGGTGCCGAGCGGCCGAACTCGTCGATACCGAACGCGAACCCGTGGTCGCCGACGTACTTCGACCAGCCCAGCGTCGCGGCGGCCTCGACCGACATCCGAGCGCCGACCGACGGGGGCAATACGTCGTCTCTATACGACTGCGGCTGTTCGTCGAAGAGTCGCCAGCAGGGCATCGAAACGACGCGCGTCGGGACGCCCTTGGCGTCGAGGATTTTCTTGGCGCCGATCGCGAGCGCCACCTCGGAGCCGGTCGCGATCAGGATGAGGTCGGGCCGGCTGCTATCGGCGTCGGCGATGACGTATGCGCCCTTGCTGACTGCCGCATCGCGGGCTCCCAGGAACGGCACCTTTTGCCGGGTCAGCACGAGGGCATAGGGAGAGCTCTTACTCGAGATGGCAAGCTTCCAGGCCTCGAGCGTCTCGAGAGCGTCGGCGGGGCGCACGACGTAGCAGTTGGGTGTCGCTCGCAGCATCGCGAGCTGCTCGATCGGCTCGTGCGTGGGACCGTCCTCGCCGAGGAAGACGGAATCGTGCGTGAACACGTAGATCGAGCGAATCCGTGTGAGGCACGCGAGGCGCACGGCGGGCTTGCAGTAGTCCAAGAAGTTGAAGAAGGTGGCCGCGAACGGCAGCAGGCCTCCGTGCAGCGAGATGCCGCTCGTCGCGGCCACCATCGCGTGTTCGCGCACACCGTAGTGAATGTTGCGTCCGGCGTAGTTGCCGGGCTCGAAGTCGCCGCAGTTCTTGAGGTACGTCTTCGTTGACGGATCGAGGTCCGCGGAACCCCCGACGAGTTCGGGGAGCGCCGTGGCAATCGCGTTCATCACGGCGCCGCCGGCGTCGCGCGTCGCGAGATTGCCGTTTTCGGCCGTGAATGTCGGCCAGGGGAGATCGGCCGGCACCTCCTCGCGCAGCGCGCGCTCTAGCGTCGCGGCGAGGTCGGGATTGGCGCGCTTCCACGCGTCGTACGTCGCCTGCCACTGCGCCTCGAGCTCTCTGCCCTTCGCGCCGATCTCGCGATAAAAACTTAGAACCTCATCGGGTACGTAGAAGTCGGGCTCGAGAGGCCAGCCGAGGAACTCCTTGGACTTCTTGACGTTCTCCGGCCCGAGCGCCTCGCCGTGCGCGAGATAGTTGTCTTGGCGCGGCGAGCCATAGCCGATGTGGGTCCGCACGGCGATCAGCGACGGCCGATCCGTGACGTTCTTAGCGACCGTGATGGCCTGATCGATCGTGGCGACGTCGTTGCCGTGGTCGATGTCGACGAACTGCGTGTGCCAGCCGCTCGCGTCAAAGCGCGCGACCGGATCGTCGGTGAGCGTGACGTCGGTCGGACCTGCGAGCGAGACGAGGTTGTCGTCGTAAAAGACGATCAGTTTTCCAAGCTTCAAGTGCCCGGCCAGCGACAAGCGCCTCCTGACTGATGCCCTCCATCAGGTCGCCGTCGCCGCAGATGCAGTACGTGAAGTGATCGACGATCGGTTGATCGGAGCGATTGTAGACCGCGCCGAGATGCGCTTCCGCGATCGCCATGCCGACCGCGTTGGCGATTCCCTGACCCGAGAGGTCCGGTCGTCGCCTCGACGCCGGGCGTGCGCTCCGCCTCGGGATGCCCCGGCGTCTTGCTGTTCAGCTGGCGAAAATTCTTGATGTCGTCGAGCGTCAGATCGTATCCCGTGAGGTAGAGCAGCGCGTAGAGGAGCATCGAGCCGTGCCCGGCCGAGAGGACGAAGCGATCCCGATTCGGCCAGCATGGATCTTTGGGATTGAAGCGCAAGTGGCGCGTCCACAGCGCGTACGCCATCGCCGCGGCGCCCATCGGCATGCCGGGGTGGCCGGAGTTGGCCTTCTGGACGGCATCGACCGCGAGAAAGCGGATCGCGTTGATTCGTTGTTCGTCGCTCGGCGAATTGGGCACGGAAACTCCTTTCGCGCGGCAGGGCTAGGATAATGCGCTTCGAGGCAGAGCCGCCCCTGTACGTCGTGGGCGCAAGCTGGCGGGGGCAGGCTTACCCGGCGCCGTAGCTGTGGCCCGTGACGGTAGAAGAGCTGAAGTTACAAATCGCTGCTTTGGAACGCGGAGATGCGGACCTGCGCGGCCGGAGCGGTCGCGCCGTGGACCAGGCGATCGCGCTATTGGACGAGGGCGACGTTCGCGTGGCCGAGCCGCGGGAGGGCGGCTGGGTGACGAACGCATGGTTGAAGTCGGCGATTCTGCTCTATTTTCGCCGCAGGAAGATCGAGTGGATGGGCGATCGGCGCGGGGATGGCCCGGTCTTTTACGACAAGCTGCCGGTCAAGCGCAACTATAAGAAGCTTGGCGTTCGCTGCGTTCCGCCGGGAGTTGCACGCTACGGCAGCTTCCTCGGCCGCGGCGTCATATTGATGCCGGGATTCGTCAATATCGGCGCCTACGTCGGCGACGACAGCATGATCGACACATGGGCGACGGTCGGCTCGTGCGCGCAGATCGGACGCGGCGTGCACCTCTCCGGAGGAGTGGGCATCGGCGGGGTCCTCGAGCCGCCGCAGGCGGCGCCGGTCATCGTGGAAGATGGCGCGTTTGTCGGCTCGCGCTGCATCATCGTCGAGGGCGTGCTTGTGGAGCGGGAGGCCGTGATCGGCGCCGGAGTCGTGCTGACGGGGAGCACCCCGATCGTCGACGTGCGCGGGAGCGAGCCGGTGCTCAGCAAGGGACGCGTGCCGGCGCGAGCCGTCATGGTTCAAGGCGTCTTGCCGAAGCGCTTCGCGGCGGGGGAGTTTGCCACGCAGTGCGCGCTGATCGTCGGAACGCGCAGCGAAGCGACCGACCTCAAGGTGTCGCTCAACGCCGCGCTGCGCGAATACGAGCTCGCCGTATGAACCCGCGCGTCCTCAATATCAGCGCGTCCCTGATTCGTGAGATCGCTTCGCGCAAGCGCGGCACGTCGATCGATCTCGGCCTCGGCGAGCCGTCGCTGCGCCCGAGCCCGGAGCACTTGGAACACGCGCTGCGGCACGTCACCGAGCACGGCTTGAAATATACGCCTAACGCCGGCGATCCGGCGCTGCGTGACGCTATCGCTCGTCACTATCGCTACCCCGGGATGGAGCACGGGCGGAACGTCTGCGTCACGGTCGGCTCCCAAGAGGCGATGTACGTCACCCTCAAGACGCTCCTCGATCCGTCGCGCGACGAGCTGCTGATCGTCGAGCCGGCGTTTCCGTCTTATGCCAAGATGGCAGCGCTCGAAGGGGTCACCACGCGCAGCGTCGCGATGAGTCGCGACGATGATTTTGCGTTCGACGCCGAGCGTATCGCGGCAGCGATTGGCGAGCGAACGCGCGCGATCGTCTTGTGTTCGCCCTGCAATCCGACGGCGCGCGTCATCGATGTCGTCGCCGCCGAGAGCCTCGTGCATGCCATCAAACGGCGTGGCGGCGAACCGATCTGGGTCGTACACGACGAGATCTATCGCGAGCAGACATACCTGCCGAACCCGGGTTATTTCGCGCAAATCTATCCGCATACCGTCGTGACTAATTCGCTGAGCAAGAGCAACGCACTCACTGGTCTGCGGCTCGGGTGGATCCTCGGGCCGGCGGACTTCGTCGCGCAGGCGATCAAAGTGCACGCCTGGGCGACCTCGTGCGCGGACACCTTCGCGCAGCACGTGGCGCTGCACATCTTCCATACGCCGGGCGCGCTGCAGGAACACGCGGCCTGGTATCGCGACCGGCGCGGCGAGTTGCTGGCGACGCTGCGCGAGTCGGGACTGCGCTTCGTCTCTCCGGAGGGAACGTTTTACGTCTGCATCGAGCTGCCCGAGGGTGCGGATTCGCACCGAGCCGCGGAGGAGCTGATCGAGCGGCACGACGTCGTGGCGATCCCGGGCATCGCGTTCGGCCGGTCGATGGAAGGCTGGTTGCGCCTGAGCTGGGTCGCCCCCGCGCAGCACGTTCGCGACGGCATCTTCCGTATCGGTCGATACTGCGACTCTCTCCCAGTGTCAACATGAGTTCCCCCGCGCTGTTCAGCCTTTCTTCATGCCGCGTGGGACGATCTGGACCGATAAAATGTTCACCGTCTTCGTCGACCACGACGTTCACGTCCAGGTCGCGCAACGCGCCGGCCAGGAGGCGGGGTTCGCTCACTAAATCCAAACGCGACGAAGGCTGAGAGCTATTTCGGAGCGATCCAGACCGTTTGGATGTTCACGAACTCGTGGATGCCGAAGGTGGACAGCTCGCGGCCGTAGCCGCTCTTCTTGACGCCGCCGAACGGTAGGCGCGGGTCGCTCGCGACCATGCCGTTGACGAAGACCGCTCCCGCCTCGATGCGCGCGCCGAAGTCTTCGGCCGCCGCGACGTCGCGCGTCCACACGCTCGAGCCGAGGCCGAATGACGATTGGTTGGCCAACGCGAGCGCATGGTCGCGGCCGTTCGCTCGCACGACGGCTGCCGCCGGTCCGAAGATCTCTTCGTCAAACATGCGCATGCCCGGAACGACGTCGGCGACGATGGTCGGCTCGTAGAAGAAGCCCCGGCCCTCGCGCGGCTTACCCCCGAGCACGCCACGCGCGCCTTGCGCGACCGTCTCCGACACCTGCTCGTGCACCGTATCCCGCAGGTCTGCGCGCGCGCACGGCCCGATCTGCACGCGCTCCTCCATCGGATTGCCGACGACCTGGGCCGCGGCGCGCTCCACGAAGCGCTTTACGAACTCGTCGTAAACCGGCGCCTCCACGATGAAACGCTTGGCGGCGATGCAGCTCTCGCCGTTGTTCTGAAAGCGTGCCTTGACGGCCGTTGTCGCGGCCGCGTCGAGGTCCGCGTCGGGGAAGACGACGAATGGATCCGAGCCGCCCAGCTCGAGCACGCACTTCTTGAGAGCCTCGCCGGCCGCGCTCGCGACCGCCACGCCCGCGCGCTCGCTGCCGGTCAGCGTCACCGCCGCGATGCGGGGATCGGCGACGAGCTTATCGATCTGTTCGCCGCGCGCGAGCAACACGCCGAAAACGCCCTCGGGCGCGGCACTGTCGCGAAACACGCGCTCGATCTCGAGCGCGCAGCGCGTCGTGTTGGCGGCGTGCTTGAGCAGCAGCGTGTTTCCCGCCATCAGCGCCGGGGCCGCCGCGCGAAAGACCTGCCAGTACGGGAAATTCCACGGCATGATCGCAAGCAGCACGCCGAGCGGGCGAAAGGCGACGTAGCTGCGCGCCGCGTTCGAGGGCGAGTCCTGCGGCGCGAGCATGGCGGCGCCGTGCTCGGCAAAATAGTCGAGCGCCCACGCGCATTTCTCGACTTCGGCCCGCGCCTGCACGATCGGCTTGCCCATCTCGCGCACCGCGGTCGCGGCGAGCGATTCGTTTTCGTCGCGCAGACGTCGCGCCACGGCGCGCAGGAGTCCCGCGCGCTCCTGAAACGAGGCCAGCCTCCACGAACGTGCGGCGAGGGCGGCTGCCTCGAGCCGCGCGTCGATCTGCGCGGCGTCCATCGGCGAGATGCGCTCGAGCGTGTCGCCCGTCGTCGGATCGATCGTTACGATCATATCGTGTGGTACGCCCACGGCCCGGACGGTCCGGCGTAGACTTCAACGAGGTGGCTCGGGCGCAGATACGCGCGCGCGACGCGCTCAACGTCCGCCGCCGTGATCTGTGAGAAGCGGTCGTTGAGCGCGCGATAATAGTTGAGCGGAAGATCGTTGACGGCGATGTCGATCAGCTGCTTGGCCTGACCTTCCGACGACGCCTCGTCCAGCAGCGCGTTGCCGACGAGGCGGGCCTTGGCCTCCTGGAGCTCGATCTCGGAGACGGGCTCGTTCTGCAGACGTTCGAGCTCGCGGCGCACCAGCTCGACGGCTTCGACCACGCGCTCGGGCGAGGCGTTGAGCTCGATGCGAAAGTCGCCGCGATCCGCGTCGGCATCGAGCGAGCTGTTGACGTTGTACACGAGACCGCGCTTCTGACGCAGCTCCTGCCACAGCCGCGACTCGAACGCGCCGCGCCGCCGAGAATTTGATTGAGCACGAGGAATGCGTCGTAGTCGCGATTCGAACGCGAGATGGCCGGCTGGCCGAGGCGGATGTAGACCTGATTGGCCGCCGTGCCGATGTAATCGTGACCCGTGGACGCCGGCGGCAACGCCATCAGGTGCGGGTTCGGCCGCGAGCCGCTGGCCTGCCACGATCCGAAGGCCGATTCGAGGACGCTGCGCACGCGCTGCGGCGTCAAGTTTCCGACTACCGCGATCGTGGTGAGATCCGGCCGCCAGTATTCCCTCGCATAGGCGAGCAGGTCATCGCGCGTGATCCCGGCGACGGTGGGCGCCGTCGGCTGGCGCAGCGATGGATCGTCGCTGGCGAGCAGCAGCCGATCGTACGCGCGATCGATCATCACGCCGGAGATTTGGTTCTCGGATTGCAGGCTGTTGGCGAGCTGCGAGCGTTCGATCCCGAGCCAGGGATCGGCGAAGGTCGGATGCTCTTCGCCGTCCGCGACGATCGCCACGATCTGCTCGAAATCGCGCGTCTCACCCTGCGCGGAAAATTGCCGGCCGGTCTCGACGAAGGCGCCCATCTCATCGGTTGCCTTGCGCCGTTGCGCGAACGGATAGTTCGTGCTGCCGTAGTCGGCGACCGAGGAGGCGAGACGGATGATCCCCTGTTTGCCCGGCGGGCTCGAAAGCCGGCGATGAGGCGATCTCGCCGCGCAGCACGAACGTCGGCCGGTCCGTCTTCGTCTGAACGATCACGCGCACGCCGTTGGAAAGCGTGAATGCCGTGGGCTGCAGCACGCTGCGCGCGGTCGTCGGCGTGCGCACCGCCTTGGCGATCCACGCCGGCTCAACGATCGGGCCGTTCGGCACGCGCTTGGAGAAGTCGTCGGTGGCCGCCGCCGTGGTCTTCTCCGAGTTGCCGCGCGGCGGGCTCTCGTTCGGCGTGAGATGTCCGACGACCGTCGGGCGACTGAGATACGTGCGCGCCGCGGCCAGCAGGTCGATGCCGGTCAGCGCCGCGAGGCGCGCATCTTCGTCGGCAATCTTCTCGCCTACGATGCCGTAGGTGTAGCCGGCCAGATCTCCGATGCCGCCGATCGAGTCCGCCGCGAAGAGGCGCTCGGCGAGCGTCAACCGTTTCGCGGCGACGACCAAATCGGGATCGAAGCCGTTTTGCAGCACCGCATCGAGCGTCGACTGGAAGACCGACTGCGCCTCGGCGCCGCTGTGGCCCGGATTGAGGACGACGAAGACGTGGAGCAGGCCGCCGCGCAGCTGCGTGTCCGCGTTGGCCTCGATGGCGAGCGCGATGTTGCTCTGCACTAGCGCTCGATAGAACGGTGAACGCTGATTTTCAATCAGCGTCGCGAGCGTGCTCATCGCGGGTTCGCCGCGCTGCTTATCGCCGGGAATCGCATACGCGAGATCGAGAATTTCGAACGGGAACGGGAACTGCGCCTCGACCGTCTGACCGCGCGCCGCAACCGGACTCGCCTTGAGCCGCGCCGGCAGTCGCTTCGGCGGAATCGCCCCGAAGTAGCGCTGCGCCTTCGCGAAGGCCGTGACGTGATTGACGTCGCCCGCGATCACGAGCGTCGCGTTGTTCGGCGCGTACCACTCCTGATAGTAGCGCGCGATGTCGGCGACGGTCGCGCGCGCGACGTCCTCGCGATTGCCGAGCGGCGTTCGTCCGCTGGGCTGCCCCGGGAAGGCCGCCGCGCGCACGCGCGCGAGCAGGTTGAAAAACGGCGAGCTGGCGTCGCCGTCGATCTCGTTGAGCACCGCGTTGCGTTCGATGGCCCAATCCGACGCGCGCAGCGCGGCGTGCTGCATGCGGTCGGCGTCGATGTACAGCGCGACGTCGAGCTTGTCGGCCGGCATGAGGAAATAGAACTGCGTGAAGTCGTAGTTCGTCTCGCCGTTCATCTGCGCGCCGAGCCGCGCCACGATGTCGTCGAGTCCGCCCGACGAGATCTCGGGCGTACCGCGAAACAGCATGTGTTCGAGCGCGTGGGCGAGACCGGTCTTGCCGGGCGTCTCCTGCAGCGATCCGAACCCGTACCATACCGCCGTCTGGACGACCGGCGCGGCGCGATCCTCGACGACGACGACGTGCAGGCCGTTGTGCAGCGTCGTCGTAAAGATGCCCGCGTCGCCGGGCCCGTTCTGCGCCGCGGCGGCCTGCGGCAGCGCGACCGCGAGCAAAAACGCGATCAGCGGCGTCGTCCTCAATGTCACAGGTTCGAAACTCCCAAATAGTATGCGGCTGCCGCCTCGACCGCTTCCCACGGAAGACAGCCGACGAGCTCGCAGCCGAACAGCTCGATGCCGCGATCGGCGGCCAACCGCCGAATCAACTCGACGACGCGATAGAGCGGCGTTGCAGCATAGTCCGTCACGTTGAGCGAGACCTGCACGCGCCCTGGTCTGCGCGGGAAGGCAAGCGCGCGAAGCGAGCGCAGCCCGCCGTCGCGTTCGCGGACGGCGTGGGCGATCTGCGCCGCCGCTGCGAGGTCGGCGCTCTTCAACTCAACATTGAAGGCGATCAGAAGTTCTCGGGCGCCGATCGCGATGGCGCCGGCGCTGTGATGGCGCGCCAACGTCGCCTTCGTCCGGCAGCCAGTCTGGCGTTGCGCCGGATTTCCGGCAACAGCGTGCGCTCGCTCCGGCGGGCGGCCGCCCCGTAGTAAAAAGAAGGAATGCCGTAGCGTCGCCAGATCTCGGCGCCCGCGCGGTGGGCGAGCTCGGCCGCTTCCTGCAGACCGGCGCCGCGTGAGCGGGACGAACGGCAAGACGTCGAGCGCGCCGATGCGCGGATGCGCGCCGCGATGCGTGCGCAGATCGATACGCTCGAGCGCGATGCCCGCGAGCGCGACGGCGGCGTCGAGCACTTCGTCCGCGCTGCCGACGACGGTCAACACGCTGCGGTGGTGCACGGCGTCGCTGCCGCGGTCGATCAACCGCGCCCCGCTCCGCCGGATCGCCTCGGCGGCCGCGTCGATGGTCGCCGCGTCGCGCCCCTCCGAAAGGTTCGGGACGATCTCGAACAGTCGCGACGCCTTCATCCCAGCGCCCGCGCGATCGCTTCCGCGAGATCGTGCGCGTTTTCCGGCGAGATGAGGTTGCGGTAGCCGAGTTTGTGCGCCTCGGCCGCGCGGCGCTCGCCGCCGCTGACGCCGCGCACTTCGCCCGACAGTCCGAGCTCGCCGAAGACGGCGGTCGCCGGCGCCATCGCGGCGTTGCGGAACGACGACGCGATGGCGAGCGCGATGCCGAGATCGGCGGCAGGTTCGCTGACGCGCAAGCCGCCCGCGACCGACGCGTACACGTCGTGCGAGCCGAGCGCGAATCCGGCGCGCCGCTCGAGCACGGCGAGGATCATCGCGAGGCGTTGCTGATCCAAGTTGTTGGCGAGCCGGCGCGGCGTGCCGTAGCTGGTTTCGCCGACGAGCGCCTGCACCTCGATCAGGACGGGGCGCGAGCCGACGATCGAAGCGACGACGCACGAGCCGCTCGGGCGCCGCTCGCGCGCACCGAGGAAGAACTCCGACGGATTGTGGACCTCGTGCAAACCCCCGTCGTGCATGGCGAACACGCAGATCTCGTCGATCGAGCCGAAGCGGTTCTTGTACGCGCGCAAGAATGCGATGCTCGCCGCTCGTCTCGCCCTCGAAGTAGAGTACGGTGTCGACGAGATGCTCGAGCAGCCGCGGCCCCGCGATGGCGCCGTCTTTCGTGACGTGGCCGACGATGAACGTCGCGCAGGCGGTTCGCTTCGCGTACTCCATGAGCGCTTGCGTGCAGTCGCGGATCTGCGTCACGCTCCCGGCGTACGCTTCGGATTCCGGAAGCCAACCGTTTGGATCGAGTCGACGATCAGCGCCAGCGGAGCGCTGCGCTCGAGATGGTCGAGCACCGCGCGCAGATTCGTCTCCGGGTAGATGAGCAGCCGGGGCGTCGACCGCGGACAACGTGCGCTCCGCGCGCAGCTTGACTTGCGCGGCCGATTCTTCGCCGCAGACGTACACGACGTCGCCGCGATCCGCAAGGCGCGCGGCGATCTGCAGCAGCAGCGTCGATTTTCCCGCGCCCGGCGGCCCGCCGACGAGCGTCAGGCTGCCGGGCACGATGCCGCCGCCGAGCACCGCGTCGAACTCGGGCATCGCGACGGAGAGGCGCTCGAGGCCCGCGGAACCGATCTCGTGCAACCCAATCGGTCCCGCCGATCGCGCGATAGCGGGCGCGGCGGGCCGCGATGCTCTGCGGGCGCTCGTCGAATGAGTTCCACGCCTCGCATTGCGGGCAACGCCCGAGCCAGCGCGGCGATTCAAACCCGCACGCCGAGCAAAAATAACCGATCGCGCCTTAGCCATGCGTAGGTTCTCTCGGATTCTCTTGGAGGGCAACGCCATCATTCCGAGGGAAACGATGCGCCGTGCAGCTGCAGATCGCCATCGACGGGCCGGCCGCGTCGGGAAAAACCACCGTCGCGCGCGCGACCGCGCGGCGATTGCGCGTGCTGTATCTCGACACGGGCGCGATGTATCGCGCGCTGGCCTTTCTGGCGCTGCGCACGGGCACCGACGTGGACAACGGCGCGGCGCTGGCGCGCCTGGCGGCGGCGATGCCGATCGAGGTGGAGCTCGACGAAACCGCGCCGCTCGGATTCCGAGTCTTTGCCGGCGGCGGCGAGCTCGACGAGCGGTCCTCCAAAGCAACGAGGTGACCGCGATCGTTTCGGCGGTTGCCGCGCACGCCGAGGTGCGCGCCGCGATGGTCGAAGCGCAGCGGCGCATCGCGCGGAAACGGCTCCGTCGTGATGGCGGGCCGCGACATCGGCACGTGTCGTGCTGCCCGACGCCGCGGTCAAGATCTATCTGACCGCCTCGCTTCGCGGCACGCGTCGCGCGGCGGCGCAGCAGCTGCAAGTCGCCGGCGTGGACGTCGACGCGCATCGTCTCGGAGCGGAGATCGAAGAGCGCGACCGGCTCGACCGCACGCGCGCGGTTTCGCCGCTGGCGCCCGCGCCCGGCGCGCACGTCATCGATTCGAGCGACATCGATGCCGACGGCGTCGTCGACAAGATCTGCGCGATCGTCGACGTCGGCGGACGCGCGTGCGATGAACACGCGGTTCTACGATCTTGCGCAAGCTCGCCGTGCGCTCCATCTTGCGCGTGCTCTGGCGCGCGCGGGTGCGCGGCACCGAGAACGTGCCGCCGGACGGGCCCGCTGATCGTCGCCTGCAATCACGTTTCGTACCTCGATCCGCCGGCGATGGGCTGCTTTTGTCCCGCGCCGCATCAGCTACATGGCGAAAAAGGAGCTGTTCGAGATTCCGGTGTTGGGAGCGGTGATCCGGGCGCTTGGCGCCTACCCCGTCGATCGCACGGCAGCGCAGCGGCCGCCATCAAGCGTTCGCTGGAGGTGCTGCAGAGCCGGCGGCGCGGTCGGCATCTTTCCCGAAGGCACGCGCAACCTCACCGGCGACGTGCGGCCGCAGACCGGCGTCGCGCTGCTGGCGGCGCTGGCGCGGCGCCCCGGTCGTTCCGGCCTGCGTCCGCGGCACGCGACCGGGCGCTGCGGTTGGGTCGGATGAAAGTCGCATTCGGAGCGCCGCTGGCGCTGCCGGCTGGGCGGAAAGCAACCCGCGACGATTTGGCGAAGTTTACGCGGCGAGTCATGAGCGCGATCGAAGCGCTGGCGGAGAAGTACCGGTGGAAATACGTAAGGCGTCGGTTCAAGGGTTCTGTTTCGGCGTCGCAATCACGGTCAAGAAGGCCGAAGAAGCGATCGCGTCGCGCGGCGACGTCACGACGCTCGGCCACGTCGTGCACAATCCGCAGATGGTGGAATCGCTCGCAGCGCGCGGATTGAAGCAACGCCCACAGCGTCGACGAGGTCGATGCCGGCGCGCTCTTCGTGCGCGCGCACGGCTTGCCGGTCGAAGTCTTCGACAAAGCCAAGGAGAAGAAGCTGGAGATCATCGACGCGACCTGTCCGATGGTCACGAAGATCCACGTGCAGGCCGAGAAGCTCAAAGCCGACGGCTACAAGATCGTCGTCATCGGCGATCCGGCTCATCCCGAAGTCAAGGGCACGCTCAGCCACGTTCCGGGCGCGTGGTGCATTCAGAGCGCCGACGACGTCGAGAGGCTGCCGCGTTCGAGCCGCGTCGGCGTCGTCGTGCAGTCGACGTGGTCGGGCGAAGGATTCACCGAGATCGTCCGAGCGCTGTCCGCAAAGTACTACGAAGTGCGCGCGGTCAACACGATCTGCACCGATACCCACAACCGGCAAAACGAAGCGTTGCGCCTGGCGCAAGGACGTCGAAGTGATGGTCGTCGTCGGCGGAAAAACGTCGGCCAACACCAAGCATCTCGCCGAACTCTCGGAATCGCACGGCGCGCGGGCGTATCACATCGAGGGTCCCGAGCGAGCTGCAGGCCGCAGTGGTTCGACGGCGTCAAGGTCGCCGGACTGATGTCGGGCGCATCGACGCCGGGCTGGCTGGTCGACGAAGTCGAGGCGCGGATGGAGGAGCTCAGCCGCTTCTGCTTAATCTCGTAGACCTTGCCGAGCGCTTCGAAAGCGCCCTCGAGGAACGGATTGCCGGCTATCGGGGATCGAAAGAGATCTCCGATATGCTTTTGCGCCACTTCGGTTACGCGCCGTACGGGCCGGCGCGGCGCGGCAAACGCCTGCGGCCGCAGATGGTCATGCGCGTCGCGCATCGGCGAAGGCGCGCCGCTCGAGCGCGCGCTCGACGCCGCCGTCGCGGTCGAGATCTTTCACAACTACTCGCTCGTTCACGACGATATCGAGGATCGCGACGAGTTGCGCCACGGCCGTCCGACGCTGTGGAGCGCGTACGGCATCGCGCAGGCGATCAACGCCGGCGACGCGATGTGCGCGCTGAGCTTCTTGAGCCTCGAGCATGCGGCCGCGCATCTGGACGCCGCGCCGCGTGCTGCAGATGATCGCGCTGCTGCACGAAGCGCACGCCGTGATGTGCGAAGGGCAATCGCTCGATCTTCAATTCGAATCCGAACGGTCGTCGATCTCGCCGGTTACTATCGCATGATCGCAATGCAAGACGGCGCAGCTGTTCGACGCGTCATGCCGTCTGGGCGCGCATGCCGCCGGCTGCGACGACGCCGCGGTCGAGGAGTACGGCGACGTCGGGCGCGCCTACGGCATGGCGTTTCAAATTCGCGACGACGTCTCGGGCATTTGGTCGTCCGTGGACGAGACCGGCAAAATCGCCGGCGAGCGACGTCGCGCGGCGCAAGTGGACGTTTCCGGTGGTGTGGGCGATCGCGCAGCCGCCGTCCGCGGCGCGCGACGCCATCGCGGATGCGTACGCGCTCGGGACGTCCGCTCGACGCGCGCTGCGATCGAACGCGATCGTCGCGGCGCTCGACGACGCTGGGTGCCAGAGAGGCCGCGCACGCGTGCCGCCGCCGAACATCTGGCGGTCATCGAGCGCTATCCCAACGCGCGGCTTTCGCGACTTCTTGCTAGAAACGCTCGATCTCGTGCCGCGCGTCTTGGAGAGGAATCGCCGTGAACGCGCAACGGCATCGGTTCGCGCTGCGGCGCGTCAGAGCGCACGCGTCGTGGGCGCTGCCGGCGCTGTTGCTGGCGGGTTCATCGTGCGCCTCGCTGTTCATCGGCAGCGAAGGGTTCAAAACCGACGTCTCAGACCTTCGAAGCCTGGGCGCATCGCGCTGGCCGAGCACGGATTCGCGACGTTCTACTCGTCGATCGGATTCGCGGACTATCCGCCGGGCTATTTTTACATCCTGGCGGCGGTCGGGCACTTTTGGCAGCTGCTCTTCGCGGCGCACGATCACGGTTACGCGGTGCTACGCGTGCTCGTCAAGCTGCCCGCGATCTTCGCGGACTTGTGCGTGGGCGCGCTGCTGTACGCCCTCGTCCGCCGCTTCGCCGGCGTCGGGCTGGCGCTCGGCGCGGCCGCGCTCTACCTGCTCAATCCCGCGACGATCTACAACTCGGCGCGTGGGGACAGGTCGACTCGATCTCGGGTGCGCTCGCGCTGCTCGCGATCTACGCGCTCCTTCGCAGCGAAGACGAGCCGGCTGGATCCCGCGGGCAATGGCTTGGATCGTCGGCGCGATGGCTTTCGTTCGCGTATTCGCTGCTGATCAAACCGCAGGCCGCCGTCTTGCTGCCGCTGATGCTCGCGTTCGCCTTCGTCGGCGCGCAGCGGCGGCGACGAACGCTCGTCGCCACGGCGATCGGGGCCGCCGCGGCGCTGCTGCTGGTCGTGCTGCTGGCCGAGCCGTTCCACCCGAGCAATCCGGTCGCCGCCTTTGCCTGGCTGATGCGAGCGCTATGCGTACGGCGCCAACGTCTATCCGTACAACAGCGTCAACGCGTTCAACCTGTGGGCGATGCGCGGCACGATGTGGCTGCCCGACAGCCAATACATCTTCGTCTCTGCCGCAGTACCTCTGGGGCATGCTGCTCGTCGTTGCGGCGCTGGCGCTGGTCATCTGGCGCTACTTGCAGGAGCGCACGCCGCGGGCGCTCTTGGAGGGCTGCGCCGTCGCGACCATCGCGTTCTTCGTGCTCGCGACGCGCATGCACGAACGCTATCTCTTCAACGGCGTGCTGTTTACCATCGTCTGCATCCCGTTTGCGCGGCGCTATCTCTGGGGCGCGGTCGCGCTCTCGGTCGTGCTGTTCGCGAACCTCGCGTACAGCCTGCAATACCTCAACGTGGTCACGAATAACGTTGCGGGCGCGAACTCGCAGAACCTGTGGGGCCCGTGGACGTCGGTCCTGTCCGCGGTCGCCGTCGGCGGCGTTCTTCTGGCTCGGCTACCAGTATCTCGGCACCGCCGACGCCACGGCGCTCGCGGCGCGAAGCCCGGAGACCGGCGCGCGCGGCGCCGGAGGAGACGCCGCGCATGGGTTGCCGCCGTACGCGACTGGTTCGACCCGCGCGAGGGACTCGTGGCGATGCGTGCGCCGCTCGATTACGCCATCGCCGGAGCGCTCGGCGTCGCTAACTTCATCCTCTCTTTCGTCGGCTACTGGTGGCCTGCCGAGAAGGTCTTCGACGAGATCTACTTCGCGCGCGCAGGCGAAGAGTATCTCCAAAACCTGCGGATCTACGAGAACACGCATCCGCCGCTGAGCAAGCTGCTGGTGACGCTCTCGATGATGCTCTTCGGCGGCATGCCCGCCGGCCACGGCCTCGGCGGCTGGACCGGACTCAACGCCATCGTCGGGCACATGAGCAACGGCGACAACTCCTACGGCTGGCGCTTCCTCGACGTCGTCTTCGGCGCGCTCGTCGTGATGCTGCTCTATGCTTTCGCCAAGCGCATCACCGGCTCGACGATCTTTTCGACGCATCACCGCGCTGCTGCTGACCTTCGACGGCATGCACTTCGTGCAGTCGCGGATCGCCACGCCCGAAGGCTTCGTCATCTTCTTCGCGACGCTGGCGGTCTACGCGTTCTACCGCTTTTGGATCAGCTCGCAGGTCGGCGAGCGCCGTCACGTCGAGGTTCCGTGGTGGGGTTTTGCGCGGCGGTGCAGGCGCGGCACTGGCCGCGGGCGTCGTCATCGGCCAGATCTGCCGGATCGCATGGGGCTTCGACGCGGCCTCGTCGACGATCGTCACGCTCTACGTCGGCTGCGTCTGCTACTTGGTGATCCGCTACGTCGCGTTCCCGCAGGCGGTTCGGCGACGGGCGCCAGGAGCTAACGTTCGCGGAGGGCTCCTACGCGCTGCGCGGCGCCGGCGGGAGCGCGCTGTTCGCCGCCGACGGCGGCACGATCGACGAGCGCGGAAAAATCGCGCGCGGAGCGATCTCGCAAGCGAAGGGCGGCGCGCTGGTCTACGACGACGACCCGCTGCGGATCGAATACCGCCGCGACGCAAGCGTCGCGTACGAGACGCCCGAGGGCGAGCGCGCGCTACGCGGGCGACGAGATTCGCGCCGACGCTCCGGCCTCGGTCGAAAGCGGCCGCTCCTCGAAGCTGTGGCTCGTGCTCTTCACCGTCGCGCTGGGATTGCTCGTCAGCAGCAAGTGGTACGGCGTGATGGGCTTCGGCGTGAGCTTCGTCATCTTGATGTGGATCGCGGCTTCGGGCCTGTTCTTCCAAAGCAAGCTGCGGCCCGCGCTCTGGGGCAATCCGCGCGGCTTCCGGCTCGACGGGGCGCTGGTCACGATTCTGGTCGTGAGCGCGACGGTCTATCTGCTGGCGTGGGTACCGGATCTAGCGCGCCAAGCGCCGGATCCGAACGAAATCCACAACATGAACGAGCTCGTCTGCCGGCAGAAATCGATGTACGACTATCACGACACGCTCAAGGCCACGCATCCGTACTCCTCCAAGTGGTGGGAGTGGCCGATCGACTACGTGCCCATCGCGTATTTCTACCAAGACCACCGCAGAGACAACAACGACCCCAACGGCTGCTGCGTGTACGAGATCACGTCGATGCCGAACCCGGTGATCCTGTGGTTTGGGCTGCTCTGCGTTCCGTGGGTCGCCGTGCTCGCGTGGCGCGAGCGCAATAAAGGCTACGCGCTGATCGTGATCACGTATCTGCTGCAGTGGCTGCCGTGGATGGCGGTCGCCGCGCATCACGTTCGCCTACCATTTTTACGTCGACATCCCGCTGATCTGCCTGTGCAACGTCATCGTGCTGCAGCGGCTGTGGCGATGGTCGCAGCGGAGCGCGACCGAGGCCGCTGGCTCGGGCCGCTGGGCGTCGGCGCGTACGTCGCCGCGGCGGCGCTCGGCTTCGTGTATTTCTATCCGATACTCGCGGCGCACCCGATCTCGTGGAGCGCCTGGCACCAGCGAATGTGGTTCCCAACCTGGATTATCGGTCCGGGTTAACGAAGGGGGTTCCTCATGTCCGGGCATTCGAAGTGGCACAACATCAAGCTGAAAAAGGGCAAGGTCGACGCTCAACGAGGAGCGCTCTTCACCAAGCTCAGCAAGGAGATCATCCTGGCCGCGAAGGGCGGCTCTCCGGATCCCGAGGCCAACTATCGCCTCAAGATGGCGGTGGAGAAGGCGCGCGAGTTCAACATGCCCGCGGACAACATCAAGCGCGCGATCGCGCGAAGCACGGGGCCGAGCGGCGGCGCCGAGATCGAGGAAATTCGCTACGAAGGGTACGGCCCGCACGGGTTGGCGGTCGTCGTCGACGCGGCGACCGATAATCGCAACCGCACCGCCGGCGAGCTGCGCTTCCTGTTCAGCCGGCACGACGGCACGCTGGGGGAGAGCGGGAGCGTCGCGTGGATGTTCGATGCCGTCGGAGTGATCGAGAGTCGATCCCGGCCGGAAAGACCGAGGACGCGTTTATCGAGGAGCATCTCATCGACGGCGTCGAGGACGTCGAGTTCGACGACGAGCTCGCCGCCATCTACACGCAGCCGGCGCGGCTGGCGGACGTCCGCGACGCGTTGCGCGCGCGCGGCGCGAAAATTTCCGACGTCTATCTCGGGATGCGTGCGAAGACCAAGCTCGAGCTGCAAGGCAACGATCTGCGGGCCGCGCTCGCGTTCCTCGAGGCGCTCGAGGAACACGAGGACGTGCAGCGCGTCTTCAGCAACCTCGACTTTAGCCGCATGCCCGCTGGAGGCGTTGGCCTGAGGTCGTCGCTCCAAGAATATCTCCCGCGCGATTGGGTCTTTCCAATCGTCCTGGTGATCTTCGTCGCCGTGGTCGTCTGGTTCGGACGTCAGATCTACGACTTTCTCCTGCCCTCGTCGGCGGTCGTCACGCTACCGTCGTTCGTCGGTCAGACGCTCCCCGATGCCAACGCGGAGATCGAGCGCCTCAAGCTCAGCTCCGCTGTCGTGGACCACACGACTAGCGATCGCTATCCGCAGGGCGTCGTCATCATGCAGCGGCCCGAATCGGGGACGCAGGTGCGCCAGGGCAGGCAGGTGTCGTTCGTGATCAGCGACGGGATCGTCGCGCGCCTCATGCCCGATCTGCGCTATCAGTCGATGCGCGAGGTGCAGCTGGATCTCTCGCACGCGCATCTGCAGCTGGGCAAGGTAACGTACGCGAAGAGCGACCTGATACCCGAGGGTCACGTGATCGCGCAGAATCCCGCGCCGCTGGTGAGCGTGCACGAGGGCGACGTCGTGGCGCTCGTCGTGAGCCGCGGCGCGCGGCTCACGATACCCGTGCCGGACTTCGTCGGCCTCAGCATCGATCAGGCGCGCGATCTCGCGGCGAAGGCCGGAATCAAACTGGGTCAGGTCGTCTGGACGCCGCTCGGCAAAGAAGCGCCGCCGCACGGCATCGTTGCGCGGCAGGTTCCTCCGCCGAACGCGAAGATCGCGTCGTTCGATCCCGTGGCGGTGCAGGTCAGCGCGGGACCCAACGAGTCGGGCTATATCATTCGCCAGGCGCACGTGCTGGTATCGGTTCCGGAACCCGAGAACGTGCAGAACGGCCAGCAGCTCGACGTGCGCCTCTCCGTGACCGACGCGACGGGCCGCTACGACCTCTATCACGGCTTCGCGGAGCCCGGACAGAAGCTCGACTTCACCGTGACGACGGTCGGGACGTCGCTGCTCGACATGTACGTCAATGACACGCTCGTCGGCGAGACGCGTCTCGGCACCGAGCCGCCGCGCGTCTACAAGGTCAAAGCGTCGCCGACTCCCGGAGCGGAGTTTTGAGATCGACGATCATCGCGCCGTCGTTGTTGGCCGCCGACTTCGCGCGCATCGCGGAAGAGATCGAGTGCGTGCAAGAGGCCGGGGCGGAGTGGCTGCATCTCGACGTGATGGATGGGCGATTCGTGCCGAACATCACGTGGGGTCCGAAGATCATCGGCGACCTGCGTAAACTCTCGACTCGCGTCTTCGACGCGCATCTGATGATCGTCGAGCCGGAGCGGTACGTCGACGACTTTCGCGAGGCAGGTTGCGATCGGATCACGTTTCATCTGGAGGCGACGCTCGCACGCGCAGCGACTGCTCGTCCATCTGCGCGACATCGGGGCGAAGGCGGGCATCGCGCTCTGTCCTCAGACGCCCGTCGAGATGCTGCAGGACGTCGATCGAGGACTGCGACACCGTGCTCGTGATGAGCGTCAATCCCGGCTTCTCCGGCCAGAAGTTCATTCCGCGCGCGATCGAAAAGGTTCGGGAGGCTCGGGCGCTCGTCGAATCGGCGCAATCCGCAGTGCTTGATCGAGGTGGACGGCGGCGTCGGTGCGGACAATGCGCGCGAGCTCGTCGCGGCCGGCGCGGACGCGCTGGTGATGGGCGCGGCGGTGTTCGGCGCGGCCGATCCCGGCGGCGGAGGTACGCCGCGTCCGCGCGCTCGTCGCGTGACCGAAGACGAAATCATCGCGGCGCTCCGGCCGCTGACGAAGGGGATCGGCGACGATGCGGCGCTATGGCAGCCGTCGCGTTCGCATCGCAGCGCCATCTCCAGCGACATGCTCGTGGAGGGCGTCGATTTCACGCGCGACGCGATGACGCTCGAGGACGCGGGGTGGCGCGCGATGGCGGCAAACGTGAGCGATCTCGCGGCCACGGGCGCGCGTCCCGTGCTCGCCACCGTGGCGCTTGGACTGCCGCCGGCGTTAGAGATGGCCGAGGTTCTGGAACTGTACGGTGGGCTCGCCGCGTGCGCCGCCGATGCGAAACTCTCGATCGTCGGCGGCGATCTCTCGCGCTCTGCCGCATTGACGATCGCGATCACGGTCGTCGGCGAGGTTCGCGCGTCGGATGCGAAATCGCGCGCCGGGGGGCGGCCCGGCGACGTCCTTGCCGTGACCGGCGCGTTAGGCGCGGCGCGCGCGGGGTTCGAGCTCACGCGGCCGGCGCTGGCCGATCGGCGACGAGGCTAGAGGCGGCGGCGCTGCAGCGCATTTCGGCGCCCGCGGGCGCGCGTCGCCGATGGTCGCTTCCTGGGCGCCAGCCGCAACGTCGCTGCGATGATGGACATCTCGGACGGCCTGTCCACCGACTTGGACCGTCTCTGCGCCGCGAGCGACTGCGGGGCGACGCTGGAATTCGTTCCGGTGGCCGAGTCGGCTCGAGCGCTCGCCGCGGCGCGGGGCGAGGACCCGGAGCGATTTGCGCTCGCCGGCGGGGAAGATTTCGAGTTGCTGGTCGCGGTGCGGCCGCGCGCCTTCGGCTACCTCGCCGGCCGCTATGCCGCGCGCTTCGGCCGGCCGCTCCACCGCGTCGGCGTTTTGCGGACCGGGTCGGGCATGGAATGGAACGGAGCGCCTCTCGAGCGCTCCGGCTGGGATCACTTCGGCGGGGAGAGGCCCTCTAGGCCCGGCGAGTAACTCGCTTGGAGCGCAGGCAACCGGTGCAGACGCGCGCGGTGCGATGCACGCCGCGGTCGTCAATTCGCACCGATTGGAGGTTGGGCAGCCAGCGGCGCTTGGTCTTGTTCATCGCGTGGCTGACGTTGTTGCCCGCCTTCGGACCTTTTCCACAAATTTCACAGCGCTTCGCCATAGCCGGCAGATAGTATCATGGGCGCACGCCGCGGAGCAAGCCCAAATGTTGACCAGGGGCAAGGATTCGCGGGGCGGCTCCCAAAGACCGGCCCGCCGTGGAGGTTAACGCGCGGATCGCGGTCGACGCGATGGGAGGGGACCACGCGCCGGCGGAAACGGTCGCCGGCGCGCTGCTCGCCGCGCGAGAGTTCGACGCCGAAATTCTGCTGGTCGGAAATGAAGAGCGGGTCCGCCCGCTTCTGCGCGGGCCCGGCGCCGAACGCGTCCGCGTCGTTCACGCGCCCGAGGCGATCGCGATGGACTCGTCGCCATCGACCGCCGTCCGCTCTTGCGCGCGGCACGTCGCTCGGTGTCGCGGTGACGCTCGTCAAGGAGGGCGAGGCGGACGCCGTCGTCTCGGCCGGCAACAGCGGCGCGTTTCTCGCCATCGCGCTGATCAAGCTGCGCACGCATCGAAGGAATCTCGCGGCCGGCAATCGCGACGGTCTGGCCGGCGCTCAACGGTCCGACCGTCTTGTTGGATTCGGGCGCCAACGTCGATTGCCGCCCGGAGTGGCTCGAGCAGTTCGGCATCATGGGCTCGGCCTACGCGAAGTCGGTGCTCAACATCGCGCAACCGCGCGTCGCGGTCCTCTCCGTGGGCGAGGAGCGCAGCAAGGGCAACCAGCTCGTGCTCGAGGCAGCGCGGCTGCTGGAAGCCGCGCCCGTGCGCTTCATCGGCAACGTCGAGGGCCGCGATCTCTTCCACAACGTGGCCGACGTGATCGTTGCCGACGGATTCGTCGGCAACGTCGTGCTCAAGACCGGCGAGGGGATGATCGCCGATCTCGCGCGGGTGATGCGCGACGCGCTGCTGGGCGGGAACTTTCTGACGAAGCTCGGCACCGCGATGCTGGCGCCGGCACTGAAGCAGCTGCGCAAGAACTTCGACTACGAGACCTACGGCGGCGCGCCGCTGCTGGGGCTCCGCGGTAACTGCATCTTCACGCACGGCCGCGCGAGCCGCAGGGCGATCAAGCATGCGATCAAGGCGGCCGTACAGGAATCCAAGCACGACGTCGTCGGCAAGATCACCGACCTGATCGCGCCACATCTCGCTGCAACGTGACCGGAATCGCAGGCTCGAGATGCTGGGCGTCTACGTCCACCTTCCGTTTTGCCCGTATCTCTGCCCCTACTGCGATTTTGCCAAGTGGCCGCTGCGAGCGTCGGCGGCACAACGCTACGTAGCGGCGCTCGACGCCGAGATTTCGCGCGAGCCGACGCGTACCCGCCGGCACGCTGTATCTAGGCGGCGGAACGCCTAACGCGTACGACCGCGAAACGATCGCCGCGCTGATCGCGCGGCTGCGCGAGCGCTTTCCGGGCGCTCGCGAGATCTCGATCGAGGTCAATCCCGAGCTCGTGCGCGACGGCGATCTCGCACGCTACCGCGACGCCGGCGTCACGCGGCTCTCGATCGGCGTGCAGTCCTTCGAAGCGGCCGAGATCCGCACGCTCGGGCGCAAGCACACCATCGAACAGATCGAGGATGTCGTCGCCGCCGCGCGAGCGGCGCCGCTCGATTCCGTTTCGCTCGACTTGATGTTCGCAGTGCCGGGGCAGACGGCGGCGAGTTGGCGACGCTCGCTGCACGCTGCCGTGGCGCTGGGCGTGGATCACATCTCGGCATACGGGCTCACCGTCGAAGAGGACACGCCCTACGCGGCGTGGCGCGCGGCGCGAGCCCGGCGCCTTCCTCGACGACGCGCGCGAGGCCGAGCTCTACGCGATCGCGATCGAGACGCTGGAGCGCGAAGGCTATCGGCAGTACGAGATCAGCAACTTCGCGCGGCCCGGACACGAGTGCGCGCACAACCTCAACTACTGGGCCAACGGCGCGTATCTGGGTCTCGGGGTCGGCGCGGCGTCCTACCGCGACGGCGTGCGGTCGCTGCACACCCGTTCGCTCGAGGCTTACGTAGCGGCGGCGCTCGCAGGCGAGCCGATCCCGGCGCAGGCCGAGCGGTTGGAAGGCCGCCGGCGCGCGGGCGAGGCAATGATGCTTGCCCTCCGAACGACGCAAGGGGTTAGCCTCGGCGACTTCAAAAACCGCTATGGTATCGACGTAATGGAAGAGTACGCTCCCGTCGTCCATCGTTTTTCACGGACGGGGCTGCTCGAGCGAGTCGGAGACGCGGTGCGCTTGACGCGGCGGGGGCGATTCTTTGCCAACGATGTTTGCGGAGCGTTTTTATCATTCGAGTAACACCAGGCAACCTGTCCGAGACCGTATTGCGTGTCGCGTTCATTCTCGTCTTCGGCGTGACGGGCTTCCTTTTGGGACGGGAGGCGTACTTCAGCCTCTTCTCGCCGCATTTTGCGAACGAGGCGCTGCAGCTCGCCTTCCTAATACTCTCGCCGGTCGTCGGCGCGATCATCGGCGCGCTGCTCGCGCCGCCGGCGCAGGCACTCTTCGAGGGGCAGCTGCGCCAGGCCGAAGGAGCGATGGAGCGCCTCACTCCGGCCGAGATCGCGGGCGGCGCGGTCGGGTCTGATCGTGGGATTGCTGGTTGCGTTTTTGATCAAAGGGATCGTCTTCGAGTTTCTCTCGGACGTCGGACGCGCCGGAACTTACATCGCGATCGTGCTGTATCTCATCGTCGCCATCTTCGCCGCGTATCTCGGCGCGCGCGTCGGCGCGAAGATCCGAATCGTTCCGGTTCCGCGCGGCGCCGTGGCAAGCGCGACCGCCGGCGCCGCGAAGATCGTCGATACGTCGTCCATCGTGGACGGACGCATCGTCGAGATCGTCGAGAGCGGATTCATGGAAGGCGTGCTGATCGTTCCGCGCTTCGTCTTGCGCGAGCTGCAGGCGATCTCGGACTCGGTCGATCCGCTCAAGCGCACGCGGGGCAGGCGCGGGTTCGACGTGCTGAGCCGGCTGCAGGAGCTCGGGGTGGTCGAAATCAGCGAGCGCGACTACGACGACATGGCGCCGGGCAACGTCGACGCGCGGCTGGTGCGGCTCGCGCAAGAGCTGGAGGCGAAGCTCGTCACCAACGATTATAATCTCAATCGCATCGCGCAAGTCGAGGGCGTCGCAGTGCTGAACGTCAACGAGCTGGCCAACGCCGTAAAGCCGGTCGTGCTGCCCGGCGAGGAGCTGCACGTCGCAGGTGATACGCGAGGGGAAAGAGTTTCATCAAGGCGTTGGTTATCTGGAGGACGGCACGATGATCGTCGTCGAGCACGGGCGGCGCTTGATCGGCGAAGAGACCGACGTGATCGTCACGAGCGTGCTCCAAACCGTCGCGGGGCGCATGATCTTCGCGCGGCCGAAGCGCGAGGGTGTGACGCTCGTGAAGTGGGCTGCGGTCGTGGTCGCGGCGGGCCGCGGCGCACGTTTTGGGCGGCCGAAGCAGTTCCTCGTGCTCGCGGGGCTGCCGATGGTCGGGTGGTCGATCAAGCGATTCGCGGAGCATGGCGGAGATCGACGAGCTGGTCGTCGCGACCGAAGCGGAGTGCGCGGACCAGATGCGCGCGCTGATCGCGCGGCTCGCGCCGGATCACGTCGCGCGCGTCGTGCGCGGCGGCGCGTCGCGTCAAGGCAGCGTCTACGAAGGGCTTGACGGCGGTGCCGCCGGAGATCGATGCCGTACTGGTGCACGACGGTGCGCGTCCGCTAGTCGGCGCGTCCGACGTGCGCGCGGGGATGCGCGAGGTGCGCACGGGACGGGCGCGCGCTGCTCGCGACGCCGGTCGTCGACACGATCAAAGTCGTCGACGCGCAGTCGCGGACGCGTGACAACAACGCTCGATCGGCGCACGCTCTGGGCGGCTCAGACGCCGCAGTTCGCGCTCGCCGCCGAACTGCGCGCCGCGCACGAGCGCGCGCGGCGCGACGGCGTCGTGGTCACCGACGATGCGGCGCTGCTCGAGCAGAACGGCATCGAGGTCGTCGATCGTGCCCGCGACGGGCGAGAACTTCAAGATGACGCTCCCCGCCGACGTTGCCGCGCGCGGAAATGCTCCTGACGGGCATCAGACGCGCGACCGGCGTTACATAGTGCGCATCGGCCACGGTTTCGACGCGCATCGCCTCGTCGAAGGGCGCGCCTTGGTTCTCGGCGGCGTTCGCGTCCCGTTCGAGCGCGGCGCGCTCGGCCACTCCGACGGCGACGTGCTCGCGCACGCGATCGCCGACGCGTTGCTCGGAGCCGCGGCGCTCGAGGACTTCGGCTCGCACTTTCCCGACACCGATCCGCGCTGGAAGGATGCCGACTCGATGGAGTTGCTCGCCGAGTGCGCCAAGGCGGTGCGCGAGGCCGGCTTCGCCATCGTCAATCTCGACGCCACGATCGTGGTCGAACGCCCGAAACTCGCCCCGTTCATCGAGCACATGCGCGAGAACGTCGCGGCGTGCCTCGGCGCCGATGCCGGCTGCGTCGGCGTGAAGGCGAAGAGCAGCGAAGGCATGGGCTACACCGGCGACGGCACCGGCGTCGCGGTCCACGCAGTTGCCCTGCTCCGCGCGATGTCATCCTGAGCGAAGTCGAAGGATGACCAAGCTATAACGCAGCGCGTCGGAGCAGCGCGCAGCCTCGCGACCCGGACGCTCGTCACCCACATCGAGAGGGCCCGTCCCCGCCGGCCGCCTTAATGACCGGTTCCTCTCGATTAAGGTGCCGTTCAACCCTGTGGTTGACCGGGCGGGTTAAACTGTTCCAGATGGGCAGCTTTGTCGCCAACGTCCTGGCCGATTTGCGAGGCCCCGCTGGAGCGCGATCCGGCGGCGCGCGGCTGGCCGGACGTCGTGCTCTCCTATCCGGGCTTCCACGCGCTCGTCGCGCATCGCCTGATTCATCCGCTCCATCGCGCCGGCATTCCGTTGCTGCCCCGCTTCCTATCGCACATCGCGCGCTTCTTTACCGGCATCGAGATCCATCCGGGGGTGAAGATCGGCAAGGGCATTTTCATCGACCACGGCATGGGCGTCGTGTTCGGCGAGACCGCCGAGATCGGCGACGGCTGCACGATCTATCAAGGAGTGACGCTCGGCGGCACGAGCCTGTCGCACGGCAAACGCCATCCGACGCTCGGGCGCAACGTCGTCGTCGGCGTGAACTCCAGCGTGCTCGGCGCGATCGTGCTCGGCGACAACGCCAGGGTCGGCGGCGGCTCAGTCGTTGTGAAGGACGTGCCGGCGAACGCAACCGTCGTCGGCGTTCCCGCGCGAGTCGTCGCGCAGGACGGCAAGCCGATTCGCGCCGTGCCCGATCGCCCGCGGGTCGACATGCCGGATCCGACGTCCGATGCGATCGCGCGCATGCAGCGTAGGCTCGGCGAGCTCGAGAAGCGGCTGGCCGTGCTGGAGCAGGGCGAGGGGGCGGAAGAAGAAGCCTGGAGCTGGGTTATCTAAGGTCGGCGCCGTGAGACTCTATAACACTCGCACGCGCAGCGTCGAGCCGTTCGAACCGCTGCGCGCCGGCGAAGTGCGCATCTACGTCTGCGGTCTGACGCCCTCGGCGCAGGCGCATCTCGGCCACGCGCGCTCGTTTCTGTTCTTCGACGTGCTGCGCCGGTATCTGCGGCATCGCGGTTACCGCGTCACCTACGTTCAGAACGTCACCGACATCGACGATCGCAGCATCAACGCCGGCGAAGGAAACGGGCGAAGATTATCACGCGATCGTCGACCGCTATTACGCCGAGTTCAAAGACTCGATGCGCAAGCTCGGCGTGCTCGAATACGACGCCGAGCCCTATGCCACCGCAGTACATCGAACCGATCCAGGCGATGATACGGCGGCTGATCGAGGGCGGCCACGCGTACGTCGCGGAGGACGGCATCTACTATCGCGTGTCGCCTTCCCGAACTATGGACGTCTGGCTAACCGCAAGATCGACGAGCTCGAGGCCGGCGCGCGCATCGAGGTCGGCGAGCACAAGGAAGATCCGCTCGACTTCGCGCTGTGGAAGTTCGCGAAGCCGGGCGAACCGCGCTGGGCGTTCGAGCCGTACGGCGAAGGGCGCCCGGGCTGGCACATCGAGTGCTCGGCGATGGCGCGCGCAGCTGCTCGATCCGCGACGGGACGGGATTCGACATCCACGGCGGCGGCGCGGACCTGATCTTTCCGCACCACGAAAACGAGATCGCGCAGAGCGAGCCGCTGATGGCGCGCCCTCCGATGGCGAACTTCTGGGTGCACGGCGGGCTGCTGCTCTTCGACAATCGTAAGATGGCCAAGTCGCTCGGGAACTTCGAGCCGCTGTCGCGCGCTGCTGCGAACGCCACGATCCGCAGGCGATCCGCTGGCTGTTCCTGCAGACCGGCTATCGCAAGGTGATGAACTTCACCGAAGAGTCGATTGCCGCCGCGGCGCTGGGGCTGTGCGCGATCAAGGCGGCATATCGCCTGTTGGCGCGGGCAAGGAACGCGGCACGGCCGCCGGCAGCCATCGAGCTCGATGCCCGTATGGAAGCGGCGCTCGACGACGACATGAATACCGCGGCGGCGCTCGCCGCGCTCTACGAGTTCGTCGGCAGACGCGCCGCGCTACGCGGAGGATCCGGCCGGCCGCGGCCTGGCGCTCGAACGGCTCGGCTATTGGCTCGAGGTGCTCGGCATCGCGCCGAACGAGTCGTGGCTGGAAGAGCCTCGCGTCGAGCTGCGCCCGAACTTCCTCGACGGTTGCGAAGGCGCACTGCGCGAGGCGCGCGATAACGAGGCGACCTAGCGGGCTCGAGGGCGCGACGCCGCAAGAGGCCATCGAGCGCATCGTCGTGCTGCGTAACGAGGCGCGCCGCGCCAAGGATTGGGCGGCCTCGGACCGCCTGCGCGATGCGCTGCAGCGCTGCGGCATCGAGGTGAAAGATTCGAAAGAAGGCACGACCTGGACCGTCGCCACCAACACGCTGTCACCCTGAGCCGCGCCCGCAGGGCGCGAGGTGAAGGGCGAAGGATCGACTTCGACGATCTCGTCTACGGTATCCACGCGGTCGGCCGAAGCGCTCGCTGCCGGCGAAGAGCTGCGTGTCGATTCACGTCGCCTCCAATCGAACCAAGGATGCGGCGCTGCGCGCGCTGCTGGCGAAAGCGAAAGAACGCAACGTGCCGGTGCGGTTCGAGCAGCGCGACTTCTTCGAGCGCATGCCATTTAAGGCGCATCAAGGGGTCGTCGCGATCGCGCCGCCCTTCCCGTACGCGCTCGCTCTCCGATCTGCTCGGGCGCCGGCGACGCCGGACGCACACCGGCTGCTCGTCGTGCTCGATCATCTGACCGACCCGCATAACGTCGGCGCGATCGTTCGCACGGCAGAGGCCGCCGGCGCGGACGGCGTGGTGTTGCCGGCGCGGCGCTCCGCCGGCATCAACGCGACGGTGCGCAAGGCCGCGGCCGGGGCGGCGGCTTACTTGCCGATCGCGCGCGTCGCCCAATATTGCCGAGGCGATTCGCGCGATGAAGAAGGCACGGCGTCTGGGTCGTCGGCGCCGACGCTTCGCCGGAGGCGACCGAGCTCGACCAAGGCCGACCTCGCCGGCGACCTGGCGCTGGTCATCGGCGGCGAAGGAAGCGGGCTTTCGCAGCTCGTTAAGCGAGAGTGCGACTATCTGGTCAGGATACCGATGCGAGGGCGCGTCGCTTCCCTGAACGCCTCGGTGGCCTCCGCTATTCTCATTTACGAGGCCTTAAGGCAGCGGGAGTGGTCGCTCCGTCCTTGACGGGGGAGGGGGAACCTCCTATATACTAGCCTGGATGTGCCGCGCCCGACGGGCTGCGGCCTGCGCATGCGGCACGTCTCCCCACGAGGCAGACAACATTATGGCAATGACCCATCCAGTGTCGGATGGAGTGGAGTACCAGCAGCGGGTCGACGAGGAGCTGGTGGCCATCGCGAAGACGGGCGACAATCTCGCGATGGAATATCTTCTTAACAAATATAAGAACTTCGTTCGAATCAAGGCCAAGAGCTACTTTCTTGATCGGGGCGGACCGAGAGGACATCATCCAGGAAGGTATGATCGGCCTCTATAAAGCCGTGCGCGATTTCAAGGCCGATAAGCTTTCGAGCTTCCGTGCCTTCGCCGAGCTCTGCATCACGCGGCAGATCATCACCGCGATCAAGACGGCCACCCGGCAGAAGCATATTCCGCTCAACCAGTACATCTCGCTCAACAAGCCGATCTACGACGAGGACAGCGAGCGTACGCTGCTGGACGTCATGGCGTCGCAGAAGACGTCGGATCCCGAGGAGCTGGTCGTCACGCAGGAGGTCTCCGACGACATCCGTCAGCGCATCCGGCAGAATCTCTCGGAGCTCGAGTCGCAGGTGCTCGAGTCGTACCTGGAAGGCAAGAGCTACCAAGAGATGGCGCGCGACCTCGGACGTCACGTGAAGTCGATCGACAACGCGCTGCAGCGCGTCAAGCGGAAAATCGAAAAGAACCTCGCCGAGTTCGAGTTCCAGTAGACTCCGCGCCGTCATGCAAGGGTCAGTATCATCCTGACCCGCCGCAGGATGCCAGTTATTGATTGCGGATGGTTTCGTTTGCTGCGGTTGGATGAGGGGCCGCCGCTGCCGGCCGCGCGCAGCGAAGTGGCCGTCGCAACGGACGGCCGGCAGTATCTACGTTATCGGCGGCTACGCCAACGGTAATGTGGACCAAACGCTGGTTGAGGTCTTTCGCCCGGCGATTGAGCAGAGCGGCAGCGTCGATGGCGCATGGCGGGAGCTGGCGCCGTTACCTCGCGGCTTGAACCATGTCGGTGCCGTTGGGCTACGAGGGCAAGATCTACACGTTCGGCGGGTTCTCGGCGCAGAACAATTCCGCCGTCGCGGACGCCAACGTCTACGATCCCTTCGAAGAATGCGTGGACGCCGATCGCGCCGCTGCCGCACGCACTCGGCTCGGTGTCGGTGACCGTTCTCGGCGGCGAGATTCACCTCGTCGGCGGCCGCGACGTACACAGCGTCGAGGACGCATTAGGTATACGACCCTGCGGCAACAGCTACTCGACTCGCTCGCCGCTGCCGGTCGGGCGCGACCACATGGGGCTCGTGCGCTTACGACGGAAGATATCTATGCGATCGGTGGCCGGATCGACACGCCGGCGCACAACACGTCTTACGTCGACGTCTACGATCCGAAGAGCGACAATTGGACCAGCGCGGCTCCGCTCCCCGCGCCTCGCAGCGGCATGGCGGTGGCGGATTATGAAGGCGGGATATTGGCGATGGGCGGCGAGCAGGCCGGCATGACGTCAGCTTTCAAAAGCAACTTTGCGTACGATCCTACGAGCGACGGATGGTCGCCGAGTATGACGTCAACCTTGCCTGAGGGCCGGCACGGAACCGGCGCCGTCGTCGTGGACGCAACGAGGTGTTCGTTCCGGCCGGCGCGCCCGTTCCCGGCGGCAGCCGACAGAGCAACACGCTGTACATCTTTTCGAACGTCCGGAAATTGGGCCGTAACGGTATATTAGCTAACGCGAAATGGTGCGAACCCAGCACATCGGGATCGTCGCCTGCTCCGCGCCGGGAGCGGCGCTCTGCTATCAGACGATCTGCTTCGAGGGTGCGGACCTGCTCGGTCCACACGATGCACCCGGAAATCTCAATGCATTCGCCGTCGTTCGCGCGCTACGACGAGCTCATGGATCGCGGCGATTGGCATGGCGTCAGCGAGATGATGCTCGATTCAGCGAAGAGACTCGCGCGAGCGGAGCCGACTTTTTGATCTGTCCAGATAACACGATCCACCAGTCTTTGCCGTTTATCGAAGCGCGCTTGCCCTGCCGTGGCTGCACATCGCCGACGTCGTCGCCGACGAAGCGGTCCGGCGCGGATTTCGTCGCGTCGGAATCACCGGGACGCGCTGGCTCGTGGAGAGCCCAGTTTATCCGGAGAAACTCTGGCGCGTGGGCTCGAGCATCTGTTCGCCCCGAATGCGGAGCAGCGCGAGCGAGATGAATCGCATCATCATGAGCGAGCTGGTCTACGGGGTGTTCAAGCCGAGAGCGTCGCGTACTTTCAGCGCGTGATCGATGGTTTGAAAGGAGCGCGGATGCGATGCCGTCGCCCTCGGCTGCACGGAGATTCCGCTGATCGTCAGCGACTGCGAACTCTGCGCTGCCGACGCTCGACTCGACGCGGCTGCTTGCTCGCGCCGCGCTCCAGCGCGCGCTGTGAGTCCAGGCCGCCCTAAGTGGGCTCTCGCCGAGCATCTCGACAATCGTGCGATAGACCTCTTCGCGATCTTCGATCGGGTCGACGACGAACACCGTCGGTTCGCCGCAGTGCGGCTCGATGCAGACCGTCACGCGCCCGTACGCGCAGACGTCCATGCAGCTGGTGCTGATGGCTCGGATTGCTCCCCAATAGCCTTCTGCTTTGAGCCGCTCCTTGAGCCAGTCGCGCAGATGGAAATCGCCGATGCGCGCGGCGACCTCGGGCGCCTCTTCGGGAATCCGCTCCTTGAAGCAACGCTCGCACACCAGGACGAGGCCGCCTGATTTCCACTTCGGATTGACGGTTTGCATTTGATTTAAAGAATCTAGCCGACGGTGGGATTCGAACCCACGTGCCCTTTCGGGTCCGCGTTACAAGGGCGGCGCCTTCAACCACTTGGCTACGTCGGCGAGAGCAATCTTTGTTGCATCGGCGGCTGCTCTGAAACCTCTTCCATGCTGGCGGCTCGCTTAGGGCGCGGCAGCGCGCTTTTGATCGGGTTATCACGACCGCCTAGGCGGTCGGCTCTGCCTCTCCCGCGATTGAGACCGCGGAAGGTAGGCGTCAGTGCATGGCAGTTGGGACAGAGCAGCGCAAGATTGTCTAGGCGATTGTTTTCCCAGTTACCGTCAATATGCTCGATTTCGATCGGAACCTTCCCCGTCTTCGCGTGCCGCTCGTTCCACCCGCACCTGGCGCACTGGTCGCCGAGGCGGCGGATGAGATACTTTCGCAGAAACGTGTAGCCGCCGCGACACCAACATTTTGTCGCACCCTTTTTTATTGCGTTCCCACATCCGTTGCGGCACCAGCCACGAAACCTCTTTGGGTTCATGCACCAATGCTAACGTCTCACAGTGCCATACGCATGGCATTAAAAGCTGACACTACGAACTTGCATCGCGCTTACGTTCCCACAGCGTGCGCGTAAACAGCGTCGTGAAGCCGCAGCGGTGGAAGTTGCGCTCGGATGTGCTACCGGGGCGAGCGGTGGCGCGCATGAAACGTGCGCCGGCCTCGCGAGCGCGCGCCATGCGATCGGCGATCAGGGCGAGGTGCCAGCCGTGCCCGCGAGACGCGGGAACCGTCGAGGCCGCGAATAATGCGGAGCAGCCGTCACGAAGGTCCATTGCGCCCGTCGCCACGATCGCGCCGTCCTCGACCGCCTCAACGGCAACCACGCCGTCGGACGATGCAAGCATCAGCGCGACGAATTCGTCGTCGGGTGTGATGGGCGCGCCGTCGAGAAAGGCGGCGGCTGACGCTCGGGCCCAAGCGTGCGAATCCACGGCTGCGCGGACGCGATCGTCGCGTCGTGCATAGGGTTGGAACGTTTCGCTCGCGAGCACGTTCTCGTATTCAATCGGTGCGTAGCCGGCCGCGGCCAGTCCCGCGCCGAGCGTTCGATGCGCAAGCGGCGAGACGAACACCCGAGGCGTGCTGTCGCGCGACTCGTAGAACTCGGTAATCTCCGCGATTTCGCCGGCCGTTACCGGCGCCGGCGTTCCCACGCCGAACGCTTCCGATAGCGGGGACTCGCGTCCCATGAACGCTATGAGGCCACCCGCAACTTCGATGCTCTCGGCGCCCGCGGTCGGCCGAAGGCGCCGGGCGGTTTCGATTCCGCGGCGAATGCCCGCAATTTCCGCGCGTCTGATAGTTTCGGCGAGTTCGGGCGTAAGCAGCACCGGCGTGGCTTCGAACACCGCAGCAAAGGCCCTTTATCCTCGCGGTCGAAGCCATGGCGCCATGAGATTCTTCGCGCTTTTGATATTGATCGGCGCGTTGGGCGCTGCCGGCGCACCGACGACCGTCAGCGTGCAACCTTCGAGCATAGGCTTCAAACAAGCGTTGGCAGCGTGTCCCGCGGGCGCGTTGGCGGCGATCACGCTGACTCTCGGTCACGTGCGCGTTGCCGAGGCGGCCGGGGTCGATTCCGACATCGACTCGACGAATGCAAACGCGCAGATCGTAACGCTGACCGGCGGCAGCCGCGTGGCGACGGCGACGGTCAACGCGTCGAAGAACACCGTGACGGCCAAACACGTCACGCTCGCGTCGGCAAAGCGCGTCGCGTGCGTTGCGTCCGATTAGTTCGTAGCGCTAGATACTGACGACGATCCAGTCGGCGACGACGTACTGCGCGCCGCTACTCGTGACCGTGAGCGTGCCGTTGCCGGTTCCGTCGATGCGGAACGTCGCCAGACGCGTTCGTCCCTGGCGGATGATTCCGTTCACGAGGATGGAGTGGCGGCTCGTCGAGCTCGATACGTCGAGGCTTTCGCCGTTTGCGAACGTTCCATTGGCGACGCTGAGACTGGAGAGCTGCCCGCGGTGAAACGCGATGGAGATTGGAATCGAGAAGGCATTGGCGGCGTCGGCGCCGTCGAGCAAAAAGGCCGGCGCAGACAGCGGACACGTGCTTCCGCCGGCGGTGCGGCGGACCGAGAGCGCGCCGATGGTCCCTTCGACGATTTCACCTGCGGCGGTCGGCCGACCAGGTCGCGGATCCACGACCGTCGGTGGCGCGCGCTCCCCCGGAGAAGGCGCCGCTCTGCCAGCCGAAGGCCACGTCCAGTGAGGGAATACCCCCCGTCGTAAAGCCTGCCGAGCTCTGGCAGAAGTCGGTCACGCTACCGAAGCCGTGCTGCAAATGAAGATAGGAGCCCGAAACGATCCGCTTGTCGCCGGTGGTCCAGGAGCTGCGCCGGCAGGCCGCTCGCGGCGCGCGCCCGCGCCCTTCGACCCGCTCAGGAGACGTTCCGCGCGGCCGACGTCGCGCACGAAGGAGCCGAGAGCGTCGGTCGCGCCGATCGCGGCCTTGGCGTTCTCCGAAGCCGAGCTGCGGTGGACGTCCAAAGCGTCCGCGGCGTCGCTCACCGTCTGTAGGCCGTCGCCCCGGCCGTAGGGAGCGAGACCCCGGTCTGCCCGAAGCCTCCGCCGGCGCAACCGGCGAGGAGAAGCCCTAAAAGGGCCGCGACCGCAATGGTCGCTGGGCGAGCCATCCTGTACAGACTCCAAAAGATGTAGGCGAGTTTGCTATGGCTCCCATGGTAAGGTACCCGCTTGGGGGGCACATGAGAAGACCATGAGGACGGGTTTCGAGGTTGACCGGCATCACCTTGCCGGGGAGCCTTCGCTCCTCTATAGTACCCGGCGGGCACACGAAAGATACACGCGAGGTCGCAACGGCTGGGTATGATTTTCCGGTGCCCGTCGAGAAAGCGCGGCGTCCTGACGCAATCCCGGGTAGGTGGCCGAGTGGTTAATGGCACCAGACTGTAAATCTGGCGCGCGAAAGCGCTACGCTGGTTCAAATCCAGCCCTGCCCAGTTCCGCGGGCGTTGCATAGTGGTAATGCCCCTGCCTTCCAAGCAGGAGTCGCGGGTTCGATTCCCGCCGCCCGCTCCACGCTCGAAAGCCTCAGCGGCGCCGAAGTTCTCGCCGGATCCTTGAAATCCGCCGGTCGTCTGGAGAATATTGAGATCATTTAGCTGGTGTTTGAGATGGCAAAGCACGTGTCGGTAGTGCTCTACGGCGTCGCGCTGATCGCCGTTGTCGTTATCGTCGATGTGCTGTTCTTTAGACAGCGGCTGTGGGTCTTGGAACGCCTGATGGTGAACGTCGGCATCGTCTTGGTGTTTTCAGCGTTCTATTTGAGATTCATGAAGAACCAATAACGTAAACGGGGCCCTCAGTGGAGGGGCCCCGTTTTATTTTCGAGCTCAGCCGTTATTTGCCGATTACCACGGCGTTGTTGAACGTCTTGCGCGGTCCTTTGAACGTCACGTGAAACGTGCCCGTGACGGTCGCGCTGCTGCCATTGGAGCGCGCGTGGTTGGTCTGGTCGATCACGACGACGCACTTGGAGTCGCAGAGCTGGAAGCCGGCGACAGTACCCATCATCGTGCTCGATGTTTGGAAGTTGCTGACCTTACCGGTTACCGTGACGGCCTTTCCGTCGTGCGACGACGCGCCGGCGATCAGCGCCGAGGGGCTCAGCGCGGCCGCCGCCGCGACGATCGGAGCAATCGCGAGCAATGCCGTAAGGGCGAGTCTGCGCATCACATTCCTCCCGGCAGCATGTTGCAGCTGATCATCTTGTTGAGCAGCGGCGCCGCGACGATGTTGACGAACTCCGTGCGTGCCTCGGTGTTTGACTTGAGCTTTGCCGACATGGAGCTGGAGCTGCTGCCGCTGCTGGACTTCGACTTCATCTGAGACATCGTCTGGGCGAAGTCGCTGCAGCTCTCGCCGTTGATCTTGCTGACGAACGCGTTGCCGGCGCTCGCGGCGGCCTTGTCGGCCATCTGCTGTCGCATCTGTTGCGCCTGCCCCGGGATCGCGGCCAGTGCAAGCATGCTAATCACAAATGCGCCGAGTCCCGCGCGACGCAGCAAAAGAGAAGAAAGCATTTTGAACGTCCTCCTGGTCGCCCGGCCTTCGCGAGCGAGCGGCGGAACCCTTGGTCGGCATACGGTCCGAAAAAATTTCCAAGCCGCCTGCGTCTGCGCGGTATCTTTTCTCCGCGACGCCAAAAGCATCGCTCGGAGTTCACGGCGTCTTGTTGCGCGTGCAAGTTAAGATCGGCAGGTTTCGAAACGGTGTCGTGATGTTCAACTGCTGCAGCTCCCTACGTGCACCGCAGAGGCACTTCGTGTAGCCCATGCGAGGGCAAAGTGGATTTTTTCGGCGCGTACTGCGCTGAGCTGAGCGCGATTTACTCGCCTGAAGGCGACCGGGAACGGGCAGGGCCGCAGCATCCGCTGGGCTCGCCCAAACCTCCTCTCGAACGCATCGCCCACCAACCTACGCGTGGTAGGGGCGGGAACTGCCCCTGGCGTAAGCCCTCCGGACTCGCCGGTGCCGTCGTAGCTCAGTGGTAGAGCACGTCCTTGGTAAGGACGAGGCCACGGGTTCAATCCCCGTCGACGGCTCCATCACTTCGTTCGGAGTTCAGCGCCTTCTTGATGAACGCGTCGGCTTCGCCGCTCCACGGGCGTTTGAATTCGCGCGGCCAATGTGTTTCGTCCGACCATAGGCGGTTGAGTCCACGCCCGATCTCGGGATCGCCTTGCGTGAACCGCAAAAGCAAACCGCGCCATCGCTCCGCGAGCGCTCGCGCTTGCGTGCTCGAAGGATCGAGGCCGCTCCCCGCCGCCGCCTCCACGTCGGCGATCAGCTCGCCCCAATCGCACTCGCCTTGCTCGATAACGTCCTTCCGCGTGCTCCGCCGGCGCTCGTCGATTTTCTCGCGCGCCTCTTGCGAGTAGTAGTTTTGCGTCCAGCTCCAATCGTTTTCCATCATAAACGCCTCGATGACTTTGCGGAGCGTGTGCCAGCGATCGGCGCCTCCGGCTTGCGTGAGCGCGCGCTCCGCCTCGTCGATCGCAGCCAGCGCTAAATCGAGCCGGCGTTTCTCGCGCACGATGACGTCGCGCTGCATGCGCAGGGCGACCGAGAGCGGCCGGTGCGGGCCGTGCAGCAGCTCCTTGATCTGCTCGAGGCTGAAGCCGACGAAACGCAGCGCCAGGATGTGCTCGAGGCGCTCGAGCTCCGCTTCGCCGTACAGCCGGTAACCGGACTCGGTCAAGGCCGCCGGCTTCAGGAGGCCCAGCCGATCGTAGAGATGCAGCGTTCGTACGCTGACCCCGGCGTCGGCGGCGAAACCTTTGATCTTGCGGAGCCGGCGGTCGGCGTGCGTTTGCATCGGTTCGTCTCCCACGAGAGCTTAGGGTCTGACGTAAGGTCGGGGTCAACGGGGCGCCGGCTTTTTGCGCGATTTCTAACGTGGCGGGCGGGGGCTGGGAGTATAATAAACTCGATTATGCGCTTCTCAAACCTGTCTACTAGTTTGAGGCTGGCCGCTGCCATTTGCGCGGCCGCTTCCCTCGCTCTCCCGTCGCTGGCTGCCGCCCAATCGTATCCGAGCTACTCGACTGCTTCACAGCAGACGATCAAGGGCTCGGTTACCGGCTTCAACGGAGCCTACACCGTCTATCTTCAGGACGACAAAGGCTACGGCGACAACGTCGAGTTGCACGACGGCACGGTCATCAACCCGACCGGCATCAAGCTCCAAGAGGGCATGCGCGTGACCATTTACGGTTACGCCAACGGCTCGGTATTCTCGGCGTATCGGATTGACGTCGCTGCACCGGCCTACTACGGCAACTCGGGCTACGGAGGCGGCTACGGCTCCGGCGGCTACGGCGGCTACGGAGGCTATGGCTATGGCGGTTACGGTTACGGCTATCCTTACTACGGCTACGGCGGCTATCCGGGCTGGGGGATCGGCATCGGCTTGGGCTGGGGTTGGCCGTGGTGGGGCGGCGGCTATTGGCCGGGCTACTATGGCTACCCGTACGGCGGCTATCCCTATCCGGTCTACATCAACCGCGGCGGCGGGCGATTCTTCCGCGGCGGCGTGCACGGCGGCGTCGGCGCACCGGTAACTCGCGGCGGCGTGGGCGCGCCGGTAACCCATGGCGGCGCCGGTGCTCCGGTAACCCGGGGCGGCATAGGCGCACCCGTCAGCGCTCCGCGCGGAGGCGGAGGCGGCAGGCCCCCTCGGTAACGCTTGAACTAGCGGTAACGCTTGAACTAAAAGAAGGCTCGCTACCACAGCGAGCCTTCTGCTACCAGGACGTAAAGAATCGGTCCCAGCCCCCAGACGATGCTCACGACGAACCACACGACCTTCTTGAAGGTCGCCATATCGCCGCGCGCGATCAGGTTGATCCACATGAGGATCATGGCGATAGGGTGCAAAAGGATCGAGATCAGTATTTCGAAGAGAAGCTTCATGCCGGGCTATTCGCTGCATCGTTTTGGCGCCTTTGCCCCTTATGCTTCGCGAGAGCATGAAACACGACGTCACGCCCGAGATCCAAAAGAGCGAAGAGGAGTGGAAGGGCCAGCTTGGGTCCGAGCGCTATCGCATTTTGCGCGAGGCCGGCACGGAGGCGCCGTTTTCCGGGTCGTTGCTGAACGTAAACGATGACGGCGCTTACGTTTGCGGTGCGTGCGGTGAGCGGCTCTTCGGATCGGACACGAAGTTCGAATCGCACTGCGGCTGGCCGAGCTTCACGCGTCCCGAACAACAGGAGAACGTCCGGCTGCTCGATGACTTCAGCCACGGCATGCATCGCACGGAAGTGCGCTGCAAGCGCTGCGACTCGCATCTCGGACACGTATTCGACGACGGGCCGGGCCCAGAGGGGACGCGCTATTGTATAAACTCGCGCTCGCTGGACTTTACGCCCTCGTCGCGGCCCTGACACCGTCCCGGAACCCCGAGCCCGCTAGCGTTTCGGTTCTCTACGCCGGCTCGCTCGTGACGGCGATGGAGGGCCCGATCAAAAGCGCGCTGCTCGAAGCGCGTCTCGCCTTCGAAGGCGAACCGGGCGGCAGCAAGGCGCTCGCGAATCTCATCATCGCGGGCGTACGCTCTCCCGACGTTTTCATCAGCGTCGATCCGCGAATCGTTGCCGGCCTCGGCCCGCGCGTCGCGTCCGCGACGACGTTTGCGGGCACGAGCCTCGGCATCGCGTGGGCGCCCACGTCGAAATACGCCGCGCTCTTCGACCTAGTCGCCGACGGTAAGGCGCCCCTGCAACGTGCGCTCGAAACGCCCGGATTGCGCGTCGGACGCACGGATCCGCAGCTCGATCCCAAGGGCGCGTATACGTTAGCGGCCGTGACGATGTGGCTGGGCAGCGCCGGCGAACGGCGGCTTCTCGGCGACGATCAGAATCCCGCGCAGATCTTCCCCGAGCAGGACCTGTTGGCGCGCGTCGATACCGGGCAGGCCGACGTCGGATTCTTCTATCGCACGGAGGCCATCGCGCGCGGATACCGTTTCGTGCCGCTTCCGGGAAAGGCGGCGCTGACCGATCGCATCACCTATACGATCGCCGTCATGCGCGCCGCGCCGCACCCAAAGCAGGCGAGGGCATTTGCGGACTTCATTCTCAGCGGACGCGGCCGGGCGATCCTGGAACGTGCCGGCCTGACGTATCTCGACTCATCGCCTTAGGGTTGTTGAGGTCATGACGGTCAAGGCTCAATTCCCGCACGAGCAAAGCGACGACGGCAGTTTCCAGCGTCAAGACGATGCGTTTCGCGATTGGGTGAAAGCGGACGGCACGTCGGCATATCTCCCGGAGGCGGGCCGTTATCACCTGTACGTTTCGCTGGCCTGTCCGTGGGCGCATCGCACGATCATTGCCCGCGAGCTCAAGGGCTTGGAAGAGGCGATCGGCATGACCGTCGTGGATCCGATCCGCGACGAGCGCGGGTGGCGATTCATGCCGTCCGAGCCCGATCTGCTCAATGGCTGGGCCTTCCTCAGCGAGGCGTATTTCGCCACCGACCCGGGATATCGCGCTCGCGTTACCGTCCCGATTCTCTGGGATAAACAGCTTCGCCGGATCGTCAGCAACTCCGACGACGATATTCTGCGGATGTTCGAAAACGAATTTGACGCGTTCGCAACCAATCCGCAACTCGATCTTTATCCGCGCGAGCTGCGCGCCGAAATCGACGAGCTCAACGATCTTTTATACGAAACGTTCAACAACGGCGTCTATCGCGCGGGGTTCGCAACGGCGCAGGCCTCCTACGAGCGAGCCGCGCGCCGCGTCTTCGAGACGCTCGATGCGATGGAAGCGCGCCTAAAAAACCGGCGCTATCTCTTGTGGGCCCGACCGCTCGAGAGCGACTGGCGCTTCTTCGTGACGCTCGTGCGCTTCGATCCCGTCTACTACGGCCACTTCAAGTGCAACCTCCGCCGGATCGTCGATTATCCGAACCTCTCGGGCTATCTGCGCGATCTGTACCAGATCGACGGCATCGCGCAGACCGTCAACTTCGATCACATCAAGCGGCACTATTACTTCACGCACGACGACATCAACCCGACGCGCATCGTCCCGATCGGCCCGTTGATGGACCTGACCGCGCCGCACGGTCGCGAGCGCCTAGGAAATCCCGCAACGTAGGCAGTTACGACTTCCCGCTCTTGGCGGCCGCGGACGAATCCAAAGCAAACGGCAGCGAGCAGTCCCGCCGTGCGGACAGCCGGTAGGGTTGACATCGAACATATGTTCGATTAGGATGAATCTCCCATGGCAGCGCTGGCTGAGCTTGCGGACGATCGCCGGAGGGCCTTCGAGGCCCTCAAAGTCCGCCTGACCGCAGCGGTCCCGCTTCCTTCTTTACCGGCCGACGAGCTCGTCCCGAGCGCCATCCCGGAGCTCGACCGGCTCTTGGGCGGTGGTCTCCCACGCGGCACCGTGGCGACGCTTGAGGGAGCGACCGGGCGCTGGAGTCTCGCTGCGGGACTGATGGCTCGGGTGACGCGCCGCAGCCTGGTCGCGATCCTCGACGACGGCGCGCTCTACCCGCCGGCGCTGGCCGAAGCGGGGGTCCATCTCGAGCGCGTCTTGGTCGTGCCCGCCCGCAAGGCGCTCGCGACCGTGCGCGCGGTGGATATATTGCTGCGCGCGCGCATCTGCCGGCTGGTGCTCATGCCGGCGATCGATTTGCGCGATTCGGTTTGGGCGCGGCTGGCAACGCTCGCGCATCGCAGCGGGGGAATCTTGATCGTGATGGCGCCGCAGGCGGGCACAGCGCTGAGCGCAGCGGCTGGCCTGCGGCTGCACTGCGAGCTCGAGCGCGTTAGGATGCACGGCACGTGCGGCCTCTGGGGAACGTTCGGCGACTTCGAGCTCCGCATCGACGTTCGCAAGCACAAACACATGATTTCCGGACGTCATGCTGCTCTGCGTTGACGTCGCCACGAGCTGGGTCGACGCAGAGCCGCAGCCCCTCGCGCTGTGGGAGGAGATGCTCGACGCGCTCGATGCGGTCTCGCCGCTGATCGACGATGCCGCGCACGGCCGAGCGTTTCTCGACATGCACGGCATCGGCGGCGACGCGCGCGCGTGGATAGCACAGACGCGCGCGGTGCTGGCCCGCTTCGAACACGCGTTGCGGCTCGGCGTGGGATCGAATAAGATCGCCGCGCTGGCGGCGGCGCACGTCGGCGACGGAACCGTTTGCGAGCCCGGCACGGAAAGCGAAATGCTCGCGCCGCTGCCGCTGGAGCTGCTGGGCATCGAACCGGCGACGGTCGAACGGCTGCGGCTGCTGGGCATCGAACGGTTGGGCGAGCTGGCGCGCCTGCCGCACGGGCCGTTCGTCCGCCGCTTCGGCGCGGCGGCCGCGGCTTGGCACGAGCTCGCGCGCGGCATCGATCGCCGGCCCTTTACGCCGCGCGCTCACGCCGTCGCGATCGAGGCCTCGATCTTCGGCGAAGGACGCGCGAGCGACGAGACCCAGGTGTTCTTCGCCCTGCGCATGTTACTGGGGCGCATCTGCGCCGACCTCGACTGCTGCAGTAAGCGCGCCGGCGCGTTGCGCCTGTCGATCGAGCTGGAGGACGCCGATGCGTGCGATTTCGACCTATCGCTTGCGATTCCGACGGCGCACGAGCGCACGATGTTCGACATGCTGCGCGCAAAGCTCGAGGGAGCGACGTTCGAGGCGGCAATCGTCGGGCTGCGGTTACAGGCGCTCCAACTCGAAGAAGGAGGAGAAGCGCAGGCGTTCTTCTCCGCCGACGACTTCGATTCGCAGCGCGTTGCGGTGACGATCGCCCGGCTCGAGGCGCTGCTCGGTGAAGGGATCGCTCGCGCCAAAACCCGCGAAGCACATCTGCTCGAAGAGCGCTTCAGCTACGAACCGTTCATTCCGCTACGCACAATTTGTTATCCTGAGCGAAGGCGCGTAGTGCCGGAGTCGAAGGACGAAGGACAAAGTGAGGACGGCTTAGTGCCGCAGCTGCGATTGCTCCATGTGCGTGAGGTGCCGGTGCAGCTGCGCGGCGGCGAGCCGGCGATCGTCGATCGCCGGGCGGTGCGGCAGTGCACCGGGCCGTGGCGCATCACTGAACGTCCTTTCACCCCAGCACCTGTGATGCGCGACGAATACGACGTCGTGTTAGAAGACGGAACGTTTGCGCGCATTTATCGCCAAGGCTCGCACTGGTACCTCCGCGGCGTGTATGAGTGAGTCGTGTGAGCGAATATGTATGCGGAGCTGCATGCGTGGTCTAACTTTAGTTTCCTACAAGGCGGTTCGCATCCCGAAGAGCTGGTAGAGCGCGCGGCCGAGCTGGGGCTGACGGCGCTTGCGTTGACCGATCGCGACGGCCTCTATGGAGCGGTGCGCTTTTCCACGTACGCGCGCCGGCGCGGGGTCGCGGCGATCATCGGCAGCGAGCTTACGTTTGAAGACGGCGCGCGGATCGTGCTCTTGGTGGAAGACGAATGCGGTTATGCCAATCTCTGCCGTCTGATTTCGACGGCGCAAATGCGGGGGAGCAAGGGCGACGCGCGACTGCGCGTGGAGGATCTTGAAGACGGCGTCGCGGGATTGATCGCGCTGTCGGGAGGCCCGTTCGGCCGCGTGGAGCGCGCGCTCGTGCGCGACGGCCGGGAGGCTGCGGCGCGGGAAGCGCGCGTCTTGAGCGCGCTGTTCGAGCAGCGCTTCTATCTCGAGCTCCAGCAGCATCTCACGCCGCAGGAGACACGGTGCAACGTGGAGCTCGTGCGGCTCGCGCGGGAGTGCCGTCTGCCGTACGTCGCGACCAACGGCGTGGTTTACGCCGGCAAGGACGACGCGTTGGTGGCCGACGTGTTTGCTTGCGTGCGCGAGGGCACGACGCTGCAGGCCGCGCGGGCCGCCAACCAGCTTCGTCCCAATGCGGAGTTCCATCTCAAGCCCGCGGTCGCGATGCGCCGGCTCTTCACCGGGTACCCCGAGGCGATCGCGACAAGCATGGAGATCGCGCGGCGCTGCCGATTTCGGCTGGAACGCCAGACCGGGCAGTTCCCGCTCTTCCCGGTGCCGGAGGGAAGCTCGCCGCAGCGCTACCTTCGCGAGCTCGTCTATGAAGGTGCCGCGCGGCGGTACGCGATGCCGCTCGAGACGCGCGTGGAGCGGCAGCTCGAATACGAGCTGGGCTTGATCGCCAAGATGGATCTGGCCGGCTATTTCTTGATCGTCTGGGACATCGTGCGCGAGGCGGCGCGGCTGGGCGTGCTCTGTCAGGGGCGCGGCTCGGCGGCAAACTCGGCGGTCTGCTACGCTCTGGGCATCACGGCCGTCGACCCAATCGGGATGAACCTGCTCTTCGAGCGCTTCATGTCGGAGGAGCGGCGCGAGATCCCCGACATCGACATCGACTTCGCGCATCAAGATCGCGAGCGCGTGATTCAGTACGTCTACGAGCGCTACGGCCGCACCAACGCCGCAATGGTGGCCGAGGTGATCACGTACCGGACGCGTTCCGCGATCCGCGACGTCGGCAAGGCCCTGGGCTTGAGCTTGGAGCAAGTCGACGCGATCGCGCGCGAATACGACGCGCGCGAGGAGCTTCCCAACGAGGCCGGGCCGGAGCTCCTCTTTGCGATCTGTCGCCGGATCGCGAACTTTCCGCGCCACCTCGGGATCCATTCCGGCGGCATGCTGATCACGCGCGATCCGCTGGTGTGCGTGGCGCCGGTCGAGTGGGCGACGATGCGCGATCGTACCGTCGTTCAGTGGGACAAGGACGATCTCCAAGACCTGGGCCTGATCAAGATCGACCTGCTCGGCCTGGGAATGCTCTCGCTCTTGCGTGAGGCGTTCACGTTATACCGCGGCTGCGTCGAGCGCGGCGACGCCTGGTTGCCGCCGGCGGTGGCGCCGGATCTCGAGCTGCACACGATCCCGGCGGGCGATGCAAATACGTACGACATGATCGGGCGCGCCGATACGGTCGGCGTCTTTCAGATCGAGTCCCGCGCGCAGCAGTCCATGCTGCCGCGCATGAAGCCGGCCTGCTTCTACGACATCGTCATGCAAGTGGCGATTATACGCCCGGGCCCGATTCAGGGCGAGATGGTCCATCCGTTTCTCCGCCGGCGCTCGGGCGTTGAAGCCGTGACCTATCCGCATCCGAAGCTCAAGCCCGTCTTAGAGCGAACGCTGGGCGTGCCGCTCTTTCAGGAGCAGGGAATGCGTCTGGCCATCGAGGCGGCCGGGTTCTCGGGTGGCGAGGCCGACGAGCTGCGCCGTGCGATGGGCCATAAACGCTCGCGCGAGCGCATGCAAGCGATGCGCGAGAAGCTCATCGACGGGATGGTGGGCAACGGCATCGATGCAAGCGCGGCCGAGCGACTCTTCCACATGTTGGAGGGCTTCGCCGACTACGGCTTTCCGGAATCGCATGCCGCGAGTTTCGCGCTGCTGGCATATGCATCGGCGTATCTCAAGTGCCACTTGCCGGCCGTGTTTGCGGCCGCGATCCTCAACGTGCAGCCGATGGGTTTTTATTCGACGGAAGTGCTCGTCAACGACGCGCGCCGTCACGGCGTGCGGTTGAATCCGATCGAGGTCAACGCCAGCGGCTACCGGTCGCGCGTAGAGAGCGACGGCGCACTGCGTTTAGGATTTCATCTCGTGCGCGGGCTCGGCGAAGCGCAGCGCAAGAACTTGGAAGACGCCATCGCTGCGGGTCCGTTTGCGGATGTGTTGGCCTTCGCGCAGCGAACGCGGCTCCAGCGCGAGACGCTGGAGAACCTAGCGATCGCGGGAGCCTTCGCGCCCTGGTACGGTTCGCGCCGCGAGGCGATGTGGGCGCTGCGCGGCATCGACGAGCGCGAGGCGCGCGGCGAGCTCGGGTCCCTCATGGATGTCGACGAGCCCTCCGTCGAGTTCGACCCTGTGGCGCCGAAGCGGCTTGCGGCCTTCGATCTCTGGTCGACCGGCGTCACCGCCGGCGGTCAAGTGATGGAACACTTTCGCGACAAGCTCACCGCGCAGGGCGTGGTCACGGCGGCGCGATTGCGCGGGCTGCCGCGCAACGGCAAGTGCCGCGTCGGCGGGCTCGTGATCACGCGCCAGCGACCCGGCACGGCCAAGGGCTTCGTCTTCCTGACGCTGGAAGACGAGACGGGGCTCGTGAATGTGATCGTGCGCCCCAACATCTATGAAGAATTTCGCCGCCCGATCCGCTCGTCGCCGACGCTGATCGTCGAGGGCACGCTGCAGAAGGAGAGCGGCTGCATCGACGTCATCGCGAAGAAGATCTGGAGCTTCAGCGACGAGGGCATCACACGCACCGTCGCCATCCACAGCTTCCAATAATGCGCGTGCGCCCCGCGAACGGAGCGCACGCGTCATGCTACCGAGTAAGAGGCTAGAAGACCGCGTTGGGCGACTCGCCGACGCCCTCCGCGCCGTCAATCCCGTCGCCCGACGTGATCGTGTGCACCAGCGACATCGCCGGATAGCTGTAGATCGTTACCGTCGTCGAGCCGTCGTTGGCGTTGAAGAGCAGGTTCTCCGCGGAGTTCAGCGAGCAGTGGAACGGATCCGAGAGCCCGCTCACGAGCACCGTCGCCGTCGAGTACGGCGGCTTGATCACGTCGATCGAACCGGTCTGATCATCGGCAATCAGATCGCCCTTGTTGTCGAGGACTAGGCCTGCCGACGAACCGACCGTGGCGCCGAGCAGGTGTGGCGTGCCACTGATGAACTCCGTGAATTGACCGTTGGCCGCGACGAACACGTCGCCGCTCGCGTCAACCGCGACGCCCTCGGGATTCGAGATGGAAAACGTCGCCTTCACCGTGTTGCTGCATTGCGCGTATTCGCGAACGGCGGCGCCCTGATAATCCGTAATGTAAACGTTGCCGGCGCTGTCCGTCGTTTCATTGATGGGGTCGGTCAGGCTCGCGGAATACGTGCAGATGGGCGATCCGGCGCCTTTCTTGTATTCCACGACGTTGCTGGACACGTTCGCGACGTAGACATTGCCTTTCTTATCGACCCAGACGCCGTCGGAGGCGGTAATGCCGTTGGTGATGTCACCGACCTTCGCATAGGTGGAGTTCTTGAAGACGAACACGTTGCTGCTGGTGTCCGAGATGAAGAATTCTTTCTCGATCCGCTTCTTGTGATGGTCCGGAGCGAGCGTCGGTGAGAAGAATCGCGCCGACAGGCGGGATTCCCCGGCGAAGCGGCTGTCGACGCCCGAGGGAAGCATGTATCCCGGGGTTCCGTGCGCCGCGGGCGGGAGCGGGGCCGTACCGGCATTAGAGCTTTGCGATCCGCCGGAACAACCGCCGAAGAGAACCGTTGCGACCGCTAAAGCGGTCGTCAAAGGGGCTATTTTCACGTTTAATCCTCCGAGGTGGCTTAAGTGGGGCGTGACACATTCGCACGCCCGCGCGCCCGTACCTACGGCCGCTTTTAAAAAAGCCCGCCTTAGTCAGGGCTTTTCTTCACTTCCAAATACCGCTGAGGAGCGGCGCGCTGCAGTCGTGGTCGATGCAGGCGACGTCGAGGATCTTTTCTATCGTGCGGAGCACCGAGTAATGATCGACATCCTGCGTGTCGTCGACGCCGGACCGAACCATCGGACCGACGAGCACCGTTGCGATGTGATTCTTCCCGCTGTTGTCCGGAGCAGCTTCGTCCCACGTCAAGATCAGCAGCGCATCGTGCGTCTTGTCCCACGAGATGATCTGCGGCAGATTCTGCGACAGCCACCGGTCGCCGACGTTCACCGCGCAGTCGTGGGTGTCATGACACAGATTCGGCGTGATCCACACGAACGAAGCGACGGTCTTCGGGAAGCCGTGATAGACCAGGTTGTCCTTGTCCGGCACGTTCTTGAACTCGACCCATGGGTTGTGGTTGCGGTCGTAGAGCCCGTGGTAACAGCCCTTATAGCCGTCGTGCGGCATCGACTCCGAGTAACCGGCGAAGGTCTTGTCGACGGCAAACAGCTCGGACGCCACGTTGGTCGCCTTAAAATAGACGGGACATCGGTCGCCTTTGATCCCCTGTTTCGAACCGGAGAAAAGGGCGAGATAGTTGGGTTGGCTCGGGTGGCCGATCGCGTGGCTGTTGCGCAGCAACACCCCTTGCGGGATCAGCGTCTTGTTGAGATACGGCGCCTCGGGACTGCCCACGACCCGATCGTAGTCTTTGTTCTCCATCAGCACGATCGTCACCTGAGAACCGTGCGGACCTGCGAGCGGCGTGGCGTCCGCGGAAGCGATGCTCGGCATGTGAGCGCCCGCACTCGAGACGCATCCGGCAAGAAGCATTGCAAGCATCGGTGTCGTGCGCGACCGTATCGTGAGCATGGTGATCTCCCCTGTTCTGCGAATTCGCGAACGCGAGAGAGCGGCCCTTGCGGGGATTCCGGCGAACGATGGCATCGAGGTACGAAACGAGCATGCTGATGGTCAACACGAAAAAGATCGAGCCGATAAAGTGGTCTTCGCCAAAGGGGACCATGGCGGGCGAGGGGATCGAGGTGTCGGAAGCGCTGGGACGCAAGCCGCGGTCGACCGACCTGCGCGAGCGCCATCCGTTTGACGTCGAGATCCTCCGTATCCCCGCCGGCAAGGCGCCCTATCCGTATCATTCGCACAGCGCGCAGTGGGAGTTCTATCACGTCATCTCGGGACGCGGCACGGTGCGGCACGAGGACGGAACGGCGCCCGTAGTCGAGGGCGATGCGTGCATCTTCGAGCCCGGACAGGCCCATCAGTTTTTCAACGACGGCACCGAGGACCTCGTTCTCTACGTCGTTGCCGACAACCCGATCGGCGAATGCTGGCACTATCCCGACAGCGGCAAGTGGGGCGTGCCGATACCCGAGCGCCGCAACATCCGCTCGGAGCCGCTCGATTATTTCGACGGCGAGGAGTGACGCAGCGTAAGCGCGGCGGTCCGCGCTCCTGCTATAAAACCAACGGCGCGCCGAAGGCAGCCTTCGCGACTCGCCAGCTCGCGCAGCGCGCGATTCCGCCGGCATCGAAAGGATTACGGCCGTATCGCTGCGAGGATCACGGCTGGCATCTGGGGCACGCCTGAATCGCCGGAGGGCCGTTGCGCGGCGGTGAGAAAGAGCGCCTAGCGATGACTCGCCGTCTCCCCATTCCGCTGGTCCTAACGCTCGGCTTCTTGGCGCTGCTGGTCGCAGTGCTCGTGGCCGGCGGCGTTCTCGTGCGTTCGATCCTGACCTCATCGTACGCGGACGCCGAGCACGTTCGAGCGGCGCGCATCATCACCGCAGAGGCGGTGCGCGCGCAGCTCGACGAGGAGACGGGAGCTCGCGGCTATTCGGCGGTGCGCGATCCGCTGCTGCTCGAGCCGTACTTCCGTGGTCGAGCCGCCCTTCCGTGGCTGCTGCGGCAGCTCGGTTCGGCCGGCAAGGCGCTGGGACTCCGCGATTCGGAGCATCTCGTTGCCGACGCGCAGGCCACGAACGCGCGCTGGCTGCGGCGGGTCGCGTTTCCTTCGCTGCTCGCAAAAAGGCGCAACGGCCACGTGCTCGAGCTGCACGGAAAGATCCTCGTCGATCGCTTTCGTGACGATCTCGACGCGATCGACGCCGCGCTGGTTCGCCGCGAGCGCCAAGGCGACGCGCGCGCCGAACAGGCGATCGGCATGGCGAACGTCTTTGTCATCGCCGCCGTCGTCGCGGTTATTGTGGCCGCCGCGCTCTTTACGACCCAGCAATACCGGCTGGCCGCCCGGCTCGAGCAGGAGCGCGCGAAGTCCGAGGAGCAGCGCCGCCGCGCCGCCGAGATACGCGCCGCCTACGAGGCGGAGAAGCGTATCGCCGACACGCTCCAGGAGGCGTTCGCGCAGACGGTTTTGCCCGAGCTGCCGGGCGTGCGATTGAGCGCGACGTACGTGCCCGCGACCGAAGAGGCGAAGGTCGGCGGCGACTGGTACGACGCCGTCCGGCTGCCCGACGACCGCGTGCTCCTCGCCATCGGCGACGTCGCCGGTCACGGGATCGAGGCAGCGGTCGCGATGAACAAGACGCGGCAGATGCTGATTTCCAGCGCGCTCGTCGATCCCTCGCCGGGGAACATTCTCGAGCGCGTCAACGCCGAGCTGATCGCCGCGGACTTCCCGATGATCACGGCCATCGCCGGACTCGTAGATGCGCGCGCGTACGAGTTTAGCTACGCTGTAGCCGGTCATCCCGCGCCGGTCTTGTTCGAGCCGGGGCGCCGGGCCCGATTCCTCGACGTCGGCGCGCTGCCGCTGGGAATCAACGGCGATGCGTCGTATGCAACGCATCGCGTCAAGAGCGTGCCGGGCGCGATGCTCGTGCTCTACACCGACGGCGTGATCGAACACTCGCACGACGTTCTCGCGGGCGAATCGATCTTGCTCGAGGCGGTCGAAGCGGCGGCGCAGAGAGCAGACGGCGATCCGGCGAAAGCCATTCGCGACGGGATCTTCGACCATCATCGGGCCTCCGACGACATCGCAATACTGACGATTCACTTCTTGGACCCTGCGGCGGCCGGCGCGCCGGATGCAGCCGCATTGCGGAGAACGGCGTGAACCAAAGCGATTCCATCAAGACGATCCGTTTGAGCGGCGAGCTTGAGATCGGCCGCAAGGACGAGATACGCAACGCGCTGCGATGCTCGCCCGCCGCTCGCGCCGTCCTCGTCGATCTCTCGGATGTGACGTATGCCGATTCGGTGGCGCTGACCGAGCTGCTGCGATTCTGCGTCGCATCCTCACACGACGCGATTCCGGTCGCCTTGGCGGTGCGCACGCCGCAGTTTGCCCGCGTGGTCGAGTATGCCGGGCTGGCAGGCGCCTTCAAGATCTTCCGCGACCGAGACACGGCTCGGGTCTATCTCGAGCACAGCGGCGCCGAATGAAGCGAGCCTCTGAGCTGCGCCTGCATTGTCCGGCGCAACCGCAGTACGTCGCTCCGATCCGGCATGCGCTCACGGCGTTTCTCGAGGTACTGCAGTTCGACCACGCCGTTCGAGACGACGTGACCACCGCTGCGGGCGAGGCGCTGGCCAACGTCGTGGAGCACGCATACATGCGCAGCCCGAGCAAGATTGCGCGGGACGTGCAGCTGTTCGCGCGCTACGATCGCGGCGGCCGTCTCTGGGTCGACGTCTTGGATCGCGGCTCGTTCATCCGGCGCGAGCCGCTCCCCGGCCGGGGCTTCGGGCTGCGCATCATCCGGGCAATCACACACCAGTTGAACATCGACACGACACGTGGCACCTGCGTAAGCATGACGTTCGAGCGGCAGTCGTTTCTCGAAAAAAGATGATTGGCGTCATCGCCCGAGCGACGCGGATGCCGGCATCCCTATGGGATTTTCTTTTTTCGCCGTCGTAACCGATAGCAGTTTACTTTTGCTGCAAGGAGCACACGTTACATGCAATCCACCTCGTTCGCGGGCCGAACGCTCTGCGTTGCGGCTCTCGTGCTCTTCATGTCGGCCTGTAGCAACAGCGGCGGCGCGGGCATATCTTCCGGCCTGCCCGTCGCGAATCAGCCGAACTCGCAGCTAGGCCCGGCGCTGCAGCGCGTCGGGCGCGGCCCCTCGAGCGGCAAGATCAAACACATCGTCATCATCGTCCAAGAGAACCGCAGTTTCAACGATCTGTTCAAAGGCTACAAGGGCGCAACGACGGCCGGCTACGGCTACGATTCGTACGGCCAGAAGATCAAGCTGAGGCCGATCGGCCTGGAGACGCAGTGGGACATCGACCACAGCTCCGGAGCGTTTTTCGCCGCGTGCGACGGAACCGGAAAGATCCCCGGAACCAACTGCAAGATGGACGGCTTCGATAAGGAGTACGCCAGTTGCGGCAGCAGCTGCCCGATCCCGCACCCGCAGTACGCGTACGTGCCGCGCAGCGAGACGCAGCCGTACTTCGCCATGGCGAAGGAGTGGGTGCTAGCCGACCAGATGTACGCGTCGAACTTCGACGCGAGCAGCTTTATCTCGCATCAGTACATTATCTCCGGTCAGGCGGAGTCGGCGGTCAACTATCCGGACGGCGCCTGGGGCTGCCCCGGCGGCAAATACGACACAGTCTCGATGGTCGGCCCGCAGCGCCAGATTCCGTACGGCAACGAAGTAGTCTGCTGGGATCCGACCACGCTGGGCGACGAGCTCGACGGGGCCGGCATATCGTGGGCGTTCTACGGTGAGGTCTACCCGGGCTATCCGTTCATCTGGGTCGCCTATCAGGCGATCAAACACATCTACGATGGCCCGGACTGGAGCAAGGACGTCATCAGCCCGCCCACGCAGATCATTACCGACGTGGCCAACGGCAAGCTGCGCTCCGTCAGCTGGGTGACGCCGAGCTGGGGCAACTCCGATCACGCCGGCAGCGGCTCGAAGACGGGTCCGTCGTGGGTCACGTCGGTCGTCAACGCCATCGGCGAATCGAAGTACTGGAACTCGACGGCGATCTTTTGTTTCTGGGACGACTACGGCGGATGGTACGACTCGCAGCCGCCGGCCTACGCCGACTACGACGGCCTGGGCATGCGCCTGCCGCTGCTGATCATCTCGCCCTATGCCTTGCACGGGCGCGTCTCGCACGTGCACTACGAGCACGGCAGCATCCTGAGGTTCGTGGAAGAGTCGTTCGGTCTGGCCGCCTTGGCGCCCAGCGACAAGCGCGCGAACTCACCGGACCCCGCCTTCAACTTCAACAAGCCGCCGCGGAAGTTCGTGCCGATCCAGGCTCCCTACGACCGGGCGTTCTTCCTGCACCAGCCTCCCGACAACCACGTCGTCGACGCCGAATGATGCGCCGCGCGAGGTTCTCCGCCGTCGCCGCGGCGCTGCTGCTGGCAGCCTGTAACGCGGGCGGCAGCTCGGGCACGTCGCCCGGGCTGCCGCAAGCAGCCCCCGCCGCGCGCCGTGCGACGTCCAGCGGCAAGATCAAGCACGTCGTGATCATCGTGCAGGAGAATCGCAGCTTCAACAACTTGTTCATGGGCTACCGGGGAGCGAAGACCAAGAAGTACGGTTACGATACGAACGGCGACAAGATCAAGCTGTTGCCGATCGGATTGGAAACGACGTGGGACATCGATCACAGCTCGGGCGCGTTCTTCGAGGCGTGCAACGGGAAGGGGAAAATTCCTGGAACGCGCTGCCGCATGAACGGCTTCAACCAAGAGTGGGTCGGCTGCTATAGCAGCTGCCCGATCCAGCATCCGCAGTATGCGTACGTCCCGCGGACCGAGACCGAGCCATACTTCGACATGGCCAACGAGTGGGTGCTGGCCGACCAGATGTACGCCTCGAACTTCGATGCGAGCAGCTTCATCTCGCACCAATACATCATCTCGGCGCAGGCCGAATCGGCCGTCAACTATCCGTACAGCTACTGGGGCTGCCCCGGCGGCCCGAGCGACGAGATCGCGACGGTCGGGCCGCAGCGGCAGATTCCGTACGGCCACGAGGTCGTGTGCTGGGATCCCACGACTCTCGGCGACGAGCTCGATAACGCGGGCTTGCCCTGGGCGTTCTACGCGGCCTCGACCACCGACGGGTGGAGCGCATACCAGGCGATCAACCACATCTACAACGGTCCGGACTGGAGCAAAGACATCATCGCTCCGAACACGCAGTTCTTCAGCGACGTCTCGGCCGGCAAGCTGCGGACGGTGAGCTGGATCACACCGACCTGCGCCAACTCGGATCACGCGGGCTGCGGATCGAACACGGGGCCCTCGTGGGTCACGTCGCTGGTCAACGCGATCGGCGAGTCGAAGTATTGGGACTCTACCGCGATCTTCGTGTTCTGGGACGATTACGGCGGCTGGTACGATTCCGAACCCCCGGCGTATAAGGACTACGACGGGCTCGGACTGCGCCTTCCGATGCTGATCATCTCCGCCTATGCCAAGCAGGGCTACGTCTCGCACGTGCACTACGAGCACGGCAGCATCCTGAAGTTCACGGAGGACGAGTTCGGTTTGGGGCGTCTTAGCACGAGCGACACGCGCGCGTACTCGCCTGCGTCGGATGCGTTCGACTTCGCGAAGCCGCCTCGCAAGTTCGTGAAGATCGACGCGCCGCACGACAAAGCGTTTTTCCTGCACCAACACATCGACCCCCGAATCCCGGACTCAGAGTAAATCAGAAGGAGACCACACATGCACTGCAATCCTCATGCCCGCCGTGCGCTGCCGCTCGCGGCGGCAGCGTTTCTCCTGTCGGCGTGTAACAGCGGCGGCGCGGGCCTCTCGCCCGGCCTGCCGGTCGTGAACGCGCCGAGCTCCCACGCGGCACCGTTCGTTGCGCGCATCGGGCGCGGCCCGTCGAAGGGCAAGATCAAGCACATCGTCATCATCGTTCAAGAGAACCGCAGTTTTAACAATCTGTTTTACGGCGCCAAGGGCGCCACGACGGCGGGGTACGGCTACGACAGCTACGGCCAGAAGATCAATCTAGTGCAGATTCCGCTTGAGACGACCTGGGACGTGGAGCACGACTCGTATGGCGACATCGCGGCCTGCGACGGCCCCACCAGCAGCCTTCCCGGCACCAACTGCAAGAACAACGGCTTCAATAACGAGTGGGCCGGCTGCGGGAGCAGTTGCCCGACCAAATATCCGGAATACGCCTACGTGCCCCACAGCGAGACGAAGCCGTACTTCGACATGGCAAAGGAATGGGTGCTCGCCGATCACATGTTCGCCTCGAACTTCGACGCGAGCAGCTTCATCTCGCACCAGTACATCATCTCCGCGCAGGCGGAGAAAGCGATCAACTATCCCGACAGCGCCTGGGGCTGCCCCGGCGGACCGAGCGACAATATCGGGGAGGTGGGCTCGCAGCGCCAGCCGTCCGGCTCGGAAGTCGTCTGCTGGGATCCCACGACGCTCGGCGACGAGCTCGACAAAGCCAACGTCTCGTGGGGGTTCTACGGCGTGTCGTATTCGAACAGCCCGTGGATCTGGATTGCGTACCAGGCGATCAAGCACATCTATAACGGCCCCGACTGGAGCAAAGACATCATCTCCCCGCCGCAGCAGATCATCAACGACGTGTCCAACGGCAACCTCCGCTCGGTTAGCTGGGTGACGCCGACGTGGACCAACTCGGATCACGCGGGCAGCGGCTCGAACACGGGACCGTCGTGGGTCACGTCGGTCGTCAACGCGATCGGCGAATCGCAATACTGGGACTCAACCGCGATCTTCGTGATGTGGGACGACTACGGCGGTTGGTTCGACCCCGTGCCGCAGCCCTACGCCGACCTCGACGGGCTCGGCATGCGCATCCCGATGCTGGTCATTTCGGCCTACGCTCGGCACGGCCGAGTTTCGCACGTGCAGTACGAGCACGGCAGCATCCTGAAGTTCGTCGAAGACACGTTCGGCTTGGGTCGCCTGACGGCAGTCGACACTCGCGCCAACTCTCCGGCGAGGGATTGCTTCAACTTCAAGCAGCCGCCGCGCACGTTCGTGCCGATCCAGTCGCCCTACGACAAGGCGTTCTTCCTGCATCAGCCGCCCGACAATCACATCCCGGACGCCGAGTGATGCGGTTCGCGACGCGCTGCATCGGCGCCGCAACGCTGCTGCTGGCGGCCTGCAACGGCGGCGGCCCCGGCGCGCCGGTCGGATTGCCGGCGGCGAACCCCGCCGCCGGCCCCCTTCAACTCCGCTCAGAGCTCGGAATCTCGACCGGCAAGATCAAGCACATCGTGATCGTGGTCCAAGAGAATCGCAGCTTCAACGACCTGTTTCACGGCTTCCCGGGCGCGAAATACGCGGACTACGGCTACGACAGCTACGGCAAGAGGATCAAGCTCGTGCCCATCGGGCTGGAGACGTATTGGGACATCGATCACAGCTCGTACGCGTTCTTCGCCGCCTGCAACGGCACCGGGAAAATTCCGGGACGCACTGCAGGATGAACGGTTTCAATCAAGAGAGCGTGGGTTGCGGCAACAGCTGTCCGTTCAAACATCCGCAGTACGCGTACGCGCCTTACAGCGAGGTGAAGCCGTACTTCGACATCGGCCGGCAGTACGTACTCGCCGATCGGATGTACGCGTCGAACTTCGACGCGAGCAGCTTCATCTCGCACCAATACATCATCTCGGGCCAGGCCGAATCGGCAGTCAACTATCCGATCAGCTCCTGGGGCTGCCCCGGCGGACCCAGCGACGTGATTTCGGAGGTCGGTCCACAGCGCCAGATCCCCGACGGCTACGAGGTCGTATGCTGGGATCCGACGACACTGGGCGACGAGCTCGACCAGGCTCACGTCTCGTGGGCGTATTACGCGGTCGGATACTCGAGCGGAAATCCGGGGATCTGGAGCGCCTACCAGGCGATCAACCACATCTACAACGGAGCCGACTGGAAGAAAGACGTCATCACGCCGCCGTCGCAGTTCCTGACCGACGTTAAGAATGGCAAGCTGCGTTCCGTCAGCTGGGTCACGCCGACGTGGGCGAACTCCGATCATGCCGGCAGCGGCTCGAAGACGGGTCCGTCGTGGGTCACGTCGCTCGTCAATGCGGTCGGCAAATCGAAGTACTGGAAAAGCACCGCAATGTTCGTCTTCTGGGACGACTACGGCGGCTGGTACGACGCGGAGCCGCCGGCATATAAGGACTACGACGGCCTCGGCTTTCGTCTGCCGATGCTGATCGTGTCGGCCTATGCCAAGAAAGGGTTCGTCTCACACGAGCACTACGAGCACGGCAGCATCCTGAAGTTCGTGGAGGACACGTTCGGCTTGGGCAGATTGGCTGCCAGCGACAGGCGGGCCAAATCGCCGTCGGCCGATTGCTTCAACTTCAACGCGCCGGCGCGAAAGTTCGTGAAGATCGACGCGCCGTACGATCGCGACTTTTTCCTGCATCAGCCGCCGGATTATCACATCCCCGACGCAGAATAACTCAGGACAGATGAAGCTCGGAATCATGACGGCGGCGGCGCTGCTGCTCGCCGGCTGTGGCGCCGGCGGTCCGGCCGCGTCGCCGGGCCTGCCGGCCGCCAGCCTGCCGGGATCTGCGCGGCCACCCGTGTTGGCTCATGTGATTGGACGCGGCCCTTCGCGCGGCAAGATCAAGCACATCGTCATCCTCGTTCAAGAGAATCGGAGCCTGAACAACCTCTTTTACGGCTTCCCGAAGGCCAAGACCGTGAGCTTCGGTTACGATTCGAAGAACAACCAGGTCGAGATCCGCCCGCTGAGCATTGCAACGTGGTTTGACATCGACCACAGCGCCGGCTCGTTCATCAAGGCTTGCGACGGAACGGGAAAGATCCCGGGCACGGATTGCCGGATGAACGGATTCAATCTCGAGCCCGTCGGCTGCGGTCCGCCCGAGCCCGCCTGTCCGATCCCCGAACCACAATATAGCTATGTGCCGCACTCGGAGACGAAGCCGTACTTTGACATCGGCAGGCAGTATGTGCTCGCCGATCAGATGTACGCGTCGAACTTCGATGCCAGCAGCTTCGTCTCACACCAATACATCATTGCGGGTCAGGCGCAGTCGAGCATCGACTATCCGTTCAGCCTGTGGGGCTGCCCCGGCGGACCGAACGACATGATCGGCACGGTCAATACGCAGCGGCAGTTTCCAACCGGCTACGAGGTCGTCTGCTGGGACCCGACGACGCTGGGCGACGAGCTCGACGAGGCGGGCATCTCGTGGGCATTCTACACCGCCACGATCCACGGAGACGAGGGTTTCTGGAGCGCCTATCAAGCGATCAAGCATATCTACAACGGCCCCGATTGGGGCAAGGACATCGTCACGCCGCAGACCCAGTTCTTCAGCGACGTTTCGAACGGCAAGCTGCGCGCGGTCAACTGGATCACGCCCACGTGGGAGAACTCCGACCACGCCGGCAACGCATCGAACACCGGGCCTTCCTGGGTCGCCTCGGTCGTCAACGCGATCGGCGAATCGAAGTACTGGAAATCGACCGCGATCTTCGTCTTCTGGGACGATTACGGCGGCTGGTTCGATCCGGAACCGCCGGCGTATAAAGACTACGACGGACTGGGCATGCGCATTCCGCTGCTAATCGTCTCAGCCTACGCGAAGAAGGACCGCGTCTCGCACGTACACTACGAGCACGGCAGCATCCTCAAGTTCGTCGAGGACACATTCGGATTGGCTAGGCTGGCGCCGAGCGATTCGCGCGCCAACTCGCCCGGGCGCGATGCCTTCGACTTCAAGGAGCCGCCGCGCCCGTTCGTGCGGATCGAGAGCCCTTACGACGAAGGCTTCTTCAAGCGCCAGCCCACCGAGCACCGCGTCCCCGACGCGGAGTAACGCTTAGCGCGTCGTAGCCTTACTTCCCGGGAGCACGGCGGTGAAGCCGTGGCGGTTACCCTGCGAGTCGAGATACCATCCGGCGATCGCATGCACAGCGTTGATGCTGGTGATGACGGTGGTGCCGGCCGCGGCCGGGTCATCCACCGACTGCCAGAACCTTTTGCTCGGGCTCGTCGGGTTGGTCAGGATGAAGCCGTGGGTCGCGCCGCTGTTGTCGACGTACGATCCCACGACCTGTTCCTCGAAGTCCAGCCCATACGGCTGGGTGCTCGTCGCCTGCGGGTACGAGAACGTCGTGTAGATGCCGCCGCGCAAGAGCCAGCCCTCGACCGTCCCGCCGTTGGTGGTCTCGATCCCCCCGATGTCGCCCCGCAGGTTGACGATCGTCGCCTGGGCGCTCTGCGCGTTGGGCGGAGTAAGTGCCGTGTACCTGTTCTGCGTGACGACCAGCTCGAAGGGCATGTCGTTACCGCTATCGTCTTCGTAGAAGCCGACGGAGATGTCCGAACCGTTGATGCTGAGCAGTTCGTCGACAAAGCCGGGCTCCTTGGGGGTCTTGAAGTCCTTGTACAACGTGAAGATGCCGTGGTTCTGGACGAATCCCCACGTGTTGTGTTGCTTCGTGTTGTCGAGGAAGAAGCCGGCCCGGAGATGGTCGGTGCTCATCGCCTGGAGGTAGGTATCGACCGCGCCCGGGTAGTCGAGTTGCCGGTACTTCGTATAAGGTGGCTGGGTGATCCAGCCGTGGCTCGGATCGCTCGGCGAGCCGCTACCGTAGTTGCCCGAGATCGCCCCAAGCTCGTTGATGCTCGTGGCCTCGTTGAACTTGTTGCTGCCGGGGTCGTCGACCGTCGTGAACGCAAAGTCATACGGCGTCGGCGACGCCTTGGTAGCCGGGCCGGCGGCGCTGGACCTCAGGCTCGAAGAGGCCTGGAGAGGAGGCCCGACCGGCGACGGTCCGCTGCATGCCGCCACGGCGGCGGCGCAGACGGCGATGAGGAAAGCGGCATACTGCCCCTTGCGCGTTGCGAGAAAGGAGTAAGACATAGAAGATCCTCTGAAAATGAATGAATGAGAACGAATGGGAGCCCCGACGACCGAGGTCGCGTGCATTCCGGGGAGCTTAAAGAGGCGCGGGGCCTCTCGCCTTGTTCTGATGGCACTCATCGTTCCGCTAGGTTTGTTGATAGTGGTGCAAGGTTTGCCAAGCGGCCCTATCCTTGGAGGCGTTTTGGTACTAGTATATTCGTACTATCACTTGTGCTTCCTGGCGCCCTCCGGCGTTGAAAGGTAAGACGAATGCGTAAGACCATCGTGGCGGTTTCCCTTGCGCTCGGCGCAGCTATTCTCGGCGGATGTGCCGGAGGTAACATGAGCGGCGGGTCACTCCTCCCGGCTGCCAGCCGGCTGCACCCGAATGACTCGTCGGGCGGCGGTATCATCCTCTCGAGGATCCACCACGACGACTCGTCGGGCGGCGGTATTATCCTCGGTAAGCGCTCCTCGAAGATCCACCACGACGACTCGTCGGGCGGCGGTATCATTCTTAAGGGCTACGGAGGCTAACTCGGACCCACAATAGAAAAGTCGGCGTCCGGTGGGTTCCATCGGGCCCTGGCATCACGCTTTGAAAACCACTCCACGGGGACTCATGCTGACAACCGTTAGACACGCTCGTCCGGTCTTCGACCATGACGAATTCACCCGAGCACTCAGGGCTGCGGACTATGACCGCTGTCGTGAGCTCATTGCAGCGGGCGATACGCTCGAAGCGGCGCTGGCCGCCGCCCGGCTGGCGATCCGCGAGCGCCGGTTCGTGGACATCATCGGCTCGCTCTCGGACTTTCCGGCAACCACGACGGCGATGCGCGCGGAGCGTGATATGCTGCTCGGCACGGCGCTCGGGGCGACCAGGGATTACGTCGCCGGCCGGAGGCTGATCGACCGCGCCCTCGACGATCTCTCGCCGGACGACCCGCTTCACGAGGAAGCGCTGTATCAGAAGGCGGCCATCGCCTGGATGCAGCACGAGCACCGCGAGGCAGAAGAGGTCGCCATCGTACAGGTCAACTCCGCCGACGCGAACAGTCGCGCGCGGGCTCGACACCTTCTCTCATGGATAGCCCTTCGGCGCGGCGAAGTTTTGAAGCAGGTCGACGAGCTGCAGAAAGCGCTCGACGAGCTCGACCTCGCCCCCGAGCCCGACCAGTACTACCGGGCGAACGCGCTGTTCACGCTGGCGCTGCTATGCCGCGAGCTGCCGCTGCGCGACGTCGCGGAGCGCGTACGCAGCATCTTCGACGGCATGCCATGGACGCCGGGGCTGCAGCTGCCGCGTTTTCAGATCACGCGCTTCATCGCGGCGATGGAGGAGCTCCAGGGCAATGAGCTGGCCGCGTTCGCCGGCTTCAAGAAGGCGATGCGCCTCGCGCCGTCGGAGCACTGGAGCGTCCTGTGCTTCCTCGATCGCGCGGCCCTCGCCAGGAACACCGGCGAGACCGCGTTCGCCGCTGAACAGCTCCAGGACGCGCACGAGATGGCGCAGCGGCTCTCGTGGAACGACGTGACCGGCGAGGAACGCTCGGCGTTGCTCGTCGCCGCCGAGTTGTTCGCGTACGAAAACGCGCCGATCGCCGAACAGTATCTCGCGCGATTCCGCTCCCTCGGCTCGACCGTCATCCCGATGCTCTCATACGGCACCGACCCGCGCGTGCGCGGCTTCGAGGCCTACTCGCAGGGCATCGCGTGGCTGCGTCTCGGCGACGCGCAGGAGGGCAAGGCGGCGCTGACCGAGGCTTGGGACATCTTCGAAGACTTCAACTACGCGTGGCGCGCGGCGCTGTGCGCGCTCGGACTATTCGAGGCCACGCGGGACCGACGATGGGTTCACCGCGCGGCTCGAAAGATCGACCCGTGGCCGCGCAGCTGGATCGCTCGCCGCGTCGCGGAGGCAAACAATCTGGCCGTCGTGCCGTTGGAGCGCATTCCGCCCGCAAAACGTGAGGTGTTGGAGCTCGTGCGCGCGGGCCGGCGAAACTCTGAGATCGCGCAAGTGCTCGGACGAAGTCCCCACACCGTGCGCAACCAGCTGGCACAGCTCTTTCAGACGTTCAACGTGAAGAGCCGCGCGGAGCTGGTCGCAGTGCTTTCCCGGCCCGTCGTCCCATTGATCCGCCGCACCAACTAGGCGCCGCGCCCCAAACGCCGCCGGCGGGGTAAAGAGCCGGTATGGCACGGAAGGTTGTTGCCGCCGGCAAGCCCTCGATGACGCAGAAACTTGGCGTCGAGTTTCTCGGGACGTTCTTCGTAACGCTCGTGGCAATCGGAGTCGACGTCGGCTACTACGGCGGCGGACACGTCGACTACGTTTCGCGCTGGTTGGCTCGTGGATTCATCGCGATCGCGATGATCTACGCGTTTTCGGAGATCTCCGGCGCCCACGTAGATCCAGCGGTCTCACTCGGTTTCGTCCTGCGGCGAGCGATGCCGGTCACGCAGATGTTCCTGTATTGGGCGTCGCAGTTTGCGGGCGGATTTGCCGCTGCTGCTCTCGGGTTGGCGCTGTGGAAGAACGACCTCGCTTTCGGGGCGAGCCGTCCCGGCCCGCAGTACACGCAATTCGACGCGGTCATCGCGGAAATCGTGTTGACGTTTGCGCTGATGGTCGTCATCCTCGCGTGCGCGCGCCAGGACTCGATCATCGGCAGGCAGGCCGCGCTCGCCGTCGGACTCACCGTCGCCGCGTGCGGCTTCTTCGCGGGACCAATTTCCGGCGCGTCGATGAATCCTGCGCGCTCGATACCGGCGCAGCTGCTGGCCGGCGCCGGCGGTTTGAGCTGGATCTACGCGGCGGGCCCGTTCGTGGGCGCCGCGCTCGCGGCGGCGGCCATGCGGTTCTTGTCCGGACCGCCGCATCGGGGCGAGCGGAAAGCCGGGCGCGGCGAGTGAAAACGACTGACTCGTGGCGGATAAGGCACTTCCGACGGGCACGGTCGTCTTTTTGTTTTCGGACATCGAAGGAAGCACGCGGCGCTGGGATTCCGCAGGCGAAGCCATGCGCGACGCTGTGCGACGCCACGATGAAATCTTGCGCGGCGAGATCGAGCGGCGCCGCGGATACGTCTTTAAGACGATCGGCGATGCATTCTGCGCCGCGTTTTGGACGATTGGCGACGCCCTAGAATCGGCCGTGGAAATCCAGCGGAGGCTCGGCCGCGAGGATTTCGCCGCCGTCGCTGGACTCGCCGTACGCATGGCCATCGGCGCCGGCGAGGCCGACGAGCGCTCGGGCGACTATTTCGGCACCGCGCTCAACCGCACGTCGCGGTTGCTCTGCGGCCGGCAGCGGCGGACAGATTCTCCTCTCGGGATTCGCCGCGGACCTCGCACTCGCGTCTCCGCCTACGGGGATCGCGTTGCGCGACCTCGGGACGCTGCCGCTACGCGGTCTGCGCGAGCCCGAGCGCGTGTACCAGGCGGTTGCGCCGGGACTGCGTTCGGACTTCAACCCGCTGCGCGCGCTCCGGACGCCGCCGAACAATCTCCCCCGCCAGACGACGAGCTTCGTCGGGCGGCACGAGGACGTCGCTAAAGTCGAGGCGCTCCTCGAAGCGGGCGCGATCGTGACCATCGTCGGCGCCGGAGGCATTGGCAAGACGCGCTGCGCTCTCGAGGTCGCGGCCGGGCGCCTCAACGACGAGCGCGACGGCGCGTGGTTCGTCGATCTCTGCGCGCTCGACGACCCCGCGCTGGTCCCGGGCGCGATGCTCGCGGCGCTGCGAGCGCCGATCGTGCCCGGCCGCGAGCCGATGGACGATCTTCTCGAGTATTTGACGCAGCGCGAGCTGCTGCTGGTCGTGGACAATTGCGAGCAGCTCGTCGCCGGCGTCGCCGCGATCGTGTCCATAGCGGTCGCTCGGTGCAAGGAGATTCGCGTGCTCGCGACCAGCCGCGAGCCGCTCGACATCTCGGGCGAACGCATCTACCGACTGACGTCACTCGATCTCGACTCGGCCATGGAGCTGTTTACGGATCGGGCGCGCGCCGCGGACGCGAACTTCACTGCCGGCGCGGACGCCGATAAGATCGAAACGATTTGCGAGCGTCTGGACGGCATGGCGCTCGCGATCGAGCTCGCCGCCGCGCGCGTGCGAACGATGCCGCTTTCGGATCTCGCCCAGCGCCTGCAGCTGCGGCTGCTCGCGGGCGGACGCGACCGGCGCCCGACCCAGCAGACCATGCGGGCGACGATTGACTGGAGTTACGATCTCTTGCCGCCGGACCTACAGCGCTGCCTGCGCTGTTGCGCGGTTTTCGCCGGCGACTTTTCTCTTGGACGCCGCAAACGCCGTCTGCGGCGACGACGCCGATCCGTGGGCCGCGGCGGACCGGCTCTCGTCGCTGGTCGATAAGTCGCTGGTCGTGCTCGACCGCGGCGACTCGCTCACGTTACCGCTTGTTGGAACCGATCCGGCAGTACGCAGAGGAAAAACTGGGCGCGACCAGCGAGGCCGCGCAGATCGAGCGGCGGCACGCGGAAGCGTTCGCCGCGGTGGCCCGCGCGGCGTACGACGAGTGGGACCGGGGTCCGCGAGCTCGAGTGGCTCGCGCGTATGCAACGCGACCTTGCCAATCTCCGCGCCGCGCTCGGCTGGACCGTCGGGAAGGGGAACGATCGCGACTTGGGCGCGCGCCTGGCGGCCGACACGACGCCGATGTTCCTGCGGCTGGCGCTGTTGCGCGGAAGGGTGCGAGCTGGTGCGAGCGCGTTCTCGCGGCCGGAACGCCGCTTCCCACCGCCGTCGAGGCTCGGCTGCGCTACGGACTGTCGATGCTCTACAGCAATATCGGCGCGAACAAGCAAGTGCTCGAACAGGCGCTGCGCGCGGTCGCGCTCTATCGCGATGCCGGCGACGCGCGCGGTCTCGCTTGCGCGCTCTCGCAGGTCGCGGCACGCTACGCGCCCCAAGGCCGCACCGACGATGCGCGGGCCGCGGCGCAAGAAGCGCTGCGGCTCGCCGAAGAGACCGGCGATCGGCGTCTGTTGGCCGATACGCTGCGCCGTTGCGCGCAAGCGTTCGGCAGCGAGGGTGATGACGCCGTGCGCGCGCGCTACGAGCAAAGCGTCGCGCTCTTCCGGGCGCTCGGACGAGACGACGAGACGGCTCGTGCGCTGGAATGGTGGTCGCAATGGGAGGCGGAGGGCGCGGGCGACTTCCGCGCGGCCGCCGAGCTGATGCTCGAGGCGAGCCGCCTCGACGAGCGCGACGTCGTGAAGATGTTCACAATGAACGACGTCGCGGGCTACTTCCTGGCCACCGGCGATCTCGCGCGAGCCGAGCCGCCGGCGCGCGAGGCGCTGGCCGCGGCGGCGAAGGCTCACCATCGCGTGCTCACCGCTCTGTCGATCGCCGTACATCGCGGTCATCGAGGTGCGGCGCGAGCCGGCTCGCGCCGCTCGATTGATCGGCTACGCCGAGCAAGCGTTGCGCGCCGCGGAGTGGCAGATCGTCCCGTACGAGCGGAAAGTCGTCGATCGGCTCCTCGAGCAGCTGGCCGCACGGTCGAAAAGTCCGAGCTCGTGCGTCTGCTCGCGGCGGGCGCGGCGTTGAGCGAAGAGCAGGCCGTTGGCCGAAGCGATCGGGTTACGTAAGGAGGAGCGAAACTTGCGCGCTCAAGATTCGCACGCGCATTCGTCTTTTCGGAGGATGAATGAGATACGCGTTGCTGCTTTGGCGGCGCTGCTGCTGTGGCGCCAGGATGCGATTGCCGGCACGACCGGATCGCTGACCGGAACCGTCGTGGACGCCGCGACGAAGGCGCCGATCGCCGGCGCGAACGTCACGGCGACGAGCCCTTCGCAGGTCGCGCGCGTAACGACCGATTCGGCCGGGCGCTTCACCTTCATCTCGCTCGCCCCCGACACGTATACGATCCAGGCCGAGCACGCCGGATTCGAAATCCTCTCGATCGCGGGCATCTCGGTCTTCGCCGACCAGAGCCAGACGATCCCGATCGCGCTGCAGCGCACGCCTCAAGACGATCGCGCGTGTCGCGTCGCGCTCGTCGCTCAGCCCGGTTCGCCCGGGCACCGGGACCGACGTCTACTCGGTGAATCCGGCGCTGACGAGCGCCGCAGCGACGCTCGGCGGCGGCGGCGGACTGAACAACGCGTACTCGGCGATCGCGGCCATGCCCGGCTCATACGTGCCGCCCGAACCAAGTCGGCGTCAATCAGACCGTCTACATCCGCGGCGGCTACTACGACCAGATCGGATACGAATACGACGGCGTGCCGATCAACCGGTCGTTCGACAACTATCCGGGCAACTCGGAGACGACGCTCGGCCAGCAGGAGCTGCAAATCTACACCGGCGGCGGCGAGGCCGACGCCAACGCCACCGGCCTCGCGCGGCTTCATCAATCAGGTCATCAAGACCGGCACGTTTCCCGGCTACGCCGTCGGCAGCTTGGCCGTCGGCACGCCGACGTTCTATCACGACGCGCGCGTCGAGGCGGGCGGCTCGACGCCCGACCGCATGTTCTCCTACTACGTGGGCCTGAGCGGAACGAATCAGGACTTTCGCTACTTCGACCAATTCAACGGCGCGAGCCTGACCGATACGATCCCGTACGGCTATTGGCCGGCGCACATCACGACGTTTCTGCCGTTCTACCCGGCCGTCTATCCGACGTGCAGCAACAACTTCACGTACACGAATCCCGCGGTGAAGAAGTACGGCATCACCGATCCCGGCTGCTTCGGTTCCTATCCGTCGTACTTCGGCCAGCCGTCGAACATCTCGAGCCGCGACGTCGTCGCCAACTTCCACGTCGGGATTCCGCACCGCCGCGACGCCGGGCGCGACGACGTGCAGCTGCTCTACATGTCGTCGGCGAACTTCCAGCAAGACTACTCGAGCCTCGACGACGCCGGCGCGCTCGGTCTCGGCATCGTCAACGACGGACTGAATCCCACGCCGAATCAGTGCTCGCCGCCCGATTTCTACTGCGGGCACACGAATCAGTGGCCCGACTTCTACACGTATCCCGGCAACACGCGCTGGCTCGCCCCGGCCTCGACGACGCCGATCCCGTACATGTATCCCGGATCGCCGGGCGCGCGCTGCGCCAACGTCTATCCGCTCGGCTGGACCAACGTCCCGAACACATGTCCGCTCGACGCCAACGGCAACCAGATCCAGGTCCAGATCCCGAGCGACTATCGCGACGGCCGCTGGGATACGGCGAGCATCGGGAAGCTGCAGTATCAGAAGAACTTCGGCTCGTCGGCCTACGCGCGCCTGTTCGGCTACATCGTTCTACTCGAACACCAATCGCGCCACGGCCAACGGCTACGGGCAACAACACGTCGCTGGGCGTGACGAACTACCAGTACGTGGTCGACGCGCACACCGGCGGCCTCGAGCTGCAGCTGGCGGACCAGCTCTCCGGCCAGCATCTGCTCACGGGCATGGTGTCGTACATCACCTCGAACACGCTGCGCTACTTCAACGACAATTACTTCAACACGGGCTCGCAGCAGGTGAGCAACTTCACCAACGGCTCGGAGTGCTTCGCTACGTACAAGACGCGCCGCTTACAAGCGTCGGCTATCCCGCGCCGTGCAACGCGCTCGATCTCGCAAGGCACGTTTCGGCGCGCCGTACGGCACACTTCAACGCCGCAGGATCCCTGCACCGACGGCGAGCTCTCGCCGAGCGCGCCGGCCTGCGTCGACGGCGCAACGATGCTGCTGACCTATCTCGGCAACACGGCGGACATCAACGCCGTCGTCCCCAAGCTGACCGACGCGTCGATCGCCGACCAGTGGCGCCCGAGCGACCGGTGGAACATCAACGGCAGCGTCCGCTTCGAAAACGACGCCTATGGACTCGCGGACACGAACAATCCGGCGACGAACTTTTGGTTCGCGGCCGCGCAGCGCGAGTTCTGCGTCAATCCCGTCACGCGCCAGCCGATCTTCATCCCGCAGCCGCCGCAGAGCATCTTCTTCTTCACGCCGTTCGCCACGTTCAACTGCCCGATCGACCGCTCGACGGGAACGCCGATCCAGACCGTCCACCCCAACGGCACCGACGGCATCCTGCTCGACCAACGTCTATCCGTCGTCGTACGCCCAGTCGTACGTCGAGCCGCGCTTCTCGGCGACCTACACCGTCAATCCCGACACGGTGCTGCGCGCCTCGGCCGGCCGCTACGCGCAGCAGCCGCAGAACTACGAGATCCAGTACAACACGCGTGCAGCCGAATCTCGCCGCGACGCTGCTCGGGTTCATCCCCTTCGGCTTCGACTCGCCGCTGCACGAGGCGCAGGCGCAGTTCTCGAACAACTACGATTTCTCGTACGAGCATCATTTCCGCGGCACCGACCTGGCGATGAAGCTCACGCCGTTCTACCGCTGGGCCACCAACCAGCTCTACGAGACCGTCAACCTCCCCAGCCTCGGCGTGTCGCCGTCGTTCAACGCCGGCACGCTGCGCGTCGACGGCGTCGAGCTCCAGATCACCAAGGGCGACTTCGAGAAGAACGGCCTCTCCGGCGTGCTTCTCGTACACGTACACGAACGCCGCCGAGAAGTGGGGCAACTATCCGAACAGCACGATCGGCCCGGTCGACCAGTACAACCAGGATATCGAAGAGTTCAACGCGCTGACGAAAGCCGGCGGCGGCGCGGCATGCTATCAAGCCCAACGGCAACGGGCGTCCCCGCGCCCACCTGCGGCCCGCAGCTCGATCGCCAATCCGTATTACGCGATGACGCCGCAGCCGCTGCTGGATCCGCACGGCTGGTATACGCCCGGGTCTCGACTTTCCGTACATTTCGCCGAACACGCTCGCGCTCGTGCTCAACTACCGTCACGGCAAGTTCGCGGTGACGCCGGCCATGTCGCTGCTGGAGGGGACGACGTACGGCAACGCCGGCCGACGTGCAGGGGCTCGATCCGCGCGCCTGCTTCGCCAATCAGAGGAGCCGCAAGCATCCCGACCAACAACCCGCTGGCGGCCGACTACACGTCGTGCGCGTCGGCGCTGACCAGCGACGGGAGCAGTCCCGGGAACGCTCTATATCCCGAATCCGCAGACCGGCACGTTCGATACGTTCGGCGAGTTCCGTCAGCCCTGGCAGTTCAACCTCGGGCGTGCAGATGTCGTACGACTTCACGCCGCGCATCTCGGGACGCGTCACCGTGACGAATCTTGCTGAACCGCTGCTTCGGCGGCTCGTCCGAACCGTGGAGCCGGGCCTATCCGCCGAACGACGCGATCTGCGGATACGTCGCCAACACGTTCTACAACGGCGGACACTTCTACAACGGCACGAGCCCGTTCGACGTCGCAGCCAACGGCGTTCCGGAGAACCCGTACTTCGCTCAGTCCTTCGCGCCGTCGTACGGCGACACGAACTCGTTCAACTACCCGCTTGCGCTCAACTTCTACTTCTCGGTGCAGGTGAAGATGTAGTTGGTTCGGCGTTTCAGGGGCCGGTGCCGCGGTCGTCGACGACGCGGCGGTCCACCGAGAAGCGCATGATGCCGTGTGGCTCGATGCGGTAGTCGCGCAGCGTGACGTCGCGGCTGATTCGAAGCGGGTGCGCCCAGGCGGAGAACGCGTCGCGCCGGTCGCCGTAGCGGCCGGTGGCGAGAATCGAGTTACGGTCAACGTGCTCGCTCGTTAGCCAGGCGGCCTCCATGCGCACGGCGGCGCGCGCGCGCGCCGGCGCGTGCGCGTCCCAGCCCGCGTCCGAGATGCGATTGCCGGTAAACTGCAGGTCATCGAGGTGCGATGTCACCGATGCGCTGCCGATGCGCAGGCCGGAGGCCGGCGGGGCGAGGATGTCGTTGCTGGGCGCGCGCAGCGCCCGCAGCGGGCCCTTGGGCGCGACGTCGATGCCTGCCGCGTCGATCGTCGCGATGCGCTGCTCATGGAGCGGGCGAAAGTCGAAGGTGTCGTCCTCGACGGTTATGTCGTCGAAGGCCCCGTCTATCCCGGCGTCCCGCGGGCCGCGCACGAACGTGACCCCGAGCCAAAAGTTAGCATACCGCCGGTGCTGCGCCATCGTGACCGCGTTGCGCACGATCGTAACGCCCCGCAGCGTTCGGCCGGTGACCGACCACAAGTCGAACGCCTGCGTCGTGCGCATGAAGCGGTTGTCGTCGGCCGTGATGCGCGCGTCCTCCACGTCGGGAAACCCCTTTGTGGAGTTCACTATGTTCATTCCGATCTGAAATTCGGTTGCATCGTTACCGGCGACCTCGGCGTCGGGGCCGCCGTGGACCTCGATCGCCGTAACCGCGTTCTCCGCGTTGGTCGACGCGAAGCGGTTTCCCGCGATTCTCACGTCCGCCGCCTCCGTGTAGATCGAGGAGTTGTCGTAGAGCGGATTCGACGACGCGCCGCGCCGGAAACGAAAGCCGCAACCCTCGATCGTGACGTGCGATGCATGCGGTCCGGCCAAAACGATTGCCTGAACACCCGGCTCCGGATCGAACTCGACGCCGGTGACGATGACACCGTCGAAGTCGTAGAGCTGGATCACGTTTTCGGCGTCGGTCGAGGCGTTGATGTCGGAGCCCGGATTGCCGCCGGGATTCTGGTCGACGCGAAAGCGTTGGAACGCGACGTCGTGGATGCGGTGCGCTCGCTGTCCGAAGATCAGGTTGTAGTGTCCGGTGCCGTCGCTGACACGCAACACCGAGCGCGGCCCACTACCCGCAATCGTCGTGCCGCTGCTCACGAAGAACGAGCCCGCCCCGGGTCGATGCGGTAGATGCCGGGAGGAAAATACACGATGCCGCCGCCCGCGGAAGCGGCCGCGGCGAGGGCGCTGCGCAGCGCGCCGCTGTCGTCGCTGCGTCCATCGCCGGCCGCACCGTACGCGCGCACGTCGAACTCGATCGTGCCGGAGGCGGGCATCGCGATCGTCGTGACCGCTGCAAGGAGCGCGCAGAGTAGGATCGGCAACTTGGCTGGAGGAAGGCGTGGGCGATCTCCGTTCTTCATGCTGAAAGGATACTGCACAAATGCGACTTCTGGTAACGGGCGCGCTCGCGCTAGCGGCGTCGCTCGCCATGCCCCTGTCGGCCGGCGCGCAGGCGCTCACGGGCCAGATGGTGCCATATAGCTACCTGATCGGCGCCGCTTGGAACTGCACGACCAACGTGCCGGCGATGATGGGACAGCCGGCGCACACCGACCAGGGGACGGCGACTTTCGAGGTCGTGCCCGGTAACGTGGTGCACAATCACGTCGCGACGCCGACCTACGCCGGTGACTTCTACTTCGGCTACAGCACGAGGATGAGCTCGTTTTGGCAGACCGTCTGCGGACAGCTTCGGCGGGCACGGGTTTCTGACGTCGACGGACGGAAAGGCTTACACCGGCACGACCTCGATGGGGCCCATGTCCTCGCAGGAAGCCGTCACCTACACAAAGGTAGCGCCGAACAAGGTGACGGTGCACGACGTCGTGAGCGGGCAGGGCCCCCAAATCGTGATCGACAGCGTTTGCACGCGGTAGATGGCTGAAGGCGCTTCCAGCGCTCGTCGCCCTCGTCTGCGCGCTGGCATTCGCTATGCCGGCTCCGGCGCAGGTCCTGAACATTCCGGTCGATTCGCGTATCCGGCCGATCGACACGGCCACGCTGTTCCATGAGTTCTTCGCGGACTTCTTTCACGAGAGCGACGGAACGACTTACGTTCAGACCGGTGACATTCCGGCCATGTGGCTGCGCGACTCGGCGGCGCAGACGATCCCCTATATCCGCTTCGTTTCGACATACCCGCAGCTCCATAGGACATTCTTCGGCGTCATCCAGCGGGACGCGAAGAACATCCTGGCCGATCCGTACGCCGAGGCGTTCAGCGCGAACTATCACATATGGGAAGACAAGTGGGAGATCGATTCGCTTGCGTGGCCCGTACTGCTCACCTTCATCTACTACGCGAACACGCGGGACCGCTCGATCTTCACGCCGACCCTTCACAACGCGCTGCGCAAGATCGTCGCGACGCTCCGGTGCGAGGAGCGCCACGCCTCGTGTAGCCGCTACCGGTGGCCGCACCCGTCCCATCGCATTCCGGCTACAACCCGTATACGGGCATGATCTGGGACGCCTTTCGACCGTCCGACGACCCGGTCGTCTACCACTACAACATCCCACAGAACGCCATCGCCGTCGTCGCGATGCGCCTGGTCACGGCGTTCGCACGCGATGCGTTCAAGGACGATCAGCTCGCGCAGAGTGCGACGATGCTGGCCTCGCAGGTGCAGAGCGGGATAGAGCGGTACGGCCGCGTCTACAGCCGGCGTTACGGCGGCTGGATGTATGCGTATGAAACCGACGGTTACGGGCACTCGAAGATGATGGACGACGCGAACATTCCCAACCTCACCGCCCTGCCGTACATCGGTTGGTGCGCCACGAACGACCCCGTCTACGTCACGACGCGGCGCTTTACGCTAAGCATCGACGATCCGTACTATTACACGGGCAGATATGCGACCGGATTGGGCAGCTCGCATACGCCGAAGGGCTGGGTGTGGCCGCTGGGCATCATCGGGGCAGCGTTGACCGCGACGACGCGATCGACGATTGCGAACGCGATCGCCATGCTGGACGAGAGCGATACGCTCAACGGCCTGATGCACGAATCGATCGATCCCAACAACCCGTGGCAGTTCACGCGTCCGGAGTTCGGATGGGCCAACGCATTCTGGGCCGATCTGCTCTTTCGCACCGTGGCCGGCTACCCAGCGACGCCGCTCGGGTTGCTTAGCACGATGGTTCCCGACGAACGGCAGAGTCAAATTCCGACGATCACGCCGGTGTGGACGCAGGCCACGGATAGGTTCAAACTCGTGTACGCATTTGGCCGCCTGCTGGCGCGGGATCCCGCGCCGTAACGCGAAAATCAACGTCAAGCTACACGCTCTCGGGGGGGTTGCCAATCATGCGTTCACCAGCATGCAAGTGTCTAGCGGCGGTCGTCGCCGCCGCGCTGCTCACCGGCTGCGGAAGCTGGGGCAGCCGAACGGCCCAAATCCCGTCAACCTCTGCCGCCCCGCCGGGCTTTGCAAGCGTTGCCTTGCAAAAGTCGCCCAGCAAAGCCGTCGTCCCGGATCGGATCATCGTGATCGTCTTGGAGAACCACAGCTTCGACGCGGTCATCGGCTCGACGAACCGGTCGGGATATCACGAGTTGGCGCCGTTTCTGACGCAAGCCGCGCAGACGAACCGGCTCGCGGCCTTGGCGTTCGGCGTCTCGCATCCCAGCCTCCCGAACTATCTCTCGCTCATCGCGGGAAACTCGTTCGGGATCCACGATGACAACAACAGCTGCTTTGCACCCGGTCCGCCGCCCGGCTGCCACCGCTTCGACCGAAAGAATCTCGTGGACAGCCTGGAGGCCGCGGGCATCAGTTGGGCGTCGTACAACGAGTCGCTGCCGCACGACGGGTTTCTCGGGCCGGTTTGGCCGCGCAAAGGCGACGGGCTCTATCGTCAAAAGCACGATCCGTTCGTCTATTTCAAGGACATCGCCACTAATCCGAAGCGGCTCGCCAACGTCAAGACGTTCTTGGACCTCAGGCGTACGCTCAATAACGGTCTGCTGCCGCGCTTTTCGTTCATCGTGCCGAACGAGTGCCACGACATGCACGGTTCCGTGCCGTTCTGCCCGGGCCCGGATTCGAGTTTGATCGAGGCCGGCGACAGCGCCGTTCAGAAGCTCGTCGAAGATATCATCGGTTCGGGATCCTTTACGCGCCGCTCGCTGCTCTTCGTCGTCTGGGACGAGGGCGGCAACTCGAATCTCGGCTGCTGCGACTCGCCGCCGGAGATGGGCGGCGGACACGTCCCGCTGATCTTGATCGCGGGCGTGCCGGGGGCTAAGGTATCCGCCCAGCTATATAACGAATACTCGGTGCTCTCCACGATCGAGACGTTGTGGAGCCTGCCGAAGCTCGGATACACTAAGGACTCGAAAAACGTGCAGCCGATGCTCGACCTCGTGCCCTAGGCAGAGGTTCTTAAAAGTCGTCGTCGGGGGGCTGATCCGCCGAGCGATGGTGCAGGAAGTAGTCGCCGCGCAGCGGCGCCTGGATCGTCTTGAACGCGCGCGGCGCGCTCCCGAAGTTGAAGCAATCGTAAAGGTCGTCGGCACGCACATCGGTCGTGCCTAGCGAGCCGAGGGCGAACGTCTCTTCGATGAACTTCAAGATGCTGCCGAACTCGTGGCGCTTGTGCGAGACGAACGCGGTCTTGGCATAGGGCGAGACGACGATCAGCGGAACGCGAAAGCCGAGCTCGTACGAGTTATACTGCGGCGGCTTCACGTGCTCGTACCACCCGCCCCAATCGTCCCAGATGATGAAGATGGCGGTGCTGCTCCAATATGGGCTCTTCCCGATCGTGTTGACGATCCAGGCGACCCACGACGGCCCGGTGCCGTTGTTTCCGGGGTGATCGGACTCCTGTAGCGTCGGCGTCACCCAGACAACGTCGGCGAGCCGGCCGCCGGTGATGTCGTTGATGACATGTGCGGGCGGCTCGATCACGTGCTTGCGATACCCACGGCCGTCGCGGATGTGCTGGATCGCGTCAAAGGCGTTCCACAGCCCGGGTCCGTGGTGCGCTTCGTAGTAGGACCACGTCAGGGACTTGGCCTCGAGCAGATCGCTGAGCGCGGGGCGGTCGAAGCACGGATAGACCCGGCGCGACTCGTTGCCGTAGGGATCGATCAACGCGACGAGCGAACCCGGCGGCGAGTCGCAGCCGCCGGTAAGTGTTCCCTGCAACGTCCTGGGATTCTCGGCGGCGCGCCACGTCGACCCCGGTGAGATCGTCGACGTTCCGCTCACGATATACTGATGGGCCGGGAAGCTCGGCCCCTGATTCGTTTGGTACATCCGGTCGGCGAACGTGTACTGTTCGGCCATGGAGAAGTACGGCTGCACCTCGGTCTGCGGAACGTACGCGTACGCGCGCACTCCCTCGGGAGGACACTTCTTTCCTTTTGAGCAGCGCGACGGGGCGAGGTTGAAGCCGTTGAGCGCGCCTTTCGCGTACTCCGTCGTGTACGCGCTGTGCTGGTGCGAGATGTCGTACGGCGCCGTCAGCGGCTCCGGCTGCAACGCTACTTGTTGGTCCAGCGAATTGTAGCCGTAGTTCGCGGTGTCGGCTCCGGGAAGACCGTGAAAGAGATTATCGACGGAACGGTTCTCTTGAACGATGATGACGACGTGCTGGATCTTCGAGCTCGGACCGCCGAGTGCCGCGGGCAGCACCGCCGGCGCCGCACCGCTGCTCATCTGTTGGTGCAGCGAGCACCCGCCCAGCGCAATGAGTAAGAAGAGCTTGGCAAGCGGCGTCCGCTTCAATGGCATAACCTCCGAGAAGGTGTTAATGGGGCAGCTTTCGGGAGCCTTTAGAGACTTCGGCTCCAAAGCGTTGCTTTCCGCCTAGCTCTGTGATACAAAGTTAAGGATGGAGCTGCAGCGCGCCCTCTCCGACCTGGCCGAAGTCCGCGAGCGCCTCGCCCACCTCCAGCGCTTCGAGGGGTATTCCGGCGCGGCCGCTGCGTCGAGCGGATTCGGCGCGCTCCTGGCCGCAGCCGTGCAGCAGCGCCTCGTCCCGCTGCCGCGCACCGCGGAAGCGTTTCATGAATACCTCGCGATCTGGCTCGGGTGCTTGGCCGTCGGACTCGTACTGAACTACGGCGCGGCGGCGGCATGGCTGCTCGAACATCGCGCCCCCGGCGAGCGGAGCCGCTTTCGCACCGCCGCGATCTCGATCGCGCCGAGCATCGTCTTGGGCGGGGCCCTGAGCCTCGCGCTCATCGACCACGGCGCGTATGCCTTGCTGCCCGGAACGTGGTTCGCGTTTTACGCCATTGGGCTCTTTGCGTCGCGCGGAGCGATACCGAGTTCGACGATGGCGATTACCGTCGGGTTCGCCGCGCTCGCTCTGGTCTTTCTCGTCACGCCGTTGGCCGGACTCGCGCTCGCGTGGTGGGTGATGCCGATCGGTTTCGGGATCGGACAGCTCGGCATCGGCTACTTGATCTGGCGTGAGCGTTCCTAACATGAGCAACGCAAACCAAGCCCCGTTTTCATATCCCGGCCTCGAGCGCATCTTTCACGAGCGCGGTCGCCTCGCGATCTGCACGTGCCTGATCGCGCACCCGGACGGCCTGAGCTTCACCGAGCTGCAGGGCGCCTGCGACTTGACCGACGGAAACCTGAACCGGCATCTCCACGCGCTGGCCGAGGTCGGCATCGTCGCGATGGACAAACAGCGCGGCGCCGGTCGGCCGCTGACCGCCTATCGCATCACCAAGCGCGGGCGGCAGCGATTCCTGGCCTACGTGGACGAGCTCGAGTCCGTCGTGCGCGACATCCACGAGCGGTCCCCGTCTGCGGCTCCAAAGGCGAAGCTGGCGACGACGTGACGCCGCGCCACGTAGCGATCATCATGGACGGCAACCGCCGCTGGGCGCACGAGCGGAACCTGCCCGTGGCATGCGGTTATCGGCGCGGCATTGGGGCGTTGCGACGAACGCTCCGGGCGGCGCGACGCGCGCAGATCCCGATCGTGACGGCGTATGCTTTCTCGGAGGAGAATTGGAACCGGCCGACGGCCGAGGTCGACCTCCTGATGTCGTTGTGCATTCGCGCGGCGCGCGGCGAGCTGCGCGCACTCGCGAACGAGGGCGTTCGCGTGCGGCTCTGCGGGCGCGAAGATCGGTTGCCGGCCGCCGCGCGCGCCGCACTCGCGGAGCTGGTTGCGCGCACGAGGCGCAACACGGCGCTGACGCTCAATCTGGCGATCGACTATGGCGGCCGGCGCGAGATCGGCGACGCCGTGCGCGCTTTGGTACGCGAGGTCAGCGCGGGGCTGCGCGACGTCGACTCCATCGACGAGGACGCCGTCGGCAGCCGGCTCTACACCGCCGGCCTGCCCGATCCGGATCTCGTCATCCGAACCGGCGGCGAGCTGCGTCTCTCGAACTTCCTGCTGTTTCAGGCGGCGTATGCCGAGTTTTGGGCGACCGAAACCTATTGGCCCGACTTCGGCGAGGCGGAGCTGCAGGCCGCGCTCGCGGATTTCGCCGCGCGGCAGCGCCGCTACGGCACGTAACGGACCGTCATTCTCCCGCCGCCGAAGGTAAGTCGGCGCTGCCGGAAAGGCCCACCGGAAGGCGCACCACGCCGCGCTCCATATCCGTCCACGCTTGAGCGAAAATCGAACGAAGCGACGAGAGCGCGTGCGTGCCGTCGGGCTCCGAGTAGAATGTCACCGCGAGTCCGGCTTCACGCAAGAAGATCGCCGTCGCCGTCGAGTACGACGTGGGCACGTTGTCGTCGCGAGCGCCGGTGAGCAGGTAGAACCTCGCGCTCCGCATCGTGCCGACGACGCCGGCCGCGCGAGATGCGAGCAGTGATCCCGATATGCACATCACCGCCGACCAGTCCGCCGCATGGATCGGCGCGATGCGAAACACCGAGAAGCCGCCCATCGAATATCCGGCCAGATACCGCCGATGCTGATCGACCTTGAAGGCGCGGTTAGCCGCATCGAAGGCGTCGTAGACGTCGCTCTCCGAACCGCGGAAGTCGTAGTAGCCGCGCCCGTAGGGCGCGACCACGATCGTGTGTGTGCTCTCGGCCAAGTTTTCTACGTAGTCCGGTGCGATCAGGTGGGACTCGGCCTGCAGATGTCCGTGGAGGAACACAAGTAGCGGTACGGGCCGCGCGGGAGAGTAGTCGCGTGGCACGTAAACGGCGATCGGTTGCATCGTGCGATCTTTCGACGAGCGCACGAACGTCTCGCCCAGACCGCGAATCGAGCCCATCGGCATATACGAATTGCGCAGCAACTGCGTGGCAAGGCTCAGGTCCAGCTGCGCGCCCGCCCCGGCCGGGCTCTGGTCGGCGTCGTCGAGTAGTCGCTGATAATAGTCGATCGCGGTGTCGCGTCCGGTGAGGACCGCAAGCTCGCGCAGGTTCGCATAGTAGACCGCCGCAACGGAGCGCAGGGTATCGGCCGTGTTTCCGGCGGCGAGCAGAAAGACGGCGCCGCTTGCCACGAGCGCTCGCAGAGTCATAAGCGAAAATGCTGCGCGATGAAGTCGATCCAGTAGTGAAAGACGTCGACGGTCCGGACGGGATCGGTTGGAAAGTGGCCCTGGACCGGCCAGACGCGCAGCGTGGCGGGCTTGCCGTTGTCGCGCAGCGCGCGCCAATACATGGAGGAGGTCGCAAACGGATCGCGATTGTCGCCGGTATCGGAGAGGATGAGGACCGGCGTGGTCACGTCGCGCGCGTACCAGATCGCCGAGGCACGCCGCCACTCCGCCGCATTGGCGCCGACGAACGGCGATCCGTGGAAGAGGTCGGCGTCCGCGAGGCTGTCGTCGGCGGTTCCGTAATCGGTGATCCAGTCGTTGACCGATGCGCCCGACACGGCCGAACTCCAAATGTGGTAACGCGAGATCATCCAGGCGGTCATGATTCCGCCGTACGACCAGCCCGACACCGCGATGCGCGATCCGTCGACGATGCCGCGCGCCCGCACCGCGTCGAGCGCGGCCATGATGTCCTTGCCGGGGCCGTCCTCCGGATCGTACAGGATCGCGCGCTGATAGGTCAGGCCGAGGTTCGGGCTGCCGCGGTAGTTCGGCCTCAGCACGAGCCAGCCGCGCGCAGCCATCACCTGCGCCCAGAAGTCAAACTCGAGCATCGAGGCGTCCGACGGGCCGCCGTGGATGTAAACGACGAGCGGATACGTGCGGTTCGGCGAAAAGTCCGGCGGCAGATATAGGACGCCGTCGCCTTGGATGCCGGTGCTCGTGGGAAACGTCACGCGTTCCGCACGCGCCCACGCGAACTGCGCGAGCGCCGCGTTGAAATCCGTCACCTTCGCCGTTCCGCGAGTTGGCGTGTAACGAAACAGCTCCGGCGGCTGCGCGGCGGCAGTGGCGATGAAGACGATCGTTGCGTCCGCTGCGATCGCGTTGCCGAGCTCCGGCGCGTCTGCGCCGCCGGTCGTCGTGAGCGGAATTCCAGGTGTGATGTTTCCGACCTCGATGCGTTGGGGCGCGCCGCCCAATGCAAGACGATAGAGCGCGTTGGTCGTGCGATCCGGCACCGCGACGATCAGACTCTTCGAGTCGGGCGACCAGACGGCGTCGCCGATGGGCCGGTCGAGCGGGCCGGATAGCGGCGACCCGGCTCCGCCGGACGGCGTCGTTACGTACAGACGAACGAGGCTCACCTGCGGATCCCCGTCGCTGTAGGCATACGCGATGTGCTTGCCGTCCGGCGAGAAGCGTGCGTCTCCCTCCCAAATCGTGCGTCCGGTCAGCGATCGGACGCGTGCGCTTGCGACGTCGACTAGCGCGACGTGCGAATAGCTCTGGTCGTTCATCGTCGCGCCGCGGCACAGGGTAAACGCGATCGTCATTCCGTCCGGCGACCACGAGATCGTCGATCCGTCGGCTACGCTCGACTCACCGAACGTCAGCTGTTCCGCGGTCGGATCGCCGACCCGCTGTACGAAGAGATGTACCGGCCGGGAAACCGCGCGTGCGACGATCGGTTCGGTCGTGAAGATGAAGCTGTCGCGAAAGCGATCGGCTCCGCCGCGCCGCGGCGCCGGATCCTCCGCCGCGTAGGCGACGGCGAGCCCGTCGGGACGCCACTCGAACTGCTTGACCCCGGCTCGCGCGTGGGTGATCGCCGTCGCGGCGCCGCCGTCGCGCGGCATGACGAAGACTTGGGCTACGGCATCGTCGCCGCTTCCCTCGTCGGCCAAAAAGGCGAGGCGCGTACCGTCGGGCGAGAACGCCGGATCGGAGAGCCCGGTCCGGTTGCGTACCAACATCTGGCGCGCCCCACTGGCAAGATCGACGGACACGAGTTCGTCGGAGCGGCGGTCGTCATCCCACACGACGTGCGAGACGACGAGTGCGGCCGTCTTTCCGTCGGGCGAGACCGCCGGGGCGTGCAGCGCCGCGAGCAACTGATAATCGTCCGCACTGACGCGTGGCGCGGCCGCGGCGCTCGCGGGCAGCACGCTCGCCGCGCCAATCAGCGCGAGGGCAAGTCCTCTCAGCGTCATCACACCAGCATAGCAGGACTGCGCGAGATCGATAAAATGTCCGGCACGCTCGCTTGTTGAAGCCGTCGGCATGATCGAACGCCGTCGCTTTTTGTTGGCGCTCGGGGCATCTGGATTCGGACCCGCGCTGCTCGGAGCCGATCGCGCAGGCGCGGCCGGCACCTCCTTGGAGCCTCTGCAGGGCGCGCTGGTGCTCAGCGGCGGCGGCGCGCGCGGGGCGTACGAGGCCGGTGTCATCGGCGCGCTCGCGGCACGCGCCGGCGTGCGCGACGGTCGGTTGCTGCCGCCCTATGAGATCGTCTGCGGAACCTCGATCGGCGCACTTAACGGCTGGTTCGTCGCTACCGGACAGTACGGCAAGCTGCGCGAGCTCTGGTATGGCATCAGTCGCGAAAAGCTGATTCGGGCGAAGTCGCAGTACGCGGCGCTGCACGACACGCAGAGCGGCGTCTTAGACCGCGCGGTCTCGGCCCTGAGCCTAGTCGGCCTCGTGCGCGATCAGCGCGGACTCTTGGAGAGCGCGCCCGTCCGCGATTGGATCGTGCGCACCCTCGATCCGGCGGTACCGCTGCTCGTGCCGCTCGTGTGGGGCGTGACCAACTTGGCGCGGCAGCGACCCGAGTATTTTTACGTCCGGCCGGAGGGAGGCGGCGAGGAGCTTCCGCGCAAGGTCGTCGACTCGCTGCACCTCTTGCTGGGGCCGCAGACCGTCGTGCGTGAGGCGACTCCGGATCTCTTGCACGACGCGATCTTCGCGTCGGCGGCGATTCCGATCGCCTTCGATCCCGTGATGATGCCTGGTCCGGACGGAACGCCGGCCCCGTACTGTGACGGCGGCGTCGCGACCAACTCGCCGGTCGGCATCGCCCACGCCGTCGCCAAATCGGCCGACGTCATCCTGCTCGACCCGCCCTTCGAGGGTGAGGCCGACTACCACGATGCCGTCGAGATCGCGTTCGGCGCCTACGGAACGATGCAGCGCAAGATCATCGAGGTCGAGATGCGCAACGCGTACTTCCAATCCATCGGGAAGCGCGCCCTCGAGGGTCTATCGCCGTCCGCGGTGTCGCGCGCAACCCAAAACAGCGCCCTACTAGCCACGTTCATGCATTCCGTCACGGCGACGGAGATGCGTTACATCCGGCCGGAAAAGATACTGCCGCTCGGCGTCGTCGGCTTCAACGACGAGGTCGGCATCGGCAAGGCCTATCGCCAGGGCTGGGAGGACGCCGGCAGCTGCGGATTCCTTGACTATGACTGGAGGACGTTTGCGCTATGAAGGCCGCAGCGCGCTAGAACCGATCGTGGTCTACCTCGACGAAGAAGCCGTTCGCGCGCGCTTACGGTGGGACGAGTTGATCGATGCGATGGAGCGTGCGCTGGCGGAGTTCTCGAGCGGCGCGGTCATCCAGCCCGTGCGCACGATCCTGACGCTCGAAGAGCGGCGCCGCTACCTCGGCATCATGCCGGCGGTTGCAGGAGACGTGATGGGCGTGAAGTTCGTGACGTTCTATCCGGTCAACGCGGGCACGGAGCGGCACACGCACAACGCGACGATCGTGCTCTATGAAACGCACACCGGTCTGCCGCTGGCGGTCATGGACGGCCGCCTGATCACGGAGATGCGCACGGCCGCGGTCTCGGCGGCGATCACGCGGCACTTGGCGCCGGCGGAATGCCGCGTGCTCGCGCTGCTCGGCAGCGGCGTGCAGGCGCGCGCGCATCTGCAGGCGCTCGGAAGGATACGCACGTTTTCCCAGGTGCGCGTCTGGAGCCGCACTGCGGAGCACGCACAGCGCTTCGCGCGCGAGCACGGCGCGCTACCCGTCGATTGCCCGGAGTCCGCCGTGCGGGGAGCCGACGTCGTCGTGACGGCAACGGCGGCCCGCGAGCCGATTCTCGAGGGCGCTTGGCTCAAGCCGGGCGCACACGTGAACGCGGTCGGATCGTCGCGGCCGGATTGGCGCGAGCTCGACGACGCGGCGATGGCGAACGTCGTCGTCGTCGATTCGCGCGAGGCGGCCGCGGCCGAAGCAGGCGACGTGCTGATCGCGAAGGCGCCGATCTACGCCGAGATCGGCGAGATCTTCGCCGGCGTCAAAACGGTCTCGCCGTCCGCGACCACGGTATTCAAATCTGTCGGACTCGCGGTCGAAGACATCGCAGCGGCAAAGCTCGTCGCGCGGCTTCGGTAGCGGAGCCGATGGTACGATCCCCCGCGCATCCCTGGTCGAGCTAAAGGGCAAGCTCTACGGCACGACCGCTATGGGCGGCCAGAACCGGCACGCAGCGGTATTCGCGTTGACCTCATAACGCGCCGGCACTGGAGATCGTAATCCGAGCGTCGGACGGCCCGCAACTCTCGGCGAAGCTCGGAACCCGCGGGGGTGAGAGTGGCGGGGGCGAAGGTCACGAAGTTGTGGTGAACCGGCCGGATACTTTTTCGAAGCGATAGTGACACAGTTTATTTTCTATTCCAGTCCGTGGCTGCTTCCGAGCGTGTTGCTCGTCGCCTTGGCGCTGCTGATCGAACTGCCGTATCGCGTGGGAAAGGCCGTGGCTCCGCGCCTGCTCGTGAAGGACGACGCCTGGAACATCGTACACGCCGGCATTCTCACTTTGGCGAGCTTCGTTTTAGGCTTGTCCTTTGCCCAAGCTTCGGCGCGCTTTGACAGCAGGCGCGCGCTCGTCATGAAAGAGGCGAATGCCATCGGAACAAGCTGGCTACGTGCAGACCAGCTCGACCGAGGCGCGGAACGGCGATTCCGGCAGGTCTTGACAGATTACACCGCCACGCGGCTGAATGCGTATAAAACGCCCGGCGCCGACCCAGCGCTGTACCGGCAAGCCATCGCGCGGAACGCACAGGACGAAGCGGTGCTATGGGCAATCACGTCATCGGCGTTACGCGTGCACAGCTCAAATCTTGGACTCTCGTTGTTGATGCAAACACTCAACGACACGATCGACACCTCGGCCGAGACGCTCCAGGCCGTGACGAGTCACGTGCCTACGGCTATCGTGGTCCTTGCGGTGGCCCTGGTGGCATTGGGCACGCTTGCGACCGGCCTTCGTTTTGCGCGCGATAACTCAAGACCACTCTTCTTGAGCGCGATTTATGTGCTGGCATACGTGATCGTCATCGAAATGATGGTCGATTACGACCGGCCCGGGACTGGCTTCGTAACCATCAACCTGAACCCGATGAAGCGACAACTATCATCGATGCAGGGGCGTCCCGATCCAGACTTCGCGCAACCTCATAGATGACGGTTCCTCGTATGTGCTGCCCGACGACCAATAACGGAGGTAGATCAATGTGTCGCAACATCAAAATTTTCCGCAAATTTCGCGCCATCCGCGACCGACGATGAGATGCATGCGTCGGCACTGCAGTTCGTCCGCAAGGTGAGCGGTTTCACCCGGCCGTCGAAGGCCAACGAGGAAGCCTTCGAACGCGCCGTGCAGCGCGTCACCGACGCCACGCGAGAGCTGCTCGCGTCGCTCGTCACACACGCCCCGCCGCGCGATCGACGGGTTGAGGCCGCCAAGGCACGGGAGCGCGGCCGCTTGCGCTTCGAAAAGGAGGCGACTTCGTTGATCAAATAGCGTCCCAGTTCTCGGCGTCGACCGGGATCCACAGCATGTTGATCCGGTAGCCGACGACGCGATCGCCGACGCCGATCAGCCGGTCCTCGTAGTACAGCGGTATGACCGGGACGTCGTCGTGGACGAGGACCTGCATGGCGTCGAAGTCGCGGTTCGCGCCGGGTCTTGGCTTGGGGTGCGAGCCTGATCGTCGAACAGCGACTCGAAGCGCTTCGAGCAGTAGAACGAGTGATTGTCGCCGCCGCTGACGGGCCTGCAACGCAGCGCAGGTTGAGCGACTGTTCGGGATCGCTGCCTCCGACCCACGACTCGCCGACGATCGTGGCCTTCCCGTTGCGCAGCAGGCCGTCGGGGCTGAACCAGATGCGGGTGGGGTTGGCCTTGATCGACATCTGCATGCCGATCGCGGCGAGCTGCGCCTGCACTAGCGTGGCGATCCGGACGTTGATCGGGTCCTCGGAGTTTACGCCGATGAGGCCTCCGAGCGGCAACGCCGCCCTTGGCGCGAACTCCATGCTGTATGGTCCATCCCGCGGAGTCGAGTTCGCGTCCTGCCAACGTGAGGTCGTGCGGATAGGCGGGGATCGCGACGCTCCTCCAGCGCACGATCGGCGGCGGAAGAAACGACGACGCGGCGCGAAACTCGCTCCGCCATGCCGCGGACAGCGCACGATAGTCGAGTGCGTGCGCGATTGCGCGCCGCACCCGAACGTCGCGCGTCGGAGATGCCTGCGTCTGAAGGTAGAGCATGCGCGTGGCGTTTTCGGGGAATGCGCAGCACGCCAATGCCCGGTGTGCGCTGCGCCTGCGCGACGTTCTCGGCCGTCAGGGTTGCCGACGTCGACGGCGCGCGAGCGCAGCGCCACGAAGTTCGAGTTGAGATTCGGCACGATCTGCAGCACGATCTGCGCGAGCTTGGGGCGCGGCCGATAGTAGGGATTCGGCTCCAAAACGATGCGATCGCCGCGCAGCCACGTCTTGACGCGAAAAGGACCGGTGCCGAAGGGCGCGTTCTCCCACGGCGAGCCGACGATCTTGGTGTCGGCGAACGCGTGCTTCGGCAGGATGCCGTAGGCGAAGTCGGCCTGCGCGAAGAGCACGCGGACCGCCGCGTTCCAGGGCGCGCGCAGTCGGATGACGACCGTGTGTGCGTCGGGCGTGCGCAGCGAGACAATGCGGCGATAGGGCTCGACCGACGTGGCGCGATTGCGCGGGTCGAAGATGGCTCGATACGTGAAGGCGACGTCGGCCGACGTGAGTGGGGCGCCGTCCGCGAAGCGCGCGTCGGGGCGCAGGTGGTACGTGATCTGCATGCCGTCCGGGGATACGTCGCCGTTGCGTCGCGACGGAATGCGGGTCACGAGGATCGGAACGTCGCGATTGTCGGCCGAGAGACCGACGAGGGTCTGGCAAAAGAGCGTGTCGAGTGCGATGATGTCCTGGTCGATCGCGACGAGCGGCACGAGCGACGCGGGATCGCCGGCGTACGCGATCCGCAGGACGTGCGGCGGTCCGCCCGCGCCGCCCGCGCTGCGCGTGCACGCCGCGAGCAGCGCGATCAGGGCCGCGGCGGCAAAATTATGAAACGGACGGTGGATGCGCCCCATCGGGACGTGCTATTCCCGTTCAGACTTCCTTCACCCCGGGCGCTTATCGTGACGCCATGAAGCACCCAGTAGTATTCTGCGTGGCCGCGGCCATACTCGGCGGATGCGCCGGCGGTACCGGCGGCATGCCTGTTGGGTCCCTACCGCCCGCGCCGGCGGCGCGCGGCGTCGGGCCGCCGGTACGCGATGCCCGCGGCTCGTAACAGCTCCTGTTCGTCGCGAACCTGGGTAGGGCGATGAACTACTTCTCCGATAACATTCATGGGTGGGGGATTCTATAGCGATTTCGCCGAGACGCCCGACGGCACGATCTATTGGCCGAACTACGACGACGGCATCCTCTACGAATTTGCGCCCGGCGCGTCCGGCCCGACCAACACGGTTAACAGCGGGGGCGTGGACGCAGCGGTCGGCGGCTGGTAGAAGCTAGCCGACTGCAGAAGGCGGTACCGATGTTGACATACTTCGGTGCCGCCGCGGTTGTATTTATGATGCTCTGCTACGCGCTCGAGGCGCGTGGCGCCGTTTACACGTTGCTTTTTGCCGTGGGGTGCTTCGCGGCATCGGTATACGGCTGGCTAGCCGGCACGTGGCCGTTCGGCGTGGTCGAGATGATCTGGGGCTTTATCGCGCTGCGGAAGTGGCGTTTGGCGCTGTCGTAGCCGGCAGACCGGTGGCGGGGGGCGGTGACGGCAGATGAATCGGCGCCATCGTCTGCTGCGACGACGCGGGTCCCGGCGGTAGCGTCGGATACGGCCCCTGGATCGGCTGCGTCGAAGTCTGGAGCAAGGCGAACGCGCAGAGAATAAGCAGAAAACCTAAGCCGTAACGCATGGTCAGCGGCAGCCTTTCGGCTTCGGCTCGAGCTGGCCTTGCTGGCCGGGTGTGGCGACCACGTACGGGGCACGGGCAAACGTCGCCTGACGCGAGCCGTCGATGTAGCTGCATGCCAGCAGCGTGCCGTCATCATCGAGCCGCACGCCGTTCCACGTCATCCAATCATCGTTGACGCGCGCGTCCCGCGGGTGCGTGACATCGTACGTCACGCCGTCCTGGTCGGTCGTGGAAATGCCGGTAATTTCGACGGTGCCGAAGTCGTCGAGCGTGTTGGGCAACGAGCGGTGCCCGTAGTCGTAGAAGGTCGCCTCGACGATCCATTCGGCGGTGTTGCCGAATAGCGTGGCGCGGCGCTGGAAAGGTGTCCCGCAATCGATGCATCCCGGCTGGAAGGTGCGCGGTGGTAGATAGTAGTGGGTGGTTTCGTCGACAAACCAGAGCGTCGCCTCGCGCCAGGCATGCGGCCCCGTCGTCGCGGCGTCGATGCGCACGTAGATCTCGTCGCCGGCATGCACGACCAGGTTACGGTGATGATGCGGCACGACCGCGATGTTTCTCACGCCCGCCCATTCGATCCAGAAATACGCAGACGTATGATAGTTACGCAGCGGGCCGCCGTGATAGCAGGGTACGTCCGACTCCGACCCGGCTTGCAGGATGTCGGTCGACGGATACGTGCGCCACTTGCCGCCCTTGGTCTTATAGTGCGCCTCGAACGTCGCCGACCAGCCGTCGAGCGCGATCCACAACGATGATCCGTCTACCGGCTCGTGCCGGTTGGAGCAGTTGATCGTCGGCCGCGCCTTGGGCACGATCCACTCACCCTCGACGACGTGAAAGCGGTGAGCCGGAATTTTCAGTGGTCTTTCTCCGGGAGCAAAGAGCACAGGGCCCGCCCAGTCGGGCTGGTAGACGCGCCGCATGTTGCGCGCCGGCTCGGCGACGAACGTGACGTCGAGCGGCTGTCGCGCCGCCGCCGTTGCGCGCAGCCACGCCTGGTCGGGCAGCGGGGGCGCGGGCGCGAGGGCCGAGTTCCCGCCGCATGCCGACAAGAACGCCGCTATTGCCGCCACTCCAACCGCGCGCATATTGAGCTGCATGCAGCTTTTTAGGTTATGATCCTGCGCTTGCTTATGAACGCGGGGTTAGGTTTATAGCTCGTGTTGCTCGGCATCCGGGCAGGCGGCTGCCATGGCAGTCAAGTATTAGGTCGGCAGCTAGCTTTGAAGGGGAGGAGCCGAATGATTCGCACGATCGCCCTAGCCGTGTTCGTCGCAACACAGGTTCCCGGGATCGCCATCGCCGCATCGTGCGGCGGCCCGACCTTCACTGCGGTTACGGTGCAGAGCACGAGCTCGACGCGATACCTCAACGACTATCACGTCACCGCCACGGTAACGAATCGCGGCGACACAGGTCAGGCCGGAAATGTCTTGCAGTTCATCGACGTCAACCAGTACGGAGACCGGCTCGACGATCGCGGCGTGCCGCAGCTCGCGTCGGGGCAGTCGTACACGATCACCTACGTTTGGAAGCGCGCCGTGGACGCCGGCAAGTGGACGACGCCGCTGGACTTCAGTGTTCGCCCAGTCGCGCCGTCCCCCGGCGACTGCGTAGCGTCAAGCTCTAGCATAACGTTCTAGCCGCCGGCCGGAGCTGCGTTAGAAACTGGTAGAAAAGCTTTTGCCCGGGCGCAGAGGCTATGCTATAGGTGGGCCACAGGGTTCGAGCAGGAGGATTCCCGGCCGGCAGCCTATCGCGCGGTGCATGAAGATGCGCACGTTAACTGTTGCCCTTGGAGCGTTTGCCATTGCGATCACCGCGCTCCCGGCCGTGGCGCGCTCGGTTTCTGCGATCGCTGAACCAAACCACGGTCCGGTTCAAATCTCAGCGTGCCGGGCGACGTACGACTCCGACCAGCTCGTCGTTTCGGTCGACTTCAAGAATACCGGCGACAAGATGGCGACGAGCGTAGCCTTTTCGTTCACGGCCGAAGACGCGTTCGGGCAGACCCTGCGCTATCTTCTGGGGATAAGAAAGGGCGAGGCTGCGCCGGGAGCCGAGATCGACAACTGGCAGGGCGTGAGCGTTGCGCTCTCGGGCCCTATCGCGTCCGACCTCTCCGACGTGGCGTGTTCGGTCCAGACGATCCATTTCAAGGATGGCAGCGAGTGGACTGCCGGCGCCGCAGAGGCGGCTCCCGGTTATCCTGCGACTCCTAATCCAGATGGGACGCCCGCCCCGCGAGGCCTTTGTCGTCCGCGTTCGCCCGTCCGCTACGAAAGGAGTCCGACAGATGCTCCGTGATAACCAATGCCTAACCAAGCGGATCGGGTCAGACTCCGATAACGTAACTCGCAACGCGTCACCGTATTCCACAACGCTCTCGTCGTCAATAAGCGTTTTAGCAACACCCGAAACGGTTTGGCGCAACATCACGAACGTGCGGATAGATTCCTCGATTCCGCCGCGTCCCTTCGCGTTGCTCGGCATCCCAAAGCCGTTGCATGCGGAGCTTTTTGAGAAACCGGCCGACAGGAGGCGCGTAGCGTATTTCTCGAACGGCATGCGGTTTTCCCAAGAAATCACATCCTGGAAACCATTAGAAAGCTACGCGTTCACGTTTCGCGCCGATCGAGGTTTCAAGGTGGCCTTCGTCCTCGACCTCTCTAGCGGCCCTTTCCAGCTTGTCAGCGGCGAATATCAGATGGTCCAACAGTCGAGCGGCGTCGAGCTGACGCTAACCAGCACCTATTTTGTCGGAGGACTGATGCGGGTGTTGTCGATCCCTATTGCGATCGTGATGAGAGCCTTCCAGCGGTACCTTCTTTCCTCAATAAAGAAAAGCTGTGAAGGAGGATGAAATTCAGCAAGTCGCTCCAGGTCGACTGTTCGAGGGAGCAGGTCTTTGACCTGACGCAAGATTACCCACATCGCCTCGAATGGGATCCCTTCCTGAGTGACGCACGCCTCCTCGACGCCGCGCCGACGCCGCAAATCGGCGTGAAGGCCGTGTGCGTTGACCACCGCGGCTTTTCGATGGAGGTGGTCTACGTTGCGTACAAGCGCCCGGAAGTCGCGGCGGTTAAAATGACACGCGGTCCGTTCTTCCTGTCCTCGTTTGCGGGGCACATGGCGATTCAGCGAGACCGGGACCGGGCGCACTTTGGTGCTGTTCGAGTATTACTATCGGCTCGCGTGGCCATGGGCGATTTTGCGACGGTTTGTCGATGCTCGTTTCGACCGAGAAATCGCACAACGACTCGAAGCGCTGGACTGTTTCGTCAGGGAACGAAAGCTAACTCCAGCGTCGAGTTGATCCTAAAGGCGTAAGGCGGCGGCGATGCTCGAAATTGCCAGCGGTGCGGTGCATGTGTACTACTTATTCGACGTCGCCGACACGATCGATTTAGCTAAGATGAGTGCGCTCGCCGGGGATAATCGCGCGCCGGCGGCACTTCCGTTGCGCCCGCACGCTGCCCCGTACCTGCAGTTTCCGGTCCCACCTCTGGTCGCGAATCTACCGGCGGTTGATTTCGATGGTCTGAGCTGTTCGGCGCGCCTGAAACTCTACGATTACGGGGTCGCTTCCCTTCGATTTACCGTCTTTGTCGCCGGCACATGGAACGACCTAACGACGCTGACCGAACGCGTACGCAGCGACGAGCAAATCGTGCGCTTCGCTGAATCTACCGTGGCGCGAATCTGCGATGAATATGGCTATGCTTTGGACGAACGCCACGCGGCTTTGATTGAAGACTATCTGATTGTCGAGATTGAACGCTTTAGGGAAGCCGTCGATGCTAAGATGCTCTTGGACCTGCATTCGGCGGCGCTCGCGAGCCTGTTGCTCGGTGAGCGCAAGCCGCTGTCGGCGGCCGAAACCGAAGAGGCGTTACGAATGCGCTTCTCGTATCACGAGGATGATCTGACTATCGTGCAGTGGGACACGGCCTTCGTCTACGATCGGCGAGAGAGTGTGCGCGCGATCGAGGACATCTTAGAGTTTGCCAACTCTCAGCTGCTCGAGCTGCGCACCTACGATGCGCTCCTCGACCGGGAGCTGGACGTCATCTACAAGATGCGGCCTGCCGGTCCGCCGCGCTCGTTACGCGGGCGCCGCGAAGCCGAGCAGGCTGCAACCCTGCGCTACATCATCGTGGACGTGCTCGAGTTGACGGATCGCTCGAGCAACGCATTGAAAGTCGTAGGCGACGCCTATTATGCGCGGATCTACCGATCCGCGGCGCAGCGCCTAGGTCTCGCGGACTGGCAGCGTCAAATCGATACCAAGCTCGCCAGCGTCGGCGAGATGTATCGCTTTTTCAGCGACCAGGCGCGCAGCCGGCGGGATGAGTTCCTCGAAGTGACCATCGTGGTGCTCGTTGCCGTCGAAGTCGTGATCGGGATCCTCACGCTTCTGCATTTCTAAATACCGTCGGCTTCATCGGCGGGCGGCTATGGTCTCATCATTCTCGAAGGAAGGTGCGATAGGCTGCTAGAAGATGGCTCCACCGTCCGCCTCGGGAGAGGCGCGTCTTTCTGAGGAGAGACCTGCGAATTTGAAACGTTCGTTGTCGCTGTTCGCAGCACTTTTCGGAGCGAGTTGCGTCGCAGCTAGCGCGGCCAAAGAGGCGCCCGCGATTGCGAAGTTCGATCACACGTTTGCCGGTGTCAGCGACTACACGTGCGTTTTGCACTCTCACGAAGTGAATGGAGCGCAAACGCAGGACAGAGTCTATCAGTATTCGTTCATGAAGCCGCACTACCTCAAAGCGGTGGTCGTGGGCGGCGATGGCAAGGGCTCGGGCATGGTGTGGGTAGGCGGCGACCACGTGAGCGGCCATGAGGGCGGCATTCTTTCCGGATTCCACGTGAAAATCAACTTACACGATCGGCGCGCCATCTCGCTGCATGGCGTCACGATTCCTGAGGGTATGTTGCCGGGCATCATCGACAATTACAGGACTATTCCGGGGATACTGATCCAGCTGGACGGCGGTAGGATCGGGGGGGTTGAAACCGATCGTTTGGACCTGAAGGTCGCTTATCCGGCGTCGAACCACGGCATCACCGAGCAAATAGTGTATCTTTCGAAGAGCACGCACTGGCCGATCCGGCAGATCATGTTTTCGGGATCGCAGATCGTGCTCGACGAATCGGTCGATGATTTAAAAACAAACGTAGGCCTTACGCGAAGCGACTTTCCGTTCTAGGTGTCGCACCATCCCTACCCCTCGCACGCTATGAAGCCGTTCAGCACGTGAGGCTAGCGCTGAGCGTGCCCCTCACGGAGATACGCGGGCGAGATCAGCGGCGGCGCGGGCGGGAGCGGTAGACGACGCGCGGCTTGGGCGGTTCCGTGCTGGCCTCGGGAAGAAGCGGATTCTTGCCGCGTTCTAGGCGTTTCCCGAGTGTGTATTCGATTTGTTTGATCAGCGGCTCTTCGTCGGACGAGACGAAGGTGATCGCATCGCCCGAAGCTTTGGCGCGCGCGGTTCGCCCGACTCGGTGAAAGTAGTCGGCGGCAACCAGTGGGACGTCGTAGTTGATGACGTGCCCGAGAGCCGAGATGTCGATGCCACGAGCCGCAATGTCGGTTGCGACGAGTACGCGATACTGACCCTGCTTAAAATTCTCGAGCGCGCGCGTCCGTTGCGATTGCGAGCGATCGCCGTGAATCAGATTGACGGGAACACGATGCTTTTGGAGGGCGGCCGCCAGCCGGTTGGCGCGAGCCTTGGTTCGCGTGAAAGCGATCGCCGAGTAGATGCTGTTATCTTTGAGCAGCTCCACAAGGAGATCGGTTTTCTTCTCTTGTGGCACGGCATAGAGTGTTTGGCTGAGCGTCTTGACGGGAGCGACCTTAGCGGCCAGCTCTACCCGTACCGGATCGCGTAGAATCTCGCGCACGAGGCCGGAAATTTGCGCCGGCAGCGTTGCTGAGAAGAAGAACGTTTGACGCTTCGTCGGCACCTGGGTGATAATGCGTCGAACGTCAGGGAGAAATCCCATGTCGAGCATGCGGTCGGCTTCGTCGAGCACAAGCATCTCGATATCGTCGAGCCGCGCAGTTCTTTGCGTTAGATGGTCGAGGAGCCGCCCGGGCGTCGCGACCAGGATGTCCGCGCCGCGCTTGATCGCGTTGAGTTGCGGTCGAAAACCGACGCCGCCATAGATTGCCGCAACCGTGACGTTCGTATGTTTAGCGAGCGACATGAGATGCTTGGCGATTTGATCGGCGAGTTCGCGGGTTGGAGCGAGCACCAGTGCGCGCGTCTTCCCGCGTGGCCTATCCATGAGACGTTGCAGTATAGGAAGGCCAAAGGCAGCCGTCTTGCCGCTGCCGGTCTCGGCGCTACCGAGGACGTCGAGGCCCTCGAGGGCCGGCGGAATCGCGAGGGCTTGGATTGGAGTGGGCTCGGAGAAACCGAGGTCGAGCAGGGCAGCCTGCAACGGCGGCCGCAAGCCGAGTTTTTCGAAGGAGGAAATGACTGACGATCTTTCAAGGGTGTGCGCGGCTCGATCGCATTCATCCGAAAGATCGCGCGGGGTTCGCTTCACTATGTCATGAAGGCACCGTCGGTGTCAAATGCCAGAGTAGCACTGCCAGAGTAGCAGGCTCCCGGGGCGTCCCCGACAGCGGTATCACAGACGGCGTCACGTGCGCGGTCTACAAAGGTCGAGATGCCGAGACGGCAGATGCCTTTGTCGAATCTCGGTCGGTCCGTTAGATCGGCATTGGACGAGATCCACGGCAAGGCGAGGGACTGGCCCCGACAGGGTCCGATTGCGGCGAGCAGAAAGACGGCCCATCCGACGGCCTGCGCGATAAGCCCGACGCGTCGCTGGGAGAAGCTCGCTGTTACGATCGACTGAATGCCCTGGCTAGCCGATGGGCCGGCCGTTTGCGCGAGATAGCCGTAGAGGGGTTGAGCACCACTTGATGGAGAGCCCCGTAATCTCAACAATGATGATGACCAACGGCGCGATCGCAAACATCATGAAATACGCAATAGCTGCTGCCAGCCATTGGCCTTTGTGTCGTTGATACTCGGCCAACATTTCTTTCACAAGGGGAACGGCTTCGCCTAAGATTTGGCGCCGTTGCGAACCCATTAGGTATCCTCTATCGCGCCTCGGATCGTTTGTTCGGGAGCGAACGGGGTGGCATCTTGAACCTTTTCTTTCCGAAAGTGCCGGCGCCGCCACCGCGGCGCCGGCAAGTCAGCCATTAAGCTGAACGAGCCCACACGCCCCAAGAAGCTATTTATCTCGCCGCGGCGTTGATGGCTTTCTTTGCAAGCTTCGTCAATAACTCGTCAGTCTTGACTTCCTGATCGAGCGTTTCTTGCAACAGATCCGGTGCTTTCGACAACCGCATCTCTTTAGCCCAAGCGATAAGCGTACCGTACCGAGAGATCTCGTAGTGCTCAACCGCTTGCGCTCCTGCGAGGAGACCGGCATCCAACGCCGGGTTGCCTTTAAAGTCTTCCATGACTCCATTGCCTTCCTCGAGGATACCGTCGATGGCGTCGCAAGTCTTCCCGCGCGCGGGTTTGTCGATAATCGCGAAAATGCGCTCGATGCGTTCGACCTGCCCTTCGGTTTCGTCGCGATGGTGCAGGAACGCCTCGCGCAACTCCTCCGAGTTGACTGCCTTTGCCAGCTTTGGAAGGGTTCGGAGAATCTTCCTTTCCGCGTAGAACATGTCTCGAAGCGTCTCGTAAAACAGGTCGCTGAGTGTCTTGGTCACGTTAACCTTTCATGTTGAAAAGTGGTTGGGCGCTGCTTCCAACGTTATAGCCGGGAGCGCGGCTCGCTAAACCACGGGTCAGATGCTCGATGTGGTTAGTGCCGGTATGCCGTCGCCTATCGACGCCGCAGAGAAGCGCGCCGTAACTCGGCATACGGCAAACAAAATGCGACTCGATTTAGGTTGCGGCGTTTTGCTTACCCTGTTCTTGGGCAAGGATAGCGGAGGGTTTATGCGGAGGACATCATGATACGAGATGAAGAGCTGTACTCGCGGCCAGAGACGTGGATCGCCTGGAGTGTTAACTGGAGCGCGATATGGGTGGGTGCGCTCGCGGCGCTCTGCGCCGCATTGATCTTCGGCTTGCTCGGCACGGCCGTCGGCGCTACGTCGCTCGAGAAGATTTCCTCCTGGCACACGATTTCGATAATCGACGTCGCCTTCATCGTCTGCGCAGCGTTCTTTAGCTTCGTGGTCGGCGGCTGGGTTGCCGGAAAGATCACCGGCGCGCGTCATTCCGAGCCTGCGATTCTTCATGGGGTGATTGCGTGGCTTGTTGCAACGCCGATCCTGGTAAGCATGCTCGCGGCCGGAGCCGGTACGGCGTTCGGCGGCTGGTATGCGGGATTGATCGCGTCACCGATCGGTGCCCCCGCCACCGCGGCTGCATCGCCGGAGGTAGTGCGGAACACGGCAATGGCCGCAGTCACGTCGCTCCTACTTGGTCTTATCGGCAGCGTCATCGGAGGCTGGATGTCGTCTGGCGAGCCGATGACGTTTACGTTCTATCGCAAGCGCAACGCGTATCTCGAAGCGCAGAAAGGTAAGGTATCGGTCTAATGTTTTTGATTCTTCTCTGGCTGCTGGGCGCGCCGCTTACCGTCCTGATCATCCTTTATCTCTTAGGCGTCGGGCACTAACGGCAGCTCCAAGTTTCCCAAGGTAGAATAACGACAATTTTGGTAGCCCCAGGGGATCCGAACCTATGCTTCGGGGGCGCGGCACGAACCGCTACGTACCGCAGAAGCTTGCCCTGTCAGGGTTTTCCGCGCTGAGCAGTTCCGGCGTCCCTTTAGCTTTTGACGAATCCCGGTCCGTCCGTTAGACAGGCGTTAGACGAGATCCACGGCGACGCTAGGGAGTGGCGCCGACGGTGCAAGAATAAGCTATCGTGGAAAGCTTGGATCGAGTGACCCAGCAGCCTGAGGTCATGGGCGGCAGGGCCTGTGTACGCGGCATGAGAGTCACCGTCGGTATGATCGGCGCCGGCCACAGCGTTGAAGACGTTCTAGCCGAGTATCCGTACTTGGAGCGTGAGGAGGTAATGCAAGCACTGCGATACGCCGCGTGGCTTGCCGAAGAACGGGAGATCGTGCTGCCGAGCGCATGGCGGTGCTCGTGGACCTGAACTTGTCCCCGCGCTGGATCGAGCGGCTTAGGGACTCGGGATTCGAGGCAGAGCATTGCTCGACGGCCGGTGAACCTCAAGGCGAGCGACTCCGAAATCATGGAGTACGCGGCCACGCATGGCTACGTGGTTCCGACGCATGATCTGGACTTTTCTTCGATCCTTGCGGCATCCCGCGGAGCAAACCCGAGCGTGGTGCAAATCCGTGCCGAAGACGTCAGCGTTAAAACGATTGGTTCTCAGGTCGTTGCTGCATTGCGCGAGGCTCGAGAGGAGTTGAAGGTTGGAGCCCCGCTAACGGTGGATCACACGCGCACGCGTTTGCGTCTCCTGCCGTTTCGATAGGCTTGCTGGCAGCCGCCCATTATCATGCGGGAATATCTGGACCTAACGCAGCTGCTTATCGTCCTGGAGCGAGCAGAGCCGCCAGTTTGGCGGCGAGTTCACGTGTCTGCATTCACAAAGTTAGGTGGGCTCCACCGTATTATTCAAGGCGTCATGGGATGGGACGATGACTTGCCACACCGGTTCATTTTGGCCGGCGATATCTACGAGCGAGTTGCGCCTGGCGAAGCTCTCGACTCTACAAGAGAACGCAACTGGCGTCTGGACTCAGCTTTCTACCCCGATAAGTTATTTTGGTATGCGTACGGTAGACAGAACGAATGGCGGCATCGCATCATTCGGGAAGCGTACGTTGAGAGAGAGCCCTTTGGCGTTATCCCCGTTGCGTTGGAGGCGATGGCGCGCGCCCGCCAGAGGTTGGCAAGGCGTTCGACGTCGTTGTCGTCAATCGGCGGCTTTGGCGCGGCTTGCGCGGTCGTTAAGCCGAACGGAATGAGAACCGCTTCTCGGGGGCCCCGGAGAGTTCCGAAATCGGATGCAACGGGTACTTTCCGTTCGCGTTTCTCGAGGGGTGCGACGCGATCGGTATTTCGGAAGATCCCGTAACCGGAAATGCAAAGGGACGGCTCGGCGCATATTCGGTGCAAGACCTACTGGTCATGCACGACGGCAACCGATTTAGCTTCTGTGCAACTCAAGGCGAGCACGTGGGCAGACGAGGCTCCATGGACGTCTCCATCGATATTCGCGAAGGTCAGCGAGCAGCGCTACCGACGCTCTCGCGCCTCCACCCATTAATCCAGCCGGGCGCTACGACTGTCGCGTTGTTCACCGATTACCTAGCCAACACGCTGACGCGTAACTGGCATGCAACTCGTGTATTCGGCGGCGGTTCGAGAGAAGTATGCTGACCGTTGTCGATGGCCTCACCACCGCACACTTAGCCGACGCCTGCGTCCGGCTCGAGATCGAGCTGCGATGCGCCCGACTCGGGGCACTCGGTGGCGGATCGCAAATCGCCGGCCGCGTGCTCCCGGCGCGCCACGCGGGCAGCGTAGACGTGTTTTTGGAAGCATTCGAATTGGCGGAGCCGGGCGACGTGCTGCTCGCAGACAATGGCGGGCGCACCGACGAAGGCTGCATCGGCGATCTCATCGGTCTCGAAGCGCAACGAGCCGGCTTAGCTGGGATCGTCATTTGGGGTTGTCACCGCGATTCCGCGGAGCTGCGCGATATCGGCATTCCAATCTTCAGTCTCGGATCCAATCCGTGCGGACCTCTGAACGTGCACGATCGCGACCCGCAAGCGCTCGTTTCGGCACGCGTCGAGGACTGGACGGCAACGTCGACCGACGTGGTCGTGGGTGACCCCGACGGCATTATCGCGATTCCCTCAGCACATCTCGTGAAAATCGTCGAAGCCGCGCGTAAGATCAGGGATACGGAAACCGAGCACTCGCGTCTCATGCGCGACGGAAAGTCGTTTCGCACGCAAGTTCGATTCGGCGAGTTCCTGGAGCGCCGCGAGAAAGATCCGTCGTTTACCTTTCGGCGACACCTTCGCGGCGAAGGCGGTGCGATCGAAGAATGATAACGTGGACGTGGTTCGGCGCCGTTCTGCTCGGGAGTCGGTCGAAAACTATCGAAACACGTGTTAAATGCGCTGCGCCGTGGGCATTAGTGACGTTCCTGGGGCGGCGTTCTTCGATCAGCGCTTGCAGCTGCATCAAACGACGTTAGCTGCCGAAGTGACGCTGGCTCACTTACCGGCCGTGCAGTTTCTGCACCAAGGCAGTCGCACCGATCTGGCGTCGAGCATTATGGCGCAACCGCAGCGCCTTCATACGCGGACGCCTTGTAGTTTGAAACGCAAGCACAAAGATTTCCAGGCCAATGTCCCACTGAATTCCTTGTTTTTTTCCTCTGCTCAACCTGCGGGCGGTCTTGCCCATAGGAACGTCGATACCCGTGTCGCGGGAAATAGACCTCGATGCGAGTCCCAAAGACGTGTGCCCCTTGGCCATGTGGTACTTGCACAGAAGAAAATCAGGTTATCGGTGTTTGGGCCGGTGAACGCGTAGCGCACACGAGACCCTTGGCACACGGCTCTCATTCACGCTATGCTCGTGCAGCGGCATTGCTCAACCGTCGGCCCCAGCTTCAAAGTACAGTGAAACTACCATCAGTAGCGCTTTCAATCAGTAGCGCTTTCAATCTTTTGCGGATGCAGTAGGCGGCCGCTGCCGCTACTCTCTAGGCAACGGGCTATTCAAAGCAATAAACGGCGAAATAGAGCCGCATTTTACACCGCTGCGACCATCGCCGCGTCCTCTCCGACGCCTAGATCGAGGCCGTGGCTAGTTGCTTACGCTAAAGGGAATCGGATTGGCGACCGCGGTCCTCCCTTTATTATCCGTCGCATGTATGGTGAGGTTGTGCTGGCCGTTGGACAGTTTAGTCGTATCGAAATAGAAGTTCCCGAATCCCACATCGACCGGCTCGTGCGGCCAAACCTTGTGAACGTCCGGACGGGACAAACCGTATTGCGCGACACCACGTTTAACGCTGTCGATGAATATGTCGACCGTCAGAGGGCCAGCGTCGTAGTTGAAAGCCCAACCATAGACTGGCATCTCGCCGGAGACATGCCCATGCGAAGGTGGACTATCGATCGAACCGATGAAAGGTGCGAAGGGATCGGCTGAGGTCGATCTTTCGTGCAGCGCGTAGATCATTTTCCGAGCGTCGCCGACGTTTCCAGGTATAAGGTAGACATCGGCTGCCAATGTATATTGCGGCGCTACCGTAAACTCGTTGAGCAGGCCTGTGAAGTACCACGTGCTCTCACCCTTGCTGCCCGAACCGGACGACGGAAATGCAGCTGCGACTACGTACGGGTACTGACCAGGAACGTAGACCGCTATTCCTTTTCCGGACGAGTTCACGTAGGCGTTCCAATCTTCCGCCGAATAATAACTCGGGCAACATCGCTTAACAAACCTTTCCGTTAATGCACCGCCCGTCCACGGTTTCGCGCCCGAGTAATAGACCAGTCGATCGTAACCCTTATTGGTATAGAGGGCCGGTAACTCTTGATGGCTATTGTAGTGGATACCTTTGCCAAACTCGCTTAAACGATACGTCACCTTGAAGGCGAGCGGCTCATCGGGGATCACCGAAATGGTTTGCTCGAAATACACGTCGTCGAGTACTGGTTTCCCCGGGCCGCCTCCTTTGTTTAAGGGACACCAGTCCGCAGCGTGCGTTTTGATGTAAATGCTAGTCTTTCTGACGAGTTTCTTGAGAACCGGGCTTCCATTGCCTTCGTAGTCGCCCGCCTGAACGGGATCCCAACCCCAGGAATCTCGCCGACTCGTACACTGGGTGTAGTGATCGGCTCCATCGTAAAGGGCGGGCTGGACCTCTCGGCCAGTATCATGCGCGTTAACGTAGTTTGTCCCGTTTAGACTGAGATCCGTAATCGCACCACCCCATGTCAAGTCTATCCCGATGACAGCGACGTTATGCCCGGACGTGCTCTTGAGATAAAGCATGTTTCCGTGCTGGTAAGCGATTACGTCTTCTTGAGAGCCGATCGACCGTAACGGGTTCACCTGTTGCGCACCGATGTAATTTAGGGTCTTGTTGTGGGGAAAGGCACCAGGAATTGCATTTAGTGAGGATCCGCCGAGACTGCTGCCGTGCGCACCGCATCCCGCAACAAAGCCAAGACCGAGAATAACAAAAGCGCAACGAGCCGAAAACCTCATAGCGATCCTCCGCTAATGGCTGCAAACGTCGTATGCCCGGTTCCCGGGCGGCGTCCCGAATCCTTCGGTAGAGACTTCGGCATCCGATAACTATTGTGAAATAAGGAACTCTTTGGTAGTCCGCAGGGGAGCCGAATTCTTCCACACTTGGTCCTGCATGGTTGCGGCCGGGTGAAATGCTGGTCGCGATATGGTATTTAGTCGAAACAAAGGTTGCGAATGGGCTAGCCTGGACGCGATCGACGCAACCGTTTGGCAACCGCACTAACGCAGAAACCAAATGCGAGGCGCGTGAGCGGTTCTCACCGGCTTCGCGATGTTCATACTCATCGAGCGAGCGCGGTAAAGCTCAGCGGGCACGCAACGCCGAGGAATCGGTATTGCCAACGGGCGCTCTATGGTCTCGGTAGCCCAGCCACAAGCGCATCGCTGACGAGCATACCCATGCCGACGACTAGGATACGGTATCGCCGGTTGCTCCAGAGCCGATCGTGAACGAAGTCCAGCGACGATCGCTGATTCGGAGCCACAGACAGTTCGTTGATCGGGCCGCGCCCAAGGGCGACTTTGCGGCGCACCCGCTTGCGCACCTGAAGCGCTGCGCCCCGGTAGATCCGCTCGATGCGCTTGTGGTTGTCGACAAATCCAGAGCGGCGCGCCAACACGATGAGGCGCCGTTGCCCGTACCGTCGGTGCTCGCCAGCTCTTTCGATCAGCCAGCTGCGTAACGGTCGATAACAACCCGTCGGACTGCTAATTCAAGAAGCGCCGGGGCTATAGCCGGGGCGCCGAAAAACCACGCCCCCTGGCGGGGTGCGTCGTTCGACCGCCGAAGCGCCCGAAATTCATGGCCGAGAAGCGCACTTCCAGGCTCTTCATCAGTCGCGCTGGGGCTGACGCCGATATCGCCGCGGCGATCGGCGCCATGCTCGAAGCAGCCGGCCATGAAGTAATCCTCCAACAGTGGGATTTCGCCAACCACAGTTTCATGGCGCGCATGCACGCAGCGCTCAGCGACGGCGCGCGCGTCGTCGCGCTCCTTTCTCCGGAGTATCTGCGCAGCGAGCACTGCCAAGCCGAGTGGCAAAATGCGATCGCGCAAGATCCGCTCAACAAGGCAGGCCGGTTGGTATTGCTACGCGTGGTCGAGTGCGAGCCGCCGGGACTCCTGAGCGGGCTCGCGTACTGGGACTTGGTTCCGATTCGCGACCAAACCAGGTTATTGCGCGACCTCGTCATCGATGCGGTACGCGAAGAGCGGGGAGGCGCGGCGCCGAGCGGGCCGTACTGGCGAGCGCCGCGCTTAATCTTCGATGCGGAAGCGATCCGCCCGACCTCGTCGTTCACTGGGCGCGAAGAGGTTTTGGCTTCGATCGCGGTTGGGTTGAACGAGCGACGCGTCGCAGCGGTTCACGGCCTCGGCGGCGTGGGGAAATCGTCGCTCGCGCGCGAGTACGCGTGGCGTCATCGAGACTACTATTCAGTCATTTGGTGGCTAAACGCCGAAACTGAAAGCGGGATCATCGACGGCCTGCTGAAACTAGGCGTGCTGTTCGTCCGCGGACTGGACCAACTCGCCGATCGCCGTGCGGCCGCGCAGCAAGTGACGAGCACGATGCTCTCTGGGTTCGCGAAGCCGGTGCTGCTCGTTTTTGACAACCTCGACGATGAACGTCTTTTGGGCACATGGCTGCCGCGCTCGGGCGCGCAGGCGCTGGCGACGTCGCGCAGTGCGGCCTGGAGCGGAGACGTCGTTAAGATTGGGCTCGAGACGTGGTCACGTGACGACGCGAGCGCGTATCTGCAACGCGAAAGCGGGCGCTCTGACCTCACCCCCGGCGACGCCGGCGCAATCGCCGACACCCTCGGCATGCTTCCGCTCGCGCTCGCGCACGCATCCGCCTACCTTCGAGGCACACGAACCGTTACGCCGGGGCGCTATCTCGCGCGCATCGGCGACCACCTCGCCAAGGCGCCCGTCAACGCAGAGTATCCGCGCTCGGTTTTCGCGACGTTCACGACCGCGATCGCCGGCGCCGAGAAAGATGCGACGGGCGCTGCGGCGCTTCTCGCTTTCGCCGCGCGGTTCGCGCCCGACGCGATCCCCGACGAACTCTTCCGTCAGCCGCTCGAATTCTATCGGGACGCTGTGCGCGCCGAGCTGCCCGAGGGCGCCGAGGCCCTCGACCTGCGCTCCGCGATCGCCGACGAGGTGCGCGTCGACGAAGCACTCGGTGCGCTCGATCGCCTCTCGCTCGTATCGTTCTCGCTAACGTCGCGGACGTATTCAATTCACCGGCTGGTTCAAATAGCGGCTCGCGATTTAGCCGGCACCGACACGGCCGCATGGACAGAATGCGCCGTTACGGTCGCCGACGCGGCCTTCCCGCTGGCCAAGTTCGAGACTTGGGCCGAATGCGAGCGGCTGCTAGCCCATGCGCGCGCGGCAATGGACGGCCTCGCGAGCGACAGCTCGCTCCTGGCCGCCGGACGCCTCGCCGAAAAGTGCGGCGCGTATCTTTGGGAACACGGCGAGTACGCACAAGCCGAACCGCTCTTCGTTCGCGCGCTCGCTATTCGCGAGAGGGCCCTAGGCCCGGATCATCTCGATGTCGCGACGAGTCTCAACGAACTCGCGGTGCTCTACGAACACCAAGGCCGGTATGCCGAAGCCGAGCCGCTCTACCTCGGAGCGATCGCGATCCGGGAGAAAGCGCTCGGCCCCGACGATCCGGATCTGGCCGAGAGCCTCAACGACCTCGCGGTGCTGTATCAAGATCAAGGGCGCTATGCAGATTCCGAACCACTGCACCTGCGCGCGCTCGCAATAAAGGAGAAGACGTATGGGCACGAGGATCGCGCAGTCGCAGTCAGCCTTTCCAATTTGGCGAACTTGTACGAACGGCAGGGCCGTGCGCCCGAAGCCGAGGCGCGCCACCTGCAGGCACTCCCCATCTTCGAGAAGTGTCTTGGTTCCGATCATCCCGAATTTGCGAGCGGCTTGAACAACCTGGCATTCTTCTATCAAAACGCGGGGCGCTTTGCCGAGGCTGAACCTCTGCACGTGCGGGCACTCGCCGGTTTCGAAAAAACGCTCGGGCCGGACCATCCCTACGTCGCGCACAGCTTGAACAACCTCGCGTTTGTTTATCACAGCCAAGGCCGCTACGCCGAAGCGGAACCACTACGCACGCGAGCGCTAGCGATCCGAGAGAAAACGCTCGGACCGAATCACCCCGACCTGGCGCCGGGACTGAGCAATCTTGCGAACTGGTACGAGCATGAGGGGCGCGTCGCTGAGGCAGAATCGTTGCTCCAACGCGCACTAGGGATCCGCGAAAAAGCTCTCGGCAACGAGCATCCCGACGTCGCGCGAACCATGGAGAACCTCGCGAGTTTCTACCAACGTCAAGGCCGTTATTCGGAGGCGGAACCGCTCTACGCCCGAGTCGTAGCGGTCTTCGAAAGGGCGCTCGGGGCGGAACACCCGTCGACGGCAGCGGCTCACGAACGCCTGCAAGCCGTTAGCGCGAAGTCGGCTCCGTAAGACTGAGTTCCAACGGAGGAGCAAAATGACCAAAAAACTTCAGATCAAGCGGCTTGACATGCGCCCTTCCATATCAGGGTTTCCCGATACCCGTAGGCTGCCCGTTCCGGCCCGGTTTTACCCTCTTCGAGCCGTTCGGTTGCACGGCTGTTGCACGGCGCCGCGCGATCCCGAATGCGCGACAAGCGCAATGCGCGCCTGCGCCAAGACGAGCTAAGTTAATTCTCGTGTAGACACCAAGTCTTCGTAAGGGCTTGGCAAGCTGACGCCAAGGGAGTTCAACGGAGCGGTGTTGCCACCACCCATCAAAGGGATCGGAGGTGCTCTATGCCGGTTCCGCTGGCGTTACGGGACCGCCTCGCGAATGCTGTGATTTCTCTGCCGACGACTAAGGGAGGCGTCGGCGAAACATAGGAGGTAGGAAACAGCGTGGAATCGGCACCCGAGGCCAAGCCCGCCAAGGCTCTGTTCATCAGCAGGGCGGGTGCTGACGCAGACTTTGCGGCCGTTATCGGTGTGATCCTGAAGGGCGCCGGCTACAGTGTTATCCTCCAGCAATGGGACTTCACCAATAGAAACTTCATGGAACGCATGCACGCGGCACTTGCTGAAGGCGCGCGTGTGGTCGCGCTGCTTTCGCCGGAGTACCTGCGCAGCGACCATTGCCAGGCCGAATGGCAAAATACCATTGCCGGCGATCCCCTCAACACCAAATCACGCTTGATTTTGCTGCGCGTGGCCGAGTGTGAACCGCCGGGGCTGCTCAGCGGGCTGGCGTACTGGGACCTCGTCCTCCTCCGCGATAATCGCGCCCTGCTGGAAGATATCGTGCGTGATGCCGTGCGCGAAGATCGTCGCGGAGCAGTCCCCAGCGGCCCGTATTGGCGAACGCCGCGCACGATTCTGGACGCCGAGGCGATCCGGGCGGTCCCCAGCTTCAGCGGGCGCGAAGAGGCGCTGGTTGCGCTCTCCGCAGCTCTTTCGCACGATGCCACGATTGCCGCCGTGCACGGGTTGGGCGGCATCGGTAAGTCCTCCGTTGCCCGCGAGTACGCCTGGCGCAACCGGGAGCAGTACTCGGTCATCTGGTGGCTCAACGCGCAGACGGAAGATGGGATTATCGACGGCCTGTTGCGTCTGGGGACCCTCTTCGTGCGCGGGCTCGATCAACTTCAAGACCGGCGCGCCGCCGCACAGCAGGTGGCGGGCTCAGTGCTGTACGGGTTTGCCAAGCCGGTCTTGCTGATCTTTGACAACCTCGAAGACGAGCGGTTGTTGCGGACGTGGGGGCCGCGGATGGGCTCGCGTTCGCTCGTAACATCGCGCAACGCCGCCTGGAGCGCCGATATCACCGCGATTCCATTGCATACCTGGTCGCTCGAGGTCGCGATCGGCTACCTGCGACGCGAGAGCGGGCGCGCCGACCTCATCGAGGGCGATGCGCGGGCCATCGTCGAAGCGCTCGGTGGGCTTCCCCTGGCGCTGGCCCACGCTGCGGCCTCGCTGCGCGGCATGCGGATGGTCACGCCGGGCCGGTATGTGGAGCGCATTAGCGAGCATCTGAAGAACGCCCCACGCGGCGTCGAGTATCCACGGTCGGTTTTTGCAACGTTTAGCACGGCGATTGCGCAAGCGGAGGAGGAAGCCGTCGGCGCCGTAGCCGTGCTGTGTTTCGCCGCATCGTTCGCTCCGGAGGCAATCCCCGACGAGCTCTTTCGGCAGGCGATCGATCGCTGTCCCGCGGGACTGCAACCCATCGTATCGGAAGGCGGGGCAACACTCGATTTACGTTCTGCTCTTGCGGAGGATCCGCGCCTGGACGAAGCGCTGGGTGCGCTCGACCGGCTCTCGCTGCTCGACTTTGCGGAAGCCTCCCGCACCTACACGATCCACCGCCTGGTGCAGTTGGCTGCACGTGATCTCGCTGGGGATGCGACACGCGAATGGATTGAGTTCGCGATTACAATCGCGAACCGCGTCTTTCCCGAGGTGCAGTTCGCGGCATGGGCACAGTGCGAGCGCCTTCTGCCGCATGCCCTTGCCGCACTAAACGCTTTACCAGCCGACGCCATGGTAGAGCCGGCGGCCGACTTGGCTCTTCGGTGTGCTGTGTATCTTCGTGAGCGCGGCGCATATTCTGAAGCGGAGTCGCTGGCAGCGCGTGCGCTGGCAATTCGGGAGGACGTACTCAATTCGGAGCACAGCGAGGTTGCGCAAAACCTAAATGAGCTCGCCGTTGTATACGTTTATCAAGGACGCTGCAGCGATGCGGAGCGGTTATTCGCACGCGCACTAGCGATTCGCGAGAAAGCCTTTGGTCCGGAGCACCCGCTGGTCGCAGAAACCCTGAACGACCTCGGTACTGCATATGCTGATCAAGGCCGCTACAGCGAGGCAGAGTCGTTGCACGCACGCACGCTGGCAATCCGCGAGAAGGCGCTCGGCCTGAAGCATCCCGCGGTTGCCGAAAGCCTGAATAATCTCGCGTCTGCGTACCAATATCAAGGGCGCTACAGCGAAGCGGAGCCCATATACATCCGAGCGCTTTCGGTTGCGATAGGAGCGTTTGGACCGGAGCATCCCAACGTCGCGCTTAATTTGAACAACCTCGCGGTTTTATACCTTGATCAGGGCCGCTATAGTGATGCAGAGCCGCGGCATGCACGCGCGCTGGCGATTCGCGAGAAAGCCCTCGGGCCAGAGCACCCTAACGTAGCGTTTAGCTTGGGCAACCTCGCGAACGTCTACGTTCGTCAAGGGCGCTACAGCGAGGCCGAACCCCTACAGGCACGAGCACTAGCGATTCGCGAGAAAGCCCTAGGCCCAGAGCATCCCGACGTTGCGAGGAGCTTGAACGACCTCGCGGCTGTGTACGTTTATCAGGGGCGTTATAGCGAGGCAGAGCCCTTGCATGCACGCGCGCTGGCAATCCTAGAGAAGGCCTTCGGCCCGGAACACCCAGCGCTCGCGACGAATCTTAAACATCTAGCGGTTGCGTACGAGCATCAGGGACGCGACGACGAAGCAGAGGGACTATATGTCCGAGCGTTGGCAATTTCCGAGGGGGCACTCGGCGCTGAGCACCCGACAACGAAGGTTACCAGTGCGCGACTGATCACCTTACGCTCGCGCCGGTCATCAGCGTGACCGACTCCGTGGGGGAATCTATTCTCCCGCAACCCCGCGCTGTGAAACGGGATTTTTACCCCAATGGGATTCGAACCACTGCTCGGGGTTCCGGAGAGTCCCGCAGGCTACCGATTCGTGCTATTCCACAAGGCTTTTTCGCCTGCCCCACGTCCGACCGATCCCGCCCACTTCCGGCCTTTCCCGACCGCTCCGTCAGAAAATGTTAGAATACGCTGGGGTCTTTGACCGCCGGCAACCTGGGGGGGTTGGTGGGTCAAGATTGCAACAGCGCCGCCGCACCTCCCCCAAACCCACAATGTCAGAACTCGGTGACGGTCGACACTAGCCGACCATCAGAGGTAAGTGATGCGCCAAATCGGATTTGCATATGCGCATATGTCCTGGCGCCGTATTGTGCGGTGCCTGCCATTGTGAAATGTGACGCGCAGGTCCCAGACGCAATAGTTACCGGCTATAAACTCGAAGAGCCAAATCTCGCCCGGAGCGATGACCTTCTTCCTCCCTAAGCGATCGTAACCCCACATCTCGGCACCGGTCGGCGAGATGTAAACGCGGTCGATCTGATACGGGGTGGCGTTCTGGATCTTCACCGCGGCGGCGGAGGCGACCGCCGTCATGAAAAGCACGAGGGCGATCGTCGAGATAAGTGTCCGCATGGTTCGTGTAGTCCTTCCTCTGAGCACAGACAGTGATCGGACGCCTGCCCGAAGGGCGTTGGGGACTCGCGTATAGGAGTCCTAGGTTCCGATGTAAAGAGCATCGGAACCTCAGGGATAGTACGAGAGCGTGGGACAGTTCTTCGGGCTTCGTCACCGGCCCTTCGGCCCAAGCGCTGACCCTGTGGGCTCTTTGCTGCAAGTGAAGCGGCACCTTACGGCCGATTGACTCCATTAGAAAATCCGCTAGTTCCGGACCCCCATCGTCAATATCTTGCGGAGTCGGTGTCGTCGTCTCGCCAGCGGTTGCAACCCGATTTACACCATACGCTGTAATACCGTCTATCACGAAACGTCATGGAAATCGCAAAAAAATCCTCTCCTGATACCGGCAGTTCGCCCCCAAGGGTGATTTCCGCGACCATATCTACCACAAGGGCCAGGCTTCGATTGCGGGTGGCCCGTGGAACCAGGCCCGAATTCCTCGGGGGTTACGCGCCATGCCGCCGCTTTGTCCAGCTGAATGGCACCAGGCTTGATCGGATCGTTTGCAACGAAGCTGCCGGATTCGCGAAAAGCAACTTTGCGGCATCATGGGGGCGCCTTGCACAGGCCCGGCGCTGCCGGCTGCCAAGCTTTGCCGAGACTGCGACGCGCGAAACGGTCCGGGAGTGGCATCGGCGTGACAAAGGCGTGAAATCAAAAAAGCCGCGTAGCTAGGCGTGGCTTTTTTAGGAGGCCCTGGAAGGAGACTTAACCCTCGTTCAGGACCGCTCGCATCGAAACGAGCCTACGAGTTTGCCTCGTGTGTGTCCATGCCCAGTATAGCACAAATGTTCGACCGTGGGTGCCATGCCCAAAAATCTACTCGGAAAGCCTCACAGCTAGGTCCTCATGAAGGATTGGGACATGAGTTAGCACGCTCTGGGCTTGATCTTCATCGTAGGTTGGGCGGAAGGCAAAACGCCGTCCCGCCACGCGTGTTTGAAGTAGACCTACGAATTGGTCCGCGGCAACGTACACACCAAAAGCATCGAATCGTGCTGATCTTCTTTGGCTCTAGGTTCCTGCATCATCGGGTAAGTCCAGGTCCTTGATTCCATTGAAACATGCTTTGAACGCATCTGCCGCTCCACGCCCCCAGGCGTCACCAATTCCTTTGTCTTGCCGATCAAGAACCTGAAGCGTCAGCCGCTCTGCCAATTCCAACGTTCTCTCTCGGCCCAGGTGTCTTATTAACTTTCCCACTGTGGTTTGCGTCCTCCAACTCTTAGCGAATGCCACGGTGTTAACGACCATGCAGTAACTTCCTGGGAACTTAGAAACCGTCCGGGGAGTCTCCGTCGAAATGTCCGCAGCGACGGAGTGGTCCAAATACGGATTCATAGTGCGCCTCCCTCTTTGACTTTAGTTTGATTCGTCCAGCGACGATGCTGCGTTGGACAGAGACCCGCTGCTCCGACTGGCTCGCCATCTGTGGGCATCCCATCATTGCAGAGCAACGACGCAACAGCTTGATTCAACACGTCGCAAAGGGCGTCTTCCCCTCGCGGATTCAGATGCTGGGTAAAATAGGCGGATACATCGCCGCCGCCGCGAAGACGTGCGCATGTCGAACTCATTGCGCGGCCTTCTGATCGTTTCGCTCACCCTCGCCGCACTCGCCCGGATGGACGCGGCCTCCCCGGCCTCGGAGGTCCTCCAGTTCAGCAGCCCGTCGCGCGGGATCGGGTGCGTCTATGCAAATTTCGGGACCGCGTCTCTGCGCTGCGACGTACGCGGTGGCGTCGTCCCGCTACCGGCACGTGACCCCAAATGCTCAACGGAAGTCGATTGGGGGCAAGGCTTCGTCATGGGCGTGACCGGGCGGGCTCAGGTCGTCTGCGCCGGCGATACCGCAATGGGCTCGAATACGATCGTCGCGTACGGAACGACGTGGCGGTACGCCGGCTTCGTGTGCGCCTCCTCGACCGAAGGGATGCGCTGCACGAACAAGAGCGGGCACGGCTTCTTCATCTCGCGTGGCCAAGCGTATCGTTTCTAACGCCGCACTGGGCTCCCGCTGTTCCCCAGGTAAAATCGACAGGCGCTTCGCCGATTTCATGCGCTGGCTACCGCACTATCTGATCTGACGTCCGTGTCACGCTGAGCCATGTCAGCCTGAGCTTGTCGAATGGCGATGCGCGGCAGATATTGACGCGACGCGCGAACAGTCACGTTGGAATAGGTGCCGGAAAAGAACCACGTACCAAAAAGCAAAGCCTACGTGAGGGTTTTTTCTTATGCTCCGAGCGCCCGCGCCCGGACGTACAGTGCCGCCCAACTCCAAATATGTTATTAAGTTGCTGAGCGTCGGCCCGATGACGTCTGCCGTAACTCCGAAGCACTCACGAGCTGTTTGCAGGCAGTCCTGACCACCGCCTTATGGCACATCTAGCAAGGGACGCCGCAGCCGGGATCCTGGTCGGTTTGGTCGTCGCTGGATGGGTTTGTCACCAGCGGTCCGGTGGCGACGCTCAACGCCGACGGGCGGCTCGAGGTCTTCGCACGCGGTGCCAAAAATGGACTGTGGCACATTTGGGAAGAAGTAACGTACTCCCGCAAACGATACGAGATCGTTGCGTCCGTGGTGTGGTCAGCGTGGGCTTCACTGGGCAGCGGAGTCACCAGCGATCCAACGGTGACGCTCAACTCCGATGGAGGGCTCGAAGTATTCGCACGTAGGAGCGACAACGCATTCTGGCACATTCGGCAAGAGGCACCGCATTCTCAAAGTTGGTCCGCGTGGACCTCTCTTGAGGTGCCCTGAAACCGCGCGGTTCCCGGTTACTCTGAGTGCACGAAGAGGAAGCTTTCCGTTCCTGCGACGCTGCTCGGGTGCGTCACGGCCACGTACTCGCCCACCGACTCAAAAGCGCACACCGAGCGGGAAGCGCCCACGCGGTCGTCGGCGGCAGGCAGCAGCGCCGAACCGCTTCGCGCGTTCCACCACCACACTTTTCTATCGAATTGCAAGACTATACCGACGCCATCGCCTATACCGGGGGTTATGGCCGCCGCGGGTCTCCCAAGCGGGACCGTCACGTTCATGTTCACCGACATCGAGGGCAGCACGCAGCGCTGGGAGCGCAATCGCGCTGCCATGCAAGCCGCAGTGCGCCGGCACGAGACCCTGGTGCGGGCGGCTATCGAGGCGCACGCAGGCCACGTTTTCAAGACGGTAGGGGACGAATTCTGTGCGGTCTTTGTGGTCCCATCCGACGCCGTTGCGGCGGCGCTCGATGCGCAGCTTGCGCTCTCGGCGGAAGATTTCAGCGATGTCGACGGCCTGCGCGTCCGGATGTCGCTGCACACCGGGAACGCCGAGGAACGCGACGGCGATTACTTCGGCCCGGCGCTCAATCGTACGGCCCGATTGCTTGCAATAGGTCACGGTGGGCAAGTGCTGCTCTCCGGCGTCGCGGGCGACATCGTGCAAGGGCAGCTGCCGCCGGAAGCGACGCTGCGCGAGATGGGCGCGCATCGGCTGAAGGACCTCGCGCGACCCGAAGTGGTGTATCAACTTCTTGCGCGCGGTTTACCCGCCGGCTTTCCGCCGCTTCGTTCGCTCGAAGCGCTGCCGAACAACTTACCGCTACAACTCACATCATTCGTTGGCCGTGATAGAGAGGTTGCTGACGTCGCCGCGCTGCTCGGCGAGCATCGGCTCGTAACCTTAATCGGCGCGGGCGGCGTGGGGAAAACGCGCGTATCGTTGCAAGTCGGCGCAGATTTGTTGGATGGGATCGCCGACGGCGTCTGGTTCATCGAGTTCGCGCCGTTGCGCGATCCCGCGTTGATCCCTGGAGCCGTCGCGCAAACGCTCGGCGTAACGCTGCCGCCGGAGGGCGATCCACTCGACACTCTGGCAGCGGAGTTGAAGAGCAGGCACCTGCTCTTGCTTTTTGATAATTGTGAGCATATGGTGGCTGCCGCGGCCGCCGCGACATCGGCAATCCTGCACGTGTGCCCCAATGTGAAGATCTTGGCTTCGAGCCGACAAGGCTTGGGCATCCGCGGCGAGTCGACGTATCGCATGCCGTCGTTAGCGATACCGAGCGCCCAGGAGTCGGCGGGACTCCACGCATACGACGCAACGTGCTATGGTTCGATCGCATTGTTCGTTGCGCGCGCTGAAGCTGCGAATTCGCGCTTTGCATTTACCGATGAAGTCGCGCCGGTTGTGGCAGATATCTGCCGGCGCCTCGACGGTATTCCATTCGCGCTGGAACTAGCCGCGGCGCGCGTAGCGATGCTCAATCCGAAGGAATTGCGGGCCCGGCTCGATCAGCGCTTTCGCGTGCTCACCGGGGGCAGTCGGGACGCGTTGCCACGACAGCAAACGCTGCGCGCGCTTATCGACTGGAGTTACGAGCTGCTCGACGAACGCGAGCGAAAACTCTTCCGACGGCTCGGCGTTTTCGTCGGCGGTTTCACGCTTGAGGGTGCGGTCGCGGTGGCGAGCGACGAGACGCTCGATGAAATCGAACTGTTCGACGTGCTCGCATCACTCGTCGACAAGTCGTTGGTTGTTGCCGAACTCAGCGGCGAGACGACGCGCTACCGGCTACTCGAATCGACGCGCGCATACGCCGTTGAAAAACTCGAAGCGGCAGGCGAGAGCGCAAATCTGGCGCAGCGGCGGTTCACGTATTTGCACGGGCTCGTCCTTCGTGTTGGGGCAGCCCACGAGGCGACCCCGCGCGAAGCCACTGTGGTGACGTTGGCGGTGGAACTCGAAGACCTGCGCGCGGCGCTTGATTGGGCATTGACCAATGATCCCAAGGGCGGCGTGGAACTGCTCGCGGCAACGCCATTGTTCCATCGGCTCGAGCTATATCGCGAAGGAGGCGAACGTGCGGAATGGTTCGCGGCGGCGATTGAAGGCGACGATGCGGATCTGCTGGCGCGTCTATGGATCTTCATCGCGTTGTGCAGGCGCGGACTGTTCGCGTACGATCGATCGTTCGAAGCAGCCGATCGCGCCCTCTCGTATGCCCGCGCATCGTCGAATACTGCGACGCTTGCCGACGCCCTCGCGACATGGGGGCGGGCGGCTTGCGGCGCCGACCTTTTGGCTGAGGGCAAGGTCGCATTGAGCGAAGCGGAAACCATCGGTCCGCGGACACAGCGCCAACGGCTCGATTTTCTCACGGCGCGCGCGTCGGTACTCATGTTTGCGGGCGAGGCTTCTGCCGCGATGCAAGCGCTCTCGCAACTTCGTGGGTTGCATCAGTCGCTAGGCAACGATCGCGGCGTCTGGTCGGCGACAGCGAATCTGGCTGAAATCGAGCATCGGAGAGGAGAGACGCAACGCGCGATTACCCATGCGCGCGAAGCTTTGGCCCTGTCAGAGCGTCTGCGAAAGAGAAACGCCGAAATACACATCAGGCAGAATTTGACTGGCTATTTAATCGCCGTTGACGATCGGCCCGGTGCTCGCGCGGAAGGAGAGATGGTGCTTCGTTACTGCAGCAAGAACGACCCCAGCGATCCCCACGTACCGGTTACTTTGGGGCATCTCGCTCTCGCGTACGCACGCGACGGTGCATTCGAGCGTGCTGCCAGGCTCGAAGGCTACGTTGAAAAGCGGTTACGCGAAATCGGCTATGGCCGCGAGTTTACCGAGATGGCGACTCAAGAGCCGTTGCTGGCGCTTCTGCGCGAACGCTTCGAGGATGAGGAACGCGAAGCGCTTTTCGCTATAGGCGCCGACTTGAGTGCAGAAGAAGCGATCGCCGAGGGACTAGGCGGCGTTGCCGCAAGCGATCGCTTAGACCTCCGGGCTGATGGGCGACTGTGAAGCTATGCGACCGTAGGTCGCTGTCCGATTGGATTTGCGCGTCTTCCCCGTTGTGGCGTGAGAGGGCTTGTTCAAATATCGCGACAGTGCCAGTGCGGACATCCACCCAGGGGTTGCAAGAAGAGCGGCGGCGCAGAATAAGGGGCCCAGAGACGCCAAACCCGCACTTCAAGTGCAGCAAGTGATCAGCCGTTGCCGCCGCGTCCGAGCGAGAACGATGCTGCGAGGTCGCGGATGCCCGAGAGGCCCACACCAAATGCTAAGGCGCTTAAGATCAGCGACAGCCAGCCATAGGAAGCGGTCCCGAAGCCGCCAGGCGCGCCGAGCCAGGTGACGGCGTTCGGCCAGAGTAGCGCTAGGAAAACTCCGTACGTAATCCCCATCAGCGCGTGCATCGATCGTTCCCCGGCTGGCAGCTTGCGGGTGCGATCTTCGACGATGAAGTCCGAGAGCGTTATCGCGATCTCAACTGCGAGCAGGACCGCGAGGAATAGGACGGCCCAGCCGTGCGGTTCCAGCCAGGCTAGAGTAGCAAACAAAACGGCATACACGAAATCGCGCGACGCATGTAGTTTGAGTTCCAGCCGCGCCACGGGATCATGCGGCAGGCGCGCAACATGCTCGTGGTACACGATGGTATCGAAGGCGCCCATCAGTGCTAGCACGACCAGGACGCAAAGCGCCACTGTCATGGCTGCGGCTTCACCGAGCCACCGTACGTAGCGATGCGACCCAACATCGGGGCGGCGATGGAGATCAGCACGTTCCAGCCGCGCTCATCGCCGCATACCACGGTTTCAACGCTCGGTGCGAATGCTCGCGGCAGCGTCTTCCCGAACAGACGGCAGGCGGTCTGCGAGAACCGCAACCCGCGCTCGTTGGCGTGGATGGCGAAGACGAATTGTAAGGGCCAGGCCTCCTCGACGAGTTTTCCTCCCTCGATCCAGAGAGCTGTACGCAGCGTCCTGCTGGGAAATATTCGCACCCAGACCTCGCGGTCACCTCGGACCGTCACGACTAGTGTGCCCGGTGCTCGCGTCGCGGGCGCCGGCAAGCGGAGCGCTATCGCGAGCGCTTTCCGCAGAAACCCCGGTTCGTGCGTTACTTTCAGAGCGAACTCCGCTGTACCGCCGGGTTGGGCGAGAAATCGTCGCAGCGCGGGCGGCAGGCGCGCGAAGGCGGTGCCGAGGAGGCGCTCGTGAAGCTGCAAAATAGGGTGACGACGACTAACCGCGTCTTTCTCAACGGGCGCGCTTGATCGCACGGTTAACGTTGCCAGTTTTCCCACACGCCCCTGCGGTTAACGTATGGGAGTCTACGACGCGCGCGCAACACATCGCCAATGGAAAGATCGTTCGCGAATTGAGGCGACACGGTGATAGCACTCATCCGCGCTGACGATCATGTGATCCTCCATCGACCCCGTTACGCCCCGGCACATTGATCAAGTTGTTTCCGAAATCCTGGGCCACTTGGGACCTTGCAGTAAAAAACCGTAGTGACGGGGCGAATGTGGTAGCCCCAGCGGGATTCGAGGTGTAACCCGGCGGTCCTGGCTAATCCGATCCGCTATTAAATAGTCCGATACTGTAAGGGTTTTCCAATACGCCCGCCTCTGACAAGTACTGCCTAAAACTACCCGTTTCGACCCTCTCGGTTGAACCGCTGTTGAACAGAGAGCGGCTGAGGTGATGCGTCATCCGCTCGCGGAAGGCACGGTCACCCGGGAATAGGAGCTATCTAATTCAAAGTGAGGCCCCTCCCGGCCCGCTAGGCTCAGCCGATCGGGGCGGCGCGATCTAAACTGCGAGGCTACTGCGAGCTAAACTGCCGCGCGTGCGAGGCGCTCGCAGCTGCAATCCCATGTAAGGCCTCAGCAAAGCAACGACGGCCTCGCAAGCGCGGACGCCGTGCGCGGGGCAGCGGGGTGCTGATGGGTTCGATATACGCTCGGCGCGGCTATCGTACTCCAACGGGTTTGCTGCGACCGGTGATTTCTTATGCCGGCTGCATACTGGATCGCGCGTAATTCGAGCGTTGCGTTGGTGTCGCAAACCCCCGTTTCACGGCGACGACTAACGTGTGCGGCGGACCGTGAACAAAAAACGAGGAATGGCCGGCGCGAGCCAGCCATTCCATTTGTGGTTATTGCCGTAGGGAGAGTGCTAAATCTACTTTGGCGAACGCGGGTTGTACGCTGCGCCGAGCACAGTAAGGCTGGCCGAAAGCCCGTTATTGAAGCTGTACAGGTAGCTAAGCCCCGTTCCATGTCCAGCGTATGCGAAGATGTCTGCCTGTCCGAGTACGTAGTCAGCCGCGATGAACCGTTCGTTCTGACGGCCCAAGTGACCCCACAGGACTCCGCCGGTTTTGCTCCCGCCCGGGGTGAGGGCGAATGGGCCGCCGACGAGCGTGCACGCCGGATTGCAGCCCGAATAGACGTACATCTGACTGATCGTCGAGGACCCCGGGGTGAACAGCGAGATCGTGACCAAGTTGCCATGGTTGTCGATGTCGAGACCGCCGTAGTATGGATTCACAAAGCCGGTCGCTTGGACACCTGCTCCGGTGCAGCCGGCAAAATAGGTTAGAGTCGCGATCTTTGACCCGTTGTTTTCTGCGTCCGCCCAGCAATCGCCGTTCGGGGCCATTGCAACGCCCACAACTCGTGACATCGCCGGGCTGGTCAGATTGGCCGTGCACCCCGTCCCCAACGAGCAGACCGAGATGCTGCCGGGGTTGCTGCCGATGTCGAACTCGTTGGCGACTGCGATGCTTCCGGTCATTGCATTGATGGAAGCGGCGTCAATTGGATCGCCGTACGGGTCGCTGTTCGTTCCGGCCGGTGGTCCGCACATGCTGGGGCCTGTATAGACGATGACCGTGTTAGTGCCGCCGTCGGGCTGGATCAGGTTGCCGCCCGTATCGGTGGCGATGCCCTGTACCAAATTTGCAGGGGACTCGCTGCAAATTGGGAGATCGTTGGCGCTGTTTTTTTTCGCGTAGACAAGGACCGAAGACCCGCTGAACTCGGACATGTAGATGCCGCGCATGGCGGCTGCGGGGGCCTTACGTCCATGGAGGCGTCCGTCCCATTTTGTTGGCAATAACCGCGTGGGAATGGGGTTCACCACGGCCCCGTGGTGGCCGGCTTGACTTAGCTCAGCTGCGCCTCTGGCGCCGCCCAGCATCACCGAACTACTCGGCGAAGTTCCGTTGCCCGAGCAACTGGCGAGAAGCGCTGCAGCGACCGTGGTAAAGACCGCTGGTGATAAGAAACGCATAGCGAAAACTCTCCATTATTCTGTAGCCAGGGAATTTATGGGATGCTTTTCACGCGCGCTACGCCGCATCTGCTGTGAAGTAAGTGTGTCACAGGCAAAGCTGGCACAACGAAGTACAGCGTTCCAGAATCCACAACTGCGACGAGACTAAGGCGCGACGCATCATTGGAGCCTCTCTGGGTCCACGCTCCGCCTTTTGCCTGGGTTTGTCAAGAATAGGGTAGGGCGTATCGCCTCAGGTTCATCGCAGATGCCATGCTCGCACCTCGCGACGACAGCGGACAAAACCACGTCGCCGATCGGGGTCCCTCATCGCGGTACAGCTGGCTCCGGTCTAAGCCGCAGGCGTGCTCCGTGCCTGGTTAGGTGCCCGAAACCGGCTAATGGGACACGCCCGACATCGCTCTACCAGTCCTCGGTAGACGGAACGTATTTTAGTGCTTTAGTGATCGCGTTACCGTATGTGTGTAAGAAGTACGCTTCGCCACCTTGAACTTCGTAATAACCGGGTCGCACTTTCTGCAAGGCGTTGACAAAATGTAATTGGCCATAGAAAAGAACCACCTTTTCGGCGAAGCTCGACTCAAGCATTCCTATCTTGTCTAGGTGAGAATCATAAAGCCTCGTCTCGAACGCCACTAGAGGCAGTTGGCGCGATTGAGGCTTGTCAAGCCATCGCAGGTGGCCCTCAGGTACGAGTTTGAGGCGATTGATCTCGCTGTGAAGTGCGTTTTCCACGGTAGCTCTTTCCCTGCTTCGCCGTGCAGCAAAGTCTAAAGGCCGAGGGCCGCCGGTACTGCAACTGCGGCGCCAGCGATGAGAATAGACCAAATTGCTTGCGCGACGTTCATCGTTAGAGCGAAGCACTAATTTAGTGCTATTAGTTCCATCGTAGCACTCAAGCAGCGATCTCGAAAGCCGCCTCGGCCCAGGGCTCCGAGGCCCCTCGTCGTGGGCCGGCGCTTAACCAGGGTGCATATCTTATACACGCCCCGACAGCCGTTGTAGTATCTTAAACGACGCTTATGAAGCGACGGCCGGCAAGCCGCTTGTCGACCTTGCGCCAAACGGCGGGTTGGAGGAGATTCCTATATATATTGACCTTTTCGACTCGCTGGTCGCTTCAACATATTGGACTGAAGCCGCCCTAAGCCGGATCGTCGACGCTGTTCGTGATCGTGTCGCGCCAAGCCGGCAGATCATATTGGCCGGTCCGCCCGCGAGACTTGAATCGGCACCGCAGACAGGAACTATTGAGATGGCTTCGTGCGATTCGTGGTTGGTCTAAGGGAAGCACGGTGGGCGGCTACGACGCCGACCTACGGAACGTGCGTCAACCGGCGGGAGCGGATTGACGTGAGCTGCAAATTGCCGGCAGTATTTTGCCTTCAGCGCAAAGTAACAGACATGTATGCGCAAAATTAACGTTGCGGACGTTAGCGAAATCCGTAAAGCCAAGGAGGGCCGGCTGCTCTATCGGCGGCCGATTTCCGTTGCCCTCGGTCGTCAACCGGAATCGACAGATCTCTTACAGCGGCATCCGTTTGACGTCGAGATTCTTCGCGTGCCGCCGCACAGCATACCTTACCGCTACCACTCGCATAGCGCGCAGTGGGAGTTTTATCACGTCATTTCCGGCGAGGGAACCGTGCGCTACGCCGGAGGGACGTCGCCGATCCGACCGGGCGACGCATTCCTCTTTAAGCCCGGCGAACCGCATCAGTTTCGCAACGATACGGACGCGGATCTCGTGGTCCTCATCGTTGCGGACAATCCGATCGGTGAATCGTGCCATTACCCCGACGAGGAGATGTGGATCGTCGGCTCGCCGGAGCCGAGCTACGTCGTTCAAGACCCCCAGCGCACCGAACCGTTCATATAGGGCTGCGGCTCTCTTCCACATCTATCAGGTACCAAACGTCCTGAGCTAATGCGCCGTTATATACGAAAGCGCACATATTTGGCTAGGAGTTACCGTTGAGTGGAATGACTACGGGTGGCGTACTGACGTGCTTCGGGAGATAGCGGTTCCCATTCGCTGGGAGCGGTTTCTTTCGATGCCGCGCTAGGGACCAAAATGCGCGCTAAACGGAAAGCGCCACCCGTTCGCGCGGCGTCATGCCTACGATCTCATGCGTTGCATCCTGAACTACGGTGTCAGGCGTGATCTCGCGGCTGATAACGTGGCGGCACTGATCGCTCCCGAGGACTTACCGAAGGCTCCAAACCAAACCCAAGGCGCTCGACGGAGCCGAAGTCAAGCGGCTTTTGGAAACCGATGCGGCAGACGCCTTCGCTAGGTTGGTCGGTCAAATGGAAGAGGCTCCGCTGTTAAAAATCTGTTGAACGGAGCCTCGAAGTGTTCAGAAAGCCCTTACGGTATAAGGACGAATAAAAATAGCCCCAGCGGGATTCGAACCCGCGTTACCGCCGTGAGAGGGCGGCGTCCTAGGCCTCTAGACGATAGGGCCGTGCTCCCGGGGATGGGCTCGAACCACCGACATGCGGCTTCAGAGGCCGCCGTTCTTCCAGCTGAACTACCCGGGAAGGTGTAGCGACGGTCTATACTACACGACCGGCCCGGGCTCTTGCAAGCGACGTATTTTTAGGTTGCGGCCGCTGCAAGTGGGCATCTGGCTATGGCAATTCGGGACGAGCATTCGGAGCCAATCCGAGATCCCACATTCTAGACAATGGTAGGCTGCCAACACGGTGAGCGCGAGCTTAGGACTTGGTCGATGGACTCGTGGTAGCGCGAGGCTAAATCTCACCGCGCTGAACCGCTTTCGCCCAGGCCTGCGCGCAGAATCCGAACTTACGTTGGCATTCCTTGCAGAGCGCGCCGCGTTTAAGCGCACTCAACAAAGCCACGGCCCTCATCGTGATACTCCTGTATAAAGTTTGTCGCTTCGCTCGCTACGCTCAGGATGACATGGAATAGTCGCGGCGAACAGGCCAGATGTGCAGGCGGTGATTTTGGTTGGCGGCGAGGGAACGAGGCTGCGTCCGCTCACGTACGGCACGCCGAAGCCGATGGTGCCGATCATGAACGTGCCGTTCCTGGCGCGCACGATCGAGCGGCTGTATGCCGCGGAGATTCGCGATGTGATTCTGGCGGCCGGCTATATGCCGCAGGCGATCGTGGACTACTTCGGTGACGGCTCGCGGCTGGGGATGAAGATCACGTACGCGATCGAGGAGACGCCGCTCGGAACGGCGGGCGCGATCAAGAACGTCGAGCCTCACATCACCGGTCCGTTCTTCGTGCTCAACGGCGACATCCTGACGAGCCTCGATTTTCGCGCGATGCGCGAGTACCACCACGAGAAGGGCGGCATCGGCGTGCTGCACCTGATCCGCGTCGAGGATCCGTCTCCGTTCGGCTGCGTCGTGCACGACGAGACCGGCCGCATCAGCGCGTTCGTCGAGAAGCCGCCGAAGGGGACCGAGCCGACGAACGAGATCAACGCCGGCACGTATCTGCTGGACCGCGACATTCTCGATCTGCATCCCGGCCGGCCGCCCCGTCTCGATCGAGCGCGAGACGTTTCCGCAGGCGATCGCCGCGGGCAAGGCGCTCTACGCGTACACGACCGCCGATTACTGGCTGGATCTCGGGCGGCCGGAGCAATATCTCGCCGCGCATCGCGACGTGCTCAGCGGCGCGATGCCGCTCGCCGTCGAGCCGGGCATCAACGGCGACGGCAAGCGACGCGTTGCGCGGGCACCCGGGCGTCGTGCCCCCGATCTACGCCGAGGCCGACGTCGTCGTCGACGCGAGCGCGACCATCGGTCCCAACGTCGTGCTCGGCCGCGGCTGCAGCGTCGGGGCGTCCGCGACCGTGCGCGAATCCGTGCTGTGGGAGCGCGTCAGCGTCGGCGCGGGCGCCACTATAGAAGAGGCGATAGTCGCGAGCGGCGTCACGATCGGCGCCAATGCGCGCATCGCGCGCGGCAGCGTGATCGGCCACGACGTCACCGTCGAACCTGGGACGGTCCTGGAGCCCGGGCACACGCCTCGGCTCGCCGCCCGAAAGGATGCACCGAGGCTAGCGAGGGAGCATTCGGTTTATCCCGCATCTGGGCCCGGGTAAACTGAGGTCCAGAAGTGGAGGAGTCACCCGCACACATGCTACCGCCGCGCGCTTTGTTCTTGGGGTCGTATCCTCCCCGAGAATGTGGAATTGCGACCTTTACTAAGGATATGGTCGACGCGTACGACCGGGCATTCCATTTGAAGGCTCCGGTCATCGCCGTCGACGAACCGGGCGCCGAAGTGCGCCGCTACCCGCCCGAAGTCGTCGCCCGCATCGCCGAACAGGACCGCGGCCAGTTACGCGGCCGCGGCCGACTTCGTCAATCGCTATCCGCGTCGAGCTCGTCAACATCCAGCACGAATACGGGCTCTTCGGCGGCGAGCGCGGCGAGTGGCTCGTCGACTTCATCCGCGCTGCTCGAGAAGCCGGTCGTGCTGACGCTGCACACCGTCTTGCCCGAACCCGACGAATCCTATCTGCGCGTGACGCGCGAGCTCTGCAAGCACGCGTCGCGCGTCGTCGCGCTCTCCGAAACGGGACGCGGCCTGCTCGAGGGCATCTACGGCATCGACCCGCAGCTCCTGCAAGTCATTCATCACGGCGTCCCCGACGTGCCGTTTCAAGACACGCACTCCGCGAAGGCGACGTTCGGCATCGGCCAGCGCACGGTGATCTCCACCTTCGGGCTTGATCAGCCGCGGCAAAGGCCTCGAGTATGCGATCGAGGCGATGCGCTCGGTCGTCCGGCGCCACCCCGAGACGCTCTACCTCATTCTCGGCGAGACGCATCCGGTCGTGCGGCGCCAAGAGGGCGAATCTTATCGCGAATCGCTGACGGCAATGGTGCGCGAGTACGGGCTGCACTACAACGTCCAGCTCGTCGACAAGTATCTCGATTTCGACGAGGTCGTCAGCTATCTCGCGGCGACCGACATCTACCTCACGCCGTATCTCAATCCGGCGCAGATCGTCAGCGGCACGCTCGCCTACGCGGTCGGATGCGGCAAGGCCATCGTTTCGACGCCGTATCTCTACGCGCAGGAGCTCCTGGCTCATAACCGCGGCTTCCTGTGCGACTTCCGCGATGCCGGCTCGATCGCTCTGCGGCTGAACATGCTGCTCGACGATCCGGCGCTGCGGCGCGCCACCGAACGGCGCGCGTATCGCTTCGGCCGGCAGATGACCTGGCCGCACGTTGCCGCGCGAATACGGGCAGCTTTTCGGCGAGCTCGTGTCCGCGCGATCCGCTCGAGCTGGTGACGTCTGCGTAAGACGAAACCGACCGCCGCGTCCGCCGCCGCTCGACCACCTCGTCGTCCTCTCGGACGACGTCGGCGTCATGCAGCATGCGCTCGAGACCGTGCCGAACCGCAAGTTCGGCTACTGCACCGACGACGTGGCGCGCGCGTTCATGGTCGCGCTCGCGCACGCCGCGGCTCGCTGCCGTCCGAGCGCATCAGCCTGCGCCTGGCCTCGACCTACCTGTCGTTCCTGCAGCACGCCCAGCTCGACGACGGGCGCTTTCACAACTTCATGGGATACGACCGAAACTGGGCCGACGAGATCGGCACGCACGACAGCTGCGGACGCGCGATCTGGGCGCTCGGCTACGGCGTCGCGAATGCGCCGCACCGAACCGTGGCGGCGGGTATGCGCGATGCTGCTCGACCGCGCGCTGCCGTCGCTCGAATCGCTCGAGTACATCCGCTCGCGAGCCTACGCGACGCTGGGGTTCGCGCACGCGTACGCGGCCGCCCGCGAGCCGAAGTACGCCGCCGGCGCTCCGGCTACTTGGCCGGCGAGATACTGGCCGCTTATGAGGCGACGGCGCGAGCCGGAGTGGCCGTGGTTCGAGGACGTCCTGACGTACGACAACGCGCGGCTTCCCGAGGCCCTGCTGCGCGCCGGTCATGCGCTCGGCGACGCGCGCTATACCGAAGCGGCCCTGCGCGCGCTGAAGTTCTACGAGGACGTCACGATCGAAAACGGCATTCACGTTCCGATCGGAAACGACGGCTGGTATCCGCGCGGAGGGCGCGCGCGCGCTACTCGCAGCAGCCGCTCGAGGCGTGCGCGATGGTCGACGCCGAGCTCGCCGCCTTCGACGCGACCGGCGACGCCGCACACTTCGCGACCGCCGAGCTTGCGTTGGAGTGGTACCACGGCAAGAACTCGCGCGGCATCCCGATGGCGCATGGCGGCGGCTGCTACGACGGTTCTCCGAGGACGTACGTCAATTACAACGAAGGAGCCGAATCCACGCTGGCGTTTCTGGCCGCCTCCTGCGCGATGGCGCAGCGGCGCGCGCGGGTACTTCGCGCCGTGCGTTGATTGCGGCAAACGTCGCATTCGCTGCCGATACAAGGCGACGAGCATCCCTGCGTCGAACCGCTCTAAATGCTCCTGGAAACCGAAGTACTCAACGACGTGCAATCTGCCGCCGTTCGGCATAGCGATGGCGCGGTCTTGATCTTTGCCGGAGCCGGAAGCGGCAAAACGCGCGTTTTGACGCACCGCATCGCATACCTTCTGCGCGAGCTGCGGATCGCTCCCGACCGAATTCTCGCCGTGACGTTTACGAACAAGGCGGCGGGCGAAATGAAGTCGCGCCTGCAGGGCATGGTCGGTCCGGTCGCGCGCGACGTTTGGGTCGGCACGTTCCATGCGATGTGCGTTCGGATTCTGCGCCGCGATGGTACGCGCATCGGCATCGGGCCGAGTTTCGCGGTGATCGACGAGTCGGATCAGCGGCAGCTCGTCAAGGAAATTCTCGACGATCTCGATTACGACGAGCGCCAGCTCTCGGCGGGCGCGTGCCTCGCGGAGATCGACAAGGCGAAGAACGCGTTGATGTGGCCCGGAGCAGTACGCGCAGAGCCAGACTTCGTTCATCGGCGAGCGCATCGCGAACGTCTACGCCGAGTACCAACGCCGTCTGACCGAATCGAACTCGCTCGACTTCGACGACTTCATCGTCCGCACGATCGATTTGCTCGAGCGCGACGCGGCGACGCGCGAGAAATATCAGCACAAGTTCGAGTACGTCCTGGTCGACGAGTATCAGGACGTCAATGCCGCGCAGTACCGCCTGATCGCGCTTGCTCGCCGCGTATAACGGCAACGTGACCGTCGTCGGCGACGACGATCAGTCGATCTACTCGTGGCGCGGCAGCGACTATCGCATGATCCTGCGCTTCGAGGAAGACTTTCCCGGCGCGAAGATGTTCAAGCTCGAGGAGAACTACCGCAGCACGCGGACGCATCCTCGACGCCGCGAACACGCTCGTCGCGAACAATCGGTCGCGCGCGCCGAAGAAGCTCTTCACCGCTCGCGACGAGGGCGAGCCGATAACGCTCTACCCCGCCGCGACCGAGCGCGACGAGGCGCGATACGTCGTGGAAAAGGTCAAGAGTCTCGTGCGCGACGGCGTCGGCCTATCGAGACTTCGTCGTGCTCTATCGCACCAACGCGCAGTCGCGCGTATACGAAGAGGCGCTGCTCGCCGAGGGGATTCCCTACCGGGTCGTCGGCGGCGTCGGGTTCTACGCGCGCACCGAGATCAAAGATATCATCGCGTACTTGCGCTACATCGTCAACTCCTCCGACGCTCTCGCGTTCAAGCGCATCGTCAACGTCCCGCGCCGCGGCATCGGTCAGCAGACGCTCGCGGCGCTCGTGCAGGCCGCGAACGCCGCGCGGGTCTCGGTCGGCGAGGCGGTGTTCGACACCGACCTGCTGCGCTCGGCGGTGCCCAAGAAGCTCAAGGAGCTCGAGCGATTCGCGGATCTGATCGTCGACTTGCGCAAGCGCGCCGAGGGGATCGGCGTCGCCGACCTGTTGGTCGCCGTCATGGAGCAGTCCGGATACGTGCGCGAGCTGCAGAGCGAGGACACGCACGACGCGCGCGCGCGCCTCGAGAACTTGGCCGAGCTCGTCGGCGTCGCCCGCGAATACGAGGCTGCTGACGACGACGTGTCGCTCGCCGGGTTTCCTCGGCAACATCGCGCTGGTCAGCGACCTCGACTCGCTGGTGGAAGACGCCTCGTACGTGACACTGATGACGCTCCACAGCGCCAAGGGGTTGGAGTTTCCGAGCGTGTTCTTGACGGGGCTGGAGGAAGGGATCTTTCCCCACAGCCGCGCGCTCACGGACACCGGCGAGCTGGAGGAAGAGCGGCGTCTCGCATACGTCGGCATCACGCGCGCAATCGATCGTCTCTTTCTCACCTATGCGTCGCGTCGCGCGCTCTTCGGTAATACGTATGCCTATCCGAAGTCGCGGTTCTTGGAAGAGATTCCGGGACTCGAGGTGCTCGAGAGCGACAGCGTGCCGTTGCCGCGTCCGGCCGGCGGCCGCTGGCGCGAGGTCGCGATTCACGAATCAGCGGGCGCGGGCGTCCATCTCGGCCTCAAGGACGGCGATCGCGTGCGCCATCCGAAGTGGGGCGAGGGCCGGATCGAGAGCATCGTCGGTGCGGGTGGCGACGGCCTCGTGACGATCGATTTCCCCAACGTCGGTCAGAAGATGCTGATGCTCAAGTACGCACCTTTAGAAAAGATCTAATCTCCATGCGCGTTGCCGTTGCTGGGGCGATGGGACGCATGGGCACCGTCGCCCGCGAGGCTCTAGAGCGCGCGAACGAATACTGCTGCGGCCTCGCCCGCACGGCCGATCCGGAGCGCGCGATCGTCGCGACGCTCGACGACGTGCTCGCGCGCGAGCCCGACGTTCTGCTCGATCTCACGACGCAACCGGGGAGCTACGAGATCTCGCTCGAGGCTCTGGAGCGTAGCCTTCCCACCGTCATCGGTTCGAGCGGCTGGAGCGCGCAGCAGCGCGCCGCACTCGCCGAGCTTGCGGATAAGCGCGGCGTGGGGGCGCTGTTGGTGCCGAACTTTTCGGTCGGCGCGACGCTCATGATGCGCTTCGCGCAGGAGGCGGCGCGCTTTTTCCCCGATGTCGAGATCCTCGAGATGCATCACGCACAGAAGAAGGACAAGCCCTCCGGAACGGCGCGCGAGATCGCTGCGCGCATTGAGGCCACAACCTCGATGGCGCCGGCGATGCACAGCGTTCGCCTGCCGGGACTCGTCGCGCACCATGAGGTTCTGTTCGCCGGGGCGGGCGAGCTGCTTACGATCCGTCACGACTCGTTGACGCGCGAGTCCTTCGTTCCCGGCATGTTGGCGGCCGTGCACGCCGTCGTGAGCCTGCGCGGGCTTGCGGTCGGCCTGGACTCGATTCTGGGGGCCGCGTCGTGAACGTCGCGGTGGTCGGCGCGACCGGCGTCGTGGGGGAGACGATCCTGCGGCTGCTGGAGGAGCGTAACGTTCCGATCGGCGCATTGGGGCTGTTCGCCTCGCGTCCGCGAGCTGCCGCGGTGCACTTTCGAGGCGATTCGCTCGACGTCTGCGAAGCCTCGGAAGACGCGCTGCGCATTTTCGACGTCGTGTTCTTCGCAAGCGGCGAGGATGCCAGCGAAAAATACGCTCCGCGCGCTAGTGGAGAACGGCTGCGTGGTCATCGACAACAGCGCGACGTTTCGCATGCGCGGCGACGTGCCGTTGATCGTTCCGGGGGTCAACGCCGACGCGCTGCGCGCCGGGCAGCGTCTCTTCCCGGTCGCGAACTGCACGGCGATCGTGTTGTGCACGGCGCTCCGCCCGATTCGCGACGCGGCAGGCCTGCGCAGCGTTCGGGTCGCGACCTACCAGGCGGCGAGCGGCGCGGGTCGCGCGGGTCTCGAGGAGTTCTTGGCGCAGGAGCGCGCGGTCGTGTCCGCCGATCCCGAACCGTGCGCGGAGGTGTTTCCGAGTCCGCTGGCGCGCAACGTCGTTCCGCAGATCGGCGCGTTCGACGAGTTCGGGTTGGAGCGGAGAGGAGCGCAAAATCCGCGACGAAACGCGCAAGATGCTCGAACTTCCGGAGCTCCATGTCAGCGTGACGGCGGTGCGCGTTCCCGTGCGGACTGCGCACAGCCTGGCGGTTTTCGTCGAGACGCTGCGTCCCGACGAGCGTCGACGAACTCGCCGGCGGTCTCGCGAGCGCTCCTGGCATCGTGTTCCACGCCGACGGAATCGTGACGCCGCGCGACGTCGAGGGTACGGACGAGGTGCACGTCGCCCGCCTACGTGAGTCCTTCGATCCGTAGGGTGACAGGTGGATTTTACGTTGTGGTGCGTCGGCGATCAGCTGCGAGAGGCGCCGCCACGAGCGCCGTGCAGATCCTGGAACTGCTGCTCGCCAAGGGGTACGTCGCCGCATGAACGCGACGCAGCGCATCGCCGTGCTGAAGTTCGGCGGCACGTCGGTTGCGACGAGCGAGCAGCGTGCCGTCGCCTACTGCCGCGTGCGCGACGCGCGCGAGGGCGGCTATGCGGTCGTCGCGGTAGTCTCGGCCATGGGCCGCTCCCCCGGAGCCGTACGCGACGGATACGCTACTCGGCCTCATCGACGGCCGCGCGGGTAGCTCCAACGCCGACCTGCTGCTCGCGGCCGGCGAGCTGATCTCAGCCGCCGTGTTCGCCGACGAGCTCGCGGCGCGCGGCGTGGACGCCGAAGCGCTCTCGGGCGTGCAGGCCGGCATCGTCACGGACGCGCGCCACGGCGACGCCACGATCTTGCGTGTGGAGCCCGGCCGCCATCTATGCGGTACTGCAGCGCGGCGCCGTCGCGGTGGTCGCCGGCTTTCATGGACGAGCGAAGACGGTACGGTCACGACGCTCGGGCGCGGCGGCACGGATCTCTCCGCGATAGCGATCGGTCACGCGCTCGATGCGCAACGCGTCGACATCTATACGGATGTTAGCGGCGCGATGACGGCGGATCCGCGCCGCATCCCCGGCGCCCGCACGATCGAGCGAGCATCGCTGGCGGAGATGACCGAGCTAGCGAATCACGGCGCCAAGGTGATGCACACAAGGCGGCCGACTACGCGAGTCGCACGCAGGCACGAACTATTCGATCAAGGGTCTGCACAGCGATCGCGGCACGCTCGTGGACGAGGGAATCGATCATCATCGCCCGGTGACCGGCGTGACGGCGTCGGGGCGGCGTGACGTGGGTGCGCATCATTCGCGGCGACATCGAGTCGCCACGGCGGCGCATGGAGACCGAGCTCGAGATGTTTCGTCGCGTCGCGGATGCCGGGATCTCGATCGATCAGGTAACGATCAATCAGGCGGGCGTGGCGTTCGTCGTCGAGGGCGATCGCGGCAGCGAGATTCGGCGGCTGCTGCTCGACCTGAATCTCGCCGTGCGCGTACGCGAGGGGTGCTCGAAACTCTCCATCGTCGGCACGCGGGATGCGCTACGAGCCCGGGGTCGTGCATCAGGTCGTGGATGCGCTCTCGCGCGCCGACGTGGAGATCATCCACTGTACCGACAGTAACGTCACGATCTCGATTCTCGTGCCGGAGCCCGAGGTCACGCCGGGCAGAGAACGCCGTGCACGAACAGTTCGGACTCGATAGGAGGGACCCGGTGGAATGAAGCGCGAGCTAGGAACGATCGTAACGGCGATGGTCACGCCGTTCGACGAGCGCGGCGACCTGGATTTGCGCGAGGCGGGGCGCCTGGCGCGCTGGCTGGTCGAGCGCGGCAACGACGGACTCGTCGTCGCCGGGTCGACGGGCGAGGGACAAACGCTCGATTCCGCCGAGCGCGTCGCACTGTGGAAGGCCGTCAAAGAAGCAGTCGGGCGCGACGCCGCCGTGATCGCGAACGCGGGCACGAATTCGACGCGCGAGTCCGTCGGCCGCCGCCGAGGCTGCGGAGGCCGCGGGCGCCGACGCCATCCTTGCCGTCGTGCCTTACTACAACAAGCCGACACAGAGCGGAATGCTCGCGCACTTCGGGGCGATCGCGCAGGCCGATGCGGCTTCCGGTCGTGGTCTACAACATCCCGGGCCGAACGGCGGCCAACATGTTGCCCGAGACGCTGTTCGAGCTGGCGCGGCCGTCACACCAACGTCGCCGGCGTGAAAGAATCCAGCGGAGATCTCAAACAGATCGGCCTGATCCTGCGCGGCCGCGACGACGGCTTCATCGTCTGGGCGGGCGACGATCATCTCTTCCTGCCGTGTCTGTCGCTGGGCGCCGACGGAGTCGTCGGCGTCGCGTCGCACCTGTGTTCGCGCGAGTACCGGCGCATGCTCGACGCGTACCGCGATGGACGCGTCGACGAGGCGGCACGGATTCATGCCTCGCTCCTCCCGCTGATCGACGCGCTGTTTGCGACGACCAGTCCGATTCCGGTGAAATGGGCGATGCGGCAGCTCGGGTTTCGCGGTCGGCGAATGCCGCTTGCCGCTCGACGGCATGCCGGAGTACGTCGCCGCTCGGCTGCGTCCGCTGCTCGCGCCGTATGCCTCGCATGCCGCTTCGACGTCGCTCAGGCGAGCCGAAACCCGGTGGCGCCGGATTGGAGATTTTCGGATGCCGTCTCGATGCGATCGACGCGGATGAGGCGACCGCTCGGATCCTGGCGCTGGCGCGCCGAGGCGGAGGGGGCGCAGGTCGTAACGCTGGGCACCGAAATGGTCGTTTACGCGCAGCGCGACGCACGTTTTCGCGCGACCGTCAACGCCTGCGCGCTCTCGCTCTGCGACACCGTCGGTCTGCTCGCGGTGGCCCGTCGGCGCGGCGCGCGCGCTGCGCGAGCGCGTCACCGGCGTCGAGCTGGTCGATCGGCTCTGCGCGGGCGCGGCGGCCGCCGGTCTGCCGTGTATTTCCTGGGCGGCGCGACCGGCGTCGCCGCGGATGCGGCGGCGATCTTCGAAGACGCGCTTTCCCCGTCTCGTCGTGGCGGGCGCGCGCGACGGGTTTTTCGCGGACGCGAGAGCGCGGACGTCGCGGCGGCGATATCGCCGCCAGCGGCGCGCGCCTGCTCTTCGCGGGCATGGGCTCGCCGCGTCAAGAGTACTGGCTGGCCGAGCACTATACGGCAAACGGGCTGCGGCGTGGGAATCGGGGTCGGCGGCTCGTTCGACGTGATCGCCGGACGCGTTCGCCGCGCGCCCGCGTTCGGTTCGCCGCATCGGTCTCGAGTGGCTGTATCGCCTGGTCAGGGAACCGCGTCGCTGGCGGCGGCAGTTCGCGCTGCCGCAGTTCGTCTGGCTGGTCGCGCTCGACGGTCTCGGGCGTGCGCGCGCGCAACAGCGGGGCCGGCTCGTGAAGGCCATGATCCTCGCCGGCGGACTGTCGACCCGGCTCTATCCGCTGACCAAGCGCGTGCCCAAGCCGCTCGTTCCGGTCGCCGGCGTGCCGAACGCGGCGCACCTGCTGCGCTACCTGAAGGCGTACGGATTCGAAGAGGTCGCGATGAACCTGCACTATCATGCGGACGCGATCGTCTCCGCGCTCGGCGACGGATCGCGGTTCGGCGTCAAGATTCACTATTCGCACGAACCCGAGCTGCTCGGCAGCGCGGGAGCGGTGAAGAAAGTCCAGGCGTTCTTCGGCGAGGAGACCTTCCTGGTGATCGGCTGCGACGAGGTCACCGACTTGAGCCTCGACCGGCTGTTGATTTCCATCGCGAGCGCGACGCGCTGGCCAGCATCGCGCTGGTCGAGTGCGACGACGTCGAGCAGTATGGCGTCGTCGTCCTCGACGAACGCGGCAAGATCTCGGGCTTTCAGGAGAAGCCGGCGCGCGGCAGCGAGCGCAGCAAGCTCGTCAACACCGGCGTTTACGTGTTCTCGCCGCGCGATCTTCGAGCACATTCCGGCGGGCGAGTTCTACGACTTCGGCAAGCAGGTGTTCCCATCGTTGCAGGCGGCAGACGAGCGCTTCTACGGATTCGATGCGCGCGGCGCATATTGGGCCGACATCGGCACGCCGACCGAATATCGCCGTGCGAGCTACGACGTCGTGAGCGGCAGTCGTGCGAATTCCGCAGACGAGCCCCAATGGCGTAGATCCCTCGGCGACGATCGGCAACGGAGCACGCATCGAAGGCGCCGTGAGGCTTGGCGCCGGCGTCCACGATCGGCGAGAACGTTTGATCGAAGGTCCGTGCGTCGTGGACGATCGCGTGCGCATCGAAGCAGGCGCGCGGCTGAAACGCGCGATCGTTTGGAAGGCGCGACGATCGGCGCGAGCGCGCGGAACTGCTCGATACGATCGTCGGCAACGGCACCGTCGTCGCCGGCGAAGCGTGTTGAAAAATACACTCGTTGCGGAGCGAATAGATGGGTATAACCACAACGTGTTTCGCGCACTACTCGGCACCGCGGCACTTCTCGCCGTTGCGCTTGCGGCGGCAACGGTCGCCTGCGGTAACGCGCGCGGGCACCTTGGCAGTTAGGCGACTTCGCGCCCGCGTTTGCGCTCGATACGCTGGACGGCAAATCCGATCGACGGCAACTTCCACGGCGCTCCCGCATACATCAACGTCTTCGCGACTTGGTGCTCGCCATGTCGAAGAGAGTTTCCCGCCATTCCCAACAAGCCCAACACTATCGCGATCGCGTCGCGTTTCTGTTGGTCGACGAACAAGAGTCGGCGAGCAGCGTGAAGAGCTTCGCGAGCCAACTCGGCGTAGCGGCGCCGGTCGCCGTAGACGGCGGTCAATTCGCCGCGACTTCGACGTGCGAGGGCTGCCGGAGAGCATCTTCATCGACCGCGAAGGAGTCGTGCGGTACATCTATCGCGGAATAATCCCCGACGACGTGCTCGCCGGCGAGCTGTCCGCGCTCGCGTCCAGACTCACGTACCTCGGTCGCGGCTAGATAACGAGTCGCTCTGTCGTGATCGAGCGGCATGGCGCTGGCGCCGGCTGCTCGATCTCATGTTTCCGCCGCAGTGCGCGAGCTGTAACGTGCTCGGCACGGGCTTGTGTTCCAGCTGCGCGCCGAACGGCGCAACGATTCTGGTCCGATTCCCCGGGCTCGCGGTTATCGCGCTCGGGCCTTATGAAGACGGGCTGCGCGCCGCGGTGCTGGCGCTCAAGGACGGACGCCGCGACGTCGCGGAAGCGCTAGGCGCCGCGGTCGCGCCGCTCGTCGCGCCGCGCGCGCTGCTCGTGCCGATTCCGACGACGGCAAAGCGCCGGCGCGTACGCGGCATGGACGGGGTCGCGCTGGTCGCCGGCCACGCCGCCGCCATCGCCGGAGCGGACGCGTTCTGCCGGCGCTCGAGCACCGATCCGGCGACGCGCAGCGCGGCCGCTCGCGCACGCAGCGGCTGGCCGCCCGCGGCCGATTCGCCTGCGACGCCGGCGAGCGTCGCCGGCAAGCGCGTGACGCTGTTCGACGACGTCTGCACGACCGGTTCGACGCTGCGCGACTGCGCCGCGGCCGTGCGCGAGGCCGGCGGGCTCGTCGAGGATGCGGTCGTCATCGCGGTAGCGAAAAGCCGCGACCCGTGGGGAGACCCAGGTCCGCAGCTGACGCCGCTCGACGAGCTGTTCCTTCAGCGCGCGTACGAGCTTGCGGCGCGCGCCGCCGGCGAGACCGCGCCGAACCCGCCGGTCGGCGCCGTCGTCGTTCGCGACGGGCGCATCGTCGGCGAGGGCTACCATCGTCGTGCCGGCGCGCCCGCACGCCGAAGTGCATGCCCTGCGCAACGCGGGTTCGCAACGCGCGCGACGCGACGCTCTACGTCTCGCTCGAACCCTGCGGGCATACCGGGCGAACGCCGCCCTGCGCGCAGGCCGTCGCCGGCGCCGGCGGTTGCGCGCGTGGTAGCCGGGCACGCTCGACCCGACCGGACATGGCGGCGGCGCTGCGCTGCGCGAGCGCGGCGTCGAGATCGCCGTCGCCGGCGATGCCTGTGCCGCGAGCATTGATCGAGCCCTTTGCGCGCGCGAGCTCGCTGCGGCGGCCGTACGTCGCGGTGAAGATGGCGATGTCGCTCGACGGCGCGGTGGCGCGCGAGCCCGGGCGTGCGCGAACAGCTCGGCTCCGAGGCGGAGCAGCGCTACGTCCGCGAGCTGCGGATCGCCCACGATGCCGTGATGGTCGGCGCGGGAACGGTCCGCGTCGACGACCCGATGCTGACGGTCCGTCCGCCGCACGATCGCGTGCGCCCGTATCGTTCGCATCGTCGCGTGCGAGACGCGATGCCGTGCGGCGCCGGCGAGCCGAGTGTTCGTCGCCGGCCGAAGGCTACGCGAAAACGATCGTGCTCGCGCCGGGGGCGCTGCGACTCGCGGTTCGGCTGCCCTGGCGGACGTCGGCCGACGTTCTCATGGTCGGCGACTGCGAGCGCGCGGACGCTCGATCTCGCCAAGGCGATGGAAGCGCTGCGCGCGCGCGACATCTGCAGCGTGCTCTGCGAAGGCGGCCCGAAGCTCGCGGCCGGCGCTGATCGCCGGCGGTCTCGCGGATCGCTTCTATTGGGCCGTCGCGCCGCGCTGCGTGCACACGGAACGCGCCGTTCCGGTGCTTCGCGGCGCCGACCTCGCGTCGAGCGCGGTCCGCGCGCGTTTCGACGGCGTGGAACGCGTCGGCGACGACGTCGTGCTTTCGGGCACGTTCGGCGATGTTTAGCGGCTTGATCGCATATCGCGGCGCGGTCGTCGCGCTCGACGCGCATCGGCACGGCGGCGCGACGCTGGCCGTGCGCTGCGAAGGCGCTCGAGCGGAGCGCGCCGAGGCTAAGGATTCGATCGCGATCGACGGCGTCTGCCTCACCGCCACGGCGGTCGACGGCGAGGTCGTTTCGTTCGACGTGGTTCCGGAGACGCTCGCGTGCAGCACGCTGGGTGAGAGGCTGCCCGGCGAGCTCGTCAACGTCGAGTACGCGTTGCGCGTGGGCGACCGGCTCGGGCGGACATTTGGTCTACGGTCACGTCGACGCGGCGCCGCGCGTGCTGGTGCGCACGCGGGAGGGGCAGGGAGAGCGCTTGCGGATCGAGACGCCCGCGCCGCTCGCGCCGATGATCGCGAACAAGGGATTCGTCGCGCTCGACGGCGTGAGCGTCACGGTGGCGGCGCTCGGCCCGCAGTGGTTCGAGGTCGCGCTCATCCCCGAGACGCTGACGCGCACGACGCTCGGCGCGCGGGTTCCGGGCAGCCGCGTCAACCTCGAGGTCGATCCGTTCGCGCGCTACGCCAGGGCTCGTCCAGATGACGCGCTTCGTCGACCGGCTACCGCTGGGCGCGCGGGTCTTCGAGAGCCGGCTGCAAGTGCAGTGGGCCGACGTCGACATCGTCGGGATCATGTATTTTGCGGCTTACTCCCGGTTTGCGGAGTACGCCGAGATGCAACTTTTTGCCGAGCTCGGCTTTCCGTACGAGAGCGTGTTCACGGAATATGGGTTCTGGCTGCCTCGGGTCCGCGTGGAGGCAGAATATCACGCGCCGGCCCTCATGAGCGACTGGCTGCGCATGCGCACGCACGTCGAGCGCGTCGGGGCGTCGAGCGTGCGCTGGCAGACGGTCGTGTTCAACGAACGCACGGCCGAGGCCGGAGCGGCACTGACGCTCGTCGTCGCCGCCATAGACGCGACGACGCACAAGAGCCGGCCGCTGCCGCATCCGATTCGTTCCGCGCTGCTCGCATGCGTCGGAGAGGCGATCGCACCGTGAACACCACGTCCCGCGTGGCCATGCTCGTCGCCCCCAAGCAGATCGAGCTGGGGGTCGAGGCGGCGCCGGAGGCGCCGGCCGGCGGGATCGTCGTGCGCGTCAAGGCCGCCCTAACCGACGGCACGGATCTCAAGACGTTTCGCCGCGGGCATCCGAAGATGCCGTTTCCGACGCGCTTCGGTCACGAGTTCTCGGGCGACGTCGCCGCGGTAGGCTCCGGCGTCCCGGCTTTTTCGCCCGGTGACCCCGTGATGTGCGTGCACACCGCACCGTGCGGTAAGTGTTTCTGGTGCCGCCACTCACAAGAGGAGCTGTGCGAAAGCATCATGTCGGCGATGGTGCTCGGCGCGTATTCCGACTTCGTCGCCCTACCCAAGCGCGTCGTCGACCGCAACTGCTATCACAAGCCGGCCGACGTGAGCTACGCCGAGGGCGCGTTTCTGGAGCCGCTCGCGTGCGTAGTGCACTCGCTCGCCATGCTGGCGCCGGCCGCAGGCTCGACCGTCGTCGTGCTCGGCAACGGCGGTTTCGGAATTCTGCACGGGTTGCTGCTGCAGCGCCGGGGCGTCGACGTGCTGCTTTTCGGCCGTCGTGCCGAACGCGTCGCGTTCGCGCGCGACATGGGGCTCGAGAGCTATTACCCCGGGGCGGTGGCGATGCGCGACGTCATCCTCGAGCGCACGCAAGGCCGCGGCGCCGATGCGGTGATCGAGTGCACCGGAAGCCCGGAGATGTGGGAGGGCGCGCCGTCCTACGTCCGGCGCGGCGGCGTCGTTTCGTTCTTCGCGGGGCTTCCGAGCGAGGCGCGCGTCTCATTCTTGGCAGGGCGCCTGCACTACGACGAGGTGCGGCTGCTGGCCCCGTTCCACTTCACGCCGGCCGACGTGCGCGCGGCGTTCGACCTGATCTCCGCGCACGCGTTGCCCCTGCGCCGGCTGATCACGCACACCGCGCCCCTGAGCGACATCGTCGAGCTGTTCGCGCGCCTCGACGCGGGCGAGGGACTGAAGGCGTTGATCGAGCCGTGAGCCCGCGCACGATGCGGGCCGCGGTGCTCTACGATGTGGACGACGTGCGCATCGAAGAGCGTCCGGTTCCACAGCTCGGCGACGGCGAGCTGCTCGTGCGCACGATGGCCAGCGGAATCTGCAGCGGCGACGTGATGCCGTGGTACATTCGGCGCAAGGCGCCGCTCGTGCTCGGTCACGAGCCGGCGGGGATCGTCGCGGACGTGCGCGGCAGCAGCGCGTTTGCGGTCGGCGATCGCGTGTTCGTGCATCATCACGCACCGTGCTTCGAGTGCGCGGCGTGCCGTCGTGGCGAGTACGTGCAATGCGCAACGTGGCGCGCCACCAAGATCGAGCCGGGCGGCATCGCCGAATACTTTCGCGTACCCGTAGAAAATCAACGCGACACGCTGCGGCTCTCGCAGGGCGTTTCGTTTCCCGATGCCGCGCTGACCGAACCGCTCGCCTGCGTGGTGAAGTCGCTGCGCCGCGGCGGGGCCGCGGCCGGCGAGCGCGTGTACGTGATCGGCCTCGGGGTGATGGGGCAGCTGCACGTCCTCGCGGCGCGCCGGATCGGATGCGAGGTGTTCGCGAGCGACTTCATCGAGGCACGGCGCGAGCATCGCGCACGCAACGGCGCCGTCGCGTTTGCTCCGGAGGACGCAAGCCGTGTGCTCGGCGACGGAGCCGCGGTCGTGATCTGCGGGCCGGGAACCGCGCGCGCGATGGAGCACGCGTTCGAGTCCGTCGCGCCTTCCGGCACCGTCGTGATGTTCACGCCATTTCCGCCGGACGTCCGCTCGCGATCGGTTCCGAGCGATTCTACTTCGGCGACCTGCGCGCCGTCGCGAGCTACTCGGCGGGACCGGAGGACACGCGCGCGGCGCTCGACTTGATCGAGCAGGGCGTCGTGTCGGCGGAGAAGATTGGAGCGACGCTCGTGGCGCTCGACGACGTGCCGCGCGCCTATCGCGATCTGGCCGAGGCGCGCATCGTCAAGCCGATCGTCAGTTTCGCTCAACCCTCGGCGTAGATCGGCGGGCGCCGGGTCGACCGGCGGAAGCACGACGTCGTCGGCGCGCGACGTGACGCGCCACGCGATCGACAGCGAGACAGCGTACAGCGCGGCCGCGAGCAGCCACGGTGCGCCGATCAGCCCCAGCGAGTCGCCATGGCCCGGCGAACTGCGCGAAGGTCAGCGTAAAGATCGACGGGCCGATCAGCATCGAGATGCCGCGCACCGACCCGAGCGCACCCTGCAGCTGCCCCTGTTCTGCGGCGCTCACTCGCCGCGTCATGAGCGCCTGCGACGATGCCTGGTACATCGGCAGCGATATGATCACCGCGGCGACGAGGAAGAGCGATGCCGTTGCCGGTTCCCATCAGCGCAAGGCCCGCCACAGCCACGACGAGGCTGGCCAGCAGCGTGCGCCGTTCGCCGAGCCGCGCGACGACCGGCCGCACCATCGTGGCCTGATTGATCGCGGCGACCGTGCCGACGAGCGCGAGCGTGAGGCCGACGCTGCCGGTGCTCCAGCCGAAGGCGGCGATGCAGAAGATCACCCAGACGTTCGGAAACACCTCGTGCGCCAAAGTAGGTGATGAAGTTCACCCAGGTCAAGCCCCAGAGCTCGTGATGCGAACGCAGGAGCGCGAGCGAACCGATCGGATTGGCGCGCTTCCACTCGAGCCGGCGCGTGCGGTTCTCGGGTGCGAGCGACTCCGGCAAGACAAATAGTCCGTAGAGCGTGTTGAGCAGGGCGAAGATCGCCGCCGCCCAAAACGTCAGGCGCGGGTTGACGTTGCCGACGAGACCGCCGATCGCGGGACCGAGCACGAATCCCAGGCCGAAGGCGCTGCCGATCATGCCGAAGGCCGCGGCGCGTTTTTCGGGCGGATTGACGTCGGCGATGTATGCGCTCGCGGCGGTCATGTTAGCCGTCGCGATGCCGGAGAGCACGCGCCCGGCGAAGAGCCACGCCGAGGTTCGGCGCGAGCGCCATGATCGCGTAGTCGACGACGGTCACGGCGTTGGACAGCAGGATCACGGGACGGCGCCCGACGCGGTCGGAGAGCATGCCCAGCAGCGGCGAGCAGAAGAACTGCATGAGCGCCCAGGCCGTCGCGAACAGCCCGATGATCTCGCGGCGTGTGCGAAGTTATTGCCGACGAAGCTCGCGATCAGCTTCGGCAACACTGGGCCGATCATCCCGAACGTCAGCATGTCGATGAGGACCGTGACGAAGATGAAGATGGTCGCGCCGCGCCGGGCGTTATTCGGCCGCATCATAAACAAACTCCAACCATAGATCGACGGCCCGGTTGATGCGGGCTCGTTCGTGGGTCGCCAAGAGATCGAGCAGAAATCCGCGGAAGCCCGCGATGAGCAGCGTTCCCAGGGCCTCGGCCTGCCGGCGCGTGTAGCCGGGCAGCATCGAGCAGATCTCGAGCGCCGCGAGCCACTCGTGGATCGACGCCTCTAGATAGCCGGGAAAACGCGACGCGTCGCGCATCGCGAGCGTGTAGATCTCGAAGGAGAGCTGCGTGAGCGGTTCCCATTCCGGCTTGCTCCACTCGCGCCACAGCGTGCGCGCCACGGCCTTGCGCGCCAGGCCCGCGAGCTTGACCGTCGCCATCATGGCTTGCTGCCGGGCGCGGCCGCGCCGGACGATCTCGACAACCAGATTCTCCTTCGACCCAAAGTAGTACAGCAGGACCCGCGGACTCGATTGCAGGGCCTTCGCAAGCGGACGCAGCGACAGCTCGGCCAGGCCGTGGCGGCACACATAGTCGACGGCCCGCTCCAGCAGCTCGGCGCGCCGCGCCTCGTCCGCGGTTCTCGACACGGCCCATCCTAACATAATTGAAACAGTCGTTTCAAGTATCCGGCCGGGCGGGCGGGGCGGCGGAGACGCGGAAATCTCGCGTGTGAGCGGGATGACGCTGACGTTTATGTTTAGCGACATTGAGGGCAGCACGCAGCGTTGGGAGCGCGACGACGCCGCCATGGCCGACGCCGTGCGGCGCCATGACGAGCTCGTTCGCGTCGCAATCGAGAGCTGCGGCGGGCGCGTCTTCAAAACGGTCGGCGACGCCTTTTGCGCGACCTTCGACGAACCCGCCGCGGCCGTAGCCGCGTGTCTGAACGCCCAGCGGCGCCTCGAGGTCGAGGACTTCTCGGCGGTCGACGGCCTGCACGTGCGCATGGCCCTGCACACCGGCGGCGCGGTCGAACGGGGCGGCGACTACTTCGGTCCGACCGTGAATCGCGTCGCGCGCCTGCTCGCGATCGGTCACGGCGGTCAGGTGCTGTTGTCGGGCGTCACGAGCGATCTCGTTTTGGACGCACTTCCGGAGCTCGCGACGCTCGCCGACATGGGCAGCCATCGTCTCAAGGATTTGAGCCGTCCGGAGCAGGTCTATCAGCTGCTCGCGCCGGATCTGCGGCGCGACTTTCCCGCACTCCGTTCGCTGGGGCTGTTTCCCAACAATCTTCCGCTCGAATCCACGCCGTTCGTCGGCCGCGACGGCGAGGTCGCGGAGGTGGCAGCGCTGCTCGCCGCGCACCGCATCGTGACGCTCGTCGGCTCGGGCGGCGTCGGCAAGACGCGCGTCTCGCTGCACGTCGCGGCGCAGGTGCTCGAGCAGCATCGCGACGGCGTCTGGGTCGTCGAGCTCGCGCCGGTGAGCGAGGGCGGCTTCATTCCCGAGGCGGTCGCCGCGGCGCTCTCGTTTCGCCTATCGAGCAACGTCGATCCGCTCACGTCGGTCATCGCGTCGCTGCGACCGCTGCGCGCGCTGCTGGTCCTCGACAACTGCGAGCACCTCGTCGCCGATGCCGCGGCAGTCGTGGCCGCGATCGTGCGGTCGTGTCCGGATATCCGCGTCCTCGCGACGAGCCGCCAGGGTCTCGGAATCTCCGGTGAGGCGATCTATAGGATGCCGTCGCTGCCGTTTCCATCGGAAGAAGAACGCCCGACGATTACGGCCGCCACGGCCCGGAGCTACGCTGCGGTCGAACTGTTCGTCACGCGAGCCGAGTCCGCAGACGCGCGTTTCGCGCTCACGGACGAGAACGCGCCGATCGTCGCGGAGATCTGCCGCAGGCTCGACGGAATTGCGCTCGCGATCGAACTGGCCGCGGCGCGCGTCAAGATTCTGTCGCCGGCGCAGCTGCAGCGGCGTCTCGGAGAGCGGTTCCGCGTCTTGACGGGCGGTAGCCGCGACGCGTTGCCGCGTCAGCAGACGCTGCACGCGATGATCAGCTGGAGTTACGACCTGCTCGCGGAAAACGAACGCGCGCTGCTGAACCGGTTGGCGATCTTCTCCGGCGGCTGGACGATCGAGGCGGCCGAGGCGGTCGCGAGCGCGGACGGCATCGACGCGCTCGAGGTGTGCGATTTGCTCTCGTCGCTGGTGGACAAGTCGCTGGTGTCGACGGAGCTGGGCGAGCGCGATACGCGCTACCGGCTGCTGGAGTCGACGCGCTCCTACACGCTCGAGAAGCTTCGCGCGAGCGGCGAGCAACCGCGAGGTCGCGCGCCGGCACGCGCAGTGGGTCGCCGAGTTCGTCGAAGCCGCCGAGGAAACGTATTCACAAGACCCGGCGGGCGGAGTGGATCTCGGGGATCGAGGTCGAGCTCGACAACGCGCGCGCGGCGATGACGTGGGCGCTGGCCGGGCGGGGCGATTCCGTGCTCGCGACGCGCATCGCGACGGCACTGCGTCCCCTCTGGAACGACGCCGGATTCATCGGCGAAGGCCGTCGCTGGCTGCTCGCCGCCATCGCACGAGTCGACGAGATCAAGGATCCGCGCATCGTCGCGCGGCTCTGGCACGCCGTGGCATTCTTTAGCGTCGGCAAGCAGCGCGTTGAGGCCGGCGAACGCGCACTCGAGTTCAGCGAACGGTTTGAGGGTCCGCTTCGCGTCGCGGCGTGTTGCGGGATCGTTGCGGAGGGCTACCGGATGGTCGGACGCAACGACGATGCGGAGGTCCTGATCGATCGGGCGCTGGCGCTCTATCGAGAGCACGGGAAGACGCGCTCGAAGGCGTACGCCGTCGCGCTCGATTCGCGGGCCCTGCTGCTGCACGCGCGCGGCCGGATCGACGAGGCGCGCGACGTCTACGCCGAGGCCATAGCGCTGTACGAGTCGCTGGGCGACGAAGAGCGCGCGATGACGCCGCGCATGTACATGGCGGACCTCGAGTTTAGGGCGGGAAATGCGCGCCACGCGCTGGAGTGTGCAACCGACGCCATCGCGTATTTTCACGCCCGCCGCAACGTGATGCGCGAGGCGAACGCGCTCGCCAACGCGGCGGCGTACCGGCTCGCGCTGGGCGAGATCGACGAGGCCGAGCGCGAGGCGCGAGGCTCGTTAGTGCTGTGCGAGCAGCTGCAATCCGCACAGATGATCGCCGTGGCGATCGAGCATCTCGCCGGCGTCGCCGCACAGCGCGGCCACCTCCGCCATGCGGCGCGCCTGAGCGGATACATCGACGCGTGGTACGAGCGCGAGAGCTTGGAACGAGAATGGACGGAGCAGCAGGGCTACGAGCGCTTGGTCAGCGCGTTGCGTGCGAATCTTGCAGAGGAGGAACTACGGCGTTATACAACCGAGGGGATGACACTTTCTGAGGAGGATGCGATCGCCGAGGCATTAGCCGGCGTTTTCGCCGGCGCATCCGCGGCGATGAAAACGGCTTGACGTTGAAACAACTGCAGCGATGTCTTTCTGCCGTGGCCGCGACGAGCGTCGCGCTCGCAGCCGGCTGCGGCGGAGCCCGTGACGGTTCGCAGAGCGCTCTGATTCCAGGCCCGCCGGCGCTGCCGGCGCCCGCGGCGCGCATCGGCCACAAGATCCGGCACGTCGTTATCATCGTTCAGGAAAACCGCTCGTTCGAGAACCTCTTCCACGGCTTTCCCGGCGCCGGTACGGTCGACTACGGGAAGACCTCGCAGGGTAAGTTCGTGCGACTGCAGCCCGTGCGGCTGGACAAGCCGATGGACATCGATCACCGGCACCGCGCCTTCTCGACCGAATACGACGACGGCAAGATGGACGGCTTCGATCTGGTCCAGTCGCACTGCAACAAGCGCCTGCCGCACGGCGGGTGCCGTCCCAGCAAGCTGCACGCCTACGGATACGTTCCGGTGAATCAGATCAAGCCGTATTGGACGATGGCGCAGGACTACACGCTCGCCGATCACATGTTTCAGACGAATCAGGGGCCGAGCTTTCCGGCACATCAGTATCTCGTGAGCGGAACCTCGAAGGTCTCCAACGAGTCGTCGCTCTGGGCCGCGGAGAACCCGCACGCCAAGGGCTCTTCGCGCGCGGGCGGCTGCGACTCTAAACGCGGGACGGAGGTGTTCGTCATCAACACCGACGGCGTGGAAAACGGTAAAGTCTTCCCGTGCTTCACGCGCGTCTCGCTGATGGACCGCATCACCGCCGCGGGCTTGACGTGGCGCTACTACCAGGCGCACCGCGGGCGCGGCCTATGGAATGCTCCCGATGCCATCCGCAACATACGCTATGGACGCCTCTACCACACCGACGTCGTGAGGCCGGCGAAGCGCGTGCTCGAGGACGTCGCCGGCAGTAATCTGGCCAACGTCGTGTGGGTTACGCCCACGAAGGAAGCGTCCGACCATCCGGGCGTGAACGACGGCTCGGGGCCATCCTGGGTAGCGAGCATCGTGAACGCGATCGGCGAGAGCAGGTACTGGGACGACACCGCGATCTTCATCACGTGGGACGACTGGGGCGGCTGGTTCGACGAGGTGCCGCCCCGGCAGCTCAACGCCTACGAGCTCGGATTCAGGGTGCCGTTGATCGTCGTGTCGGCGTACGCGAAGCAGCGCTACGTCTCGCATGCCGAGCACGAATTCGGCAGCATCTTGAAGTTTACGGAGCGGGCGTTGGGGCTGAGACCGCTGCAAACTACCGACGTGCGCTCCGACGATCTTGCCGATTGCTTCGACTTTTCGAAACCGCCGGCCCGCTTTAGGCATATTGACGCGCCGCTCGGTCGCGACTACTTCCTGTCGCAGCCGATATCCAGCGACGATCCCGACGACGACTGGTAATTTACCCTAGGTTCCCTTGCTACGGAGGTGCCCGATGCGTGTGAGAACTGCTCCCCTTTGGATCGCGTCGCTCGCGTTATCCGCCACCAGTTTTAGCGCGTGCGGCCACGCTGGGTTTGTGCCGGGAGTGCCTGGTGCGGGCGGGTCGCCGGCGCAGATCTCGAGCGGGCCGGTCTCACTCGAGCGCGCAGCGGAACGATTGCGCGCACTGGGCGGCGCGTCGAAGGCGGCTCACCATGGAGCCGGCTATCCCGTCACGGCAGTCCCGCGGGTGCAGGTACCGAACGAGGCGCCGTGCGTGGACGTGCTGTTCACGCCGCGCACGCCCCCGATCACTAAGGGCGACCTCCCCGTCGGCAAGTTTGCCGATTATAAAGATCATCCGTTCCACTACGAGCCGCCGGCGAACTGCCCCGGTCCGTACGCCAAGATCGTTTTCAGGATGCACTTCAGGGTCTCCGCGGGCGTGCAGTACGACCGCACCGGCGCCGTCTGGGTAGGCGCGACCAACATCTTTTTCGGAACGACCTCGGAACCCGGCGCCAGCGCGAGCCCGGAGTGGAACGTCGAGCGCGATGTGACGGAATACGCCCCTATCTTCGCGCAGAAGTCCACCGGTCAGGCTTCCGTATATAACATCGTGAACTCACAGTACACCGGCATCATCTACGGAACGGCCGAGCTCGACTTCTATCCTGCTACCTCGCACTATTCGGCCGCCCGCGCCGCGGACGCCGTGTATCCGCTGTCCGGCGGCCCGACTGGCGGATACGTGGATTTGAATTCCGCGTCGAGCCAGATGACCGGCAGCTTCACGTTCCCGACCAACGTCGAGGCCGCGTACCTCGACGTATTCCTCGAATCGCAAGGAACGGACGAGTTTTGGTACACGTGCTTCCCGAATGACCTCGCGTCGAAGCTCAACAATTGCGGCAACACCGCGTTTCGCGAGGGTGAGGTGAGCCTGGACAATCAGCCGGCGGGCGTCGCGCCGATCTATCCGTGGATCTACTCGGGCGGAATCGACCCGTTCCTGTGGATCCCGATACCAGGGGTCGAGACGCTGAATTTCGCGCCGTACCGCATCGACCTGACACCATTTGCGGGACAGCTCGACGACGGCAAGCCGCACACGATCGCCGTGTCGGTCTATAACGACAACAACTACTTCGCGGCCAACGCGGCATTGCTCGTCTACGTGGATCACGGCTCCAAGGTCGTGACGGGGAAACTGGTCAGCGACGGCACGCCGGGCGCTCCGGATGAGAGCGTCGACGAGGACGTGAGAACTACGAAGAGCGGCGGCACGCGGGGAACGATCGCGACGACGGCGACCCATCCGGTGAGCCTAAATGGCTACGTGATCACCTCGAAGGGGCGGATCGATACGCACGTCTCGCAGACCATCCGCTTCTCGAACCTCCAGAAGATCGACGTGACCTCGACTCAGTTCTTTCAGAACATCCGCCAAGAGACGGTCGTGGCCTCCGAAACGGCGACGGTCACCAAGCGGCACACGGAAAGGCGTCGCGAGCAGCGCCACTGGCCGCTGACGATCGATTACAACTACGTCGCAACCGGAAGCACGAGCGCAACGCAGACGACCGCGGTAGCACAGACGAAGGACCAGAGTGGTCTCGTTGATGACCTCCCGTGGTCGCTGCTAAACGCCGTGCGGTCGTCGGATATGCTGACCATCACGTCGTCCGGTTTCACGCCGTCGAACGGGAAGAGCCAACAGCAATACAAGCTGCGCAACCTGCAAGGCTTTCGCTGCTACGACGAGATCCTGAAATCGGCGAACTACGTAATCGTCTCGCGCACGAAGAGCTGCTAGTGAACTAGGATGCCGGCCGGCCCGTTCAGGCCGGTTTTCGACCCGGCGATGGTCTGGGCCGGCTTCGCGTTACTCCCGCGGACCGGCTCATTCGTCTTCGTCAAAGGCCCACGAACCGAGGGCGCTGAGGTCGTCGAGCTCTTGCTGCTCCTGGCACTCCAATCGCTCTAAGGTTTTCTCGCGCTTATCCTCGTGGGCTCCGGCCTTGCGCAGATTCGTCGGCGGACCCATACGTGGGACGATCTTGGCTATCTTCGGCTTCGACATGTGTTTCAAGACTATATCATCTTGACATTTGTCAAGTAGCCGATAGTCTAGAGGTCTATGGGCGGCTTCGCAGACACATTAAACGGCGCAATGGGGGGTGCCGGCCTCTCGGCAGCTCAGCTGGCCGAGGCGTCGGGCCTAACCGAATCCGCGATCTCGCTGCTGCGCGCGGGGCGGCGCGAGCCCTCGTATCGGACGCTGCAGCGGCTGAGTCACGTGCTTCCGGAGTTGGGCGAACAGCCGGCGGAGCGGCATGGGCCGTTCGATACGATCGCGGATGCGATCGCCGACATTCGCTCGGGGAAGATGGTCGTCGTGCTCGACGACGAGGACCGCGAGAACGAGGGCGACCTCGTAATGGCGGCCCAGATGGTCACGCCCGCGGCCATCAACTTCATGCGCAAGCACGCCGGCGGCCTGATCTGCGTGCCCATGGTCGGAGCTCGGCTCGATGAGCTCCACATCCCGCAGATGGTGCGCGACAACACCGCGGTTCACGAGACGGCCTTTACGGTTTCCGTCGAGGCTCGCGGGATGACGACGACGGGGATTTCGGCACACGACCGCGCCGCGACGATCAAGAGGCTGCTCGATCCCGAGGCGAAGCCCGCCGACTTCCTGCGGCCCGGCCACACGTTTCCGCTGCGAGCGCGCGAAGGCGGCGTGCTCGTGCGTGCCGGGCAGACGGAGGCGGCGGTGGATCTCGCGCGGCTCGCCGGTCTATATCCGGCCGGCGTGATCTGCGAGATCATGGCCGACGACGGCACGATGGAACGCCTCGTGGGATTGCGAAGCTACGCCGACCGCCACGGCCTCAAGCTCGTGACCGTCAAGGATCTCATCGCGTATCGCATGCGCACCGAGAAGCTCGTGAACAAGATCGCGGAGTTCGCGCTGCCCACGACGCTGGGCGAGTGGAAGGGCGTGGCGTACAACACGAGCATCGACGAGAACACGCACGTGGCGCTGGTCATGGGCGAGATCGGCGAAGGGAAAGAGATCCTCGTTCGGGTCCACTCGGAGTGCATGACAGGCGACGCGCTGCACTCGATTCGCTGCGACTGCGCGGCCCAGCGCGATGGAGCGATGCGCGCGATTGCGCGCGAAGGCCGCGGCGTCTTTCTCTACCTGCGCCAGGAAGGCCGGGGCATCGGGCTTGCCAATAAGCTGCGCGCATACGAGCTGCAGGATCGCGGCGCCGACACGGTCGAGGCGAACCTCGCGCTCGGGCTGCCGGCCGACAAGCGCGATTACGGCATCGGCTCGCAAATTCTCGTCGATCTCGGCGTGCGCGAGATGCGGCTGATCACGAACAATCCCAAGAAGATCTTCGGCCTCGAGGGTTACGGCCTCAAGATCGTCGGGCGGATGCCACTCCAGACCACGCCGACCGCGCACAACAAGCACTACATCGCAACGAAACGCTCGAAGCTCGGCCATATACTCGACGAGGAGGCCGCTTCGTGAAGGCCAACGGCGCGCGCAAGCCGCCCGCTCCGGATTGCGGCGGGCGGCGCTTCGCGATCGTCGTGGCGCGCTTCTACCCCGACATCGCCGATCGGCTGGTCGAAGGGGCGCGCAAGGCGCTGCATGATTGCAACGTCGCCGCCGATCACGTCAGCGTGTACGAGGTTCCCGGCTGTTTCGAGGTGCCGGTGGCGTGCAGGAACCTGATCGACGCGGACCGATTCGACGCGCTCGTCGCGCTCGGCGCGGTGGTTCGCGGCGAAACGCCGCACTTCGATTTCGTCGCCGGCGAGTGTGCGCGCGGCATCATGGACGTGCAGCTCGGAACCGGCATTCCGATCGGTTTCGGCATCCTGACGACGGAAAACCTGGCGCAGGCCGAGGAGCGCGCCGATCCAAAGCGCGGTAACAAGGGTTACGCGGCAGCGCTTGCCGCCGCGGCTCTGCTGAACGTGAACTCGGATATTCCACGCGCGGGGTTTCGATGACGTCGTTCGAGCCCATAGCGTGGGACGGCGACGCCGTCGTCTACCTCGACCAGCGTCTGCTGCCGCACGAAGTGCGCCACGAGCGGGCCAAAAACGTCGACGAGATCGAGGCCGCGATCAAGAGTCTCGCCGTGCGCGGGGCGCCGTGCATCGGCGTCTTCGCCGCCTATGGCGCGGCGTTACTGCGCCGAACGATCGACGACGACGACCTCTTTGAGCGGGCGGCCCGGCGCGTGCGCGAAGCGCGTCCGACGGCGGTCAATCTTGCATGGGCCGTCGATCGGGTACTCGCCGCCGCCGACCCCCTGCAAGAGGCGCGCGCGATCCACGATGAGCAGATGGTGATCGACGCGGCGATCGCGGAGAACGGCCTCGAGTTGATCGCAAAGGGTGCGCGCGTCCTGACGCATTGCAACACCGGACCGCTCGCGACGGGCGGCGCCGGCACCGCGCTCGGCGTCATCATTGCCGCGCACCGCGGCGGCAAGAAGCCGCGCGTCTTCGTCGACGAGACGCGGCCGCTGCTGCAAGGCTCGCGCCTTAACTATCTCGAGCTGCGCCAGGCCGGGGTCGACGCGGTGCTGATGGTGGACGCGGCCGCCGCGATCGCCATGAAACGACAGCGCATCGATCTGGTAATCGTCGGCGCCGACCGCATCGCGCGCAACGGCGATACCGCAAATAAGATTGGGACGTACTCGCTGGCCATCCTCGCCGCGCACCACGGGATTCCGTTTTACGTCGCGGCGCCGCGCTCGACGTTCGATTTCGATCTTGACGGCGGCGACGCAATTCCGATCGAGGAGCGCGCGGCCGAAGAGGTCGCCGCGTTCGCCGGGACGCGCGCGGCGCCCGAGGACGCCGTGGTATACAATCCCGCGTTCGACGTGACGCCGGGTCGTCTCATCACGGCGTTCGTCACGGAGTCGGGCATCGTCCGCCCGCCCTACGCGCAATCCATCCCGGACTTGGAGTTCAGGCCTGAACTTCTACGACTTTCTCGATAAAGAGCCGGCCATCGGCAAGCTCGTCATCGTCGAGGGCACGGAACGCGTGTTGGCCGACCGCGCGCTGGAGGTCGTCCTCGATCGTCTGCTGCCGCAGGAAGTGCGCGATTTGAACCTCGCGCGCTTCGCCGCCGAGAGCCTCGGCGACGTGGCGCCCGTGCGCGAGGCGATGCAGGCGATGCCGTTTCTGGCCGAGCGGCGCATCGTGGCCGTCACGGATACGCAAACGATGCGCTCGGCGCAGCGCCAAGAGCTGTGGGACGTCGTGCAAAACGTGCCCGACGGCAACACGCTCGTGCTGCTCGATTTGTTGTCGCCGCGCGCGCAGCGGCCGGCGCCGTTCGGCCCAATGGCCGGGCGAGCCGGGTTGCGCATCGATACGACGGCGGGCGAGGAGACGCGCGAGCGTTTCGTGCGGGAGACGCTCGAACGCATCGGCGCCAAGGCGGAGGCGCGCGTCGTCGACGAGCTTTCGCGCAGCCAAGCCGACCTAGCCGCCGTGCGCAACGACCTCGAGAAACTGGGGCTCGCCGGCAAGCGCATCACGATCAAGGACCTCGAGCGTGAGGCGCTTGCCATCGAGGATCCGAAGGCCTATAAATACGCGAGCGCGCTGGCGGAAGGGAGGATCGCCGAGGCGCTCGCCATCGCGCACGAATCGTTTTCGGGCGATCGCGGCGCCGCAGTGCCGCTGCTCCACGCGCTCGCGACGGAGTGCAACTATATCTGGGAGCTCGCGCGGCCCGGCGGCGAGCTTCCGTCGCGTGCGCGCTGGCGCGAGCGCTTCCTGCGGCCCATCGCCCGCCGCGTGGGTGAGCGCCGCGCCCGCATCGCCTACGAGCGCGCCGTGCGCGGCCTGGAGTCGATCGTCACCGGACGCGCGGGCAGCGATCCCGACGATCACCGCGCGCTGGTCGACCGCATCAGCGTCGAGCTGTCAAAACTCTCCCGCTAAATAGTCCATTTCCAGGCGTTCCATGCTTCATTGGACGGGTTCGGATCGAAGCCGTGGAGATCGACGCTGATCGCGTCCTGACCGCGTTGCCACCAGAAGAAAACCAGCGGGTTATCGACTGAGAGCAGCCGTTCGATGCGCGAGTAGGCGCGCTTGCGCGCGGCGGCGTCGTAGTTCGTGAGCGCTGCGGTCTGCGCGGCGTCCATCGCCGCGCTGCAGTAGCGGCTATCGTTGTAACCATGCGGCGGTTGATTGCCGCAGGTGAACTGCGACGAGTCGTCGGGATCGATGCCGGAGAACCACGGGTAGAGGATCAGGTCGAACTTGCCGCCGTGCATGATGCCGCCCATGCCCTGCGGCGCGTACAGGAGGTCCTGCGGAAAGTACTTGATCTCGACGACGATCCCGATGCGGCGCAGCGCCGCCTGAACCAAGAGGCTCTCCGAACGATGCAGAGCGGTCTGCGTGTCGGTAACGAGCAGCAGCTCGAGCGGCCGTCCCTGCTTGCGCGCGATGCCGTCCGGACCTGCGACCCAGCCCGCGCGTTCGAGCAGCTTCACCGCCGCCGCCTGATCGTACGGCACCGCTCGGACCTTCGGGTCGAACGCCCACATCCAGTCCGGCAGATCTTCGGTCGCGATCGTCACCTGGCCGTACGTCAGCTGTCGCACCAGCGATGCCTTGTCGATCGCCGCGCCGATTGCTCGGCGCACGAGCGGATCGGCGAGGATCGGGTGCGCGAGGTTGAACATCATCCCTTCGTAGCCGTTGACGTTCGTCCAGACGATGCGCGTGTCCGGGACCGATCGCAAGGCCGGATACGTCTGCACCGTCGGTGAGAAGAAGTAGTCGATCGCGTGCGTGCGCAGGAGGTTGATCGCGGTGTCCTCGTTCGGGACGATGTGAACCTCGATCGTCTGGAGGCCGGGTTTGCCCTGGAAGAACGTCGGATTCGCCGCCAGCGTGATGCTGTCGCCGTGCCTCCAGGCGACGAAACGAAACGGTCCGTCGCTGACCGCCGGCGCGCTGTTGAACGGAATCCGATTGATATCGGGATAGCGCGCGAGAACGTGCGCCGGCACGACGTCGTACGGCTGGTCGCTCTCGGCGAAGAAGGTGTTGACGAACGGCGCGAAGGGCCGATTCAAGTGGACGACGATCGTGTGCGCGTCGGGCGCGTCGATGGAGCGGACGTCGTCGTAGCCGTGGCGCGAGACGACGTCGTTGTTCGGATTCATGATGGCCTGCCACGACCACGTGACGTCGCGGGCGGTGACCGGCACCCCGTCGCTCCAGCGAGCGTTGCGGTGCAGCGAATAGCGAATGGTCAGGCCGTCGTTGCTGATGCCGCCGTTGGCCTGAGTGGGCACGGCCGTCGCGAGCATCGGCACGGGAGTTCCCCGCCGATCGGCGGAGAGCAGCGGCTCGAACATGAGACGATCGACGAAACCCTCGCCCGTCGTTGCGAACAGCAGCGGGTTGAGATTCTTCGGCTCGAACGGGATCGCGACGCGCAACGTGCCGGGCTTCGTCCACGAGTGACGGCCGTTTGACTCGGGTCCGCTCTTCGCGCAGCCCGCAGCAACGAGCAGCGCGGCTAACAGACAGGCCGGCGTTGCCTTCATGCTTGTGCAGTACGGTGACGAGGCCGCCGCTTCCCGTGAGGCGAACGCAGTAAAAGAGTCGATGGACCACAGCACGTACGCCTCGCCGTTCTCCTGGAGATACGGCCGCGCGGAGCTTCGTTCGCTCTTCTCGGAGCAGACGCGCCGCCGGCTGTGGCGCGCCGTATGGGTCGCGCTGGCCGAAGCGCAAGCCGCTCAAGGTCTGATCGCCGAGGCGGAACTCGACGATCTGCGCGCAAACGCCGGCAACATCGACATCGAGGCCGCGCTTGAGATCGAGCGCGAGATCCATCACGACCTCATGGCCGAGATTCGCGTGTTCGCCTGGCAGGCGCAGCGCGGCGGCGGGAAGCTGCATCTCGGCGCGACCTCGATGGACATCGAGGATACCGTCGAGACGTATCGGCTGCGCCTCGCGCTCTCGTACGTGGGCGAAAGCCTGCACGCCCTGCTCGCCGCCTTCGGCGAGAAGATCCGCGCCTACGCCGACCTCGTGTGCATGGCGTTCACGCATTTGCAGCCGGCCGAGCCGACGACGCTGGGCTACCGGCTGGCCTCTACGCGCAAGATCTGTTGATCGACGATGAAAATCTGCGCTTCGTCTTCGAAAATCTCACGACGAAAGGATTGCGCGGAGCCGTTGGGACCGCGGCGTCGTACGAGCGGCTCTCGAGCGAAGCGGGCGGCTCGGCGCAGGTCGAAGCGTACGTCTTGGCGAGCGTTCGGGCTGCGTGCGCGCGAGATCAGCACGCAGACCTATCCGCGCAAACTCGACTACCTGCTGCTCTCGGCACTGGCCGGGCTGGGCGCGTCGCTTTCGAAGTTCGCTGCCGACATCCGCATTCTCAGCAGCCCCGGGTTCGGCGAGGTCGCGGAGCCGTTCGGGCGCTCGCAGGTCGGCAGCTCGGCAATGCCGTTCAAGCGCAATCCGATTCTTTCGGAACGGATCGGCTCGCTGGCGCGGCTGCTGCCGGGCGTATGCCGACGTCGCGTGGCAGAACGCCGCGACGAACTTCTTGGAGCGCACGCTCGACGACAGCGCCAACCGCCGCACGATCTTGCCCGAGGCGCTTGTTGTGCGCCGACGAGATCGTAACGCTCGCTCGCACGGTGATCGAGGGACTGCGAGTCGACGAACGGCGCATCGCCGCGAACGTGCGCACGTACGCGCCCTTCGCGGGAACGGAAGCGGTGATGATGGAGGCCGTTCGAGCCGGCGGCAGACCGTCAGCGATTGCACGAAGCATCTCGCGGTGCGTCGATGGAGGCGTGGGCGGCGGTCGGGCGAGGGCGAAGATAATCCGCTCTCGGCGCTGCTTTCCGAGGAGCGAGAGTTGACCGCGCTTCGTCGATCCTGCCGAGATTCGGCGGCTGCTCGATCCCAGCGAGCACGTGGGCACGGCGCCGCAGCGCGCGCGCCTGCTCGCCGACCGCATCGAGAACCTGGCACCGTTCCCGCGCCAAACCGAGGTACGAGCATCACGTGAACAAAGGCATCGAGATCGCGCGCGGCAAGACGAAGGTGCTGTACGAAAATCCCGGGCAGCCGCATCAGCTCGTCGTCGCGCAGACCGATCAGATCTCGGCCGGCGACGGCGCCCGCCGGCACGAGATCGCCGGCAAGGGGCGGCTCGCGGCGCAAACGACGGCGCGCGTCTTTCGGCTGCTCAATCTGTGCGGCCTGCCGACGCACTATCTCAACGGCGGCGAAGACGACGACAACAACGAGATGGTCGTCCGGCGCTGCCAACATGATTCCGCTCGAGGTCGTGACGCGCGGCGTCGCCGCCGGCTCGTTCGCGCGAACGCAATCCGGGCGTCGCAGCGCGGCACGCTGCTGGTTCCGCGCGTCATCGAGTTCTTCCTCAAGGACGACGCGCATCACGATCCGATGATCTCGCCCGATCAGATCGTCGCGCAGAACATCGCGTCGCCGCAGGAGATCGGCGTGATGACCGAGATGGCGCGCCTGACGTTCGACATCCTCTCGCACGCGTGGCGCAGGCGCGACGTGCTGCTGGTCGATCTGAAGATCGAGTTCGGACGCTTGGCCGGCGGCGAGAATCAGGGCCAGCTCGTGATCGCGGACGTGATCGACAACGATTCGTGGCGCATCTGGCCGCAGGGGCGCGAAGAGCTGATGCTCGACAAGCAGATGTACCGCAACCTCCAGAACGTCGACGAGGCCGCGCTCGAAAACGTCAAGCGGGCCTACGAGCGCGTCGCCGAAATCGTCGGAACCTTCCCCGTGATGCGGCCCGGAATGGTCGCCGTCATCGCCGACTCGCCGTCGCAAGTCGAGCGCGCGACGGAGATCGTAACGGCGCTCGGGCAGCTCGGCTTGCCGACGGTGCGGCACGTGGCGAGCCCGTCGACGACGCCGGGTTACGTTCTGCAGCTGATGCAGCAGCTCGAAGCGAGCTTCGCGCGCCTGATCTTCGTCGCGGTGGGCGAGAACGACCTGCTGCGCTCGATGCTCGACGCGCAACTCGTCGGCGCCCGTGCTCGACGGCGGCACGGACGACTCAGCGTTTGATCACGCAGTGCGCGAAGCTCTTCGGGCTCGAAGATACCGTGCTCTACGGCCGCACGCTGCTGATGCAGGCCAACGCGCGCTCGTCCGTGATGCACGCCGACGCGTCGCTGCAGCAGCACGCAGCCGTTCCCGCCGGGAGCTGCCATTGGTTAGTTCCGGCGTACCGGAACTGCCGAACGTCGCGCTGCGCGACGACGAGCTCGGCGCGGATCGAAGAGCGACTGGGGCGCGAGCCGACGGCGGTCGAGCTGCACGCGTTCGACGCGCAGTGGAGCGAGCATTGCAGCTATAAGTCGAGCCGCCACCATCTCAAGCGCCTGCCGACCACCGGCGCGCGACGTCGTGCTTCGGCCCGGGCGAGGACGCGGGCATCCTGCACCTCGGCGAACACGACGGCGAGCGCTACGGCATCGTCGATCGCGCACGAGTCGCACAACCATCCGTCGCAGGTCGTTCCGTTCGAAGGCGCGGCGACCGGCATCGGCGGCATCGTGCGCGACGTGCTCTGCATGGGCGCGCGAAGTCATCGGCGTCGCCGATCCGCTGCGCTTCGGGCGCGCCGAAGATCGCGACGGGCACCAAGCGCTACGTCGCGCAGCAGCGCCGTCGACGGCATCGGCGCGTACGGCAACGCGATCGGCGTGCCGAACGTCGCCGGGCGACGTCTATTTCGATGAGGGCTTCGACGACAATTGCCTCGTCAACGTCGTCGCGCTCGGCATCGTCAAGGAGAGCGGAGATCATCCACTCGCTACGCGCCCGAAAGTCGCCGACGGATGGGAGATCGTGCTCGTCGGGAAGGCGACCGATCCGAGCGGTTTCGGCGGCGCGTCGTTCTCGTCGCTGACGCTCGACGCGGACGACGCCGAGCCAACAAGGGCGCGGTTCAAGTGCCCGACCCATTTCTCGAAAACGTGCTGATGCGCGCGAGCTATCGCGTGTTCGAACTGCTGCGCGAGCTGCGGATCGCACGCGGCGTTCAAAGATCTCGGGGCGGGCGGCATCGATGGGATGCTCGGCGGAGATCACGGCGCACGGCGGCTACGGCGCACGAGATCGACCTCGATCGAGGTCAACGTCGCCGTCGACGGCAATGGCCGCCGGAGGTCATCGCCGTCGGCGAGACGCAGGAGCGGCTGCTGTGGGTCGTTGCCGCCGGAGATCACGCCCGAGGTGCTGCGCATCTACAACGAGAGTCTTCACGCTGCCGGACGTCGCGCACAACGCGCGCGCGGCGGTCGATCGGACGCGTGACGGCGGAACGGCGTTACGTCGCTGCGCCATCGCGGCCAGGTCGTGATGGACGTCGAGATCGAGTTTCTGACCGGCTCGATCCGCGACGAGCTGCCGTACATCGAGGTGATCCACCACGCCGGCCCCGTCGAGGAGCTGCCGGCGGTCGACGTCGAGACGCTCTTCCCGCAGGTGCTGGCGCACCGCGACGTGTGTTCGCGCGAGCCGCTCTACCGGCGCTACGACTGCGGTCGTGCGCGGCGCGACGGTGCTGCCGCGGGGCCGCGCCGACGCCGGCGTGCTCGCGCCGATTCCGGGATCGCGCCTCGGCGTGGCGCTTGCGGTCGCCGGCAATCCGCGCTACGGACGCATCGATCCGCGCTATGCCGCCGAGCACGCCGTCCTCGAGGCGATGCGGCGCGTCGTCGCGGTGGGCGCGCGGCCGATCGGGCTTACCGATTGCCTGAACTTCGGCAATCCGCGCAAGCCCGAACAGTATGGCGCGTTCGTCGCCGCGGTCGAAGGGCTCGCGCACGCGGCGACGCGAACTCGACCTGCCGTTCGTCTCGGGGAACGTCAGCCTGTACAACGAGTCCGGCGAGGGAGCTGCCGTTCCGGCCTCGGCCATCGTCGCCGTGCGTCGGCGCTCTCGAAAACGTAGGCAACGTCGTCACGCCCGGGCTGAAGACGCGCCGGTTCGGCGCTGCTGTGGGTCGGCAGCCGCGAGCTCGTCGTCGGCGGTTCCGTGCTGGCGGACGTGCTGGGCATCGAAGGCGCGCTGCCGGGGATATCATACGGCGCCGAGCGCGCGGCGATCGCGATCGTGCACGACGCGATCGCGCGCGGCGTGCTGCTGTCGTGCCGCGCCGATCCGCGACGGCGGAATGCTGACGGCGCTCGCGCGGCTCGCGTTCGACGCGCATGCTGCGCGGCCGCACCTCGGCGCCGAAATCGACTTCGGCAATCCGCTCTGCGAGGCGGGCGGATTTCTCTGCGAGGTGAGCGACGACAGCGGCATCGACCTCACGGGCGTACTGCGTGTCGGCGAAACGAGCGACAAGCCGCGATCTGGTCGTCAACGGCGTGCGTTTCGAGATCCGGCGCCTGTACGAAATGTGGTCGCGGCCGCTCGACGGAGCTCTATCCGTGAGCGCGCGCATCGCCGTTCCGGTGTTTCCCGGCACGAACTCCGAGGACGAAACGGTGCGTCTGCTGCGCGACTGCGGCGGCGACGCGGAGCTCGTGCATTGGTCGAGGCCGACGACGCTCGCGCAGTTCGATGCCTACGTGCTTTCCGGGCGGCTTCGCGTACGAGGACCGCATTCGCGCCGGCGCCATCGCCGCGCACGATCGCATGATGGACTTCGTGATCGACGGCGGCGGACGCGGGAAAGCTCGTGTTCGGAATCTGCAACGGCGCGCAGATCCTGCTCGAGGCCGGTCTCGTTCCGGGCACCGGCGCGACGCGCCGGCCGACCGCGGCGTTCACCGACAACGCGCCGGCACCGCACTTTCATCTGCCGCCACGTCTATCTCAAGCTCGCCGTCGATCCGGCGCGCTGCGCCGATCACGGCGGCGCTGCCGCCGAGGCGCTGGTTCCCGCGTGGGCCGCCCACGGCGAAGGCCGGCTCGCGGCGACGCCCGAGCATCTGCGACGAGATCGTCGCGGGCGACCATGTGGCGTTCGTCTACGCGCACGCCGACGGCACGGTCGGACGCAACCGCCGTTCCGAACGGCTCGGCGCTCGGATGCGCCGGGCTTGTCAACCGCGCCGGGAACGTGCTGGCGATCATGCCGCATCCCGAGCGCGACGCGTGGAACTTCAACCATCTCGACCGGCGCGAGGGCGACGACGTGCTCGCGCCGTCGGGCGGCGCGGTGCTCTTCCGCAGCTTCGTCGAAGCGGTGCGCATGATGACCGAACGCGTCGTCGCCATCGCGCTGAAGATTCCCGACAACGCGGCGTACACCGCGCTCGTCAGCGTTGCGCCGCCTGGGCATCGAACGTCGAGCGCGTGGAGCGCAGCGAGATCTGGACTTCTTCGACGACGACCGGCGACGCGGCGACGTTCGCGCATCGCGTTGCCGCGAACGAGACGATCTTCAATCCGAACAAACATCGGCTCGACGGTGCTCGAGCGCGACGCGCCCGCGATCGCGGCGAAGTGTGGATCGAGACCGCTGCTCGCGACGACGCAGGCGAGCGCCTCGGCAAGCGCATCGCGGCGTCGAGCGGCTCGCCGCTACGTCGGCATGGCGGTTGTTCGACCGAGTCGGCGCGCCGCGTGCATCGCGCCGGCGGTCGAACGGCGGTCGAGCGTCCTGCTATGCAATCCCCGCGATCGACGAGGCGCAGCTACGACGTATGAACCGGCCCTACACCATCGCGACGCTGGGCTCGCATTCGGCGCTGCAGATTCTCAAAGGCGCTCACGACGAAGGCTTTCGACGCTGGCGATTTCGAACCGCGACACCGAGCGGCTGTACCGTTCGTTCGCGTTCGTCGACGAAGTCATCGCGCTCAACGACTACTCGGAGTTCATGAGCCTGCATCGACGAGCTCGAGAGGCGCAAGGTCATCATCGTGCCGCACGGCTCGTTCGTCGCCTATCTGTCGCTCGAAGAGCACAAGAAGATGACGATTCCCGTACTTCGGAAACAAGGCGGTGCTCGACTGGGAGGCCAGCCGCGAGCTGCAGCGCGAGTGGCTCTCGCGCGCCGGCCTCAAGCTGCCGCGGCAGTTCCGCAGCGGCGCCGAGATCGACCGGCCCGGTCATCGTGAAGCTCTACGGAGCCGCAGGGCGGCAAGGGCTACATGTTCATTCGGGACGCGCACGATTTCGAAGCGCGCGCGGCGCACCTCAAAGAGAAGTACACGATCCAGGAATACATCATCGGCGTTCCGCTCTACATCCACTACTTCTACTCGCCGCTGCAGAACAAGCTCGAGATCATGTCGATGGACCGCCGCTACGAGACCAACGTCGACTCGCTCGGGCGCATCCCGGCGGCGGCCCAGGAAGGCATGGACGTGAGCCCGTCCTACGTCGTGGTCGGCAACCAGCCGGTTTCGCTGCGCGAGTCGATGCTCGCCGAGGCGCTGCGCATGGGCGACGACGTCGTGCGGGTCAGCAAGGAGATCTGCGGCCCGAAGGGCCTGTTCGGCGCGTTCTGCATCGAGACGATCATCACGCCGGACATGCAGTTCTACGTCATGGAGATTTCCGCGCGGATCGTCGCGGGAACGAACCTTTTCATCGACGGATCGCCGTATTCGTATCTGAACTACTCCGAACCGATGTCGACCGGGCGCCGCATCGCCCGCGAGCTCAAGAACGCGCTGCTGACCAACAACCTGCGTCTGGTGCTGGATGATTCGAGCGTTCTCTAGAGCGCTGGTCGCCGTGGCTGCTCGTTCGCGGGCGCGGCGGCGGCCGTGCCGGTCGCAGCGCGGGCCACGCTGGTGGCCGATCCCGCCGTGCTGTACCAGCAAATGAAGGACGCGTACGCCAAAGGCGACGCGGGCGGCTGGAACTACCGCGCGCAGGAGACGTATCTGTCGACGATCTTCAACGCCGGGCGCGCGTACTCGCTGCAGTATCCGGACGATCCCGCGTACGGCGAGCTCGCGACGTTGACCGTCAGCATCGGCGCGGGCCTGCACTACAATCCGCTCACCAATCACGACGCCGCGGTGTGGTGGGTGCGCGAGGCCGCCGACTGGGTGTCCAAGCACTCCGAGGACCGTGCAGCTGATCGGCCAGGCCCAGCCGCTGCTGCAGCGGGTCAACTCCGAGGACGATCCGGCAGCTGCTCGCGCGGCTGGCCGACCAGGACGCCAACGCCAACGTCAGGCGTATCCGGGCGACGTCGACGCGCTGCTCGATTCGCGTCGAGGCCGACTGGCGCGCGTGGCTGCTGACGCACGATCCGCGGTGGCGCTCGCTCGCGCTCGCGCGCGCGGCCGCGTCGAACTTTCCCGTCGCGCACCTGCCGACGACCTGGGGCAACGAGTTCGTCGCTGCGGCCAACGGGGCGTCGACCGACGAACGGCTACATCGAAGGCGGACGTGCAAAACGCGCAGACGTTCATCGCGCGGCTGAAGGCCGTCGATCCGATCCGCGTCATCGCGACGGTCACGGCGATGCCGCACGACGTCTACATCAGCACGCTCGCGCCGGCCGACGAATATTTCGGACCGTATGGGGATGTCGATTCTCGGAGATCGAGAATCAGCTCAAGCACATCAACTTCATGCTCGACTACGACTACGGCAACCGCGAGAGCGAGCGGAAACCGGCAACGTCGCCGAAGTCGATCGACGACGATGCACAAGGTGTATCCGCGCGACCGCGACTTGCCGATGCTGCTGTACTGGTGCTACACGACGCTGCAGCGCATGCCGACGAGCAGTCGCGCGCCGGAGCGCGGCGGCTCACTGCGCGCGATCCTCACCATCGAATACCAGGACAGCCCGCAGGCGCGAAAACTCCTCGGCACGTGACGCGCTCTAGCGCGAATGGAGGAGGCGATGGAACCCGTTCTGGCCGACCGCCTGCAGTTCGCCTTCACCATCATGTTCCATTACCTCTTTCCGATCGGAACGATGGGGCTGGCGCCGTTCGTCGCGGCATACACCTGGAAGGCGGCGTTCGAACGGCGACGAAGAGCGCCGCGCGCATCGCGCGGTTCTGGACGAAGATTTTCGCGATCAACTTCGCCGCCGGCGTCGTTACCGGCATTCCGATGGAGTTTCAGTTCGGAACGAACTGGGCGGCGTTTTCGCGGCGCGGCGGCTCGGTCGTCGGCCAGCCGCTCGCGATGGAGGGCATGTTCGCGTTCTTTCTCGAGTCGATTTTTCTGGGCGTGCTGCTGTACGCCGCGCGCGGGCTGCCGACGCGTTCACGGCGTGGGCGGCCGTGCTCGTCTGTGCTTGGGCTCGTGGCTCTCGGGATATTTCATCGTCGCGACCAACGCGTGGATGCAGCACCCCGTCGGGTACAGCATCGCCGCCGACGGCACGATCCGAGCTCGACGAGCATCTGGGCGGTGCTGTTTTCGCCGTTCTTGCGGGTGGCAGTTCGCGCACGTGCTCACCGGCGCGCTGCTCGCCGGCGGCTTCATCGTCGCCGGCATCGGCGCGTACTATCTGCTGTCGCGGCCGCGAAGAGGCGATCGGCCGGCGGTTCGTGCGCGCCGGCGCGATCGTCGGCCTGATATTCGCAATGATCGCGGCGTTTCCGACCGGCGACCGGAACGCCGACGACGTGACCGAAGTATCAGCCGGTCAAGCTGGCCGCGATGGAGGGGCTGTTCGAGACGACGCGCGGCGCGCCGCTGGCGATCATCGGCATGCCCGACGTCGCAAAACCGCGTCGCTGCATCGACCCGATCTTCGTGCCGGACTTCTTGAGCTTTCTCGCCTATGGCAATTTCAGAGCCAACGTGAAGGGCCTCGACGCGTACGCGCGCGAGCTGTGGCCGCCGGTCGAGCTGACGTACTACGCCTATCACGTCATGGTCGGCCTCGGAACGATCTTCTTGCGCCGTGGCGGCTCTCGCGGTTGTCTGCTGCTTCGGCTCGGCCGGCTCTGACAGTCGCGCTGGATGCTGTGGCTGCTGATGCTGATGATGCCGTTTCCATACATCGCCAACGAAGCCGGCTGGACCGTCAGCGAAGTCGGCCGGCAGCCCTGGATCGTGTACGGCCTGATGCGAACGGCCGAGGCCGGCTCGCCGACCGTCGGCAGCGGCGAGACGCTCTTCACGCTCATCGGCTTCGCCGGGATGTACTTTCTGCTCGGCGTGCTGTTCCTGTATCTCGTGCTGCGCGAGATCGGCATCGGACCATCGACTACGCCTGCCCTGAGCGAGCTAGCGAGTCGAAGGGCTCAGGACGACACCCGGCATGAACGTCGCGGGATTCATCGTCATCGCGTTCATGCTGACGGTGTACGTGCTGCTCGACGGCTACGATCTGGGCGTCGCCGCGATCGCGCCCTTTATCGCGCGTAACGATCGCGAGCGCGCCGCGATGATGGCAAGCATCGGCCCGTTCTGGAACGGCAACGAGGTGTGGCTTGATCGCGGCGGGCGCGGCGCTGTTCGCGCTCTTTCCGGTGGCGTATGCGTCGTCGTTCTCGGGCTTCTACCTGCCGTTCATCATCGTGCTGTGGCTGCTGATGTTTCGCGGCATCGCGCTGGAACTGCGCGATCATCTGCCGTCGGAGCTGTGGCATCAGTTTTGGGATGTGGCGTTTTCGCTGTCGAGCGCGCTGCTGATCGTGCTATTCGGCGTCGCGCTCGGGCAACCTGTTGCGCGGCGTCCCGCTCGATGCCGCCGGGTACTTTCAAGGCACCTTCGCGTTCTTGCTCAACCCGTACGCGCTGCTCGTCGGCGCGTTCGCGCTGTGCACGCTCGGCGCTGCACGGCGGCGCGTTCCTCGCGTTGCGCGTGGAGGGCGACCTGGCCTACAGGGGGACGCGCGGAGTTCTGCGGCTCTGGTGGGCCGTTCTGGCGCTCTATCTGGCGGTGACGGCGCTTACGTTGGTGGTACGAACGCCGACTGGGGCATCGTGGCTCTTGGCGATGCCCGTTCTCTCGCTGGCGGCGCTCGTCGCGTTGCGCTGGAGCGCTGCGCGAGACGCGCGCCGCTTGCGGCATTTGCCATGTCGTCGCTCTTCATCGCCACGCTGTTGACGGCGTCCGCCGGGACGATCTTTCCGTATCTGCTTCCGGCGTTTCCGCCGGGACGCGGCGGCATCTCGATCTTCGCGGCCGCGCCGTCGAGCGTCGCCTTGGCCTGCGCGCTCACCGTAACGCTCGGCGGTATCGTCATCGTGGGGGCCTACGGGCCCGTCGTGTGGCGGCGCATGGCGGCTAAGATTCGCGTCGAATGACGCGCCGGTGAGCACGGAGTACGTCGCTCGCGCGCTCGCCGATACGATCGATCGCGCCTGACGCTTTGTTCCATCGGCAGCCATTCGGCGCTCGAGGTGGCGTACGGAGCGCGCGCCCAAGGGCTGCGCAATCTCGTCGTGACCGCGAAGGGCCGCGAGCAGACCTACGTCGCGCTATTTCGCGGTGCGGCAGGATCCGGTGCCGCGCGGATGCGTCGACGAGGTGCTGGAGCTGGAGACCTTTCCCGATATCCTGCGCGACGGACGTGCAAGAGCGGCTGCTCGACCGGAACGTGATCTTCGTTGCGAACCGTTCGTTCGAGGTCTATCTGCGCCAGCAATATAGCTACGACGAGATCGAGCGCGAGATGCTCGTGCCGTTCTTCGGCAATCGCCGCCTGCTTGCAGGCCGAGGAACGCGACGACGCCGCGACAGAGCGATCAATACGCGTTGCTGCAACGGGCGGCGATCCGGCACCCGCAGCAGTTCGCATCCCCCGACGAGATCGACCGGCTCGTCATGGTGAAGGCGCCGCACGCGAGAGTGAGTTTCGAGCGCGCGTTCTTTCTCGCGTCGTCGCCGCAAGAGTATCGCGGGCCGCCGCGCGACGGCTGATCGCGGAAGGCATCGCTGACGGCCGAAGCGCTCGCGGCGGCGCGCATCGAGGAGTATGCGCTCGGGCCGTCGGTCAACTTGAATTTCTTTCTACTCGCCGGTGCTTGGCGAGCTCGAGCTATCCGGCACGGACACGCGCCGCCAGACGAACCTCGAAGGCTTTCGCAACGTTCCGCCGTCGCGCGTTGGATGCGCTGCGCGACGTGCCGATGCGCATGGAGGAGGCCGGGCACATCGCCGCCACGATCTTGCGAATCGATGCTGGAGAACGCCTTCGAAATGGGCGAGCGTTTCGTCGCGGCGGCGCGAGCGGTACGCCGCCGGGCGTCATCGGGCCGTTCGCGCTGCAATGCGTCATCGCCGCGGGGCCGCCGAAGGAGTTCGTCTGTTACGACGTGTCGCTGCGCATTCCGGGATCGCCCGGGAACGCGCTACACGCCGTACTCGGCGTACCGCTGGGGACGCGACGTTTCCGTCGGCGAACGCGATCGCGATGGAGATCGTCATGGCGCGCGACACCGATCGGCTCGAAGACGTGTTGACATAAGGCATCAAACGTCGCTTGTGAGGAGGTAGTTATGACGACGTCGACAACGTGCCAGAGCGCAGCGGGCGCCGTTACGTTCAAGGGCAAGCCGATGACGCTGCTCGGGCCCGAGCTGCGCGCGGGCGATCCGGCGCCCGAGTTCTCGCTGACGGCGGGCGACCTCTCGACCGTCACCCTGCGACATTCTGGTGGACGGGGGCGAACGCGCGGCAATGCTGATCGTCGTCCCGTCGCTCGACACGACGGTCTGCTCGCTCGAATCGCAGAAGTTCAACCGGCGATTGGGCGAACTTCCGGCGGGCGTCAGGCCGCGGTCGTGAGTATGGATCTGCCGTTCGCGCAGGCGCGCTGGTGCGGCGGCGCAGGGCGACGTGAAGCTGGAGATGCTCTCCGACTATCGCGATCACAGCTTCGGATTGAACTACGGGCTGCTGATCGCCGAGCTCGGTCTGCTTGGCGCGGGCCGATCGTGGTCATCGGCAAGGACCGGAACGATCTCGTACGTGCAGATCGTGCCGCGAGGTCGCCGACGAGCCGGATTACGATGCGGCGTTGAAGGCGGCCGCGGCCGCGGCGTCGTAAAGCGAACCGATGCCGCAGACGGTCTTCATCCTCGATTTCGGCGCGCAATACAGCCAGCTGATCGCTCGCCGAACGCGCGAGCTGGGCGTGTACTGCGAGATCGTGCCGTACGATACGCCGTGGACCGCGCTTGCGCCGCGCGCGTCCGGCGGCGTTGATTCTCTCCGGCGGTCCGGAGAGCACGCTGGTGGACGGCGCGCCGGAGATGGACGCGGCGATCGTCGAGGCGGGCGTGCCGATGCTCGGCATCTGCTACGGAATGCAGCTGCTGCGCGCGAGATCGGCGCCGAGCTCGTCAAGCTCGATCACGCCGAATACGGCCCGGCGACGCTGGTCGATCGCGGATCGCGAGACGCCGCTGTTCGACGGCGTCGCCGAAGAGTCGCGCGTCTGGATGTCGCACGGCGACTCGGTCGTCACGCTGCCCGACGGCTATCGCGCGCTGGCATCGACGGCGCGCTGCCACGTCGCGGCGATGGGCAACGCGAAGAAGAAGATCTACGGCGTGCAGTTTCATCCGGAGGTCGTGCACACGCAGTACGGGCCGTACGATTCTCGAGAACTTCCTCGGCGGAGATCGCCGGGCTCGAAGCGCGATTGGAAGATGGAGTCGTTCCTCGAGCGATCGATCGAGGAGATTCGCGCGCAGGTCGGGCAGCGACAAGGTGATCTGCGCGCTCTCGGGCGGCGTGGATTCGGCGGTTGCCGCGACGCTCGTGTCGCGGGCGATCGGCGAGCAGCTGACCTGCATCTTCGTGGACCACGGGTTGCTTGCGCCAGGGCGAGGCCGAGCAGGTCTTGGCGGCGTTTCGCGAGGTGCTGCATCTCAACGTCGTCGCGGTCGACGCGCGCGAGCGATTCTTGCAGAAAGCTCAAAGGCATCGAGGATCCGGAGCGCAAGCGCATCGTGATCGGACACGAGTTCATCGACGTCTTCGAGGCACGAAGCCGCAAGATTCCCGGCGTCAAGTACCTGGTGCAGGGAACGCTCTATCCCGACGTGATCGAGTCGAAGACGCCCGCAGAGCAAAGCCGGACACAAGATCAAATCGCATCACAACGTCGGCGGCTTGCCGGAGAAGATGGGGCTGTCGCTGATCGAGCCGCTGCGCGCGCTGTTCAAGGACGAAGTGCGCGCGCTCGGGCGCGCGCTGGGCCTTGCCCGAAGCGATCGTCGAGCGACAGCCGTTTCCGGGACCCGGCTTGGCCGTGCGCATCATCGGCGACGTCACGCAGGAGCGGCTCGGCGATCCTGCGCAGCGCCGACGCGATCGTGCGCGAAGAGATCGACGGCGCCGCGCTCGATCCGCACCCGTGGCAATATTTCGCGGTGCTCACGCCGGTAAAGAGCGTCGGCGTCATGGGCGACGGCCGCACGTACGCCAATCTCGTCGCGATTCGCGCGATAACCAGCGAGGACGGCATGACGGCGGACTGGGCGCGCCTGCCGCACGAGTTGCTGGAACGAATCTCGTCGCGCATCGTCAACGAGGTGCGCGGCGTCAATCGCAGTCGCGTACGACATCACGACAAAGCCGCCGGCCACCGTCGAGTGGGAGTAGAGCTCCAGTGCGCGTTCTCGTCGTCGGTAGCGGCGCGCGCGAAGACGCGCTCTCGTGGCGGCATTGCGCAATCGCCGTCGTGCGACAGCGGTGTTCGCCGCGCCGGGAAATGCCGGCACGGCGTCGCGCGGCGAGAACTGGGACATCGCGGCGACCGACGGCAAGCGGTTGGCGCAGCGCTGCCGCCGAGGAGCGAATCGATCTCGTCGTGCTCGGGCCGGAAACGGCGATCGCCGCGGGCGTCGGCGACCGTTTGCGCGATGCCGGCATCGCGGTGTTCGGTCCGAACCGCTCGGGCGGGCGGCTCGAATCGAGCAAGATCTTCGCGAAGCGCTTCATGGAGCGCCACGGCATTCCGACCGCGCGCGCGGCCGTCGTGCATTCGCTCGATGCGGCGAACAAGGCGCTCGACGAGTGGACGGGCGCGGTCGTCGTCAAAGCCGACGGACTGGCCGCGGGCAAGGGCGTCGTCGTTGCGGCCGATGCGGACGAGGCGCGCGCGCGTTCTGGCCGATTGGTACGCGCACAACAAAGTTCCGGGCGGCGGCTCCGACGTGCTGCTCGAGGAGCGGCTCGAAGGGCGCGAGGTCAGCGTGTTCGCGCTCTGCGACGGCCGCGCGATCGTGCCGATCGGCGCGGCCTGCGATTACAAGCGTGCCGGCGACGGCGACACCGGTCCAAACACCGGCGGCATGGGCGCGTATTCGCCGCCCGCCGGATTCCCCGACGACCTGTACGATCGCGTGCGCGAGCGAATTCTCGCGCCGCTGCTGCGCGGATTGCTCGCCGAAGGCGAAGAGTACGTCGGCGTGCTCTACTGCGGACTGATGTGGACGGCGGACGGCCCGTGCGTCGATCGAGTTCAACGCGCGCTTCGGCGATCCCGAGACGCAGGTGCTGATGCCGCGCATCGGCGGCGACTTCGCGCTGCTGCTCGATTCGGTGGCGCGCGGCGCGATGGATCTTTCGCTCGCGACGCTCTCGCAGCAACATTGCGTCGGCGTCGTGCTGGCGACGCAGAGAGTATCCGCGCAGCAACACGCCGCTGTCGGGACTCAACCCCGACGTTTCGCTCGGCGACGGATGCCGCGCCTTTTGGGGCGCGTCGCAGTCGCGTCGACGGCACCGTGTCGACCGGCGGCGGACGCGTGCTGACCGTCACGGCGCTGGGCGACGATCTCGCGCAGGCCCGCACGCGCGCCTACGCGAGCGTGAAGGAGCTCGCGGGGCGCCTCGGCACCGGCGCGCTAACCTACCGCACGGATATCGCCGCGAACCTCCCGCGTCACCCTGAGCGGAGAGCTTGTCCGACAGCGAGCGAGCATCGAAGGAAAGGGTGATGTAGCGGCTTCCGCGCGCCCTGCTCCCGATCTACGGAACGACGCTGGTCGAGACGCTCGGCTATACGCTGATGATTCCGTTGCTGCCGGCAATCGTGCGGGAGTACCGCGCATCCGACGTTATGGTCGGCGCGCTGCTGAGCGTTCCGGCGCTCTGTTCGATGATCGCCGCGCCGGTGTGGGGCAAGCTCAGCGATCGCCTGGGGCGCAAGACGATCATCTTGATCGCGCAGTTCCTGACGCTGGCGGGCTATCTGATGCAGGCCACGGCTCCGTCGCTGTTATGGATCTTCATCTCGCGCATCATTTCGGGATGCGGCGGCGGCGCGCTCGGCGCGGTGCAGTCGTACATCGCCGACGTCACGCAACGAGGATCAGCGTGACCTGGCGTACTCGCTCTACGGCGCGGTCTTCGGCATGGCGTTCATCGTGGGTCCGGTAACGTCGGGATTTCTGATCCACCGGAGTCTCGCGGTGCCGTTTTTCGTCGCCGCCGGGATCGAGCTGATCACGATCCTGATCACGGCTCTGTTGCTGCCCTCGCATATGCAGCGGACGAGTCACACGAGCATCAAGGCGTCGCTGCAGGCGGCCAACGTACCGGGCGTGCGGCTCGTACTGATCCGCCACTTCTTAGCGATCTTCGCGATCGTGTGCTTTCTGGCGAACTTCGCGCTCTATCTCCACCACGTGCTGGGCTCGTCGGTATCGCAGGTCGGCTGGCTCCTCGCGGGAGCGGGCGTGGTCGGCGGCGCCGCGCTGATCTTCGTCGTCTCGCCGCTGGCCGCGCGCCTGGGCGATCGCCGCGTCGCGCAGATCGGCCTGCTCGCGAGTTTCCTCGCGTACGGCCTGCTTTCGTTCGTCACCGATCTCTGGGTATTCGGGATCGTGTTGATCGCGTGGGCCGTCGGTTCGGCGATGGTCGAGCCGACGCTGACGGCGCTGCTTTCGGTCCGCGCGAAGCCCTCCGAGCGCGGCGCGATCATGGGCGTGAGCGACTCGATCAACGGCCTGGCGATGATCCTCGGACCGGCGACCGGCTCGGCGATCATCGGCGTCAATCCGCGGTATCTCGGCGTGCTGCCGGCGTTTGCGGCGCTGCTGGCGTTTGGGCTCGGCCGAGTACGGGTGCCGCGAACCTAGCGAGCGAACGGCTTATCCAGAAACTCTTTCGCACGGCAGAGGTTAGTAGGGATCGTATGGCTTTCGGCTTACAACCGCAGAATCGATACGGTGGGCCCGTTGCGCCCGCGGTCCCGACGCACTCGATGCTGGCGCAGGTGCTCGGCATCACGGCGCTCGGGCTATGCGTCACCGCGCTCGCCGCATGGCTCTTCCAGGATCTCAGCCCCGGCATCGGCCTGGTCGCGATGATCGTCGGGCTGATTCTGCTCTTCTCGATCTATGCCGTCCGGCGCAACGAGGGGCTCTCGCTTCTGCTGTTCTACGCGTTCACGTTCTGCGAGGGCGTCGGCATCGCGCCGGTCATCGGGCAGTACGTGCGCGCCTTCGGGCCCGACGTCGTGGTAAACGCGGCGCTGACGACCGGCCTCGGCATGTTCGCGCTTGGCGCGATCGTCTATGCGACCGGCCTCGATCTGCGCCGCTTCCAGGGCATCTTCATGATCGCCCTGCTGGGCCTCATCGTCGTCGGCATCGTCTCGATCTTCGTCCGCTTCATTCACCCCGAGACGTACGCGTGGATCACGCTCGCGATCTTTTCCGGCCTGGTGCTGATCGACTTCGCGCGCCTGCGCGCCGGTGGCGACGGCCTCACGCCCGTCCTGATGGCGACGAGCATCTACCTGGATGCGATCAACATCTTCCTCGCTTTGCTGCAGATCTTCGGCGGGAGGCGGGCGAGCGACTAGGCTCCTGTGCTTTGACGGGCTCGGCATGACACGGCGGGCCGGTCTGGTATCTGCTATAATGGCAGTACGATGTGCGGGATAACCGGGGTCTTCGCACCGGGACGCGACGCCGCTCGCCTCGCGTTCTTTGCGCTTTACGCGCTCCAGCATCGCGGACAAGAATCGGCCGGCATCGCCGCAGCGGATGGGGGCACGATTCGCTCGCACAAGGAGATGGGGCTGCTCGGCGCCATCTTCGACGAGGATATCCTTGGCCGGCTCAGCGGCCACATCGCGATCGGTCACACGCGCTACTCGACGACCGGCTCGTCCATCGTCGTCAACGCTCAGCCGCTTCTCGAACGCTCCGACCTCGGCGACTTCGCCTTCGCGCATAACGGCAACCTCACCAACACCGACGAGCTGCGCGAGCGGCTCGCGCCCACGACAGTGCTGCAGGCCACGTCGGATTCCGAGGTACTCGCCAAGCTCATCGTAGAGTCGAAGGGCTCGATGCTTGACCGCATCAAGTCCGTCTTGGCGTCGGCGCGCGGTGCGTACTCGATCGTGCTCTGCACGCAGAACGAGCTGTACGCATTCCGCGATCCGTGGGGAGTGCGGCCGCTCTGCCTCGGAAAGCTCAGCGAGAACGGCTACGTCGTGGCGTCGGAGTCGTGTGCTCTTGGGACGATCGGCGCGCAATATCTGCGCGAGATCGAGCGCGGCGAGATCGTGCGCATCAGTCCGGACGGACTCGAGTCGCATCGCGTCGAGGTTGAGGGCGCGCAGTCGGCACTCTGCATGTTCGAATACATTTATTTCGCGCGGCCCGACTCGAGGCTCAACGAGCGCTCCGTCTACATGGCGCGCTACGCGATGGGGCGCGAGCTCGCCAAGGAGCATCCCGTCGATGCGGACGTCGTCATGGCGGTCCCCGACTCTGCGGTCGCCGGCGGCATCGGGTATGCGGCCGAGAGCGGCCTGCCGTATATCGAGGGACTCATCAAGAACCGCTACATCGGCCGGACGTTCATCAGCCCGGATCAGCGCATGCGCTCGCGCGGCGTGCATCTCAAGTTCAATCCGCTCGTGGAGAACCTGCGCGACCAGCGGGTGATCGTCGTCGACGACTCGATCGTGCGCGGCACGACGACGCCGCGCATCGTCGCCCTGCTGCGCGAGGCGGGCGCGCGCGAGGTGCACCTGCGGATCACGTCGCCGCCGATCAAGCACCCGTGTTATCTCGGCGTCGACATGGCCACCTACGACGAGCTCATCGCCGCGAACTACACCGTCGAGGAGATTCGGCAGCGCACCGGCGCGGATTCGCTCGGCTATCTCAGCCTGGAGGGCCTGATCGCCTCGGTCGGGCGCAGCCGCGAGGAGATGTGCCTCGGCTGTCTCATCGGCGAATATCCCAACGTCCCCGCCGCCCATCGTTTGCAGAGGGCTCCGGCCTAGTCCATTCGGCAAGACCGGACGGTTCAAGGGTCCGGCTCGACCCTTGCTACAGTCCATATGCGTGACGCTTGGGAAACGCATCGCCGCGCGGCGCCTCGCCCTAGGGTGGTCGCAGAACGAGCTCGCGCGCCGCGCCGGGGTAAATCATCCGACGCTTTTCAAGATCGAGGCCGATCAACGGCGCAATCCCTCGATCCGAGTCGTCGTCCTGATCGCGCGCGCGCTCGGCACGACGCGCCGAGGCGCTGCTCGGCATTGAACGCGAGGAGAAGCGACTGCTCGTCGAGGCCAACAAGACGGCCATGGTCGTCGAGATTCGCCCGCTCGGCCGCAAGATAACCGACGCGGCACGCACCCGCGCGCAAAGCATCGTCGTTAGCGCCCTCGAGCGCGCAGGCGCACGCGTCCGCGAGGCGACTATCCCGAGCGACGACGAGGCCGAAGAGGAATCACGTCCGCCCGCCGAGGCGGGTCACTTGGCGGCGGGCGGCCTCGCGTTGGTCGAGGAGTTGCAGTCGGTTCGCCGGCGTCTGGATGCGCTCGAAGCGTGGCGCCGCGGCCAAGAAGGACGCGCTCGAAAGCGCGCATCGCGATGAGCAACGGATCCGGCCACTCGTCCTGTTCCAACATGCCCCGACGCTAGCACCGCAGAGTGCCAGCTGGTAGGCACTCTAATCGGCGCGGGGAAAAGCTCGGTCGCGCACGTCTTGCGCGAAGGCTTGGAGCGCCTGCGTCGCGAGGCTGCCGATTTCGGCGTAGCGCTTCGCGAAACTCGGTGAGTGAGGATACATCCCGAGGATATCGTGGAGCACCAGCACCTGCGAGTCGCAGTGCGGGCCGGAGCCGATGCCGATGGTCGGAATCGACAGCATCTCTGTGATCTCGCGCGAGATCTCGAAGTCGACGACCTCGAGCACGATCGCGTAAGCACCGGCCGCCTCGACCGCGCGCGCGTCGTCGATCAGCCGGTCCCGATGCGTCCGCATCTTGAAGCCCGGGCCGAGGCCGGCCGTCTGCGGCGTCACGCCGATGTGACCGACCACCGGGATTCCCGCGCCCGTGATCGCGCGGATGCGCTCGGTTTGATCGCGTCCGCCCTCGAGCTTCACCGAGCATGCACCGCCCTCTTTGACGAAGCGAATCGCGTTGCGCAGCGCCTCTTCGTTGCTGACCTGATACGATCCGAACGGCATGTCGGCCATGATGTGTGCGCGCGTCGTGCCTCGAACGACGGCCTGCGTGTGATAGACGATGCTGTCCACCGTGACCGGCGTCGTTTCGTCGTAGCCCAGCACGACGTTGCCCACGCTGTCGCCGACGAGGATCACGTCGATCCCGGCTTGCTCGACGAACTGTCCGAACGGCGCGTCGTACGCCGTCGCAATCGGGAAGAGCGTCTTGCCCTTGCGGCGTTTGATGGCGCCCGCCGTGAGGCGCCGGATCGCCGGGTTCTTCTCGGGCTCGTACGGGCGAGCGCTCTCGACCCCGTTGCGGGCCTTGACCGCATGCGTCTTCACACCGTTAGCTCTGTACCTCGTGCTCCGTTGGGATGTGCTTCCGCTTCGCTTGCTCCAAGCCTATCCTGAGCCTGTCGAAGGGCGAGCGCGACGAAGGCCCGCACGGGCGTGCCCGTTGGCCCCTTCGCCTGCCACGCAGACTCCGTGTCGAGATAGGCGGTGCCGGCGATGTCCAGGTGGATCCAAGGAGTGCCGTCGACGAACTCCTTGAGGAAGGCCGCGGCGGTCAGGGTGCCCGCCGGACGGCCGCCGGTGTTCTTGAGGTCGGCGATGTCGCTCTTCATCGCCGTCGTGTAATCCTCATAGTACGGCATCTGCCAGTAGCGCTCGCCCGTCGTTTTGGCCGCCGCGAGGAACTCCGCGACGAACTTGTCGTCGTTCGTGACCGCGGCCGAACTCGCGTGGCCGAGTGCGATAACGCATGCCCCGGTGAGCGTCGCGGCGTCGACGATGTGCGTCGCGCCCAGCTTGTTCGCGTAGCACAGCGCGTCGGCGAGAATCAGCCGCCCCTCGGCATCCGTGTTGATCACTTCGATCGTCTTGCCGTTCATCGCCGCGAAGATGTCGCCGGGCTTTGTCGCCTTCCCGCCCGGCATGTTTTCCGTCGCGGGCACGAGCCCAACGACATTGATCTTCGGCTTCAGCCTGCCGATCGCGGACATCGCCGCGATGACGCCCGCGCCGCCGGACATGTCGTACTTCATTTCCTCCATGCGCTCCGCGGGTTTGATCGAGATGCCGCCGGAGTCGAAGGTTATGCCTTTGCCCACGAGCGCGAGCAGCTCTTTGCTCGACGGGTCGCCGTTGTACCGCAGGATGATGAACTTCGGGGGCTGCGCGCTGCCCTGCGCGACGGACAGAAACGACCCCATCCGCTCTTGGCGCGCGCGCGCTTCGTCGAACACCTCGATCTCGAGCCCGGTCTGCTTCGCGACGTCGGCCGCCGCTTCGGCCAGCCGCGTCGGCGTCATGTCGTTGGCGGGTGTCAACGCCAGCCGGCGTGCGAGATTGACGGCCTCGCCGAGGATCGTGCCGCGCGCGATGCCGCGCTCGACCTCGGACACGTCGAGTCCGGGCGCGACGACGTCGACGGTTGCGGTGGCGACGCGCACGTCCGGCTTCTCTTGATAGATCGTCGTGTCGAAAGATCCCGTGATCGCGCCCTCCGCAACGAACGATGCCGCCGTCGCCTCGTGACCGCGGGCCGCTTCGGGCAGCGCGATCGCGATCTCGTCGACGTTGCGCCGGCCGAGATAACGCACCGCGGTTCCCGCATAACGCGCGAGGAAGTAGGGCTCGAAATTTCGCGTGTTCGCCGAGCGAGACCGCGAGGACGCGGCGGTACGGCTGGCCCTTTGCGTAGACCAGCACGTGTTCACCGAGACGGCCGCGAATCTCGCCGGACGAAATCGCGTCGGCGATGACGCCGCCGAGCGCGGCGTCGACCTCCTTGGCCGTGCCGTCGAGCGGAGCGTCGGAGAAGACGGGAACGACGAGCGCTCCGGCGCGGACGCCAAGCGGCGCATCGTGACTAAGACGAACTTGCATGGTGGACCTTTCGGATGGTGAAGTACTGCCAGCCTATGGCGCAAAGCTGGGAGAATCCTCGTGTCCGAGCCAAAAGACACGGCCGATAGCTACGCCCGCGCGGGCGTGAGCGTCGCCTCGGGCAACGAAGCCGTCGCGCGCTATCGCGAGGTACTGGGACGCTGGCGTCACGCCGATCAGCTCGGCGCGATCGGCGGGTTCGCGGGGTTGTTTCGGCTGCCGGGCGACGATCGCCGCGCTTTGGTCGCTTCGACCGACGGCGTCGGAACGAAGGTCACGATCGCCGCGGAGTTGCGACGCTATGGCCAGGTCGGCGCCGATCTCGTCAACCACTGCGTAAACGATATCCTCGTCTCCAACGCGACGCCGCTGTTCTTCTTGGATTATCTCGCGGTCGGCCGGCTCGATCCCGCGGTTGCCGCCGAGATCGTTGCGGGCTGCGCGGACGCGTGCCGCCGGCACGATTGCGCGCTGCTCGGCGGCGAGACCGCCGAGATGCCCGGAGTCTATCGGTCGGAACACTTCGACCTCGCGGGAACGATCGTCGGCGTCGTCGATGTCGACGCGCTTCCGAGACCGGAGAGCGTCGTCGCCGGCGATGCCGTGATCGGCCTGCCCGCGGTCGGGCTGCATACGAACGGCTACTCGCTGGCGCGTAAGTTGATACCGCCGCAGGAGTGGGGCGCGCGATTCGGCGAGGCGACCTACGCCGACGCGTTGCTGGCCGAGCATCCTTCGTATTACCGCGACGTGCGCGCCATCCAGGCGGTCGCGAACGTCAAGACGATGGCGCACATTACAGGCGGCGGGTTGCTCGAAAACGTCGCGCGCACGCTCCCCGAGAACGTCAAGGCGGTCTTCGAGCAGCAGCGCTGGAGCGTGCCGCCAATCCTGCGCGAGCTCGTGCGCCGGGGAGACCTCGGAGAAGAAGAGCGCTATCGCGTCTTCAACATGGGCGTCGGTTATACGCTGATCGTCTCGCTCGGTGACGCGGCGGCGGCGCTGCAAGCGGTGCCCGGCGCGAAGGTCGTGGGATGGATCGAAGAGCGAGCGCCGGACGAGGCGCGCGTCGTCGTTCATCCGGCACGCGATCGATGACGCGCTCGATCGCTACCGAGCTCGCGGCGGCGGTCGACAATGAGGCTCCGCGCGAGCAACGGGCGCGCACAGCGGCGGTAATGATTTGCGTTGCGGGAGAGTTTGAGCGGGTGCGGATCTACGACGTGGGCGACGAGCTTCTCGTGCTCATCGGATCTGCGGGCACGGCCGACGCCACGGAACAACGTTCATCCGTAACCGGGGGCCCAAACGGCGAGGCGGTGAGCACGCGCGATACGGTCGTTGCCGATGCCGAGGCCGTCGTGCCGATCCTCGGTGCGGAGAGCGGCGTCGTGATCGGAACGCTCGACGTCCGCGGCGAGAGATTGCGCGCGCTTTCGGCCGAGGAAGTTGCGTTCTTGGAGGACTGCGCGGCGGTGCTTCGGCCGCTGTACGACTAAGTTGTCCGAGATTCTGAACCTCGTCGTCGATCTCGTCCGGCGAACGCGCGGTCGCGCCGGTCCCGGCGGGCATCGAGATCGCGCCGCCCGCGCAGAGTGACGAACGCACGCTGGCGTGGATCGACGAGACGTTCGGCGGCAGTTGGAGCTCCGAGGCGCTCGCCGCGCGCACCGTCATCGCGCGCCGCGACTGGGTCGCCGATCGGGTTCGCGACGATCGATCCGCAGGGGTTGCAGCTTTCTTGGCTCGACGGACTGGCGAGGGAACCGGGCGTCGGCATTTTTGGGCCGTTCGGCGTCGCGCCCGAGGAGCGCGGCCGCGGCGTAGGGCGTGCGTTGCTCGCGCGCGCGCTCGACGCGCTGCGCGAGGGCGGCTACTTTCGCGCGATCGTTCCCGCCGTTGGTGACGAACGGCTCGCGGGTTACTACGCGGAGCACGCCGGAGCCGAGATTGCGGAGCGCTTCGACCGAGCCGCCTTGATGCGGCGGCGACGCCGCACGCTGGTGCTGGCATCGGGCAACGGGAGCAACTTTGCGGCGGTCATCGACGCCGTCGCGTGACGGAACGCTGCCGCTCGAGGTCGTGGCGCTGATCGCTAATAACGAAGAAGCGTACGCCGTCGAGCGTGCTCGCGCGGCCGGCGTCCCAGCGACGGTCGTGAGCTGGGATCGCGAGCGAGAGTCACGTGCCGAGTACGACGCGCGGCTGCTCGCGGCGTCGAAGACGCATGAGCCGGACCTCGTGTTGATGCTCGGATGGATGCATCTGCTGGCGAACCCGTTCGTCGAGGAGTTCCCGGAGTTGCTGAACCTGCACCCGGCGTTTCTGCCGCTCGACCCGGCGCGCGACGACGTCGTGCTGCCGGACGGTTCGCGCATTCCGGCGTTTCGCGGTGCGCGCGCGGTGCGAGACGCGCTAAGAGCGTCGAGTGGGTGGGTGGGCGCGACGTTGCATCGCGTTACGCCCTCGACCGATCGGGGACCGGTCATTGCGCGCAAGCCGCTGCGCGTAAACGCCGGAGAAGAAGAAGCGCAGATCATGGAGCGCGTGCACGCGATCGAGCGCGGCGTGGTGCGAGCGGGCGTTACGCGCTGGCTATACGAGCGCGACGCGTAAGGTGCAACCCTTTTGCAACCAGAATCTTCTAAGCAGACTCCCAAGATCGCGGCTTAGGCGCTGCGTAGCTCCGTATCGCATACCTCGTCGCACCAAGCCTCGATCCTCTTGCGTATCTGGTCGCGGACGAGCCGAGTTTTCGCAAGACGTTCCTCGTACGAGCCTTCGAAGGCGCTAGGGTCGGCGAAGCTCCAATGCAGGCGGGGGGCGCTGCCGGGGAAGATCGGACAACGCTCTGCGCTGGTTTCGTCGCAGACTGTGATTACGTACGAGTAGTGCCGGCCGGCCTTGAAAAGTTCGAGCGCGCTCTTTGTTGCCTTACGGGATATGTCGATGCCGACTTCCCGCATGACTTTGACCACCAAAGGGTTTAGCGTTCCAGGCTCAAGTCCGGCGCTTTCGGCTACGAACTCGTCCTGGCACACCTCGTTGAGGAAGGCTTCAGCCATTTGGCTACGCGCAGAGTTGTGAACGCATACGAACAATACAGGTCGTTTCATGTTGCTTGAGTTCCCTAGAGAGTTGTGAGGAACGATGACTGCTTTCGGCTCTAGATCGGCCGGCGCAAGCCACGCGAACAGAGCAGTAGCGGCCAACGCTCCAACGAGCTCGGCTAGTATAAAGCCCGGAACGTCCGCAGGTGCGATCCCAGCGAAGGTATCAGTCAAGGATCGGGCGATCGCCACAGCCGGATTTGCGAATGATGTGGAAGCCGTAAACCAATACGCCCCGATAATGTACGCGCCGACAGCGAATGCCGTGAGGTGGGAACGGTATCGGGAGCATCCCCATATCACTGCTAGCAGTCCGAAGGTCGCTATGCCCTCGCTGAGGATAGCCGGGAAGCCGTGGCGCATTCGATGCGATAGAAAAAACAGTGGTTCCGCGAACATGGCGTTCGCCAGCGCCACGCCGGCGACGGCGCCGACGAGCTGAGCCAGAATGTACGCAGGAACCTCGGCCCACTTCAACCCTCCTCGCACGGCGTCGGAGAGCGTTACGACTGGGTTGAAATGCGCGCCGGATATAGGACCGAACGCAAGGATGATCGCAACGAGAACCCCACCGGTCGCAAGAGCATTCGCAAGCAGCGCGACAGCGACGTTACCGCCTGCCAACCTCTGCGCCATAATACCCGAGCCGACTATACCCGCCAATAGGACGGCGGTTCCGACGGCTTCGGAAACTGCCCGCCTAGAGAGAGTGCTATTCTTCATGGCCGCTGGGCCGAAAGCATTCGCTCCAGTCCAACGGCCTCCTTATCCGTCCGGGAAAGTTGCGAGCGCCCTGACTCGACGGCGAGCGCTTGCGACTTGCCCGCGCGTCGGGTCCTCATATGTTCGACATAGGCGACGACCAGGTGATAGACGGGACCCTGGCGGCGCGCCGATAACGCGAGCGACCGCAGTCAAGCTACGAATAGCCGCGACAATGTGCTGAGGTGTCGGATCACGGCAGCATCGTCAGCCGCTACGCCCCGGGGGCGAGGCGAGAATCCACCGGTGGTTCCCTTAGCGCGGCTCAGCGGAAAATATTTGAAAGGCTCAGCGGTCGCACTTTAGCAAGGCGCTAAACTTGTTTGACATCTTCTTGAGTAAGGAGGCGCGGTGCTCGTTCAGCAGCTCTTGTTGCACGGCTTGAGTCGATTTCCGCTGAGGGCAACCAAATGGCAACCGTGACGCGGATCGCAACGAAAAACGCTCGTAAAATCGAGCGTTCTTTGGTGGAGGCAAGGAGACTCGAACTCCTGACCCTTACGCTGCCAGCGTAATGCTCTACCAACTGAGCTATGCCCCCATGGACCCGGCGCCCGTATTCCGGATGCCCGGACTCCGCGCCTTCCTCGCGGCGTCATGCCGATCTCACCTTGTGATCTGCAGCGGAGCGCGAAGCATGGAGTCGAAGGGCTGAGCTAGTCGAAGGCTGACTTGGCAAAGATCATGGGGATGTAGCTCAGCTGGTAGAGCACCTGCTTTGCAAGCAGGGGGTCAGGGGTTCGAATCCCCTCATCTCCAAAGACACCGGCGTCCATGGTTCGAACGGCGTGATACTGGACATCCTCGTCAAACCGGGCTCAAAGCAGCCCGGACTAACTCGACAGAACGGCGCGCTCGTATTGCGCATACGGGAACGAGCAGTTGAAGGTGCGGCAAATGCGGCGTGCATACGCGCTCTCGCGGAGGCATATGGCGTCTCGCGCGGCGCGGTCGAAATGATCGGCGGGACCCGAGGGCGCCATAAGCGCTTTGCAATTGCATTACGGAAAGGCAAAGGAACGCGATGATTACCGGCATGCACGTCATCCTTTACAGTCGGCATGCCGAAAAGGTGCGCGCGTTTCTCGCAGATGTACTGGAGTTGCCGTCGGTTGATGCAGGCGGCGGCTGGCCGATTTTTGCCGCACCGCCGGCAGAGATGGCCGTTCATCCGACCGAGAAGCAACCGGAACACGAGGTCTTCCTGATGTGCGACGACGTCCATGCAGTCGTTGCGAAGCTGGCCGAGCGCGGAATTCAGACCGACGGCCGGATCGCCGATCGAAGCTGGGGCCCATCGACGACGCTCATTATTCCGGGCGGTGAACGGATCGGGCTCTACGAGCCGCGGCATCCGTCGCCGCTCCCGTCGCGCCGCGCGTAAGCGTGTGACCGTTAAAGCAGGCTGGTTCGAGCCGCGCGTCGCACCCGAGACGGCATGAGCTCCGTACGCGTACTGGTCGGCACGCGCAAGGGCGCGTTCGTCTTGGAGTCCGACGGCAAGCGTGAAGACTGGAAGGTCGAGGGGCCGCACTTCGGCGGCTGGGAGATCTACCACATCAAGGGCTCGCCGGCCGACCCGAATCGGCTCTACGCGTCGCAGTCGTCGAGCTGGTTCGGACAGGTGGTGCAGCGCTCCGACGACGGCGGGCGCACGTGGGAACCGGTCGGCAACCGTTTCGTCTACGACGGCACGCCGGGAACCCATCAGTGGTACGACGGCACGCCGCATCCGTGGGAGTTCGCGCGCGTTTGGCATTTCGAGCCGTCTCGCTGACCGATCCCGACACGGTTTACGCCGGCGTCGAAGATGCGGCGCTGTTCCGCTCGACCGACGGCGGCAAGAGCTGGGAAGAACTTGCGGCGCTGCGCCGCCACGAATCGGCCGATCGGCTGGCAGCCCGGCGCCGGCGGCATGTGCCTGCACACGATCATCCTCGACCCGCGCAATGCGCGGCCGCATCTTCACCGCGATCTCCGCCGCCGGCGCGTTTCGCAGCGACGATGCGCGGCGCGACCTGGACGCCGATCAATCGCGGGCTTGCACTCCGAAGTGCATCCCGCAACCGGAGGCGGAGGTCGGCCACTGCGTCCACCGCATCGCCATGCATCCCGAGCGATCCGAACGTGCTCTTCATGCAGAAGCACTGGGACGTGATGCGCAGCGACGACGCTGGCGATTCGTGGCGCGAGGTCAGCGGGAACCTGCCGACCGACTTCGGCTTCTCCGATCGACGTTCACGCGCACGAGCCCGAGACGATTTACGTCGTCCCGATCAAGAGCGACTCGGAGCACTTTCCGATCGACGGGCCGTCTGCGCGTTTATCGCAGCCGCAGCGGCGGCAACGAGTGGGAGCCGCTGACCAACGGACTGCCGCAGAGAACTGCTACGTGAACGTGCTGCGCGACGCGATGGCCGTCGACGCGCTCGACTCGTGCGGCGTTTACTTCGGCACTACCGGCGGCCAGGTCTACGTCTCGCCGGATTCCGGCGAAACCTGGAAGGCGATCGTACGCGACCTTCCGGCCGTGCTCTCCGTCGAAGTCCAGACGCTCGCATGATCCGCGTCGTCTTGCCCGCCCATTTGCGCACGCTGGCGCGCGTCGACGGCGAGGTCCGTCGTCGAGGTCGAGCGGCGAGGTCACGCAGCGCGCGTTGCTCGATGCGCTCGAAGTCGCGCTATCCGGTGCTGCGCGGCACGATGCGCGACCACGAGACGAAGCAGCGCCGCGCCGTACGTACGGTTCTTCGCGTGCGAACGCGACTTGTCGCACGAACGGCCCGACGCGCCGCTGCCGAACGCGGTCGCCGAGTGGCGCGGAGCCGTTTCTCGTCGTCGGTGCGATGGCCGGAGGTTGAGCGCAGCTGAACGCTCGCTGCGCTACGGTCGCCGCTGGATCGGCCTGAGCTGTGGCGGCTCGCGTCCGCAGCATCCGCCGCGCCTTCGATGCGCGACGTTCTTGACCGCCTCGTATCGCGGTGCGCGAGCTCGAGCAGCGTCGAGCTTGTCGCCGGACGGCGGCGCGGTCGCGTGGGAGGAGAGCGTTTCACGATCCCGCGCGAGCTGCTTGCACTCGCCTCGATATCGACGCCGTCTACATGCAGCAGCATGCAGCGGCGGCGCGCGACTCCGCGTGACCGCGGGATCGCCGAGCGGCTACTACGACGAAGAAGACTCCGGTCTGGTCGCCGGACGGGCGACAGAATCGCGTTTCTCTCCGACGCGCGCTCGAAGGGGCAGCTGCAGCTTTTCGTCGCGCGATGCCGAGGGCGTGCACGTGCGGCAGATCGGGAACTTGCACGGCGACGTGCAGCGGCTGACCTGGGCGCCGGACGGGAAGGCGCTGGCGTTGCTCTACATTCCCGGCGCTAACCGGCAAGCCGGCGCGCTCGCTCCGGGTGCGCGCGACGTCGGCGTCATCGGCGCGACGGTCGACGAGCAGCGCTTGGCCGTCGCTCGACGTGTCAGACCGGTGCGATGCGTCTCGTGACGCCGGCCGACACGTACGTCTATGAGTACGGCTGGTCGCCCGACGGGCGCCAGATTGCGCTCACATATGCGAAAGGAAACGGCGACGACAACTGGTGGATCGCGCGGCTCGCGCGCGTCGAGGTCGCGACCGGGGCGATGCACGACCTGCTCGCGCCGGCGTTTCAGATCGCCGATCCGCAATGGTCGCCCGACGGCAAGCCGGATCGCGATCATCGGCGGCATCATGAGCGATTTCGGATTCGACCGGCGGCGACGTCTATCTCGTTGACGCACGCAGCGGCGAATCGCGCGACGTCACGCGACGGCGCGCCGATTTCGGTGCAGTCGCTGCGCTGGAACGACGCATCGAGCATCGATCTGGTCGCGCACGTCTCAGGCTCGATGCACCTGATGCGTCTCGAACGTCGCCGGAGGCAGACGTCGCTGACGACGCTGTCGACCGGCGCGGAATCGCTTTGGAGCTGGTCGAGTGCGAAGGGCGGCGCGATCGTCGCGCTCGTGCGCGCGTCGTTCGACCGATCCGCCGGAGGTCTGGGCGGGAGCGCCGTCGGCGCTTGCGCCAGGTCTCGACGAGCAGCAACGCCGGCGCGCCAGCGCTCAACGGTAAGGCCGTATCGCTGAAGTGGAAGAGCGACGAGTACACGCCGCAGGGCTGGCTGATCTATCCGCTCGATTTCGAGCTCGCACCGCACGCTATCCGATGGTGACGATCGATGCACGGCGGGCCATCCGCGGCGACGGTGCCGTCGTTCGGAAGCCGTAACGTCAGCGCGCTCTCGTCGCAAGGCTACTTCGTCTTCATGCCCAATCCGCGCGGCAGCTTCGGCCTAGGCGAGGCGTTTACCCGCGCCAACATGAAGGACTTCGGCTACGGCGACTGGCGCGACGATCTCGCGGGCGTCGACGCGGCGCTCGACGCAGGCGCCGATCGATCCGAGCCGACTCGGACTGATGGGTTGGAGCTACGGCGGCTACATGGCGATGTGGGGCGAGACGCAGACGACGCGTTTCAGGGCGATCGTCGCGGGCGCCGGCATCGTGAACTGGCAGTCGTACTACGGGCAGAACAAGATCGACCAGTGGATGATCCCGTTCTTCGGCGCGTCGGTCTATCAGGATCCCGCCGTTTACGCGAGGAGCTCGCCGATCACGTTTATCACGCGCTCGAAGACGCCCGTCTTAATTCTCCAAGGCGAACGCGACGAAGAGGTTCCGGCGGCCGCAAGCCTTCGAGTTCTGGCACGCGATGACGACGCTCGGCGTGCCGACGCGCCTCGTCGTCTACGCCGACGAGGGCCACGGTTCTCAGAAGATCGCGCAATCAGATCGACCTCCTGACGCAGACCGCTGCCTGGTTCGACCGCTACTTGAAAGAATAGCCCGCCCTTAACGCGGCGCGTTCATCGGCTTCATCGCCGGATCCGGGATACCGTTCGGGCAGATCGTCGCCTGCACTGCGGGCGAGACGTAGTACGCGTGGATGTCGTAGTGCGGGATCGGATAACCCTCGTGGCCGTGCGGTTCGTAGCTGACGTCGATGTGATCGATCGTATATCCGGGCAGCGCGTGGACGTCGGCGTAACTGAAGCCCTGCTGCAGCTGCTGCACCGACACCATGATCTCGGTAAAGACCGGCTTACCTTGCCACACTCCGTAGATCGGCCCCAGCGGCAGGTTTTTGAGATTCGCCCAGTGCTCGCCCATCGTGGCGATGCACGGCGAGACCAGCAGCGCGTCGGACGGAATCCCCGCCGGACGCGTGGCCGGCTGGGGCGGCAGCGACGGCGCGGCCGCATCGGCTCCCAGGAGTGCGACCGAACCGCCGACGGCAAAGCCGAACGCCAAGGCCGTGATAAAACGCACCATGTTGAGAAGCTCCTTTCGCGGCTAACCTTTGGTAACGCGGCGAGCCATTCCTCGGCCGCGACCCGGAGCATCGCCGATTAAGAGTTGCTGAGGTCTCGGTATCGCCCGATGAAAAGCGGGAATATCGCCCGGGACCGAGGTGCACTCGGCAACGAGAAAGGCGTCTGCGATGCGCGGACGCCTTTCGATTAGGCGTCTGGTACAATGGCCTCGTGCATGCGGCATCCCTAACCATCGTGCTATCCGCGGCGACCCTAATCGTCGTCGGAGCGGCGTCGGTGGCTGCGATTGTCCAGCTGCGGCATCTGCGCACGAGCAATCAACTCAACGCGCTGCTGGCAATCCTGAATCAATGGAATCTCCCCGCCGTGCAGGAAGCCCTCGCGGAGCTCCTGGCGATTCCGGACAAGATGAAGGATCCGCAGTACGTCGCATCCGTTAAGGGCCCCCGACCGATCGATCGGGTGACGCATCGAGAGTTTCTCGCCCTCGATCTCTGGGAGCAGATCGGGACGTATTGTAAGTATGGGCTCATTGACGAGCGGATTCTACTGGACATTACCTCGTCTCAAGCCGAAAGGTGCTGGAGATGTGCGGAGCCCGCGATCGCTTTGCTCCGACAGCGCTGCGGACCCTCGTCGTTCGAGAACTTCGAGTATCTCGCCGTCCGTGCGAAGCTATGGGAGCGCAGATATCCGCGCGGCACCTACCCGCCGACATGTGCCGCGCATGTCGGATCTCGCTTAACGCGTCGCCTTAACAGCCGTTTCTCATTCCGAATGACAACGCACCAAAATCGAACGCTTCACCGCCGTAGACCTGGTCGAACGCGCCCTCGCCGATGTTGCCCGCGCTCGCGTCCGCAATGAAGACCAGGCCGGCATTCTGACTGCCGCCGGGTTGTTGGATCGTCGCCACGAGAGTGTTGTTGACGACCTCGAACGTGCCGAACGGCAAGTTCGTGCCGTGACCGCTCAACGACGCCGAGCCGCTATTCCGGCTACTGTTCTTCAACGTGAGACAGTAGGTGCCGTCGCTGCGTTGCGAATGGGTAATGGTCACCAGCCATTGACCGGTGTAGCCGCGCGCCGCTGCGGCGCCCGTCGACTCGATCGCAGCCATGGCGATTGCGGCGGCGATCAATGACGGCTTCAGAAGAGGCATTGGGTTTCTCCTTACGGATTCTAAAAAGCAAGACGATACCGCCTTAGTCTAAGCTCGGCCGATGAAAAAACTCTGAAGCGGTGCAGTGCACGCAAACAAAAAAGCCCCGCAAAACGAGGCTCGGTGATGGTGGGCCGTCCTGGGATCGAACCAGGGACCTCATGCTTATCAAGCATGCGCTCTAACCAGCTGAGCTAACGGCCCGGCGTGAGGGAGAGTATAGCATGCCTTGCGAGCCTCCCTTCAAATCAGCGCGATCCACTTCTTATTGATTTCGTCTTCGTTCTTGAGGTGCGCCATGAGGAGCGCTTCGAGCACCTCGTGCTCGCGCACGATCTCGGCTCGCTCGGCCGTCTCGTAGTCGAACGCCTGGCGCTGCGCGGCGATCTGGGCCTGCAGCTCGGGATCTGCGGGAGGCTCGGGCGCTTTATCCGCGCCACCGCGCGGCGCGGCCGGGGAGCCGCGCTGCGCGGTCGTGCGTTCGGTGCGAACCGAGAGGATCGGCCCGTTCATCACTCGGTGATCGACTGGATGAACTTCTTGGTGATGGAGTCGTCCATCTTGCGTTGCGCCATGTCGACGTTGCGTAGCGTGTCGACCTCGCGCATGTTTTCGCTGCGCTCGTCCATCATCTGATCGAAGACCTCGGACTGCATCTGCAGCTGCTCCTGGTTCTGGATCTCGGAAGCGTACATCCCCAGCTGGAAGGTCTCGTCTTGGGTATTGAGCGCGTTCATCGCGGCGTTCTGCGCGTTGCCGGCCACGCCGGAGCCAACGGCGCCGCCGATCGCGTTGCCGAGAAGCCCGGACCCGACGCCTTCGAGAATTGGAAGCAAGAATGCCATGTCGTCGCTCCTTTGCGATCAGTTCGAATCATCGACGAACTGAGTGTAATCCGTCGACTGCGGCCGGTAGCCGCCCTGCGGCAGCCCGGGCAGCGTAGGCGGGCTGAGCGGCAGGCTCTGCGCCTGCGCCGACAGCGAGCCCAGCGATGAGATCAGACCGTTGAGCTCGGCCAGCGCGGCGCTTTCGGGTGACTCACCCGCGTCGCCGGAGATCGTTGCGGCCTGGGAGGCGCCGCGCACCGTGCCGCTGAGCGGCACGAACGGTTTCGCGGCGATGCTGCCTTCGATCGGGGGCAAGGATGACATGGTGTTTCTCCTGTTCTACGAGGCTGTCTCGTCGGTGTCGTCGTTGAAAAACTGTTGGTAATCCGTCGCCTGACGCTGGTAGGGGTGATGGCGCGGTAGGCTCGCGATCGCCGGCGGCGGCATCGGCATCAGCTGGGCGTGCGCGCGCAGCGAACCGACCGATGCGATCGTCGCGCCCGATTCGGCGATCGCTGCCGCTTCCGGCGACTCGTCGGTGTGAACGCGCGGCTGCGATCCGCCGCTGAGAAGCTTGTAGTGACGCAACACGGAGTCCGCATACGAAAGGTCGCTGCCGTCGGCCCAGCGCGTCTTGGTTCCCGTCGCGGTGGGCGAACCCGCGTTGTAGGCGGAGAGTGCCTCGCGGACGTTGCCACCATACTGCTTGAGCAAGGCGGAGAGCATCCCGGCCGCGTAATCGGCGTTTTTGTCGGGGTCCATGGCGGCCGGCGTCGCCGCGAAGGCGTGCCAGCGGTCGTCGATCTGGAAGAGGCCGTGACCGTGACCGCCGTCGCCGACGATGTTGGCGCCGGCGTTACTGCCCGGGCCGCCGGTCTCCTGGGCCGCCACGGCCGCCAGGAGCTCTGGATCCAGCGCGTAACGGCGCGCCGCGCCGGCGATCTGGGGCGCGAAAGCCGCGCCCGCGGCGGCTAGGCGAGATGCAATCGGGTCGAGGCTCATGGCCGAGCACTATCACTGCGCGCGGCGCGTTTGACAAGGAACGGAAGGGGGTCTTAGAATGGGCAGGGTCCGTGGCGCCCCGCCCTCATTGGCGGGGTTTCATACTGCGGCGGCATGGGTTTATGGATCGATCGCACAGGGTGGATATTAGTGGGCTCCTCGCAGGCAGCCGCCAGGTCATGCTGGTGGCGGACGAGGTCCCGATCGAGCCCTTCGAGGGGATCGTCTTCCCGGAACCGGCCATCGTGCGCCTCGAGCTGCGTCAGGCCGATCACATGCTCGCGGTCGACGGCAGCGTCGACGCGGAGGTGCGGGGTCAGTGCGATGCTTGCTTGGATGACGTGGAGCGCAAGGTCCACGTCGACGTCGACGAGCGGCTCGACCCCTCGCAGGGCAGGGAGTCCAACCCGTTTGGCGAGAGCAACGTTTTGACGGGCGAGCGACTCGACGTGGCCGACCTGGCGCAGCAGGTGGTCGTCAGCGCGTTGCCGATGGGGCTGCGCTGCAGGCAAGACTGCAAAGGACTCTGCGAGGTATGCGGCGCGAACCGCAACGGTACCGACTGTACCTGCGAAGGCGGGGACGAGCTTTGGAACGGAGAGAGACGTGGCTAATTTAAAATGGAAGACGCCCCGCAGCAAGACGCGCAGCCGCCGCGCCGCAAACTGGAAGCTGGGAAGCGTCACGACGGTGCGATGCCCGCAGTGTCACCAACCCAAGCGGCCGCACTTCGCATGCCCCAACTGCGGCACGTACAAGGGCCGGCAGGTCGTTAAAGCTCAAGACGAGTCGGCCGGCTAACGGTACGTGTCGTTGCACGGCGTGAAGATCGTCGGGGTCGGCCATTATGCGCCGGCCCGCGTCGTAACGAATCACGACCTCGAGACCTGGTTGGATACGTCGGACGAGTGGATCACGACGCGCACGGGGATGAAGCGGCGCCACTGGGCCTCGGAAGAAGAAGCAACGAGCGACTTGGCCACCGCCGCGGCGTCCGCGGCGCTCGTCCACGCCGGATTGAGCGCGCAGGAGATCGACTGCGTCATCGTCGCAACCGTAACGCCGGATTATGAGTTTCCCGCGACGGCGTGCCTCGTCGCGTCCAAGCTGGGCGTGCTCCAAAAGCCGGCCTTCGACATTGCCATCGCCTGCAGCGGCTTCATCTATGGGTTGACCGTCGCAGCGGGACTCATACACTCGGGCGTCTATCGCCGAGTGATGCTCATCGGCGCGGAATCGCTGTCAAAGATCCTCGACAAGGACGATCGCTCCACCGCGATCTTGTTCGGCGACGGCGCCGGAGCCGTGATTTTGGAACGCTCGAGCGATGACTCGTTCTTGGCCGCCGAGCTCGGCGCGGACGGCAGCCGCCCCGAGCTTCTCTACGCGCACGGCGGCGGCGCGCGCCGGCCACTCGATCACGCCGCGCTCGACGCGAAGGTGCACCTGATTCACATGCAGGGTCGCGAGACGTTCAGGCTAGCCGTGACGAAGATGGTCGAGTCCGCCGATGCGGTGCTTAGCAAGGCGAACCTGACCAAGGCCGACGTGACTTTCCTGATTCCGCATCAAGCCAACAAACGGATCATCGACGCGATGGCGCGGTATTTGGAAGTGCCGGAAGAAAAAGTCGTCGTCAACATAGCGGAGTACGGCAACACGTCCGCGGCCTCGATTCCGATGGCGCTCTCCGAGACGGTCCGCGCCGGAATGGTGAAACCGGGTGACATCATCATCTTCGTCGCATTCGGCGGAGGGCTATCCTGGGGCGCGGTCGCCTGGCGGTGGGCGGCGTGATGCGAATCGGCGTCGTCTTTCCGGGCCAGGGCTCGCAGGGCATCGGAATGGGCTGCGACGCCGCGGCGCATTCGAGTGAAGCGCTCGCGACGTTCGAGCGTGCGTCCGAGGTGCTCGGCTACGATCTGCTGGCGCTGCAACAGGACGGGCCGGAAGAGAAGCTGCGCGAGACGGAGTTCAGCCAGCCGGCCATCTTCGCGACCAACATCGCGCTCTACCGCGCCGTTGGCGCGGGCCTGCGCCCCGTCGTTACCGCCGGACACTCGTTCGCCGAGCTGTGTAGCCTCGTAATCGCCGATTCGCTCGAGTTCGACGACGCGCTGCGCATCGTGAGCGAACGTGGCAAGGCGATGCAGGAGGCGGCGCAGCGCGCCCGCGGCGGGATGTCGGCGGTCCTCGGTCTCGACGCGGCGCGCGTCCGCGAGACGCTGCAGCAAAGCGGCCTCCGCGGCGTGTCGCCGGCCAACTTCAACTCACCCACGCAGATCGTGATCAGCGGCGAGCTCTCGCAGGTCCAAACGGCGGGCGCAGCGATGCTCGCGGCGGGCGCGAAGCGCGTCGTGCCGCTGAACGTGTCCGGCGCCTGGCACAGCCCGCTGATGGAACCCGCGGTCGCGCGTCTCGCCGCCGCCGTGGAGTCGGGCCGCTTCCGGCTGCCGCAGTTCGACGTGATTTCGAACGTCGACGGACGCCCGTATCGCGACATCGCGACGATCAAAGAGAGCCTCATTCGATCGGTGGTCGACGAGGTGCGCTGGCACGATACTGCGGAGCGGCTCCTATCCTACCGGCTCGACGCAATCGCGGAGTTCGGCGCGAGCGGCGTGTTGAGCGCGCTGATGAAGCGCATGCCGGGCACTCCGCCGGCGACGGTGTTGAGTGATTATGCGAACGTCGAGCGGTTCCGCGCGACGATCGCGGGAACGGCCTCGGCGAGCGTATGATGCTGACCGGGAAGACGGCGCTGGTCACGGGCGCGAGCCGAGGGATCGGACGCGCGATCGCCGTGGAGTTCGCGCGTGAGGGCGCCGACGTTGCGCTAATCGGCAGGGATGTGGCCGCTCTCAAGGAGACGGCGGCCGCCGGCGCGAGCGCGCGCGTGGGCGCGACCGCGGAGGTATTCCCGGGAGACGTGACCGATCGCGCCGCGATGGATGCCATCGTCGCGCGCGTCGTCGAGCGATTCGGAAGGCTCGATTGCGCGATCTCCAACGCGGGTCAGAGCATCGATTCGCTCCTGCTACGATTGAAACCCGAGACGATCGATCAGATGCTCGACGTGAACCTGAAAGCGGCGTTTCACTTGTGTAGCGCCGTCGCCAGGCCGATGATGAAACAACGCGCGGGATCGATCGTGCTGATGTCGAGCATCGTGGGGCTCAGCGGCAACGCGGGGCAGGCGGCATACGCCGCCTCGAAAGCGGCCCTTTTCGGCCTCTGTAAATCGCTGGCAAAGGAGTTGGGTTCGAGGAATATAAGAGTCAACGCCGTCGCGCCTGGCTTCATCGAAACCGCCATGACCGAAAAGATGCCCGACGCTGCTAAGGAGTTTTTAGTCAAGCAAGCCGCTCTCGGCCGAGCCGGGAAGCCGGAAGACGTCAGCGGAGCTGTCGCGTTCCTCTGCTCCGACGCCGCCGGATATATCACCGGACAGACACTCGTGGTCGACGGCGGCATCTTGATGTAACCCCAGGTCCTACAAAGGAGATAAGGATGTCCACCACCTTCGATAAAGTCAAGAAGATCATCGTCGAGCAGCTTGGCGTCGACGAGTCGGAAGTCACGCCCGAAGCGTCGATCACCGACGATCTCGGCGCCGATTCGCTCGACCAGGTCGAGCTGGTGATGGCGTTCGAGACCGAGTTCAACATCGACATTCCGGACGAGGAAGCCGAGAAGATCAAGACCGTCGGTGATGCCGTCAAGCGCATCGACGAAACGACCGCGGGTTCATCGACGTCGTAGACGGCTGAATTGTTCGATCAATTAAGCGATCGCTTAGGCGCGATCTTCGATCGCCTGAGCGGTCGTGGGCGGGTCAGCGAGAGTGAGGTCAACGACGCGATGCGCGAGATTCGCGTGGCCTTGCTCGAGGCCGACGTTTCGCTCGCGGCGGCCAAGGCGTTCGTCACGAAGGTCAAGGAACAGGCGGTCGGGGCGAACGTCCTCGATTCGCTGACGCCGGCGCAGACGATTCTCAAGATCGTGTACGTCGAGCTCGTGACGTTGCTTGGACCGGCAAGCGGCTCGCCGCAAGCGCGTCTGCACTTTTCGGATGCGCCGCCGTCGACGATCCTGCTCGTCGGGCTGCAGGGCTCGGGGAAGACCACGCAGGCCGGCAAGCTCGGTCTGCGCCTCAAGGAGCAGGGCCGGCGCAGCCTGCTCGTCGCCGCCGACGTGTATCGACCGGCGGCCATCGAGCAGCTCCGGATGCTCGGCAAACAGGTGGATCTTCCGGTCTACGAGCGCGGGACGGCCGATCCGGTGCGGATCGCGCGTGACGCCATCGGCGAGGCGAAGCGGCTCGGCGTATCGACGGTGATCGTCGACACGGCCGGGCGGCTGCAGATCGACGAGGCTCTGATGGAGGAGCTCGAGCGCATCAAGGCGGTCGTGAATCCGTGCGAGATCCTACTGGTGGCCGACGCGATGACCGGACAAGAAGCGACCAACGTCGCCAAAGGGTTTCACGATCGCCTCGGCGTCACCGGCGTGATTCTCACGAAGATGGACGGCGACACGCGCGGCGGTGCGGCGCTGTCGATACACAGCGTCACCGGCGCTCCGATCAAGCTGATCGGCGTCGGCGAGAAGCTGTCGGCGCTGGAACCATTCTATCCCGAGCGGCTCGCCTCGCGCATCCTCGGCATGGGCGACGCGCTGACGCTGATCGAGAAGACGCAGAGCCTGTACTCCGAGGATCAGGCGAAGCGGGTTGCGGAGAAGCTGCTCAAATCGAGTTTCACGCTCGACGACTTTCTCGATCAAATGCGCCAGGTACGCAAGATCGGGTCGATCGGCGAGTTGTTGAAGATGGTCCCCGGCCTGTCGAAGGTGCTGCCGAAGGACTTCGAGATACCGGAGCGCGAGTTCGTGAGGGTCGAGGCGATCATCTCGTCGATGACGCGCGGCGAGCGCCGAAATCCGCACGTCCTCGACGGATCGCGCCGCAAACGAATTGCGCGCGGCTCGGGCAGCCAGGTTTCGGACGTGAACCGGCTGGTCAAACGGTTCGAGCAGGCGCGCGAAATGACCAAACAGCTTGGCGCACGCAAACGCGGCGGACTCCTTCCGTTTCGTACGCCCTAACAAACGAAGGCAACACAAAAAATATGGTACGTATTCGACTGCGCCGAATCGGCGCGAAAAAGCAGCCCACCTATCGTTTCGTGGTTTCCGACGCGCGCGCCCCGCGTGACGGTCGCTTCATCGAGATCCTGGGCCATTACAACCCGCGCACCGATCCGCGAACGGTCGTCGTCGACGAGACGAAGGCGCGCGAGTGGTTGGCCAAGGGGGCGCAACCGTCGGACACAGTCCGCCGGCTGTTCGCCGAAAAAGGCATCATGGAACGCGGTCCGATCCCGACCACGAAACGCGCCGCGAAGCACGCGGAGGGTAGGGGAGCGTGAGCGCGTTCGATGACGAGTTCGGCCTGTTCGGCGAGACCGTCGTCGACGAGGTAGAGCGCCAACCCACGCGTCGTGAAGAACCGCAGCCGCGTGAAGAGCCGCCGCCGCGCGCGCCGCGCGCGCCGGAGCGCCGCCCGAGAAAGCCGCGCCCTGCGAGCAACGATCCATGGGCGGGTCATCGCCGCGCGACGGACCTGCTCGGGTTCCTGGCGCGCAAGCTCGTCCAGAACCCCCAGAGTGTCTCGGTCGAGTTGTTCATCGACGAGCATCAGCAGCCGGTGATCGAGCTGATCGTCGATCCCGAGGACCTTGGCAAGGTGATCGGCCGCAGCGGACGCGTCGCGCAGGCGCTGCGTACGGTCGTGCGCGCAACGGCCGAAGGGCGTGTCGCCGTCGACATTCTCGACACCACCGAAGCGGCCGAGGGACCCGGGGATGACTCCGAGTGACTCTAAGCAGGTCGTAGTCGCAAGAATCGCCGGAGTCTTCGGCCTCCATGGAGAGTTGAAATGCGACCCGACCGGCGCGGGTCGCATCGTCTTTAGGCCGGGGGTGGAGCTGGGCTGCATGCGGGGCGACGCGCGCACGACGATTCGGCTAACCGCCGTGCGAGGCCACGGAGACCGGCTGCTCGTCCGGATCGCCGGCGTCGAGGATGCGTCGAGCGCGCAAGACTTTGCCGGAGCGCTGCTGTACGCATCGCGCGATCGCATCAGCGTGAGCGAGGGCGAGTATCTCGACGACGACCTCGTCGGCTGCGCTGTAATAGGGAAAGCCGGAACGGCGTACGGGACGGTCGCGCGCGTCGAGCACTTCCCCGCGAGCGACATGCTAATCGTCGATGGGACGATGGTGCCGATGGTGCGTTCCATCGTCGTCGACGTCGACTTAGCGAAACGGCGGATCGTCATCGATCCGCCGCTCGGGCTCTTCGAGTAAACTTCCTAGCTATTGTCGGGATGAGCCGTCGCATACGCGGCGACGGCGGCGTCCACGGCGCTCTTGACCGACGACCCCTTCCCTACCTCACGCTCGAGCACGGCGCCGAAACACGTGTACACAGCGAGATCGAAGGTGACGTTCTGCTTGCCGTGGCCAGGCGCGACCTGCACCGTGCCGCTCGCGATCGTGTTGTCGCGGTTCGCGCCGCAGATCTGGTCGGCGTAGCGCCCGACGTCGGCCGGCGCGACGGAAGCGGAGGACATCTGCGCCGTGAAGGGGCGGTTGAGTGCTAAGTAGAGCTCGTGCGTCGCGTTGGCGAGGTCAGCGGCGGCGACGTAGCCCGTGGCGCCGACCGGCGTCACGATGATCGCGCGCGACGGCTTCGTCGTCGGTCCGGGAGTGGGCGTGCGGGTGCCGTGGCCGTGCTTGAACACCGAGTCGACGATGCTGGCGATGCCGTTGAGCGGCATTTTCGCGCCGTTGGTCGAGCTCGGCGCGGGCGTGTTCGTCGTTTGCGTCTGCACGTTCTGCGTCCCGCGGCCAACGAACGCGAGTATTTGGGAGCGCGCCAGAAGCGACTGCGACGCCACATCGGCGACGCTCGAGACCTGCGCTGTCTGCGAGAAGAGGATGACGCCGCTCTCCACGCTCACGACCTGTTCGACGACGGCGGCGCTGTCGCCGACCGGCGTCACGTAGCCGCTGATATAGAAGTCGGCGTTCGCGGTGTGCGCGTACTGTAGGAAGTCAGCGCGCTTGACGCCCTGCGGCACGGGCGGCACGTTGATGCCGCCGGCGGCAACCATCTCTTGGCCCAGGATCTGCGCGATGGCGATGCCGATCTTCGGGTCGGCGCCGGTCTGGACGTCGAACGGATACACGATGACGGTCGGATTTTGGCCCACCGGCGCGGGGGCGGGCGTCGGAGGCGGAGGCGGAGGCGGCGTCGCCGCGGCCAGCGCGATCGACGAACAGAGCAACGCCGCACCTACGAGGCGGCGCAGGAGTCCTTCAAGCATCAAGCGCCGATTCTTCGGGAACGGAGTGCGAATATCCGGTCTGCCAAGCGATGCTGTATTCGGCCCCGAACAAGAAGATCGAGCCGATGCAGTAGAACCAGAGCAGCAAGACGAGTGGCGCCGAGAGCGCGCCGTAGACATACGCGAAGTTCACGTTCGTCAGGTACTGGGCGAACGCGATCTGGGCGATCGGCCATGCGACCGCCACCACCGCGGCGCCGCGCAACGCGAAGGGCCACGTCACGCGGCGTGTTCGGCAGGAAGCGGTAGAGAACCACCGCGACGATGAACACGAGCGCGATCGAGACGAGATATGCGAGGATGTGCGTGATGCGGGCGGGATCCTCGAGTCCCGCGACGTGAAACGTGATCGACAGCACAATCGGCAAGCCGATCGCGATCGCAAGCAAGATGCCCGTGACGGGCAGCATGACGGCCGATAACAGCAGGTTGTGCACGAGCGGCCGCGCCTTAGGCACGTTGAGCGCGCGATCGAGCGCGTAGGCCAATCCCATGAAGAGATTCTTCCCGGACCACACGAGGAATGCGAGCGCGATAAGGCTCGAGATGCCGCGGCCGTAGATATAGGTCTGGAGGTTGTTGACGATGAAGTCGTGCAGCGTCGGCGCGAGCGTATCGAAGAAGAGCAGCGTCCGATGCTGCGCCTCAGGGAGCACGAGCGTGAGGGCGCCGAGCGCCAAGACGGTCAGCGGGAAGAGCGCGAAGAGGGCGTTGTACGCCACCGATTGGGCGTGGAAGGCGCAGCCGTCGCGAGTGAAGCGCACACCGGCATCGCGAAACGCGGAGATGAGTCGCGCCATTCCAGGCGGTATATCGTGGCAACGTGCCGACATTCCCACCGCCGGCTCCCGTGAGCATCGTCGTGGACGGCCATCCGCTCGCCGCATACATTCGCGCGTACGCTTTCGCGGGCCGGGTGTACGCTCCGGTGAGCCCGTTGCTGACGCGTCTCGCAGATCGGGTCTGGTCGCAGGGGGATACGCTCGTGATCCAGCGCGGCGAGGTGCGCGTCCGGGTCGTGCTCGCGCCGACGCTTCCCGGCCAGCTCAGCGGCGACTTCGTCGCGGTGGGGCCGGTGCTGCGCGCGCTGGGCGCGTCGGTTCGCTACGACCCTGCGGCCCGCCGCCTGATCGTGCGCGTTCCGCCGCGCGGATCGGTCGCATCGCCGACGCCGTTCAATCCGAACGCGCCGTCGGTTCGGCCGAGCGCGGTCTTCACGCCGACGCAGCCGCCCACGCCGCGCCCCGTCTGGACCGGCTCGCCACTGCCCCGCCGGACCCCGCTGCCGGCGCCCGCGCCTCCGCGTTAGCGCTGTGCGACGGCCGCGAGATCGAGCCCGCCCAGGCCGCGGTCGGACACGTTACGCAACAGACCTTCGACCGCGTCGATTAGGGGAAGGCGCTCGTGGTGCGCCGCAGTCTGCATCAGGACGGCGTCCTTGTGTGCCATGTCCACACTCCAGACGGGAGCGTAATCTTCGCCGGCCATTCGTTTGCCGCGCCCTTTGATCTGCCCCGACGGATCGTAGAAGTCGAAGAGGGCGTAGATCTGTTCGCGCGAGAGCCCTTGCTCCTCGCCGATGCGCAGCACGTCGTTGATACCGGCGACCACCGCGAAGATCATCGCGTTGCCCATCAGATTGTAAGATTGCCGCGGTCGTCGGGACGCGCGGCCCAGAGTAGCGAAGGTCGCTGCACATGGCTTGGAGCGCGCCGCGGACGCGCTCGACCAGCGCCGCGATCGCCCGAGACCATCATCACGCCGGTCGATATGCAGCGCCATGGGAGGTCCCATGAAGACCGGCGCGTGGAGGAACGAATATCCCGCCTCGCCCAGCCGGCGCACGCGTTCCACGACGCCCTGCGGCGTGACCGTTGTGTGATCGACGATGGGACTGGTTGCGGCGATGCCCGGCAACGCAGCGTCGATCACGGCGTCGACACTGGCGTCGTCACTCAGGCAGAGGATGCACGCGGTCCGCGCCGCGACGCCGCTTCTGCGGCATCGGCGAACGCTTGCGCGCCGTGGGCCTCGAGCGCCTCGGCCTTGTGTCGCGAACGGCTCCAGACGCGCACCGCTAGGCCGCGCGTCGAGCATCGCGCGAATCATCGCAGAGCCGAGCATGCCGGGTCCGTAAAAGGCGACGGTTTCCATGATGCTTACGCCGCCGGGGCGGCGCGGCGGCGCGATAACAGATTAAGCGCCGCCACGATGATCGCCGCGGCGAACGCATAGCCGATTTGGACCGGATCGGTGAGGAAACCGCAGGCCGAGGTACCCGTCGATCGAGTAGAGCCCGTTCCCGGCGAACGCGACGGCGACGGCAGCAGCGATGTACGCCGTGTTCAGCTCCCATCCGCCGTTGACCACGAAGAAACCCTTCTTGTAGTGCACGGAGCCGATCGCGACGAGCATGACGATGACGATCAGCACCGGGCCCAGCGCGCCGCCTGCTCCGATCACCGTCAGAAACCCGCCGATCGTCTCGCCGCAGGCGGCCATCGCCGCGAACGCCTTGGCGGGACGGAAGCCGAGGCCCTCGAAAAAATCGCCGGTTCCGGTGATGCCGCCGCCCCCGAACCAGCCGAAGAGCTTCTGCGTCCCGTGAGCCATGAAGCTCAACCCGAGGATCAGTCGTACGATCAAGAATGCGATGCTCATGTTGATAGGAACCCCCGCTCGCTCGCCCTGGTGGCGGCCCCGTAGGATATCCCCATCGAGAGGCTGTAAACCACGCCGCCTATGCAAATAGACGGACGGACGTTTTTGGTTAGTGGCGGCAGCTCCGGCCTTGGGGCTGCTTGCGTCGCGGAATTCGCTCGCAACGGCGCCAACGTGGTCATTTGCGACGTGAGCGAACGGGGCGCCGACCTCGCGCGCGAGCTCGGCGAGCGAGTCTGCTTCGTGCGCGCCGACGTCACCGACGGCGGCCAGGTACAAAAAGCGGTCGATGAGGCGGCGCAGCGGTTCGGCGGCCTGCACGCCGCAATCAACTGCGCGGGGATCGCCACCGCCGAGCGCGTGATCGGTCGCAACGGCCCGTTGCCGCTCGAGCACTTCACGAAGGTCATCGCGGTAAACCTCATAGGCACGTTCAACGTCATCCGTCTCGCGGCCGCGAAGATGCTGGAGCGGAGCGTCGAGCCGGGCGAGGATCGCGGCGTAATCGTGTGCACCGCATCGGTCGCCGCCTACGATGGACAGATCGGGCAAGCGGCATACTCGGCGTCCAAGGGTGGCGTCGTGGGACTGACTCTTCCGATTGCGCGCGAGTTCGCGCAGCATCAGATTCGCGTCGCGAGCATCGCTCCCGGGATCTTCGACACGCCGATGCTAGCCGGATTACCCGAGCCGGCGCGGGAGTCGCTCGGCAAGCAGGTACCGTTCCCGTCGCGCCTGGGGAATCCGGCGGAGTACGCGGCGCTCGCGCGGCACATCGTCGAAAATCAAATGCTCAACGGCGAGGTGATTCGTCTCGACGGCGCGATCCGAATGGCGCCAAAATAGAGACAGAACCTAAGACCCAGGAGCTTCCAAGGTCGCATAGCCAAAAATTAGGCGTGAAGACCACGCTCGGTGCCGCGCTTGTCTTGCTCGGCATACTGATCGCGGCGCAACCGCTACATGCCGCGCCGCGCCCGACTCCGGCCGTGACGCCGATCGCGTTGCCATCGCCGGATAAACTGCTCTACCAGATTCGGCGGCAGTTTCGCTCGCATCGGCCGCCGCCGCCTTACGTCACGTACACGCTGATCCGCAAGCAGACGCTCGACGACGGGTATGCGGATCTGGTCAACAGCTACACCTATCACATCTGGTGCCGCACGATCGATCGTGCCGCTCTCGGGCGGCGGGTCTATCGCGGCTCCGCGCGCGGCACCCTCGAGTTTCTGCGCCCCTCGTTCAACGAGCCGTGGGACCCGGGGCCGCCGACGGCGGATCTCTTTGAGCCGGCGCCGCTGCATCCGCACACGAGTCCCCGCGACTTCGTGCCGACGCCCGAGCCCACCGGAAGCCTTCCGCCGGTCATCGCGAGCGTCACGGTGCTGGGCGAGTTCGACTACCGGGTGACGCGCATCGCGAACGAAGGCAATCTGACCCACGTGAGCATACTTCCGCGGCGCGATCCGGACCGCAATCGCCTGCGCGAGCTGTACGTCGATGGCAAGACGCTGGAGCTCAAGGAGGTCGTGGCAACCGACAAGCTCTACGAAGAAGACGGCGGCCATCACGTGTACGCGATGCTGTTCACGGTGACGCTCGGCTGGATGAACAACATGCCGATAGTGACGCACATCCACGGTACGCCGACGTATCAGGCCGACGCGGATTACCTCGGCCAAGACGCGACCGTGGACTACGATTTCACGAACATCACTTTCCCGCAGTCGTTGCCGGATTGGTATTTCGATCCGCGCTCCTACGCGCAGAACGTGGCGGAAGCGCCGCTCTAGCGGACGAGGCTCGGAAACTTTTCCCGCAGCGCCTTCAGTTTCGGCAGGTCGTTGAAGATGATGTACGCGTTCTGCGGGTTGTGCACCGCGTAGTCCTGATGGTACGCCTCGGCCGGGTAGAAGCCGCGCAGCGGCGCCACTATCGTGACAATCGGCGCGGAGTAGACGTGCTGCCGTTGCAGGTGCGCGATATAGGCGAGCGCCTCGGCGCGCTGGCCGCTTGACGTGTAGAAGATCTGCGAGCGGTACTGCGGGCCCTCGTCCGGGCCTTGCCGATTGAGCTCGGTTGGATCGTGCGCGACGAGAAAATACACGTCGAGCAGCTGCTTGAACGAGATCTTGGCTGGGTCGTACGTGACCTCAACCGATTCGGCGTGTCCCGTCGTGCCGGTGCTGACTGTTTCGTACTGCGCGGTTCCGGCGCTTCCACCGGAGTAGCCGGCGACCACGCGGTCGACGCCGCGCAGGGATTCAAAGACGAGCTGCATCCCCCAGAAGCAGCCCCCGGCGAGCACGACGCGCTCGGAGGCAGCCTGCGCCGGCGCGGCAGCGCCGAAGATCAGGCTCAAGAGCAAGGCGGTGGCGGCGAGGAGCTTCATGCCCTCTACAACGCGCTCGCGGGCCGATTGGATGAGGGTTCTCATCGCAGATGCTGGTCGAGCCAGTCGAGCCACAGGCGAGTCAGCGCGGCGGTCTGGCGCGGATCGGCCGGTCCGTGCGTCGCCGCGGGAAACACGGCGAAGCGCACGGGAACGTGGTTGTCGGTCAGCGCGCGATAGAGCGCATAGGATTGCGTGATCGGCACGACGGGATCGAGCGTCGTGCCCCAGATCAGCGTCGGCGTCGTGATCGCGGCGTAGTACGTAATCGGAGAGTTGTCGCGGTAAATGCGCTGGCCGTCATCCGTGTAGGGCGAAGTCCCGAGCGGATAACGATCTTGCACGTTTGACGTCGAGAGGTCGTATTCGTCGAACTCGCTGTTGACCGCGGCGCCCGAAACCGCCGCGCGCCACACGTGGTAGTGGCCGATGAGCCACGATGTGAGCTCGCCGCCGTATGACCAGCCCGAGACGGCGACGCGCGTCGCATCGACGCCCGGGATCCGTTCGAGCGCGGCCAAGCCGGCCATGATGTCCATGCCTGGCCCGGCGACGGTGTTGCGCACGATCGCGATCATGTACGCGTTGCCGAGGTTGTCGCTGCCGCGATAGTTCGGTTGCAGCACGACGTAGCCGCGCGACGCGATCATCTGCGCGAGCGGCCACTGTTCCCAGACGAAGTCGCGCGTGCTCGATAAACCCGGGCCGCCGTGAATCAGCAACACGACGGGGTACGCTTTCTGCGCAAAGGGAGGATACGTCACGACGCCGTCTTCGGTGAAGCCGTCGGGTCCGGTCCAGTTGAGCTCGGTCATGCGGCCCAGAGCGATTCGCGCGAGGAAGTCGTTGAAATGCGTCAGCCTGCGCGGTGCGCTCGCGCCCGCGGCGAGATAGTACAGTTCGCGCGCGCTCGTCGCGCTGGTCCCGACGAAGGCAATGGAGCCGTCGCGCGCGATGTCCCCGGCGATGCCCGAATCGAACGTGCTGCTCGAGTACGGATCGCACACGACGTGCACGTCGCCGAGCTTCAGCGGCCGCAGCCCGCCCGCTAAGTCGATCGTCCAGGCGTTCATCTGCGTGCCGTCGGCGGCACAAATCAACAGCCGGCGGCCATCGGGAAGCCACAGCGAGCCCGCGACGTTGCGGTCGAGCCGCTCGGAGAGTAGCGTGTCGCGGCCGTTTGCGGCCGTCCGCAGCGTGTTTTCGGAGTTGAAGTCGTCGTGCAGCGGATACCAGTACGCAAGCTCCGAGCCGTGCGGCGAGTAGGCTGGGCTCAGTTCGAACTCCGCATGAGCGGTGAGCTTGCGCAGCGCGCCGCCCGCGGCGGCCACTTGCCAGAGCGTCGAGCGCTCGCTGTCGCCGCTGAACGTGTTCTCGACCCGTGTGAGCGTAATGCGGCGCCCGTCGCGCGTCCACGCGATCTGCGGCGAAAAGATGCCGCCGGGATCGGTCGGGGCGATCGTCCAGGATCCGGCGGTCAAGCGGCGCGCCCGGCCGCCGCCGGCCGGGACGACCCACAGATGGTCCGGCGGCGTCAGCGCGGTAGCCGTATAGTCGTTGTCGCCCGCGAAGAAGTATGTCGCCGGCGCCTGGTAGTCGGCGGCCACGAACGCGATCGCGCGGCCGTCGGGATTCCAAGCAGCGTCGATCACCTCGCCCCGGGCGCGGGTCAGCTGCCTGGCCGCACCGCCGGGTGAGCGAACGAAGAGCTGGCGGAATCCCCCCGCCGGCGGCCGCGCCAGATAGAGGAGCCGGGAGCCGTCGGGCGACCAGCGAGGAACGGCGACGTCGTCGCCGCGCACGAGCACGCGGCCGCGGCCGTCACGCGTGCCGATCAGGACGAGGCTGTCGACGTCGGCCGCGCGGCGCAGGTCTTGGGAGATCGTCACGAGCGCGACGCGCGTTCCGTCGGGTGAGATCGCCGGCTCCTCGAGGTCGACGATCCGCGCCATGTCGCTCGGCTGCAAGGCAGGCAGCACGGCGGCGGGAGCAGCGGTTGTCGCTAGCGCGAGCACGACGAAGAACGACACGCTTCGCATCCGACGCCGGTTCGGCGTCCATCCCCGGAACCCGCGCCGCGGTATTGAAGTTAAAGACGGCAGTGCTCGAAGATTTTCATCCGCTGCTGCGCGAGTGGTTCGGCACGGCATTCGATGCGCCGACGGAACCGCAGGCGCGCGGGTGGCCCGCCATTCGAGCGGGACATGACGTCGTCATCGCGGCGCCGACCGGGTCGGGCAAGACGCTGGCGGCCTTCACGCTGGCGCTCGACGATCTCGTTCACCGCGCCGCCGCCGGCGCGCTCGAGGATCACACGCTCGTCGTCTACGTCTCGCCGCTCAAGGCGCTCTCGAACGACGTCCGCGAGAACCTCGAGAAGCCGCTCGCGCAGCTGACCGCGCTGGCGCGCCGGCGCGAGATCGATCTCGCTCCGGTCCGTACGGCGGTGCGAACCGGCGATACGACGCCGGCGCAGCGGCAGCAGATGCTGCGCAAGCCGCCCCACGTCCTCGTGACGACGCCGGAGTCGCTCTTCATCCTGCTCACGGCGGAACGCTCGCGCAGGCTCTTTTCGGGCGTGAAGTGCGTGATCGTGGATGAGATTCATGCGATGGCCGGCAACAAGCGCGGCTCGCACCTGGCGCTGACTCTCGCGCGGTTGGATGATCTGGTGACGCGCGAGGGCGGAAAGCGCCCGCAGCGCATCGGGCTATCCGCGACGGTCCGGCCGCTTGACGAGGTCGCACGCTTCCTGAGCCCCAGCGCGCAGGTCGTAGACGTCGGGCACAGGCGCGCGATGGAGCTCTCGATCGAGGTGCCGTCCGACGAGCTCGGGCCGGTCGCGAGCGGCGAGATGTGGGGCGAGATCTACGATCGCGTCGCCGAGCAGATTCGAACGCATCGCACCACGCTGATCTTCGTCGGAACCCGCCGCATGAGCGAGCGCGTAGCCTTCGCCCTCAACGAGCGCCTCGGCGATGGCTTCGTGATGCCGCACCACGGCAGCCTCGCGCGCGAGATGCGCTTTGACGTGGAGCGCCGGCTGCGCGGCGGCGAGCTTCGCGCGGTCACGGCGACCGCGTCGCTCGAGCTGGGAATCGACATCGGCTCGGTGGATCTCGTCGTGCAGCTCGGATCGCCGCGCGCGATCGCGGTCGCATTGCAGCGCATCGGCCGGTCGGGTCACTGGATCGGCGCGCTGCCGAAGGGAATCTTTTACGTAACGACGCGCGACGAGCTCGTGGAATGCGCCGCGCTCGTGCGCGCAATCCGCGCCGGCGCACTCGACGCGCTGACGATCCCGAGCGCGCCGCTCGACATCCTCGCGCAGCAGATCGTCGCGGCGTGCGCGCAGCACGAGTGGGAGGCGGACGCGCTCTTCGCAACGATGCGGGACACCTATCCGTATCGCGAGCTCGCGCGAAAGGATTTTGAAGCCGTTGTCGCGATGCTCGCGGACGGCGTCGCGACCTCACGCGGGCGCAGCGGCACCTTGCTGCACTACGATCGCGTGAACGGGCGGCTGCGGGGACGGCGCGGGGCGAGGCTCGCGGCGCTGACATGCGGCGGCGCGATCCCGGACACCGCGAATTACACGGTGATCGTCGAGCCCGACGGACACGCGATCGGAACGCTGGACGAAGACTTCGCCGTCGAGAGCATGGCCGGCGACGTCTTCCTGCTGGGCACGAACTCGTGGCGCATCCGTCGCGTAGAGGCCGGCGTCGTCCGTGTCGAGGATGCGCACGGCGCGCCGCCCTCGATTCCGTTCTGGAACGGCGAGGGGTTGGGCCGCACGATCGAGCTTTCGCGCGAGGTGTGCGACGTGCGCGCCGCGATCGACGAGCGCGACGAGGAGGCCGCGTGCGAGTGGCTCGCGAGCGAGTGCAGTCTGGATCGCGCCGGAGCGGAGCAGGCCGTGGCGTACGTGCGCGCGGGGAAGGCGATCCTGGGGGTCGTTCCGACGCAGCAGACCATCGTGGCGGAGCGTTTCTTCGACGAAGGCGGCGGGATGCAGCTGATCCTTCACGCACCCTTCGGTGCGCGCCTCAACCGCGCGTGGGGGCTAGCGCTGCGCAAGCGCTTCTGCCGGTCGTTCAACCTCGAGCTACAGGCCGCGGCGACGGACAACGGCATCGTCCTCTCGCTCAGCGATCAGCATGCCTTTCCGCTCGACGCTGTGTTCGAGTTCGTCAAGTCGGCGAGTGCCGAATATACGTTGACCCAGGCGCTCCTGGCCGCGCCGATGTTCGCCGCGCGCTGGCGCTGGAACGCGGCGCGCGCGCTCGCCATCTTGCGTTTCAGCGGCGGGCGCAAGGTGCCGCCGCAGTTGCTGCGCATGCGCGCCGACGACCTGCTCGCCGCGGTATTTCCCGATCAGGCCGCATGTCCGGAGAATTTGACGGGGCCGGTCCGCATTCCGGATCACGTGCTGGTGCGCGAAACGATCGATAACTGCCTGCGCGAGGCGATGGACTTCGACGGATTCCTCGCGGTGCTGCGCGAGATCGAGGCGGGGCGCGTGCGCACCGTCGCCGTCGACACGCCGGAACCGTCGGTGTTCTGCCACGAGATTCTCAACGCGAATCCGTTCGCGTACCTCGACAACGCGCCGCTGGAAGAGCGGCGCGCCCGCGCGGTGCAGCTGCGGCGCACGATGCGCGACGACGTCGACGGGGCGGGCGTGCTCGATCCGGCGGCCATCGCCGAGGTCGCCGCGGACTCGTGGCCGGTCGTGCGCGACGCCGACGAGCTGCACGACGCGCTCTCGACGCTGGTCGTTCTGCCGCCGGTCGCGCAGTGGCAGGCGTGGTACGGCGAGCTCGCGGCGCAACGCCGCGCGACGCAGATCGACGGAATGTGGACGTGTGCGGAACGCCTGGATCTTGCGCTGGCGGCGTATCCCGGCGCGACGATCGCGCCGCCGATTGCGGCGGTGAGCGGCGAGAGCGTTCCGGAGACGCGCGAGGAGGCGTTCGCGGAGGTGTTGCGCGGTTGGCTAGAATGCAGTGGGCCGGCGACGGTCGACGCGCTCGCGCAGCGGCTGTTCGTCGACGCGCAAACCGTGGAAACGGCGCTGATTCGCCTCGAGATGCAGGGTCAAGTGCTGCGCGGGCGGTTCACGCAAGCGACGGAAGAGGAGTGGTGCAACCGGCGCGTGCTCGCGCGGATTCACCGCTTGACGCTAGGGCGGCTCCGCCGCGAGATCGAGCCGGTAACGTCCGCGCAGTACGTGGCGTTTCTGCAGCGCTGGCAGCACGCGGCGCCGATGTCGCGGCTGCACGGCATCGACGGGACGCTGCAAGTTATTCGCCAGCTCGAGGGCTACGAAATTCCGGCAGTGGCGTGGGAGGGGCAGGTACTGCCGGCGCGCATCGCCGGCTACCGTTGCGAATACCTGGATCGTCTGTGTTACGCCGGCGACGTGATGTGGGGACGGCTGACGCCGCACCCGGCGCTCGATCCGAATCCGGCGACGCAGCGGCCGCGCGTGCGGCCCGACGCGGCTCGCGCCGATCGCGCTGTTCATGCGCGCCAACGCCGAGGAGCTGATCGTGCGGCGCGAGCGCGACGTCGCGGCGCTATCGCACGTAGCGCGTGAAGTCCTGGAGCGCATCGAGGAGCTGCACGCGCCGTTCTTCGCGGAGATTCTGCGCAGCACGAAGCGCCTCCCAAGCGAAGTGGAAGAGGCGCTCTGGCAGCTCGTGGCCGCGGGGCTCGTGACGGCGGACGGATTCGACGCGTTGCGCTCGCTGAGCGACGCGAAACGCCGGCTGGGCGAAAAGGGATTGCGCGCGCGCCCGCGTTCGTCGAGCGGCCGTTGGGCATTACTGTCGGCAGCGACCGAGCGCATCGATCGCGAAGCGCTCGCGCGCCGGCTGCTCGCGCGCTGGGGCGTCGTCTTCCGCGACGTCATCGCGCGCGAGAGCCTCGCGCCGGCGTGGCGCGAGCTCCTGATCGTTCTGCGACGAATGGAGGCGCGGGGGGAGATCCGCGGCGGACGCTTCGTGGCGGGCTACGTAGGCGAACAGTTCGCGCTGCCCGAGGCGATCGACGCGCTGCGCGCGGTGCGCCGCACCGGTATCGAGCCGGAAGAGCTCGCGATCGGCGCCTACGACCCGCTCAATCTCGCCGGGATCGTCCTGCCGGCCTCGCCCGGCTTGCTGCGTTCAGTCTCTTAGATCAGCACTTCGTCGAGGTCTGTTTGCCCGCATAGATCTCGATCACGCCGCTCGCGGCTACCGGTATCGACTGTCCTTTGAGCAGCGTCCCGATGCCGCCGATGACGCCGCCGTATTTGCCCTTCGTCGCAATGGTGTCGCACGGGCCGAAGTCGATCGTGAAGCCCGAGATCGTGGCCTGTCCGTATGCGGTGTACGGCTTGCCCGGGACGATCTTCTTGGCGGTCAGACCGCCGCCGGCCGCAACCTTCGGCGCGAAGCTCGTGCCGCCCGAGAGCGCCAGCTGCAAGTAGAAGATGGCCGTGCCCTGACCGAGCTGCGGCAAATGGTTGTAGTCTTTCGTGCTGCTGATCAGCTTGAGCTTCACCGACGGATTGGCGGCCGGGTACTTGACGGAGCCGCCGAACCCGCCGTAGGCGGGAACGCAGAACGAGCCGCCCTTGGTGGCGAGCGTGACGGTCAGCGAGGCGTAGTTCTTCGGTCGTCTTCTGGCCCTTGCACGAGGGCGGCCCGGCGTCGGGCAACCCGGCGGCGGGCGGCGCGAACGCGGTCGGCGGGATCGGCGCGGCCGCGTGCGTCGAGCAGGCAGCTAAGGCGCAAGCGGGTAACGCGCAGAACGCGATGCGCATCCAAAGGCGACGTAGCGGCATGCAAAAACCTCCAAACTGATGGGCGGGATGAGCGGTCATTTCGCGTGGACCGCGCTGTTTCTTCTCGGCTGCTACCACGGGCTCAATCCGGGAATGGGGTGGCTGTTCGCGGTCGCGCTCGGCCTGCAGGAGCGGCGCATCTCTGCGGTGCTGAGCGCGATCGTGCCGCTCGCGCTCGGGCACATCGCGTCCGTCGCGGCGATCGTGCTGATCGCCGTGGTCGCGACGGTGGATCTGCCGCGACCGATCGTTCACTGGGTCGCCGCGGGCGTGCTTCTTGCATTCGGCGCCTATCGACTGATTCGGCTCCGTCATCCGCGCTGGGTGGGGATGCGCGTCGGTTTCTGGGGCCTGCTTCTGTGGGGATTCCTCATGTCGAGCGCGCACGGCGCCGGCCTGATGCTCGTGCCCTTCGTGACCGCGGCGCCGTCCAACGCCCCTGTACGCCACGGGCGCGGGGATGATGGCCGTGCACACGCTGGGCTACCTCGCGACGATGACGGCGGTCGCGCTCGTGGTCTACGCGAAGGTCGGGGTGAGCTTCTTGCGCACGGCCTGGCTGAACGTCGACGCGATCTGGGCGGTCGCCTTGATCGCCACGGGGATCGTCGCTCTATTCGTGTAAATACGGCAGTCCTTCGTAGAGTGAGGTGCGTGCCATGCTGCTGAAGCCCGATCCCACCTTCTACGCCTCGGCCAAGGATGCGATGAAGGCGCCGCCGGAAACGCTCGCTTACGTCGCGCTGCTCAGCGCTTCGGGAAACGGATCGCCGGACGCGCTCGCCGTCGTGGACGCCGATCCGTCCTCGGCGAGCTTCGCGCGGTGAGCTCGGTCGCGTCGAGCTGCCGAATACCGGCGACGAGCTCCACCACTTCGGATGGAACGCGTGCAGCGCGGCGCTGTGTCCGTTCGCGCCGCGCCCGCACGTCGAGCGCCGCTACCTGATCGTGCCCGGCCTGCGTTCGTCGCGCATCCACATCATCGACACGAAACCCGATCCGGCGCATCCGCGAATCGTGCGCGTCATCGAGCCCGAAGAGATCATCGCGCGCGCCGGCTACACGCGGCCCCACACGGTGCACTGCGGCCCGGACGCCATCTACGTCAGCGCGCTCGGCAACGCGGACGGTGACGGGCCGGGCGGAATCTTCATGCTGGACTGCGATACGTTCGACGTCATCGGGCCGTGGGAAGCCGATCGCGGGCCGCAATACCTGGCCTACGACTTCTGGTGGCATCTCACGCAGGACGCGATGATCACGAGCGAGTGGGGCACGCCGAAGATGATCGAGGGCGGCCTCGATCCCAAACCTATTGCTCGCGGGGAAGTACGGGCACGAGCTGCATTTCTGGGATCTGCGCAACCGGCGGCACGCGCAGAGCATCGACCTCGGCGCCGAGCAGCAGATGGTGCTCGAGCTGCGGCCCTCGCACGATCCTGCGAACGCCTAGGGCTTCGCCGGCGTCGTCGTTTCGCTCAAGGATCTGTCGAGCTCGATCTGGCTCTGGCACCGCGCTAATGGCGCGTGGAACGTGGCGAAGGTGATCGAGATCCCGGCTGAACCGGCCGATCCCGCGCAGCTGCCCGACATGCTCAAGGGGTTCGCCGCCGTGCCGCCGCTGCTCAGCGACATCGACTTATCGCTCGACGACCGTTACCTGTACGCGTCGTGCTGGGGCACCGGCGAGATGCGGCAGTACGACGTGAGCGATCCGTTTCATCCGAAGCTCGTCGGATCGGTGCACATCGGCGGCATCGCGCGCAGGGCGCCGCATCCGAAGCGATCCCTCGCGGCCGCTCGCGGGCGGCCCGCAGATGGTCGAGATCAGCCGCGACGGAAAGCGCGTCTACTTCACCAACTCGCTGTATCGCGCGTGGGACGATCAGTTCTATCCCGACGGCGTCGGCAGCTGGATGGTGAAGCTCGACGTGGCCGCCGACGGGGCGATTGCCTTCGATCCGAAGTTCTTCCTCGAATTCGACGGCGGTCACCGCGCGCATCAGGTTCGTTTGCAAGGCGGGGACGCTTCCTCCGACTCGTACTGCTATTCCTAAAGCAGCGCCGTTAGCGCGCCGTCAGGGCCTGTAGGCGACCTTCGCCCGCGGACGCCTCCGCGTCGAGTTCCTTGAACGTGGCGTATTCGGCCGCCGTCGGACGCTGATAGGCGCCCTCGAGAGAGCCCAGCAAGAAGCCGAGCTGCTCGCGCACCTTCGTCTCGTGCAGCAGGTCCGCTTCGCTCGAGTTCATCTGGAGCATCACGACGCTCGTCGATCGCCGCGGTCGATCTGCGGTCGCTGCATCGCCGGTGCCTTCGTCCGCGTGCTCATCGCGGCGGCGATCGTTCTATCCAACCGGTCGATCGCGCTGCGAATCTGCATCTCGAGCGCGAGGCGCGCCTGCAGGTCGCCCGGCGCGGGATGCAACCGCGGGTCGAGCCGCGCCTCAATCGGCGCGCGCAGCTGCGTCGTGCCGTACTGCAGCACGGTGGTGTACTTGCCGGGCACGATCGTCGGGCCGTCGCCCGCATCGGGGAAGTCGTCCGTTTGGGTTACGCGGAAACCGGGCGCGTCGTACGCCGGCATGTAGCGCATGTCCCACAGAAACCGGTTCACCCCGGGCTCGACCGCCGTCAGGCGATCGACGTCGCGCGCCCGCGACTGATTGGCGTCGAGATTCGCCTCCTGATCCGGGCGTGAGCTTCTGCTCGTGCTTGGCCTTGAGATGCAGCGTGAAGCTGCGCACAGTCGCTCCGTTGCCGTCTAGGAACGTCAGCGTCAGCGGCGTGCGGCCGTTGTACGACTTTGGCAGATTGAAGAAAACCTCGGCGCCGTAGTCGGGGTTCTCGCCGAAGTTGGGGATCGAGAAGGGCGGCCCGCCGTAGGCGTTGCTGAGCCAGGCCGTCTCCGGCGTGAACAGCTGCGTCGAGGCGACGGAATACGACGACTGGGCGGCGAGCTGTTCCAACAGCGCGAGATTATCGAGGATCCAGAACGCGCGGCCGTGCGTGGCGGCGACGAGCTCGCCCTCGCGCGCGTCGATAGCGAGGTCGCGGACCTGGACTCCGGGCAGGTTGAGCGTGAGCGGCTGCCATTGTCCGCCGCCGTCCAGGCTGACGTAGACGGTGCTGCGCGTGCCCGCGAAGAGCAGGCGCGGCTCGCGCGGATCCTGACGCACGACGAAGGTGTATTGATCCGGCGGCAAGCCGTTGGTCAGCGCCGTCCAATGCGCGCCGTAATCGGTCGTCTGGTAGACGTAGGGATGGTAATCGTCCCACATAAAGCGCGAGGCGGTCAGGTAGGCCGTCGACTTGCTCGTCCGCGAAGGCTCGATCGAGCTGATCTGCGCCCACTGCGGGAGCTGCGGCGGCGTGACGTCGGTCCAACGCCCGCCGTGATCGGTCGTCACGTGCACGAGACCGTCCGCCGATCCGGCCCATAGCACGTCGGCGTCCAGAGGCGAGACCGCGAGCGACGCGATGTCGGGATACGTTTCGGCGCCCGTTTGATCCAAGTCCACCGGACCGCCCGTCGCCGCTTCGCTGGTGGGATCGTTGCGCGTCAGATCCGGGCTGATGATCTTCCAGGTTTGGCCGTGATCCGTGCTCGAGAACACAACCTGCGCCCCGACGAGCAGCTCGCGAGGATTGGACGGCGAGAAGAAGATCGGATGCGTCCATCCGAAGCGATACTTCGTTTCTGCCGACGACGCACCGGACATGTAGCGCGGCCACGGGCTGACGTTCTTGGCGTCACCCGTGATGCGATCGAGCCGTACGAACGAGCTGTAGTAGCCGCTTCCGTAGGTCGCGTGCGGATCGCCGGGTTCCGGAGCGACGAACGTGCTCTCGCCGAGCGCGACGCTGTACCACTCTCCCGGCCCGATGCCGGGGCCGACGGCCGCGCTCGGCCCCTCGAACGCGCCCTCGTCCTGCGCCGCGCCGAAGACGTGGAACGGGAACTGGTTGTCGAGCGCGACGTGATAGTATTGCCCGGTCGGCTGATTGTGCTCGTTGCTCCAGGAGTTGCCGCCGTCCACCGATACGGTGGCTCCGCCGTCGTTTCCAACGAGCAAGATATTAGGCTTGCGCGGGTTGATCCACACGATGTGGTTGTCGCCGTGCGGCATCTGCAGCAGCTTCCACATTCGCTCCGCCGTTGGTCGTCTTGTAAACGCCGTCCACCTCGGGGGCATAGGCGAACTGCGGGTTCGTCGGATCCACGAAGATGGCCATGTAGTAGAAGCCGCGCTGGCGCAGCTTCATGTCGGAGTTGACGCGCCTCCACGTCGCTCCGCCGTCGCTTCGAGCGGAAGACGCCGCCCTCATGCGCCTGAACGATCGCGTAGACGATCCGCGGATCGCTGGCGGCGACGGAGACGCCGATCTTTCCGAGGACGCCGCGGCGAAACCGGGATTGCGGGAGATTTTCGTCCAGTGCGTCCCGCCGTCGGTGGTCTTATAGAGCGCGCTGCCCGGGTCCGCCGTGTTCAGCTTCCACGGCACGCGCTGCAGCCTGCCACATCGCGGCATAGAGCGTGTTCGGATTGCGCGGATCCATGACGAGGTCGACGCCGCCGGTCTGATCGTCCACGAAGAGGACCTTGCTCCAGCTGCGGCCGCCGTCGGTCGTCTTGAAGACGCCACGCTCGGGGTTCGGCTTGAAGACGTGGCCCATCGAGGCGGCATAGGCGACGTTGGCGTTGCGGGAGTCGACGACGACTTTGGTGATCATGTGCGTGTCGCGCAGCCCGGCGTAAGACCAGGTCTTGCCCGGCATCGGTCGACTTGTACATGCCATCGCCGGTGTCGAAGTCGCTGCGGATGTCGGCCTCGCCGGTGCCGGCGAAGATGACCTTCGGGTTGGAGGGCGCGACCGCGAGGGCGCCGATGGGATCGGCGACCCCCGGGATCTTACCGTCGCTGATGTTTTCCAGCTCAATCCGTAATTGGTGCTCTTCCAGATTCCGCCCTGGACGCCGCCCATGTAGAAGACGTCCTGCTGGCTCGGCACGCCCGCGATCGCGACGACGCGGCCGCCGATGTACGGGCCGATGCTGCGCCACTTGAGCTTGCTCATGAGCTGCGCGGCGGGCGAGGAGGCATTCGCGGCGCCGGCGCCGATCGGCGTGATCAGCAGCGACGCGGCGATGACGGAAGGAAGAAGACGCTTCATCCCGCCGTTATCGCGCTTTTACGTTCAAAAACCCTTGTCGGAATGCGCTCAGCTAGACGCCGGCAATTATTTTTGACACAAGTTTGATTGTGGTTCGCGTTCAACGCTCGTCGGGATGCGACGGCGGGCTCGGCGACACCTCGATGTAAAGCGGCTGATTCGGGTCGCTGGTGATCTTGATATTTTTACCCGCGCCTGTCAGTGTTCCGTGCGTGTCGAAGTGGAAGTCGCGCTCGACGCTCCCGTCGGGAGCGCCCTAACTGCAGCCGCTCGTAGCGCCACAGGAATCGCACTTTTCGCACGCGCCGTTGCGGACCATCGTGAGCTGGCCGCACTCGGAGCATGCGTTGCCCGTGTAGCCCTTGGCCTTCGATGCGTTGATGGCTTGCGTTCGCACGAGTGTAGCCGTTGCCGCGCCGTTGCCGGCGTGCGCCACCGTCGGGGGAGCCGATTCGGTTACTGCAGCGGCGCCCCCCATCGGCTCCGAGGGCGGCGTCTCCTGACCGGGATGGAGGTGGGTGCTCACCGGGTGCAGCCTCTCCGCGACTCCGGCTGGCCGCACGCGAACGTCGCCCTCCTCCTCGGCGACGTACTCCTCTTGCGCCTCGGGGCCCATCGCGTCCATTTGCATTGATGGCTGCACGTGCGCGAGGTCGTAGCGGCCGAGATAGCTGACGGCGAGCTCGCGGAAGATGTAGTCGAGGATCGACGTCGCCATCTTGATGTGGTCGTGCCCGATTACCGGTCCGTTGGGTTCGAAGCGCGTGAACGTGAACGCCTCGACGAACTCCTCGAGCGGCACGCCGTGCTGCAAGCCCAGCGAGATCGCGATCGCGAAGTTGTTCATCAACGAGCGGAAGGCCGCGCCCTCCTTGTGCATGTCGATGAAGATCTCACCGAGCTGGCCGCCCTCGTACTCGCCGGTGCGCAGGTAGACCTTATGGCCGGAGATCGTGGCCTTCTGCGTGTAGCCGCTGCGGCGCTGCGGCATCGGCCGTCGCTTGGCGATGTAGCGGTAGACGATCTTCTCCGCAATCTGCAGCGGTTGCATGAAGGGCGGCGGGGCCGCTGCGGCCGCTGCCTCCACTTCTCCCGCATCGCCGCCGAAGTCGTAGCTAGCCGCGAGCGGCTGCGAGAGCTTCGAGCCGTCGCGATATAGCGCGACAGCCTTGATCATGCGCTCCCAGGAATAGCGGTACGCTTCCTTCACGTCCGCGATAGTTGCGGTTTGCGGGAGGTTGATTGTGTTGTGGTTTACGATGCCGTTCCCTACGAACGCATGCGTGACCGGTACGGAGATGTCATAAACATCCTGTGTTCCGGCATCGGCAACATGTTCTACAGGGCTGAAGTGCAGGTGGTCACCGACGATGTCATCGAGCCACTCAGGAAGTTCGATATCCTCTCCGAGTTTGCGGACGGTTTCCCACGAAACGTGTCTCGTACGTGAGTCGAGCAGATATCCGTGATTGCTACGGATTCGCGCTCCGGAAACGCTTCGATCCCCGTGAGTTTTGGGGATCATCTCGTAAAGATTCCGGCCGCTTATACCTGGAATAACCTCCGCCGAGCTTTGCGCGAACTCTTTAGTGAGCAGGTCCCAAGACCGGGCAAGCTTGAGGGGCTCGGGAAACTGTATCAGCGCCAGCAGCTTCTGCGCTTGCCGTCCGCTCGCGTAAACCTCCCCGTAAGTCTTGTCGTAGCCTTTATTATATTTTTCAATACGGCTGTGAACGATACCGAGATTGGTGAGCACAGCCTGGAGATCGTCGAGGAGCGACGGAGAGTCAAGGCAGATGGCCCACTTGCGCATGCCTCCCGTGGTAACGTACGCATCGAGTGACAAACCGCTCAGGAACGCGAGGACGTGTTCGCGTGTCGACCGTAGCACATGGTCGGGAATGCGTTTGTTTCGAGCGCGCGACCCGCATCCAAGGTACTCGAAGAACTCGACCAACGTTTTGGACGCGAATGCGACGGTGGGACATCTCTCCGGCTGGCGTACGATCTTACCCTCAATGCCAAAGGTGGAGCGAGCACAGTCGAGGATTCGCTGTAGAACGCCCCCAACCGAGTTAGCAATGCTAAGTGTGTAGGTTGAGCGACAGGTGTGCCCCTCGGCGGCATACGCACCGAGAAGGAATGCGAGATCAGAGCTCATTTCGCCCGGCACTATCAGGGGCTTCTGCGACCCGTAGGGGCGCGATGGCCGAAAGTCGATAAAGCGCGCCGGCTCCTGCGACCACATATCGTCGCCATACTTGACGGCGACGTGTTGGCCCGGCTGGATTTCGGATAAAGAGCGCCACGCAAGACCGGCGTCGCCACAGGTCAACACGCGGTGATTCGGTGTGCCAACGATCCGGTGACCGGAACGGAGCCGTACCTCCCGAACGGCGCGCTTCCCACCATAGTAGAACGCATCGGTTGCCTGGGTGCCGTTAAGCGATGCGATCTGTATCTCGTGCGATCTAAAGGTGTCCTCGGCTTCCCCTTGGTGCATTGATGCGATGCGCACAAGTCCGTTGTGCGTAGTGAGCAACGAGTTCCCGACAACGCACTTCGAGATCGCGCCCGAGACCCACGGTTGCGCAGCTGCCATCATGTCGACGTGCGCGAGTGGCCGGATGTAGCGTGTGCCGTACTTGCCGCACGGGGTGGCGCAGTCGAAGACCGCGAGGTGCTCGTCCTTGAGATCCGGTGCGCCTTCGACCGTCATGCGTCCGCAGATATGGGCCGACGCCTCTCCGATTTGCCGCGGGCTGAAACCAAGCCCGTCGCGCAGCAGCGAGAAGTTCCAATCGTTGAGCTGCTCTTCGGCAATGCCGAGCTTTTCTTTACAGAAATCCTCGCCCAACACGAACTTGTTGAAGACAAAAGACAGCTCGAACGCTGTCGGGAGAGCGGCCTCGACACGCTCGATCGCCTTTTTGTCGAAGCCCTTGGCTTTAAGGGTAGCGCGGTTGATGTGCGGGGCTTCCTCAAGCGTCCCGGTGCCCTTGGCATACGTCTCGATAGCGTCGATCTGCTCTTGCGAGTAGCCAAGCTTATGCAGCGCGGCGTCGACCGATTGATTGACGATTTTGAAGTATCCGCCGCCTGCAAGCTTCTTGAATTTGACGAGGGCGAAATCGGGTTCGATTCCGGTTGTGTCGCAATCCATCACGAGCCCGATAGTGCCAGTCGGAGCGATGACGACCGTCTGAGCGTTTCTGTAACCTGCGACTTCGCCGATTGAAAGCGCGTCATCCCACATTTTACGAGCTAATTCCCACGTTGCTTGCGTGAAGAGGGTCGGCGCATGCGTGACGGGCTTGACGGTGAGACCCTCGTACTCAGTCGGCGCAGCTGCATATGCTGCTTTGCGGTGATTGCGAATGACGCGCAGCATGGGCTCCCGATTCGTCTCGAATCGCGCGAACGGACCCAACTGCTGCGCCATCTCCGCAGACGTCCGATATGCGGTACCGGTCATCAGCGACGTGATGGCAGCGCACCAGCCGTAGCCCTCCTCGGAATCATACGGCAACCCCAACCGCATCAACAGCGTTCCGAGGTTTGCATAACCGAGACCGAGCGTACGATAGCCGTGATTCTTGTCGGCGATACGCTTGGATGGCATCTGCCCCATTGTTACGGAAATTTCGAGCGTGGTGGTCCACTTCCGTACGGCGTCTGCAAAACGCTGTGCATCAAAATTCCCGTCTGCATTGAGGAATTTAACCAAGTTGGCGCTTGCTAAATTACATGCCGTATCATCTATAAATACATATTCTGAACACGGGTTCGTGGCGTTGATGCGATCGTCGTTGGCGCACGTGTGCCACTCCTGAATCGTATCGTCGAACTGCAGGCCGGGATCCGCGCACTGCCATGCGGCGAGCGCGATTTGCTCCCAAAGGTCGCGGGCCTTGATGCGTTTGACGACGTCACCGGTCGTGCGAGCCGTCAGCAGCCAGTCTTCGTCGCGATCGATCGCCTGAAAAAACGCGTTGCCAAGGCGGACGGAGTTGTTGGAATTCTGACCCGACACCGTGATGTACGCTTCCGAATCCCAGGACGTATCGTATTGGTCGATCTCGAGGCGCGTGTAGCCCTGGCGAGCGTAGTCCAGCGCGTTCTGCGTCGCGCCCGAGGGGACGCCGGCGGCGATTGCTTCTCGAATGGCGTGACGCAACGCCGCGTTAAGTGCGGGATCGAAACGCGCGTGCTCGGGAACACGTGTGTCGTGCGCAGCGGCGATCACAGCGTTGAGATGCCGCTCGAAAATCCGCGCGCCAATGACGAGATCGGCGACTTTGCGTTCCTCGCGGACCTTCCAGTTGACGAACTCTTCGATGTCGGGATGGTCGGCATTGAGCACGACCATCTTTGCAGCGCGGCGCGTCGTGCCGCCCGACTTGATGGCACCGGCTGCACGATCGAAGACCTTGAGGAACGACATGAGTCCGCTCGACGTTCCGCCGCCGGTGAGCTTCTCGCCGGCTGCGCGAAGCTTCGAGAAGTTGGCGCCGCTGCCGGAACCGCCCTTAAAGATGCGCGCCTCGCGAATGACGCCGTCGAAGATGCCGCCCTCGTTGACGAGATCGTCCTCGATTCCAAGGATATAGCAGGCACTCGCTTGCGGGTGAGAATAGGTGTCAGGCGACGCAATTGGTGTTCCATCCGCTGGATCCACGAACCAGTGTCCCTGCGCGGGTCCCGAGATGCCGTACGCCCAATGCAGTCCGGTGTTGAACCATTGCGGCGAGTTGGGCGCGCCGATCTGACGCGCCAGCATCGCGCACATCTCGTCGTAGTAGATCTGCGCGTCGACCTCGGAATCGAAGTAGCCGTACTTCCAGCCCCAGTAGGTCCAGCAGCCGGCCATCCGATTGAAGACCTGGCGGGCGTCGCGCTCAGCGCCGAACTGCGCGTCGCGCGGGAGGGCCTCGACATCGGCTGCCGAGCGCTGCAGCCACTCGGGCACGCCCTCTTCGGTTACCCGAACGGTGACCTTGGGCACACCGGCCTTGCGGCAGTACTTTTGGGCGAGCACGTCCACAGCGACCTGACTCCAGGCCGTCGGGACGAATACGTCATCAGCCTCGAAAATAACGGACCCATCGGGGTTGACGATCCGGGACGAGCGCGGCTCGAAGGCGACTCCGGCGTACGGTTCGCCTGGGCGCGAATAGGTGCGCGTAAACTTCATAACGAGGCTCCTGTAGTATATCGAACACGCGTTCGATTTTCAACGGCCGGCGGCACTGGGTTGGGACACCTATAGTGTCATCCGATGCAGTTTACCACAAGATATTGGGGTCCCTCTGGGAATCCTTGTGGGAATTCTGTGAGTATCCGGGTCAAATCGGTGGATGGCAGGCGAGCGAGTGGAGGGCGTGTGGAGAGTCCCGAGGATACCGGGGATAAACGGCGCAAGCCAAGCGCCATGCTCGGCCCGGACCGCTTCGCCCCGCGGCTCTACGACGTTCCCCACGAGGAGCTCGAGGCGGCCGGAATCCGCGGGCTGATCGTCGACCTCGACAACACTCTCTTGGGCTTTCGCGAGACCGAGCTGGCGGAGGAGCACATCTCGTGGGTCTCGCGAGCGCACGATCGCGGCTTTCGCATCGTGATGCTGTCGAACAACTTCTCCGAGCGCGTGAGAGGTCTCGCCGCAAAGCTGAATGTTGCGTGCATCCCCAATGCGCTCAAGCCGCTGCCCTTCGGGTTTCTGCGCGCGAAACAGTGCTTGGGGATGCGCCGGCGCGAGATCGCCGTCGTGGGCGATCAGCTGTTCACCGACGTACTGGGCGGCAAACTCTGCGGGCTCTACACGATCCTCACGGAACCTATCGAGGCTAAGGACTTTGCCGTGACGCGCGTCTTCCGGTTCTTCGAGCGGCTGATGCTGCGCGGGAGGCGCGCATGAGGCTTGCCCTGATCGGCGATCCGGTCGAGCACAGCGCAAGCCCGCGGCTGCATCGCGGCTTCCTCGACGAGGCGGAGATCGACGGTAGCTACGTCGCGATTCGCGTGGCGGAAGGCGGCGGCGGCGCGGCGATCCGGCGCCTGATGGCCGACGGTTTCGTCGGCTGTAACGTCACGTATCCGTTAAAAGAGGAGGCGGTGCGCGCCTGCGACGCGCTGACCGATGAGGCGCAGCGCGCCGAGGCCGTGAACACGATCTTCTTCGGCGGCGAAGCCTTCGGAACGAACACCGACGGGATCGGAGCGCGCACCGCTGTTGAGGCCATGTTAGATGAACCGGTCGCGCTCAAGCGCATCGGCATCCTCGGGTACGGCGCCACCGCACGCGCGATCCTCGCGGAGCTGCACGACAATGACGCGTACACGTTTGTTTGGGGGCGCGACATCCGTCGCCGCGACGCGACCTGCCGGCGCTTCGAGGCGAAACCATGGCCGGACGCCAATCCGCCGGAGATCGTGCTCAGCACCCTTCCGCCCGGCATTTGCTTACCGGATAGCCTGGTCGCGCAGTTGCGCGCCGCGGACCTGGTGATCGACGCGAATTACGGGCCGCGCGCGAAGCTGGCGGAGCACCTGCGCCGCGACGTCGTGCCGGGCGACGCGATGTTGGAGGCGCAGGCGCGGGCGAGCTTCGATTTTTGGCTCGCCCACCTCGACCGCGTCAGCGGTTGAGCGTGACATCCGGAGAGGTGGCAGAGTGGTCGAATGCACTCGCTTGGAAAGCGAGCAGAGGTGATGAGCCTCTCGAGGGTTCGAATCCCTCCCTCTCCGCCACATCACGCGTGCTGCACGTCGCGTTGATCCGCCACGGACCCACGGAGTGGAACGAGTCGGGCCGCTTTCAGGGAAGCACCGACCTGCCGCTCTCCGAGCGCGGCCGTGGGCACGCGCGCGCCATTGCACGCGCACTGGCCGGCCACCGCGTACGCAAGGTCTACTCGAGCGATCTGCGACGTGCGCGCGAGACGGCGCAGGTGATTGCAGACGCGTACGGCGTGCCGCTGGTCGATGACCCGCGCCTGCGCGAGTTCGATTTCGGCCGGTGGGAAGGGCTGACGTGGGACGAGATCCTCGCGGAAGACCCGGAACTAGCGCGCCGCCCTCGCAGCGCCGCGCGCTACTACCGTCCGGCGGGCGGTGAGTCATTCGAGAGCGTCCGGGGGCGGGTGCGAGCGTTTCTGGACGATGTGATCGCGAAGGCAGAATCGCCGGTCGCCGTCGTGACGCACGCGGGAGCGTTGCACGCGTTCTGCGCGGAGCTGCAGTTGGAGACGACGCGGTTCTCGCCCGGCGGAATCACCCGGGTGGCGATCGGCCACGGCAACGCGCAGCTCCTGAGTCTCGACGATGTGGCGCATCTCAAACCTTGATCGCGGAGCGATCGCGCTATCGGTGATCGTCGCATTCGCGGGCGCGTGCGCCCAGGCGCAGACACGCTCCGTCGTCACGGGACACTTCAACGTGCCGCACGCGCGCCCCAGTCCCGCATCGAGGCCGAGGCCCGCTCCAAGCGGCAGCGCCGACGCCGTGAGCAACGGCGGCTTCGAGTCCGGAAAGGTCGACGACGGCTGGTTTGATTGCGGCGACGTGCCGGCTTACGTGATGCGCGAACATCCGCACTCCGGCACCTACGACGAATACTCCGGAACGTTGAACGGCGCGAGTGAGCCGCCGGGCAACTCGGGCGTCTGTGAGGCGGTCGCGATTCCGGCGGGCGGCGTGCTGACGGCGTACCTGTATCAGCTGTCGGACGAAGCGAACACCAGCTTCGCATATCAGGAGGCGGATCTGCTCGACGATCGCGGCAACGTCGTGGTCAATCTGTACAAGACCGCCAATTACAAGCCGGCGTGGGTGCGCGGCACCTGGAACCTCGGCGCATATGCCGGCCACACCTACTGGCTCTACTTCGGCGTGCACGGCGACGGGTACGCAAAGCACGCCACGGAACAGTTCGTGGACGACGTGACGTTGACAGGCAGCGCCGCGCCGAAAGGGGAATAAAGGCGCCATGGAGTTCCCGAATCAGACGCCGGAACCCGAAAGCAGCGAACAGCGGCGCATGGCGCGCACGCTCTTTTGGATCGGCTTCGGCGTCGGGGTGGCCGTCCTCGGCGCCGCCCTCGCGTACACGGCGATCCGCATCGCGTCCGCCGGCCGGCGCGAAGACCCGACGACCCAGCGCATTCAGGAATTGATCGACGAAGCCAACTCCTTGCTCAAGGCGCTCGACGAGCAGCGACACAGCGCTTAGGCGCTCACCCGCGCTCCGTGTAGGCGCGGAACTCGAGCTTCTCTTCACGGATCTGCTGGGCAACGGTCAAGGCGTTGCTCGCGCCGGCGAAATGGCCGTTTTTTGCTTCGGCCCGCTGCCGCACGAACGCGCGCGCATTCGTATCGCCGAGGTGAAGCGGCGCTATGCGGTGGCAGAGATGATCGAGCGGCTCTCCGATTCGCCCGATCGTCGCGAACCGTTCTGCCGCGTCTTCGGTGAGTGCGGTGGATGCCAGGTTCAGCATTTGAGCTATCCGGCAGAGCTCGCGTGGAAACGGGAGCTGGTGCGCAACGCGCTCGCGCGCATCGGCGGATTGGACGCCGTCATCGGCGAGACGATCGGGATGACCGAGCCGCGAGCTTATCGCAATAAGATGGCGCTCGTCGTGGACCACGGCGCGGCGCGGGCGGAGCTCGGTTTCTATCGTCAGCGCTCGCACGACGTGGTGCCGATCGACACCTGTCCCGTCGTCACGCCGCAGCTCGACGCCGCGCTGCGCCGCATCGAGGGGCTGCGCGCCACCGATCCCATGAAGCGCATGCTCGCCGGCGCGCGGCACATCGTCGCGCGCAGCGCCCGCGCGACCGGTCAGGTGGCCATGAGCATAACGACCGAGCGGCAATCCGGCGGCGTTGCAAAAGCCGCGCAGCTCCTAATGGACGGCGCGCCATGGATAGTCGGGGTCACGAACTCCTTCGACCCGAGCAGCGCCAACGCGATTGCGGGCCGGAATCATCGCGTGCTGTGCGGCACGGCGGAGATCGAAGAAGAGATCGGCGGCGTGCGGTACCGCGTGTCGGCGGGCTCGTTCTTCCAAATCAACGCCGACATGGTCGGGCGCATCTTCGACTTCCTGTCACAGCGGCTCGGCAAACCGGGCGCGCTCGTCGATCTCTATTGCGGCATCGGCACGTTCGCGCTGTTCTTCGCAAAGCGCGGTTGGAGCGTCATCGGCGTCGAGGAGAACGCGCGGGCCGTAGCCGAGGCCGTCGCCAACGCGCGCCTCAACGGCTTGGAGTCGCGCGCGATCTTCGTCGCCGGCCGGGTGGAGTCGGCGCTGGGGACGCAATCGCTACGCTCCGCGCTGCGCGGTGCGCCGGCCGTATTCTGCGATCCGCCGCGCAAGGGATGCGACGAGGCGACGCTCGCGACGATCGCGCGAGCGCGGGTGCCCCAGATCTGGTATCTTTCCTGCGACGCGGCGACCCTCGCACGGGATTTGAAGTTCCTGGCATCCAAGGGCTACCGCCTCGAAATCGTGCAACCATTCGACATGTTTCCGCAAACCGGCCACGTCGAGACGCTGGTCCTCCTGGAGTACTCCGACCTTGTCAGCCGATAGCATCGACATTCGTTACGTCGCCAAGCTCGCGCGGATCGCTCTGACCGACGAAGAGGTCGATCGTTTCGGAACGCAGCTCGGCGATCTGCTGGGCCACGTCAACGCCCTCGCCGAGCTCGACGTCTCGAACGTCGCCGCGACCGCGCAGGTCGTGGAGTCGCGCAACGTGACGCGCGACGACACGCCGCGGCCCTGCCTCGACCGCGAGCGCGTTCTGGCCGAGGCGCCGCAGCGGCAGGGCGCGTTCTTCCGCGTCCCGCGGATCCTCGCGGAGTAGAGGAAGATGGCGGACGAACTGATCGAGCGCAGCGGCGCCGAAATCGCGGCCGGCGTAAGCTCCGGCGAGGTTAGCGCCGTCGAGGTCGCGCAGGCGACGCTCGCGCGCGTGCGCGAAGTCGACGGACTATTCGGCAGCTACCTGACGGTTCTCAACGACCAGTCGCTCGCGCAGGCGGCTAACGTCGACGAACGCGTCCGGTGCGGCGAAAAGCTGCCGCTGGCGGGCGTCCCGATCGCCGTCAAAGACAACATGTGCCTCGATGGCACCCGCACGACGGCCGGCAGCAAGATCCTTGAGCATTGGGTCGCGCCATACACGGCTACGGCCGTCGCGCGCATGATCGCCGCCGGCGCCGTGCCGATCGGCAAGACGAACTGCGACGAGTTTGCGATGGGCAGCTCCTGCGAGAACTCGGCGCTCGGCGTCACGCGCAATCCCTACGATCCCTCGCGCGTTCCGGGCGGATCCAGCGGCGGCTCCGCCGCCGCCGTCGCCGCGTACGAGGCGGCCATTGGCCTCGGCAGCGATACCGGCGGGTCGATCCGCGAGCCCGGCGCATTCTGCAACCTGATCGGATTCAAGCCGACGTACGGCCGCGTTTCGCGCTACGGCCTGATCGCGTTCTCTTCCAGCCTCGATCAGATCGGGCCGCTGACGCGTACGGTCGAAGACGCGGCGCTCGCCTACGATGCGCTGGCCGGTTACGACCCGATGGATGCGACCTCGATCGACCGTCCCGTGGAGACGACGGCGGACGCATTGCGCACTGACCTCCGCGGCGTGCGGATCGGCATCGTCAAGGAGTTCGATACGACCACGCTCGGTGACGTGGACGCGGTCTATCGCCAGGCCTATCGCGATCTCGAGCGCCTCGGCGCGCAACTCGTCGAGGTGTCGCTGCCGACTGCCGACTACGGCGTCGCGACATACTACCTGATCGCGCCGGCCGAGTGCTCGTCGAACCTGGCGCGCTTCGACGGCGTGCGCTACGGCTTGCGCGTCGAAGGCGACGACGTGCGCCAGATGTACGACCGGACGCGCGCCGCCGGCTTCGGACCCGAGGTCAAGCGCCGGATCCTGATCGGGACCTATGCGCTCTCGAGCGGCTATTACGACGCGTACTACGTGCGCGCGCAGAAGGCGCGCACGCTGATCGCGCGGGACTTCGAACGCGGCTTCGCGACGTGCGACCTGATCGCGTGCCCGGCAACCAGTTGCCCCGCCTTCGAGTTCAACGCGAAGAGCGACCCGTACAGCATGTACCTGATGGATTACTATACGATTCCGATGTCGCTCGCGGGGCTGCCGGCGCTCTCGGTCCCGTGCGGATGGACTACGCCCGCGGGCGGGAGCGTGCCGATGCCGATCGGGCTACAGCTGGCGGGGCCGGTGTTTTCGGAGCGGTTGTTGCTCGGCGCCGCGCACGCGTACGAACAGGCGACGCGGCACGCGCAGGCGCGCAAACCGGCATCGGGAGTGAGCGCGTGAGCGGCGAGTACGAGGCGGTGATCGGCATCGAGTGTCACGTCGAGCTGAAGACCGAGACGAAGATGTTCTGCAGCTGCCGCAACGAGTTCGGGGGCGAGCCGAACACGAAGGTCTGTCCGGTGTGCCTGGGCATGCCCGGCGCGCTGCCGGTGCCCAACGCCCGGGCCATCGAACTGATTCGCAAGACGGGCGTCGCGTTCGGCGCGAAAATCCCCGCCTTTTCGAAGTTCGATCGAAAGAACTACTTTTATCCCGACATGCCCAAGGATTATCAGATCTCCCAATATGACATGCCGCTGACGGTCGGCGGATCGGTCAAGTATTGGATGGAGGACGGCGCGCTGCGAGAGTGCAGCCTCACGCGCATCCATCTGGAAGAGGACACTGGCAAGTCGACGCACGCGGGCTCCGGTGACGGCCGCATCGCCGGCAGCGCGTACTCGCTGGTCGACTTCAACCGCGCCGGAGTCCCGCTGATGGAATGCGTCTCGGAGCCGGAGCTGCACAGTGCGGCGGAGGCGATTGCGTATCTCGAGGCGCTGCGCCGGACGCTGCTGGCGCTCGGCGTCAGCGATGTGAAGATGGAGGAAGGCTCGCTGCGCTGCGACGCCAACGTCTCGGTCCGGCCGGCGGGCTCGACCGCGCTCGGCACGAAGGCCGAGATCAAGAACATGAACTCGTTCCGTTCGGTGGAGCGCGCGATCGCGAGCGAGATCGACCGGCAAGTCGCGCTGCTGCGCGCCGGCGAGCGCGTCGTGCAAGAGACGCGCGGCTGGGATGAGATCAATGGTGTTACGCACTCGATGCGCAGCAAGGAAGAGGCGCACGACTACCGCTACTTCCCGGATCCCGATCTCGTGCCTCTGGAGCTCGCTTCGGGCGACGTCGAGCGCATTGAAGGCAGTCTGCCCGCGCTGCCATGGCAGCGTTTCGAGCGCTATACGAAGTCGTACGGCATGGGCGCGAAGCCGGCGAACCAGCTGATCGACAACCTCGCGCTGGCGGACTACTTCGACCGCGTCGTCGAACGCAGCCGCAACGCGCACCAGTCGAGCAACTTCGTGCTCGGCGACCTGTCGCGCCTCGCCAATGAAACCGGCGTCGCGGTGGCGGAGTCGCAAGTTGCGCCGGAGCACCTGGCCGAGCTGATCGAGCTCGTCGAGAGCAAGCGCATCAACTCGAAGATCGCCAAAGAGCTCGTCGCGCGCATGTGGGCGGGAGCCGGCTCGCCCGCGGACATCGTCGAGCGCGAAGGTTTGGCGCAAACGGCCGATCGCGCCACGATCGAGTGCTTCGTGGACGAGGTGCTGGCGGCGAACCCGAGCGTCGTTGCGGACTATCGCGCCGGAAAGACCGGCGTCGCGGGGTTCCTCGTCGGTCAGGTGATGAAGGCGTCGCGCGGCAAGGCGGATCCCGCGCTCGTCAACGAATTGGTGAGCGCTAAGCTCAGATCGTAAAGCCTTCATGACACGATGAGCTTCGCCGACTCGCGGACCCTCGAGGCGATCGACTTCGCCGGAGTGCGCGAGCGCATCGTCGGCTTGACGCACACGCAACGCGGCAGGACCCTTGCGTCGCAGCTATCGCCCCTGCCCGATTTCGCCGATGTTCGTCGCGAGCAGCTGCGCACGGACGCGCTGCGATCGCTCCTGACCGGCAGCGACCTCCACGTGATGCGCGCCGTCGACACGTCACCATTGACGACGGCCGCTCATGTCGGCCGCGCGCTCGCCGGGAGCGAGCTCCGTGCGATCGGCGACGCGATCGCCGCGGCGGCGTCGGCACATCGTGCCGTCCGTGAGCACGCCGACCTCGCCGGCATCGTCGCGGGGTACACGCCGCTGCATGAGCTGCAGCGTGCCATCGTCGACGCGCTCGACGAGCGCGGCACCGTGCTCGACCGCGCGTCTCACGCTCTCGGGCGGATCCGCCGCAGCCTGGCGCAAGCGCAGGCCGACGCACGCGATCGCATGAGCTCCTTGCTCAATTCAGCGAAACGCGAGGCGATTCAGGACCGGATCGTCACGGTTCGGGACGGTCGCTTCGTGATACCGATCAAGGCTGAGTTTGCAGGCAGCCTGCCGGGCATTGTGCACGACACGAGCGCCAGCGGGCAGACGCTGTTCGTCGAACCGCTCGCGGCGCTCGAGACGAACAACCGCGTGCGCACGCTGCAGATCGAGGAAGAGCGCGAGGTGCGGCGCATTCTCGAGGCGCTCTCCGCGGAGGTCGGGCGCAACGCGGCCGCGATAGAAGCCAACGTCGAGATGCTCGCCGCGATCGATCTCTTGGCTTCGAAGGCCGAGTTCGCGCGGCGCACCGACGCGGTCGTTCCCGAGCTTACGGATGATGCGGTGCTCGCGATCGAGCGCGGACGCCATCCGCTGCTCGACGAGCGCGCGGTCCCGCAGTCACTCGCCATCGACGACGCGACGCGCCTGCTCGTGATCAGCGGTCCCAACATGGGCGGCAAGACGGTCGCGCTGAAGATGGCGGGCCTGTTCGTCGTCATGGCCTACTGCGGCATGCAGCTACCCGCGGCAAGCGGCACGCGTATCGGCCGATTCGAGCGGCTCGTGGCGGACATCGGCGACGAGCAGTCGCTGGTCGCCAACGCGTCGACGTTCTCGGCACATCTCCAGCGGATGCGCGAGATCCTCGATGGGGCCGGCACGCGGACGCTCGCGGTTGTCGACGAAATCGGCGGCGGCACCGAACCCAGCGCGGGCGCCGCGCTCGCGCGCGCCATGCTGGAGCGGCTTCTCGAACGCGGCGCGCGGGCGCTCGTCTCGACGCACTCGATGGAACTCAAGCTGTTCGCGCACTCCACGCCGGGAGTTGCTAACGCGAGCGTGCGCTTCGATCCGCAGACGTTCGCGCCGACGTTCGAGCTGGACGTTGGCACGCCGGGCCAATCGCTGGCGTTTCCGCTCGCCGCTCGCCTTGGAATCGATCCGCAGATCGTCGATCACGCCGCCGCGCTGCTTGACCGGCGCGAACGCGACTACGAGGCTGCGTTAGCGGAGCTCGCGGTGCGCGGCGCCGAGCTCCGCGAGGCGCGCGCCGCCTTGGAGGCCGAGCGCCGCGAGGCATCGGGCGAGCTCGAGCGCTTGCACGGCGAACGCGGCGAGCTCGAGACGCAGCGCCGGCGCTTTGCGGCGCGGGCGGAAGAGCGCCTGCAGCAGAGCCTGCGCGATTTCGTGCGCGAGCTGCAGCGACGCGCGGCGGAGTCCGGCACCGACTCCGAGCGCAAACGAAAGGGGAAGGTGAGCTCCTCGCAGGCCGCGCTGCTCGCTGCGACGATCGACGCGATGCGCCGCGACCTCGGGATCGTTGCAGACGAACGTAAAGGTTCGGACGATCATACGTTTGAACCCGGCGACCGCGTGCGCATGCTCTCGCTCAATCAAGAGGGCGTCGTCGCGGAGGATTACGGTGACAGGTTGCTCGTTTGCGTCGGTTCAATGAAGATGCTGGTGGAGAAGAGCGACGTTGCGCGCGAGGCCTCGGCCGTTGCGGCCGCCCGGAGCGCCGGCGCCGCGAGCGCGCGGCTGAGCGCCGCCGCGCGCACCTCGGAGGCGCTGGACGTTCGCGGCAAGCGCTACGCCGAAGCGGAGCCGTTGGTCGAGCGGTGGATCGACGACGCGATGCTGGCCGGGAGCTCGGCGCTGCGCCTGATCCACGGCAAGGGAACCGGCATGCTCGGACGCGGCCTGCAAGAGTATCTGCGCGCGCATCCGGGCGTGAAGAGCCTCCGCTACGGCAACGAAGAGGAAGGTTCGACGCGGCGTCACCATGATCGAGCTGCGCACGTGAGCGACGCCGTCGACGCGCTGCTGGACGGTTTCGAGCACGTCGAAACGAGCGCGCGAGTTCCGCGAGCGCCTGGCGACGGGTAGGCCGCTGCGCGTCAAGCTGGGCATCGATCCGACGAGCGCCGATCTGCACCTCGGATTCATGGTCGTGCTGCATCAGCTCGCGCTATTCGCGGAGGCCGGGCATCGGGTCACCCTGATCATCGGCGATTTCACCGCGCGCATCGGCGATCCCAGCGGGCGGAACGTGACCCGTCCGCAGCTCACGCGTGACGAGATCGAGGCCAACATGCAAACCTACCGCGAGCAGGCGGGCAAGGTGCTGGATCTCGAGCGCGTCGAGCTGCGCTACAACTCTGAGTGGCTCGACGAGCTTTCGCCTTCGGACTTCGTGAAGCTGCTCGCCAAGACGACTGTCGCGCAGATGCTCGAGCGCAACGACTTTCGGCAGCGCTACGACGCGGGAATCGCGATCTCGCTGCACGAGCTGCTCTATCCGGTCGCGCAGGCGTACGACTCCGTCGCGATCGAGGCCGACGTCGAACTGGGCGGATCCGACCAGCTCTTCAACCTTCTGCTCGCGCGGCAGTACCAGCGCGAGTTCGGCCAGCTTCCGCAGATCTGCGCGACGGTGCCGCTGCTCGTAGGACTGGACGGCGAGAAGAAGATGAGTAAGTCGCTCGGGAATTACGTCGGCGTCGCCGAGCCGCCTGCGGAGCAGTTCGGCAAGCTTATGAAGATTCCGGATGAGCTGATGCCGATCTACGCTCGGCTCTGCGCGTTTCGCTCGAAGTTCGACTGCGCCAAGCTCGCGACCGAGCTCGTCGCCGGGCGCGCGAATCCGATGGAAGAGAAGAAACGTCTCGCGCAGGAGATCGTAGCGCGCTACCATGGAGCGGCAGCCGCGGCGAGTGCGCGCGAGTTCTTCGAGCGGACCGTGCAGCGCAAGGAGATCCCGACCGAGTCGTTGCCGGAGATCAACCTGGGCGAGTGCAAGCGTGTCGCGGAGGTCGTCGTAAAGGCTGGCTTTGCCGAGAGCCGCCGCGCGGCGGAGCGGCTGATCTCGGGCAACGCCGTGAAGGTCGACGGACGGCCGGTGAGCGATCCCAACGCGCCGTGGCCCGCCGCCGCTCCGGCCGTGTTGTCGGTCGGCTCGCGCCGGTTCGCGCGCGTTCTGCCGCGGCGCTAGACTCTAGCGCGCCACGAGCTGCTCGACCTCGCGTGTCGTGAAGAAGTAGCGCGACTTACAGTATTCGCACGTCGCTTCGGTCCCGTCGCGTTCGCGCGTGAGCCGCAACAACTCGTCGGCGCCGAGGCCCAAGAGCACGGCCTCGACCTTCGCGCGGTTGCAGCGACAGGTGAATCGTACGGCCATCTCGTGCTGCGAGTGCAGCGTCGCGTCGCCGGCGAGCTCGCGCAGCAACGCCCACGCGCCGGCGCCACTCGCGATCAACTGCGTTACCGGCGGCATCCGCGCGGCCCGACGTTCGAGTTCCGCCAGCGGCGTTCGTCGGTTCCCGGCAGCGCTCGCGCGAGAACTCCGCCGGCGGCGACGACGCCGCCGGGATTGGCCAGCACGCCGATCGCGACGACGCTCGGTATCTGTTCGGATTGGGCCAGATACACGGCGAGATCCTCGGCGATCTCGCCCGAGTGGAGCGGAACGACGCCGACGTACGGCTGTCCGATGTCGCTCGAGCGCGTGACCTGCAACGATCCGGCGCCGACCGCTCCCGCGACGTCGAACTTGCCGCGCGCGTCGATCGGCAGATCGACCCGCCGGTTTTGCGCGTAGCCGCGTGCGCCCACGGTGCGGTCGTCCAATAACCACGCGTCGGCCGCGAGCATCCCGAGCGGGCCATTCCCCGCGATCTGCAGCGAAATGCGCTCGTTGCCTTTGAGCTGGGCGCCGAAAAGTGCGGCCCCCGTAGTCAGGCGCCCGACGGCGGCGGTCGCCGTGGGCCAGAGGTCGTGCCGTTCGCGGATTTCGGCGACCAGCTCCGTGGTGATCGCGGCGACGAGGGCGATTCCGGCGTCGGGTGCGGACGCGGCGAGGAGCGTATCGGGCATGGGGGGCGTCTGATTCGGAGGCCCGTGCTTTTCCTCCAAAGAAGCGAATACGATGCGCGTTCTCGTGTTGCACGGACCGAATCTCAACCTGCTCGGCGAACGCCAGCCCGAAATCTACGGGTCGCAGACGCTCGCCGAGCTGAACGCGGCGATCGCGGACGACGCGAGGAAGCTTGGCCTAGACGTGCGCTGCGAGCAGTATAATTCGGAGGGCCGGATCATCGACGCGCTGCACGCCGCGAGAGGCGCATATGCGGGCGTCGTCATTAATCCTGGCGCGTACGCGCACTACTCGTATGCGATCGCGGACGCGATCGCGGCGATCGGCATACCAGTGGTGGAAGTGCATCTCTCGAACATCTCGGCGCGTGAGCCGTTCCGCCGGACCAGCGTGACGGCGGCCGCCTGCCGTGGGACCGTCAGCGGCTTGGGAGCGCGTGGCTACCTCTTGGCATTGCGCACGCTGTCGGAAATCATTTCCGCGTGAGCCGGTGCTCAGGGGAGGAGGGCACATTCGTCCTGCGTATATCCCGGGGGCGGAGGAGAACGCGACGTTGACCAAAGCCGACGTAATAGATGCCGTAGCCACAGAGGCAGCTCTGTCGAGGCGTCGGGCTCGTCAGATAGTCGATTTGATCCTCAACGAAATTCAAGGGGCGTTACAAAAGGGCGACCGGGTCGCTTTGAATCCGTTCGGAAGCTTCGTCGTTCGTGCGCGTCAGGCGCGCGAGGGACGCAATCCGAAGACCGGTGAGAAGATACAGATCGCCGCACGTAACGTGCCGGCGTTCGTGGCCGGGAGTTCCTTGAAAAGTGCGGTCGGCGGCCGCGCATCGCGTCCGAAGAAAACGAAAAAATCGAACGGGCTGTAGCGAAGCTTGGTTATCGCGCTAGTCTGGGGGACTAGAGATCGCTGGTTCGAATCCAGTCAGCCCGATTCTCTCCATTTACGGTCGCGCGCCTAATGAAAATCGGAACGCTCGAGATGAAGATCGCGCGGGTCGAGGGCTTCCAGGTCCGCATTCGGACAGCGGACGGGCGCGACATCCGCTCCGATCGCGAGGGCATGCCGCCCTGGCCATACGAGATCGGTGCGCGCGACCGCTGGTCCGTTGCGAAGTGGAAGCAGGAGCGCTTCGTGAACCTCTATCCGGGCTTCGGCGTCGACGTGCTCGACGGCAATGGCGACATCATCGAGTTCGGGCAGACGCTGCTCGAAACGGTTCGCGACAGTTACGACTGAGGCAAACTCACTCGAACCCGAGTTTGCTCACGAGCGCGGCCACGGCCGTATCCAAGTCGGCCGATTCCCGTCGCGCTGTCCCGACCGCCGTCATGGTGCGTATTAAGGTTCGTAAGCGCTCGTTGAGTGCCGCCGCGCGGCGCATCACGAGATTAACCTCGTCCTGAGCCGAAACCATACAGAGTTAATTTCTTTGAATAGGTTCCGTTCCTTGCGGCGAGGTTGTCGTCGCGAGCATGGCCAAGGAACGGAAAGCCATGAGCTTACGACCAGCACCTATCGCCGCGCGCCAAGGCGCGTTTTTATTCGCGCTCGTCACGGCGCTCGCCGTGCTCGTCGCATGCGGCCGCGGTATCGGAGGTCCGAGCCCGGGCAGCCCGCTCCTTCCCGAGGTCAACAGCGACGCCGCGCGCTCCATCCCGATCAAGCACGTCGTAATCGTTATTCAGGAGAATCGCAGCTTCGACAACCTCTTCGCCACGTTTCCCGGAGCGGACGGCGCGACCAAGGGAAAGGCGGCGGCGATGCCGCCCGCGATCCGGCAAAGCTGCTCGCCGCCCATAGTGAAGCCGACCAGCGTCCCGCTCAAGAAGGTGCCGCTCGCGGCGCGGCTCGATATCGATCACATCTACCATGGCTATCTCAAGGAGCTCGACCACGGGAAGATGGACGGCTTCGACTTGATCGGCTCGGGCTCCAACGGCAGCAGCGCCCCCGCCTGCTTGTACGCGTATCAGTACGTCAACCCCGCCGATGTCGTTCCGTATTGGGACATCGCACGGCAGTACGTACTGGCGGATCACACGTTTCAGTCGCAAGGCAGTTCAAGCTTCACCGCGCATCAGGACCTGATCGCCGGCGGTACGCAGATCTCGTCGACGCAGGCGATCATCGACAATCCGACCTATTTTCCATGGGGCTGCGACGCGAACAAGACCGTCCGCACGTCGGTCATTTACAAGGACAGCGGTAAGGTCTTCGTCAACGGACCCCGTCCGTGTCTGAACTACGCGACTATGCGCGACCTGCTCGACGCCAAGAGCGTCTCCTGGAAGTTCTACGCGATGCCGGTCAGCAAGGGCATCGGCGGCCCCGGAATCTGGAGCGCCTTCGACGCGATCCGCGCGGTGCGCTACAGCCCGGAGTGGCACTCCAACGTTACGCGCAACAGCATGGAGTTTTTCGCGGACGTCTCGCACGACAAGCTGCCCGACGTATCGTGGATCACGCCCGACGCGGTGAACTCCGATCACCCCGCCGAATCGAGCGATACGGGGCCGTCGTGGGTCGCGTCGATCGTCAACGCGATCGGCCGCAGCCGCCGTTATTGGACCTCAACGGCCATCGTCGTCGTTTGGGATGATTGGGGAGGGTTTTACGACAACGTGCTGCCGCCGCACCCGCACGACTGGCAGGGCGGCCCGGGCTTCCGTGTCCCGATGCTGATCGTCTCGGCCTACGTTAAGCCGCACGTTGACCACACCGTCTATCATTTCGGGGGCATCTTGCACTTCGTCGAGAACGTCTGGAACCTCGGGTCGCTCGGCAACGACGACACGTCGACCAGCATCGGCAACGCGTTCGACTTTCGGATGCCGGCACGCAAGTTCAAGGTGATTCCCTCAAAGTATTCGCTCGACTTTTTCCTGCACCAGAAGCCCTCGGGCCTCGCGCCCGACACGGAATAAGAACGGAGAGCCTCATGCGCCATCTAGCGCCCCATCTGTGGATCTGCGGACTCATTGCCGGAATCGGCCTGAGCGGCTGCGCCGGCGCGTCTTCATCGCTGGGAGGCGGCGTGCCGCCGCTGCACCAGCAAACGCCGCCCGGGCCCAGCAGCTCGCCGATCCGGCACGTCGTGTTCATCGTGCAGGAGAACCGCAGCTTCGACAACCTCTTCGCGGACTTCCCGGGCGCCGACGGCGCAACGCGCGGCCGAATGAAAGTAAAGTTCCATGGTAAGTATCACGACATCTGGGTGACGTTGAAGGCGCACGCGCTCGTGACCGGCTTCGACATTCAGCACTGTCACATGGCGTTCCTCACGGACTACGATAAGGGCAAGATGGACGGCTTCGGCCAGGTGAGCAAAGGCGCATGCGGCACGATGGGGCCGCCGGTGGGCAGAGCAGTCTATCAATATGTGGAGCCGTCGCAGATCACGCCGTACTGGACGATCGCGAATCAGTGGGGCCTCGCGGATCACATGTTTCAGAATCAGGGCAGCGGCAGTTTCGTCGCACATCAGGACCTGATTCGCGGCGGCAGCCAGATCAACAATAAGTACAGCCTCGTTGATAATCCAAATATCATGCCTTGGGGCTGCGACTCCGGCCCGAACAGCAAGACGTCGCTGATCACGCAGAATGGCAAGTATCTGCCGTACGTGCACAAAGGCCCGTTCCCGTGCTCGAACAAGTTCCCGTCGTCGTCGTATTACGAAGTGATTAGCGATCTGCTGGACAGCAAGAGCGTGAGCTGGCACTACTACTCGCCCTGCTTCAAGGGCTGGAACAAGAACAATTGCGACGGCGGCTGTCCGGCTCTATGCGCGGGCGGAGTTCTCAACGCCTTCGACGTCATCGACCGTGTCCGCTACGGCGCCGAGTGGGGCACGAACGTGTCGATGCCCGAGACGAACATCTTCACCGACATCACCAACGGAAATCTGGCGTCCGTCTCGTGGGTCATCCCGTCGGACGCCAACTCGGATCATCCGGGAGAGGGATGCGGCTGCGACGACGGACCGTCGTGGGTCGCGAGCGTCGTCAACGCGATCGGCCTGACGAACTATTGGAATTCGACCGTCATCGTCGTGCTGTGGGACGACTGGGGCGGCTTCTACGACCACGTGGCTCCGGACGAGACGCCGGGCTGGGGCGGCAACGGATTCCGGATCCCGATGCTCGTCCTTTCGCCGTACATGAAGGTCGGCGCGGGCAGCAACGGCGGTTACGTCTCATCCACGCCGTACTCATACGGCAGTCTGCTGCGCTACGTCGAGGACAACTGGGGCCTGGGTCACCTCGGCACTTCCGACTCGACCGCCAACAGCATCAGCGACATGCTCGACTACACACAGAAGCAGCGCACGTTCACGAAGATTCCCTCGTCACGCTCGCGCGAGTACTTCGAGCGCCACGCAGGGCCGCCGCAAAACGGTGACCCTGAGTAAAGGAACCTCTGAAGAAGTCCATGTACCGATCGTTTGACCGCAAAGCCGTCGGATGGTAGGAGAAGACGAGGGAGCATACCCGCAGCGGTCTGTGACCGAGTCTTCGACAACGCAGACGGCGGCGTTGCGGTCAAACCCTTGGGGCAGCGGCAGTTTCGCCGCATCTCTTTGTTGCGCCCTCGGTCACCCTTCGACGGAGCCCGCCCTGAGCGAAGTCGAAGGGCTCAGGATAAACTTCGGGCGCGACTATGCTTCCTCGGGCGCGCCTCGACCTGCGGCGAAACTGCTCGCTGCGATCGGTGCAGCGACTTCTTCAGAGGTTCCTAAACGTCGCTTACGCGCACCGGCGATCGCTGCAGCGCTCGCACTCACCGGCTGCGGCGCTCACCAAGCGCTGCCGCTGCAGAGCGACGGCGTGCTGAGCGCGCTCGACGCGACGGGCGCCGGCAAAATCAAACACGTCGTGTACATCGTGCAGGAGAACCGCAGCTTCGACAATCTCTTTCAGGGCTATCGCGGCGCGGATACTGTTGCGGAGGGCAAGCTCTCGAACGGTAATACCATTAAGCTCGTGGCTGTGAGCCTCGCGACTCAGTATGACATCGATCACTCGGCGACGGCGATGTTCAGCGCCTGCCACGGAACGGGAGTCCTGCCAGGCACGAAGTGCCGCAATGACGGCTTCGACCGCGAGCGGACCTTCGGCGCCCCGCCCGATCTCAAGCACCCGCAGTTTGTCTACGTGCCGCACGACGAATCGAAGCCGTATTTCGATATGGCGCACGAGTGGGTCGTCGCGGACCGCATGTTCCAGTCGCACCTCGACGAGAGCTTCGTCAGTCATCAATATATCATCGCGGCGCAGGCCGACTCGAGCGTCAACCTGCCCGACGGGTTGTGGGGCTGCCCGGGCGGCCGCAACGACCGCGTCCCTACGATCAAACACGATCGCCGGTATGGACCCGGCGAGCAGCCGTGCTTCGACTATCAGACGCTCGGCGACGAGCTCGACAAGGCGCATCTCACCTGGAAGTTTTACACGAGCCGCTACGGGAGCCAGTCGAGCGGCGACGGCAATTGGTGGTCGAGCTATCAGGCCGTGCGCCACATCTACAACGGTCCGGACTGGGGCAGAGACGTGATCTCGCCGGCGAAGCGCTTCTTGCTCGACGTACCGAACGGCCGGCTCGCGAACTTCACGTGGATTACGCCGATCTGCAGTAACTCGGACCACGTGAACTGCGGAGGCGGCTACGGCCCGTCGTGGGTCGCTGCGCTCGTCGACACGATCGGCGAGAGCAAGTTCTGGGACTCAACCGCGATCTTCGTGCAGTGGGACGACTGGGGTGGTCTCTACGATCACGTCAAGCCGCCGTTCCAAGATTATGACGGTCTCGGCTTCCGCGTTCCGCTGCTCGTGATTTCGCCTTACGCGAAGCGCAACCACGTGTCGCACGTGCAATACGAGACGACTAGCGTGCTACGCTTCGCAGAGGATCTCTTCGGGCTGGATCAGCTCGCCGCCGCGGACCGCCGCGCGACGTCGCCGGCGCGCGACTGCTTCGATTTTGCGCAGAAGCCGCGCAGGTTCGCCCCGATCAATGGCCCGAAAGGCCGGGACTTCTTCCTGCATCAGCGAGCAGACTACCGCGCCCCCGACTACGAGTAACGAGGTTCCCTAACTCGCAGAGGGCCTTACTCGCTATCTATCGGTTCGTTTGACGGCGGCAGATGCTCAAAGTACGCGCGTGAATGCGACGACGGGATCTTCGTGAACTTACGCTGCTTCTGCGAAAAGTCGAACGAGTCGATGATGCTGTTGGCGCGCATATCCGTGGTGCCGAGACGGCCGAGACTCCAGATGTCCTCGACGAATCTGATGATGCTGCCGAACTCGTACTGCGTGTGCGAGATGTATCCCGGCGTGCTCGGCACGGCCTCGCGCGCGTAGGGCGAGACGATCATCATCGGAACGCGGAATCCCAGACCGCCCCAATGGTCGAACGGCTGCGGCGGCTTCACGTGATCGTAGAACCCGCCCCAATCGTCCCACGTGATGATGATCGCCGTGGATCCCCAGTAGTAGCTGCTCTCGCCGATCGCGTTGACCACGCTTGCAATCCACGCCGGCCCCCCGGATCCCGAGCCGGCACCCGGGTGATCGGAGTACGGCGCGTCGGGAATGACCCATGACACGCCGGGCAGCGTGTGGTTCGTGATGTCGTCGAAGATCTTCTTTTCGGGTGAAATGACGTTGTTTTTCCACTCCGGACCGTTGCGCACCGATGCGATCATGTCGAAAGCGTTCCAGAGACCGCCGGCGCCGCCGAGCGCCGGCGTATAGTACTTCCACGTGACCGACTTCGCGTCGAGCAGATCGGCCAGCGTCTTATAGTAACTGCCTGAGCCCGGGAACTTGTTGGTGCATGGGAACGGGCCTTTCTTTGGCCCTTGTATTCCGCTCCCGGTCCAGACCAACATTGATGTCGTCGTGCTCGGCGGCGCGTCGCAGCCCCATGGCGTGCCCGTGGGAAAGTCGACCAGTGCATCGTCGAGCCCGGCATCGAACGTCGTGCCGCCGCGGATCAAATCCTGATGTCCCGTGAAACTGCCGCTGCCTTGCGTCTGGAACATCTGATCGGCGAGCACGAACTGCCCCGCGATGTCCCAGTACGGCCCGATCTGCGCCGGATCCACGTACTGATAGGGATGCCGGCCGGCCTGCGGGGTGCACTTGCTGCCCTTGCCGCCGCCCTCGAGATAGAATCCGTCCATCTTGCCGCCGTCGTAGTCTTTCAGAAATCCACTGCGCGAGTGACCGAAGTCGCACGGCCAAATGAGACCGACCTTTTTCAGCCTAATGCTCCTCTTGCCGATCTTGCCCTTCGTGGTTCCGTCGGCGCCGGGGAACGTCGCGAAGAGATCGTTGAAGCTGCGGTTCTCCTGAATCATAATGATGACGTGCGAGATCGGTATCGTGCCGGTCTTCTTCGAGGAAGCGGGGGAATGGAACGGCACGCCGCCGCCGGCGCTTCCGCCGCATGACGAGAGGACAAACGCTCCGGCAAGGAGCGCGACGCGCAAACGGATCATGTGAAAACCCACCGTTATTCGGAGTCGACGGGAATATTCGAAGGCGCCTGGTGCTCGAAATACTCGAGCGGGTAGCGTGACCGGATCTTTTTGAACGCACGCGGCGGTTGGCTGAAATCGAACGAATCGACGATGCTGTTGGCGCGCGCGTCGGTCGTCCCGAGCCGCGGCAGGTTCCAATTATCCTCTACGAACTTCAGGATGCTGCCGAACTCGTACTGCGTGTGCGAGATATAGCCGGGCGTGCTCGGCGTCGCCTCGCGCGCGTACGCCGAGACGATGATGCAGGGAACGCGGAAGCCCAGCCCGCCCCAATGGTCGAACGGCTGCGAACCGATCGGCGGCGGAGGCGCAGCATCGTAGAACCCTCCCCAATCGTCCCACACGACGATGACCGCGGTGGAATCCCACAGTGCGCTCTCGCCGATCGCGTTGACGATGCTCGCCACCCACGACGGTCCCGTGTCAGTCGCGGCGGAGCCCGGGTGATCGGAGTTCTTGCCGTCCGGAATCAGCCACGACACGCTCGGAAGCGTGCCGTTCGTGATGTCGGTGAAGATCTTCGTCTCCGGCCACACGACGTTCGTGCCCCATTCTTGGCTGTGCCGGACCGGCGCGATCATGTCGAACGCGTTCCACAGGCTGCCCGTGGACTGCAGCGGCGGCGTGTAGTACTTCCACTTGACCTGCGCCGCGTCGAGCTCGGCGGCGAGGGTCTGATAGTAACTGCCCGATCCTGGAAACTTGTTGGTGCACGGGAACGGGCCTTTGTTGTGCTCGCCGTGGATGCTGCTTCCCGTCCAAAGCAGGTACGAGGTCTTAGCGTTTTTTGACTTGGCGTCACATCCCCATGGCGTTACCGTTGGAAAATCCACCAGCGCCTCGTCGAGCGCGCTGTCGAACGTGGTACCCCCGCGGATCAGGTCTTGATGCGCGGTGAAGCTCCCGCTGCCTTGCGTCTGGAACATCTGATTGGCCAGCACGTACTGCCCGGCCATGTCCCAATACGGCTTGATCTGTGCCGGATTCACGTATTGGTACGGGTTCTTGCCGGCCTTCCCGACGCACTGCGAGCCGTTGCCGCCGCCCTCGAGATAGAATCCGTCCATCTTCCCGCCGTCGTAGTCTTCGAGGAACCCATTACGCGAATGCCCGAGGTCGCACGGCCAGATCAAATCGACCTCTTTTAGGCGGATCCGCTTCTTGCCCATCATGCCGTGCGTCGTTCCACCCGCGCCCGGGAACGTCGCGAACAAGTTGTTGAAGCTGCGATTCTCTTGAACGACGATGACGACGTGCTGAATCAGACCGGAGCTGCCGTGACGATGCGCATCACGGAGCGCGGGCGTCGCGCCGCCGGAGCCGCCGGTGAAACCACCCGCGCACGACGCGAGCGCAAACGCCACAGCGAGGGCAGCTAAACGGGAACGCTCCATGTTCCGGCCTTCGGCGTGGCCGAGCGCCTTACCCGTTCGATCCCGCCCGCATGCGCCGCAGAAGCTCGCCGATATAGTCCGGCTCACCGGCATCTTGATGACGCTGGTAAAGTTTTGCGTCGAACAGCCAGTCCGGAAGCGAAGCGGGCAGGGCGATCTCGTCGTTGGTCACGTCGAAAATGAAGGTGACCGGCGCGTCGTCCCAGTTCCACACGGCGTGCGTCACGACCCAACAGCCGAGCACGTTGCGAAAGCTCACCATCACGTCGGTCGGGCTGATCGTGGCGTCCGGCGTGGGCCGGTACGTGCCGACGAAGTGCGCCTTCCACAAATCGTAGGTGTTTACATCGATCCAGAGATCGCGCAGGTTGTGCAGCGGGGAATCGCTGCGCGGCCGCAGCTCTAAATGATAGACCCGACGACCGTCGACCATTTCGATCGGCAGCGTGCCGGTGGGCGTAAAACCGAACGTGTATGGCGACTGAGCGATTGCCACGACGGTGGCGATCGTCTTGAAACCCTCGACGTCGGGCTGCATCGTCATGCCGCCCGGCGGCGCGACGCGCACCGAGGCCCGCATCCTCCACGCGAACGGCCCGAGGAACTCGCCCTCGATCGTCGCCGGCGGCAGCTTGCCGCTCGGAATCGGGTCGCTGACGTTCTCCATGCCGTCCGAGAGGCGCACGGCGTAGCGATTCGTCTCGACGCTCGTCTTCTCGCCCGTGTAATACCCCATCGGACGCTCGCGAATGTTCCACGTTGCGGTCCACACCGCGTACGGCGGCACCGGATATGACTGCAAACGCCGAAACGCCGAATCAAAGATCTTCAGCGGGGTCATCGTCTCGGCCGCGCCGTTTTGCGGAGCGACCGGAGCGGTCGCGCCGAGGAGCGTAATCGCGAGGGTCAAAAGACCCCGTTTGATCATGGCGTTATTTACTCGCGGTGATTCACCGCAGTTACAGTCGTTGTCTCGAAAGGGCCTGCTGGAGGCGGCGGCCTCGTTCGGTGTCCTCGCGGCGATCGCGAATGTCCCGGCCGTGGCGGCCGAGCCGGCCGGCGTCATCGGCGCGTGGAGCCTCGTGAGCTTCAACGTGGACGAAGGGAAGGCCACACAAGAGCCGCGCTTCGGCCCGGAGCCGGTCGGCTACCTGATTTATACCGCGCAGGCCCGCATGGCGGCGGTGCTCGGCGGCACGCATCGCCCGGTGCTCCGCTCCCCCGCGGGGACGAGCGCGTCGGAGATCGCGCGCAGCGACTCGCTGCGCAACTTTCTCGCCTACGCCGGTCGCTACGAGATCCGCGGCGACCGCGTCTTTCATCACGTCGAGGTGAGCGTCTTCACCGACCTCGTCGGCGTGACGCTCGAGCGCCGGTTCAAGCTCACCGGCGACACGCTGACGATCCGTACGCTGCCGCCCGAAATCTGGGGCAGCTCGAACGTGCTCGTGTGGAAACGCGCGTGACGGACCTGCGTTTCCGCGGCCTTGAAAGGACGCTATTATGAAGCCCTTCGGCGGGCGGATTCGCGGGCGCGTCGAATCGAAAGGCTCGCGAAATGCTCCGCCGGAAAGGACGCTCGACTTAAATGCTCGCCAAACTCGCCGTCGCGGCACTGCTCTGTGGCGTCACGATGACCGCCGCTCCGGCCTGCGCTCAGCCGGCGCCCCCCGCCGGGCAGCCGACTCCGCCGGCTTCCGAATCCGCTCCGCCGCCGGACGCAGCGCTGACGGGCCGCTTCACCGGCTTCTTCACGACGGTACTCGCCGGCCACGTGCCGGGCAGCGGTATCTCGCCGGAGATGCGGCAGGGCTTCACGCAGCAGCTGTTAGGTCAGATCGATACCGCGTTCGCGGGGCTCGGAAAGTTCCGGCAGCTGCAGTTCGTGCGCGCGGACACGATGGCGCAGTATCAGCGCTACCATTACCTCGCGGTGTTCGAGAAGGGCTCGCAGGGCGTCATGTTCGTGCTCGATTCCAACAAGACGATCGTCGGGTTCTTCGAAGACCAATCGGTTCCTAACCCCCAATAGCTTAGGAGGCAACCGTTGCGCTTTCCATAAGTACTCCTCCCCCAGTGCACTTAAAGGAGAGGAGCGATTGTGAGAGGTTCCTTGAAGTTTTTTCCGTTGGTAGTGGCGCTGGCGATCGCCGGCTGTAACGGGGCGGGCCCGTCGACCACTCCAACGGCTGGCGTCCCGTCGCAAGGCGGACCTTCGCAGTCCGCACACTTTGTACCCGAGTGGCAAGCGAAACACGAAGCCCGGCACGGATGCAAACTACTTACCGGACGCGTGCAGTGCCACGTACTAATCGTGACCAAGGGCATGAAGCCGCCCTGTTCGCCCTCCAGCAACTGCGGCTGGCGGCCCATCGACCTACAGACGCGCTATAACCTTACCCCCTCGTTGGGAAAGGGATCCGGAGTGATAGTCGCACTCATCGAACTTGGCGACGAGCCCAACGCTCAGACGGATCTCGGAACGTACCGTACACAGTTCGGCTTGGGAACGGCGACGTTCTTTAAGTTCAATGAGGAAGGCCAACAAAGCAACTATCCCCAGAACTGCGCAAACTTCGGCTGGTGTGTCGAGACCGCCCTTGACATCGAAATGGTCTCGGCCAGTTGTCCCCTATGTACGATCTACCTGATCGAAGGCGGCAACTGCGGCGGCGTCGTTTGCGGCTTGGAGAAAGCCGAAGCGACCGCCGCGAAGCTCGGCGCCACGATCCTCAGCAACAGCTGGGGATGCAGCAGCTTCAACTACGGCGAGAACTGCGGCGATTCGAACTTCCCGAACTACTTCAATACACCGGGCGTCGCGTACATAGCCTCGTCCGGCGATAGCGGATATCCGGAAATCGAGTGGCCGGCGGCGCTTGCAAACGTGTTCGCCATAGGCGGAACGCAGTTAGAAAAGTCCGGTTCGACCTACAGCGAGACCGTCTGGGACGGCGCGGGAGCCGGTTGCGCCACAACGACCCCGAAGCCGTCGTGGCAGCACGATCCGGACTGCAACGGCCGGACGATCTCGGACACCTCGGCCGAAGCGGGCTGCTCGCCGGGCGTCGCCGAGTACATCGGCTCTTACGGCGGCTGGATCGACGTCTGCGGGACGAGCGTCGCTGCGCCGCTCACGGCCGGCATCGTCGGCCTCGTTGACAATCCGGGCAGCTTCACCGGCGGGAAAACGTTCTGGAACCTTTCGAGAATGAAACACCGGAGAGAGCTGCATCAAATCACTTCCGGCAGCGATGGCAACTGCAGCGATTACCTCTGCCAGGCAGGCCTAAAAGAGAGCAATGGCGGCTACAAGAAGTATAGCGGCCCGGCCGGCTGGGGAACTCCCAACGGTGTCAAGGCCTACTAGAATCCGCGGTCGCGCATAAGAACAGGAGGGGCGAGCATCAACACTCGCCCTCTCACTGTGTCGTGAATGCGGACGGTGGCAGCACCACGCTACCATTGCGATCCCTAGGAAGACGGCATGCACCGGTGGATTTTCCCGATCGAGACCCGTATTCAACCGCGACGTAAGTGATCGTGCATCCTTTGAAACGCCATGGGTTGCTGGTGAAGTTTACTCCGTAGAGGCGCCCACCGGTGAACTCGACTACGGCGCGACTCGGCAGAGGCGAACCGAGCACATAGAGACTCGGTGGTCGCGACATAACATCGAACGACGCATCGTTGCCGTCAATGTTCGCCTGAGCTCCCGCTCGCCACATGACGCCGAAGCGCCGATAGTCAGAGGAAAGCGTGCACCCTATCCCGTTGCCCATCGAGATCTCGCCCCGGCATGGAATCCCCCCGACGACGCTCGCGCGAGACATCGTACACGTGTCGACCTTCCCGTCTTTGAGCTGCACCTGTGCATCGGCGGCGCAAGGGACGCCGCCGATCAAAGCGTCGTGCGCCAAGGTAACGAAGCCGTCCGGTTGCCCACTCTTGAAATCCACGTGCCCCGTCAACGGGACGCCGTAAACGCTGGCCTCCTCCTGAAGGTCGAGCGAAGCGATCTCGTTGCGCGCTTGCGCGGTCGGATGCGTTACGAGCGTCCGCGCGGGGAGCCGGATGCCGGCAATGACCGTGCCGTGCCTTAGCGCCTCCTGCCGCGAGCGTGTCTGTGCCGCGAACGCCGCTTGGCCGCCTACAAAATACAAAAACGGAACTGCCGACATGAGCCAAAGCACTACGGTGAGGCCCGCAACGACGCGCACGGCAACGCTAGCGGGCCGCCGCCACGAGAGCCACACGGCGACGGCGGCCAAGATCGTGAGCGGCCAAAACGCTTTGACGAGCAAATAAATCGCCAGCATCGCCGTCGCGTTCGGCCACGAGATCGAGATCCAATCGGCGATCAGCATGCCACCTTAGGTATCTCGCCGTTTGCTCTAGGGCCTGCGAGGGGGTTGCGGCGAACGCTCTAACACTACGTTGTCGGAGCCACTGTCGGCGACATATAAGAACGCGCCCGTCGCTTACAAGCCTGCGCAGGGACTACCGTTTTTAGCACGCCGCAGCCCGTTCGCCGTGGTGATCCGATAGGATGACCTCCGTCAGTAGACTACTCGGCACTAAGCGCGAGGTTCGCGAACGATAGTCCTCGTACTCCGTGCCGAACTCCGAGGCGAGCAGCGCCTCTTCGGAATTCATTCGTGCGACAATCGGCGGAACGAGCAACACTGCTAGCAGCACCCCACGCCGGAACGAAATGCGAGCGCCAACCCATCCGAACGACCTCGATCCAAAAGGACTCAACATTCGCGAAGGCCCGAGCGCGCAATCCCGCGTCCCAGGAAGGCTACCGAAAGTGGAAAGTCCGCAGCCCGACGTGGGCAGCGTCGCGGCAGAGTTTCACGTCATCGGCACGCGAAACGGGTGGTTTCTCATCGAAGGCGCGCATTATGGCTACGGCTACCGTACTCGATCCAGCCGGATTCGATTCTCGGCTGTTCCGGAAAATGGTTCCGCGTTGAAATTCCTCTCAAGCACGGCGGCTACGAGCTCACTCCGCTGATTCCGGGCGGCGGGCCGGCCGGATACGCTCGCGGTTGGACCGACTCGTACCGCACGGAGCAACTGACGACGTGCGTCCAGCTCCCCTCGTATCACCAGTTCACGCGCGCAGTGATAGGGCAGCATTGAGCGCGAGTCGGCCGGAATGCGAAGGTTCCGTTTTTCAGTTAACGCCGTAGGCGCTAGGCGATCTCGCTGAGGCCGGCCGGCTCTTCCACCGGCACGACTTCGGCCGGGTTCGATTTGCGAAAACCGTACGAGAAGAAGAAGACGAGTCCGACGACCAGCGCGATGACGAACCAGGTCCACGTCGCGCGCGAGAGTCCGAAGATCGCTAAAAAGAGCGAGAAGATGATGCCTAGCGCAGGGAAGAGCGGCACGAACGGCACGCGGAAGCTGCGCGGCAGTTCGGGCCGGTGCTTGCGCAGATAGATCACACCGGCGCATACGACCGAGAATGCGATCAGCGTCCCGATGTTGACGAGGTTGAGCAGGTTGTTGAGCGGCACGATTAGCGCGAGGATCGCCACGGCCGCGCCGGTCAGCAGCGTCGTGGTCATCGGCGTCTTGAAGCGTGGGTGCACCTTCGCGACTGCGGGCGGCAGCATGCCGTCGCGCGCCATTACGTAGAAGATCCGCGACTGCCCCAAGAGGGATGCCAGCGCCACACTCGTCGTGCCGGCTAGCACCCCAATCGTGATGACCCAGGTGAGCGCGGGGACGTGCAGCGGCGCGAGCGCGTAGACCAGCGGGTTCTTGATCGGCACCTGATTCCACGGCACGGCACCGACGAGCACGATCGCCGTCGCGCAGTAGATTATCGTGCCGATGGCCAGCGCGCCGATTACGCCGACGGGCACGTCGAACTGCGGGTTTTTGCACTCCTCGGCGGTGGTCGTCGCCGTGTCGAAGCCGATGTAGCTGAAGAAGACGTACGCGCCGATCGCGACGATGCCGTAGGGCTGGGCAGTCGACGAATAGTCCGCCACGCCGCCGAACGGGTGCAGCGTTCCCCATCCGACCGGATTGAAGTTGTGAAGGTTCGCCGCGCGAACCAGGAACGCGCCGGCGATGATGAAGACGATCAACGCGGCGATCTTCAGCACGACGAACACGTTGTTCGCGCTCGCCGATTCGCGAATCCCGACCGAGAGCAGGACGCTCAGGCCCACGACGAAGAGCGCCGCGAGCACGTCGTACTGCGAGTGCAGGAGATCCCAGCTCGAGGGCAGCCACCAGGCGCCGTGGACGATCAGGTTCGACTGCGACGCCCACGCCGGCAGCGCGAGGTTGACGCCCTTGGCGACGTCTTGGATCGCTGCGGAGAACTGCTGGGCCACCGGCGCGGCGCTGATGCCGTACTCGAAGATCAGCGCGAAGCCGATGATCCACGCGAACAGCTTGCCGAGCGTCGCGTACGCGTAGGTGTATGCGCTGCCTGCCACGGGGACCATCGCACCGAGCTCCGCGTAGCAAAGCGCCGCGAAGAACGACGTCAGTCCGGCGAGCAGGTAGGAGATGATGACCGCCGGGCCGGCGCCCTTGACGCCCGTGCCGATCGTCGTGAAGATGCCGCCGCCGATCATCGTGCCGAGCCCGATCGAGACGAGATCCTTCGCCGTCAGAGCACGGCGCAGGATCTTGCGGGTGCCGAGCTCGCGCAGCTTCGTAGCGTCCGTCGTAGCGAACAGCTCGGACAGAAACGACATTCCGGCGTCGTTTCGCAGCGCGCGCCGGGCGGACCTACGCTTCGGGCGGTTTATTCGATGGCTTCCAGAGATGATCCGGAGCACCGAGCGCGTCGTTGATCCAGCGCGCCCACACGAAGAGCGCGTCGGAGAGACGGTTGAGAAAGCGCAGTGCGACGTCGCCGGGAGCGTCCTCGCGCTCCCGCAGCGTGACGGCGAGGCGCTCGGCGCGGCGGCAAATCGTCCGCGCGAACTGCAGCCGCGCGCCGGGAATCGATCCGCCGGGATGAATGAAGTTCGCCAGCGCCTGGAGGTCGCGCTCCGCCTCGTCGATGGCACGCTCCAGCGCCTCGACGTCGGATCTTTCGATCCGCGGGAACGACGCGTTCGCGCTGGGCCGCGGCGTCGCCAGCTCGGTGCCGAGGTTGAAGAGCGCGTCTTGCGTCCACGCGAGCCAGGCGTCGAGACGGTCAGCGCGAGAGCCGGTCGAGCCCGACGCGCGCAGCTCGGAGCGCGCCATGCCGATCGCACTCGACAGCTCGTCCACCGTACCGTACGTCTCGATGCGCAGCGCGTTCTTCTTGATGCGCGAGCCGCCGATCAAGCCCGTCGTTCCGTCGTCGCCCGTGCGGGTGTAGATGCGCGTGTGTTTCGGCATTGCTCCATTGCTTACGAGGGTCTCGTGCAATCTCCCGGCGAAGCGGGGCCGGTCATGTCCGAAGCGCTCGCTCGGGACGTCGTCAAGGAGATTCCTCCGAAGGCGGCCGACCTCTCCGCATGGTATACGGCGGCTTGCCTCAAGGCCGAGCTGGTTTCGTATTCGCCGGTGCGCGGTTGCGTCGTTCTGCGTCCCTACGGGTTCGGGTTGTGGGAAAACTTGCAGAAGCACCTGGACGAACGGTTCAAGGCAACCGGGCACGAAAACGCCTACTTTCCGCTCTTCATTCCCGAGAGTTTGCTGATGCGCGAGGCCGAGCACGTCGAGGGCTTCGCGCCCGAGGTGGCGTGGGTGACGCAAGGCGGCAGCGAAAAGCTTACCGAGCGGCTCGCGATCCGGCCGACGTCCGAAGCGATCGTCGGCGTGATGTACGCGCAGTGGATCCAATCGTATCGCGACCTGCCCGTTCTGATCAATCAGTGGGCCAACGTCGTGCGCTGGGAGAAGGCGACGCGGCCGTTCCTGCGCACGATGGAGTTTCTCTGGCAGGAGGGGCACACCGCGCACGCGTCCGCGGCAGAGGCGCGCGAGGAGACGCTGCGGATCCTCGAGCTCTACCGTGACTTCGCAGAGAACGTCGCCGCGATACCGGTGTATGCCGGAAGGAAGAGCGCAAGCGAACGTTTCCCCGGCGCCGTCGAGACGTTCTCGATCGAGGCGCTGATGCCCGACGGCAAGGCGCTGCAATCCGGAACATCGCACGACCTCGGCCAGAATTTTGCCAAGGCGTACGACATCACGTTCGCCGACGCGGATCGCGCGATCAAGCACGTCTACACGACGTCGTGGGGCGTCTCCTGGCGCATGCTGGGCGGCCTGATCATGGTCCACGGCGACGATCGCGGGCTGCGCATCCCGCCGAAGATGGCGCCGATCGAGGCGGTCGTGATCCCGATCGTGCGCTCCAACGACGATCGTGCGATCGAGCTGAGCCGCGATTCGGCGCGGCGCCTGAGGGAAGCCGGCTTCCGCGTGCGCGTGGACGAACGCGACCAGCAGCCGGGCTGGAAGTACAGCGAGTGGGACCTGCGCGGCGTTCCGGTGCGCATCGAGATCGGGCCGCGCGACGTCGACGCGCAGACTGCCATCTTGGCGCGGCGCGACCGCAACAAGGACGAAGCGGGACAGCGGCAGAGCGTCGCGCTCGCGGACTTGCCGGCGAAGCTCCGCGAGCTGCTCGACGACATTCAAGCCTCCCTGTACGCGCAGGCGAAGGCGCATCTCGATTCGCATACGTTCGTGATCACCGATCGCGAGGAGTTCCTTCGGCTCTGCAAGGAGCGCGCCGGCATGGTCGACATCGCGTGGTGCGAGCGTCCCGAGTGCGAGGCGCAGGTAAAAGCGGAAACGACCGCCACCACGCGCGTGCTGCGCGCGCTCGACGAACCGGGCGCGGCGTGCGTGGCGTGCGGGGAACCGGCCAAGGTCAGGGCCTACTTTGCGCAGTCCTACTAGACTGATCGCGAGCGCCGTGCTGGCGGTCGCCGCCGCCAGCGGCGCGGCGCCGGCCTACGCGCCGAGCGTCGCGGACCTCGATGCGGCGGCGCGCGCGGTCGGCAACCGTCGCGACGTCGCACAGCGTATCGGCCTGTCCGTGTTCAGCACGCACTGGTCTGCACAGGTGACGCAGATCTCCGCGAACCAGCTGGGCTCGCATCTGATCGTCGGCATCCGTCTCTGGGGCGTCAAGTTCCATCACCCGCTCACGCGCGACGAGTTCATCGGCGAGGTCGTGACGCTCGTGGAACGCTCGTTCGCGGCCGCCCCGGCGACCGAGGAGATCGACGTGTGGGCGAGCGTCCCGATCGCGGTCGCGAAGGGTGTGGTCGTTAGCGGCGATCTCGCGAAGCCCACGTCGCGCACCGTGTTCAGCCTCACCGTGCGCCGCGGCGAGCCGGTCGCGGCCGTGCGTGCCCGCGCGAGCGCCGCGAGCGACGGCGTCTTCTGGGATCCGCAGTGGTCCCGCACGGCGTTCAGATCGTCGTGAGCCATCGCAAAACGACCCTTCCCAGCGGCGTCCGCGTGCTCACGGAGACGATGCCGGGCGTGCGTTCCGCGACCGTCGGCATCTGGGCGGACGTCGGCTCAAGCGTCGAGAGCCACGAGCGCCGGGGCATCTCGCACCTCGTGGAACACATGCTCTTCAAAGGAACGTCGCGCCGCAGCGCCCGGCAGATCGCCGAGACGATGGACGGCGTCGGCGGAAACCTCAACGCGTTTACCGATAAAGAAACGACCTGCTACTACGCCAAGGTCATCGACCGTCACGTGCCGCTCGCGCTCGACGTGCTGTCCGACATGTTCCTGCACTCGACGTTCGACGCGCAGGAGCTGATCAAAGAGCAGAAGGTGATCCTCGAAGAGATCAAGATGTACGAAGACTCGCCGGACGAGCTGATCCACGACGTCTTCCTGCAGACGATGTGGAGCGGATCGAGCCTCGGCGAACCGACGATCGGCTTCGCCGACACCGTCGTGCGCGTGACGCCGGACGACCTTCGCACACACATGCGCGCGCACTACGCGCCGAACTCCGTGGTCGTGGCCGCGGCGGGCAATCTCGAGCACGATCGATTCGTGGAGCTGGTCGCCGAGCAGTTCGCCGCCTTCGAGGGCTCCTGCATGCTCCCCGAGCCCGAGGGGCCGGCGACCACGCCCGGCGCGCACGTCCGATACAAAGACAGCGAACAGGCGCATGTCATCGTCGGAACGCGCGGCATCGACGTGCGCGACGACCGCCGCTACGCGCTGTGGCTGCTTGATACGATCCTGGGCGGCGGTATGTCCAGCCGGCTCTTTCAGGAGATTCGCGAGCAGCGCGGCCTCGTCTACAGCGTCTACTCCTTCCAGGCCGCGTATCGGCGCGCGGGGCTGTTCGGCGTCTACGCCGGTACTTCGGCCGAGAACGTGCAGCCGTGCATCGACGTAATTCTCGAGCAATTTGCGCGCGCCCGCAATGCCCCAATCGACGCGGCCGAGTTCGCGCTTGCGAAGGAACACATCAAGGGCAACCTCACGCTGTCGCTCGAGTCGACCTCCAGCCGGATGATCCGCCTCGGCCGCAACGAGTTCGCCCTCGGGCGCCAGGTCAGCCCCGAGGAGATCGAGCGGCGCATCGATGCCGTAACCCCGGACGACGTGCAGCAGCTCGCGCGTGAGCTGCTGCTCGACGAGAACCTCGGCCTGTGCATCATCGGGCCGGTGGACGAATCGGTCATCATGTGGAGGAGTCATGCAGCGTAGGGCAAGGATGTGATATTCAAAAATTCATTCTGCCGGGGAGCCGCGTAAGCTTCGATGCAGGCGGTCGTTGCGGCGGCGACGGCGCCGCACGTGTGGTCAGGGAAGCTCATCGGAGCAATGGTCATCACGTTCGTCGTGCAGGGCGTGACGATCGGAGCGTATGCGGCACGGCTCGCCGGAGTTCAGACGAAGCGGATCGCGACGTCGATCTCGCTGTTCAATCTGTTCGTCACGACCGGGCGGCTCGCGAACCTGTTCATGCTGTTCTTCGTGGGGCCGCTTTCGGATGAGGCGGGAAACGCGGCCGCCGACCTCGCGGCCTGGCACCACGTCTTCGAGCTGCAGCTTCGGCTGATCGTGCTCGCCGGCACCACCGGCATGATTGCTTTCGCCCTGCTTTTGCCGATGTTCACGTACCTGTTTCGACGCGGCGTGCATTCTTTCGAGGCGCGCGGATCGGTTCCGCACTCGCTCGCGCGCCTCTTGGCGCCGTCGGTGATGGCGGACGTCCTGCGGTCGCAGCGGTTTCCGTCGCTCGCCGGGATCCGTTCGTTCGACTGGCGCTGTCTGCCGAGGCGCCTTTTGATCTTCAACGTCGTCGTGATGTGCGTGTACGCGATCGGCGTGCAGGCGTCGTACCTCGCCTCCGTCCTCGACGCGAACGTCGCGCGGACCGCGGTCGGCCTCTCGGGTGTAATCAACGGGATCGGGACCATCGCGTTTACGCTGTTCGTGGACCCGACGTCTTCGATGATCAGCGATCAAGCGATCCACGGCAAGCGCAGCATCGACGAGGTGCGGGCGATGGTCTTCTACTTGTCGTTGACGGCCATCCTGGGTTCGCTGCTTTCGCAGGTGATTCTCTATCCGGCCGCAGTAATCATCGAGGTGGTGGCTCGATTTGCAGCGCATGTCCATTTCTAGATCCGTCGTCGCCGCGTGCGCTGCGGCGCTGCTCGCGGGGTGCGCCGGCTCGATCGAGCGCTGGATCGTCAATACGCGCGTCCATCAGGGTGACGTCGCTATGTTGCACGGCGACGTTCGCGACGCCGCGCTTGCATATCGGCTGGCGCTTCGCGTCGACGCCAAGGACCCTCAGGCGCGCGCCGGCTACGTCGACGCGGCGGCCGAGCTGGCGCGGCTGCAATATGGCAAGGGGAGCTTCGACGATGCCTTGGCCACTGTGGAGGCCGGACTGTCGGTGGATTCCCAGAGCGCGCCGCTTGCGGCGCTCAAGGCGGCGATCGAGCAGGCGAAGTTGCAGCGCGAGATCGTGCTGACGAACTATCCGACTTATCACACCGCCGGACTTGAGATTCAACGCGCCTACGCGCAGCTCAACACGATGAACGCCGTTTTGCTGCGGAATCTCAAGCGATTCGGCTACACGTTTGATACCGACCAGCTGACCTCGGCCATCAAGCGCAGCTACGAGATGCAGCTGGAGCTGACCAAGGACACGAACCGACTCATCGTCTACCGGCAGCTGGTAAGCTCGGGCGTTCCGGAGACGCCGGCGGAGTCGACCACGTTCGGGGCCGCCTCGCTGCTGCCGCTTCCATGATCGCTTGGCTCGAATCCCTGCCGACGGTTTGGGCCGGCATCGTCGTCGTCGTCGGTTTCCTCGCGTCCACCCTGTTCGTCGGGTATATCGTGTCGAAGTTCACTTCGCAGGAGGTCCGCGCGGCGCACAACGACCGCGCCGGTTTCATCCTGGCAGTGATCGGCGTGATCTACGCCGTGCTGCTGGCGTTCGTCGCCATCGGCGTCTGGGAGCGCTTCCAGCAGGCGGAGGCGCGCACGTACGACGAGGCAGGCTCGCTCGCAACGATCTTTCGCGACGCCGGTTCTTTCCCCGCCGCCCGAGACGACCTGCGTGCTACGCTTAGAGCATACGTACACTCAGTCATCGATCACGAGTGGCCCCAGATGCGCCGCGGCGCGCGCTCGCCGACATCGGACGCCTTGTTGGAAGTCCTGGACCGCGACGTGCGTACGCTGCCCGCGTCGTCACCGCAACTGGCAAACATTCAGGCGCAGATGCTCGCCGCGATGGACACCGCGCTGATGGACCGGCAGACGCGCCTCACCATCGACTTCAACGGAATCAACGGCATCTTGTGGGCGGTGCTGATCGTCGGCGCCTACTTGACCGTGGCCTTCACGTATTTCTTCGGCTTCGACCGTGCGATTATGCAGCAGCTGATGATCGGCACCCTCAGCTTGATGATCGGCCTGGTTCTGTTCCTGGTGATGGCAATGGACTTTCCATACCGCGGCAGCATCGCCGTGGAGCCGGAAGCTTTTCGATCCCTGCTGGAGACGTTCAAGGCGATCGGGGCGTAACGCCGCATACGTCCCGGCGGTCTAGGAACTCCCGGCCCGTTCCACCACGCTGCGCCGTGCGATATGCGCGCCACAACTTGTCGCCGGCGGAAGAAGCCAGCGCGGGATCCGTTTCATAGACGGGCCACGGCGCGAGTTCCGTCCTCTCCGGGAAGCGCTGCAGCCAGACGCATAGATCGCTGTTGGCCCGCATGCGGCGGTCCTCGATCGAGATGAAGTACCGAGCTCCCTTGCGAATCGCGCTCTCCTCGTCGAACGGCGTCCAGAGCGCCGGGTCTTCCTCCCAACCGAAACGGTCGATGTAGTACTGGACGTTGGGGCCGTAGTGGCCGATGACGACGATCGCGTCTCTCGGTAGCGCGGCGTTCAACGCGGCGGCGCTGCGGTACAGCTGTCTATCGTAGCGGTAGTAGGCGGCAACGGCGGCGCGGCTCTGAACGAGCACGGCGATCGCGACCGCCGGTACGAGCGCGATCAGAGCGTATCGCGCCGCCGGCGCGGCATCGGCGCGGCTCACGGCCGACACGTATCGCGCCAGCGCGCCTCCGATCGCGAGCGCGCACAGCGGCAGCAGCGGATAGAGATAGTAGTCGACGCGCTCGACCGTCACGACGACGTATGCGTACGCGAGGCCGCCGACGAGCCAGCCCCACAGCAGCGCTTTGCTGCGTGCGGCGAGCCAGGGCAGAGCCATGAAGGCCGCGATCGACAGCGCAAAGGCGGCCTTGCCCAGCATCGTGCCCGGCAGCATGCCGAGCGCCGCCACCCACTGTGACGCCTTGGCCGCAAATGCCCCGGCGTGCTCGAACGCCGTCAGCAGCGCGGGCAGCACGTGCAGGCGGGTGATCCCGCTGGTCCAGTGCCACTCCGCGTACGCCGAGACGCGCCGGTCGTACAGCCACAGGATCAGCAGCGGAACGACGATCGCGACGGCGACGGGCAAGGCGGACAACGCTCGCCGAGCCCCGAGGCGCTGCCAGAGCATGCTCGCGACCGGCACGAGCGCCAGCACAGAAACCGGCTTGGCGAGATACGCGACCGTAAGCAGGAGCGTGGGCCACACCATCCCGCGCGCGGAGAGCCGCCCGTCCCTAGTCAGATAGCGGGCGCACGCGTAGAGTGCCGCGGTGAGAAAGAACACCATCGCCGCGTCGGGCATGAACGTGCGCCCGTAATACACGCTGCCGGGGAAGACGGCGTAGAAAAACGCGGCGATCAGCCCCGCGATCGCGCTGTCGAAGAGCCACCGCGCAAAATACCCCACCGTCACCACCGTCGCCAAACTAAACGCGATGCTGATCAGCCGTCCAAAGATCTCGTGAATGCCGAAGGAGCTTATATAGCGTAGCAGCCATAAACGGGACGATCTGCAGCTCGAGTTCGACGTAGTTGGGCGGCGGTCCGTTGTACATGGTCTGCGGCCGCAAGATGTCGAACTGCAGCCGCGCAAAGTTGCGTGCGATCGCCGCAGTGTCGCCCTGCCGCCAGCCCGGATGATCGAGCAACGGATTATGTATCCCATGCAACCGCAGCGTCAGCCCGATAATGATGATCGCAAATAGCCCGGCGTACCAATAGAGGCCGGGTTTTATTCGATGTGCCGGAACGTCCAATATTTGTTGAGGAAGAAGTTGACGAAGATGCCGGCAACGGTGGCGACGAACCAGGTACGGTGGCCGTGGCCGAGCCAGCGGCTCACGAACGCCGACACGACGAGTCCGACGATCAGCGCGACGGCGGAGACGGTCAAGAACTGGGCGCCTTCGCGCACGGCGTGGCTGGTCGAACGGAACGTCCAGATGCGATTCAGGTAGTAGTTCGAGACGCCGCCGGCCAGGAACGCTAGGGTGTAGATGACATTGTACTGCAGCGGCTGTGCGTGATTCGGAACGACGCGCTGAAGCAGCGTGAAGACGACGAAATTGACGACGAACCCGGACGCGCCGACGATGCCGAACTTGACGAACTGACGGACGCCGCGGCGCCGGGCGAGCGACGCAACCACGCTACGCAACCCAGTACCAGTCGGCAAACAGCACCGTGAACAGGCCGAGCAGCGGGAGCGAGAAGGCGAGGATGACGTTGTTGAACCACGGCCGGTCCCCCCAACGCGCCAAGATTGCGAACATCGGGAAGAGCACGAGTGCGAAGCGCGGCATGGACATCAGGTTCGACGTCGACATCGGCACGAGGATCGAGAGGGCCATGTACGCGATGTACGATGGCCGCAGGCTGTGCAATCCGGCGAGGAGCACGGCGATCATCAGAAGGGTGAACGCGATCTCGAGGGACTGATTCGCGGCGAGCTGCCCGCTCGTTGCGTGCACAAGCCTTTCGAACGCGTTGGCGAGGCTTACCCAGGGCGGCGCGAGGTGCCGGTTCCAGTGGATCTGCACGTGCGAGAAATAGAGCGGGTCGGCTCGTAGGACCCACAGATAGGCCATGTAGACTGCGAGCCCGAGCGGGATCAGGGCCCCTGCGACGAGATCGTAGACCGCCCGCGGACGAAGCGGCCGCGCCTGGGTGAGCCACTCGATGACGAACGGTACGAGCAAGAGGACGCCCTCGACGCGCGTCAGCGCGGCGAAGAATCCGAAGATTCCGGCCATCCACCACTGCCGCGAGCGCATGTAGTAGAACGACGCGACGGTCAGCATGAAGAAGAGTGATTCCGTGTAGACCGCCGTGAAGTACACCGCCGTGGGGAAGATCGAGACGTAGAAAATGGCTCGTCGCGCGACCGCGCGGTCGTATTCGTGCTCGAGGAGCTTGTACAAGTACAGCAGGCCGAAGAAGAAGGACGCGTTCGAAATGAGGAGGCCTGCGATCAGGTGATTGCCGGCGAGCGATCCGACGATTCGTATCAGGAAAGGATAGAGCGGGAAGAAGGCCATGTCCGTTCCCTGATAGCCGAGCGTCGCGATGTCGAGGTAGTGGACCGCGTCCCAGCGACCCCAGACCGCGAGCAGGAGATGCGTTGACTCCTGAACGTGCGTGCCGGCGCGCTGGCCGATGATGACCGCCGCGAGCTCGGCGATCACGATGATCGCGAGCCGCGTGGCTGCGAAGTCGATGACGACCTCGCGGACCGTCTGGTTGAAGCGTGCCGCGATCAGCACCTTGCCCACGCAGCAGAGCGCGGCGGCTACGAGGAACAAGCGCGCGCCGGTCGTGAGCTGCGGCGCGACGACGAACGTAAGCCAGAGAATCAAGAACGGCGGCCACGTGAGCGCGTCGTAGCGCAACGCGCGATCGAGCGTTATGCCGGCGCGGCGAGAAAAGTACCGCGCGTAGGCCATCCAGCCCGCGACGGCGACCGCGATGCCGCCAACCGTAAAGACCAGCAGGCCGAGCTCGCCGATGGGCCCGTGGTGGCGCGGAACGATCAGCGCGTACCATGCGAAGAAACCAAGCGTGAGCCCAGCGAGCGCGACGGCAACGAGCGCCGTCCAACCCGCGATCAGCAGATCGCTTGGGCGGAAGAGGCGCGAATAGAACGATGGCGACAGTTGGGTACCGGCGGACACGCGGTGAGTGTGTTTAAGAGGAAATAAGCCGCTTCCCTTTGTAGGTCACCGGCGATGGCACGGTCGATGGCACGGGCGATGATGCGGACGGTGCTGGACCACCCGGTTCACTCGCTCGACTTCGTCAAGGTGACCGAAAGCGCGGCGCTCGCGGCGTCGCGTTGGATGGGGCGTGGCGAGCGCGACGCCGCGGACGGCGCCGCCGTGGAGAAGATGCGCGAGTCGCTCGGCGAGATGGAGATTTCGGGCCGCATCGTCATCGGCGAGGGCGAGCGCGATGAGGCGCCCATGCTGTACATCGGCGAGGAAGTCGGCAGCGGCGGCAAGGAGGTCGACATCGCCGTCGATCCCGTCGAGGGAACGAATCTCGTCGCGAACGGGCTGCCGAACTCGATCGCCGTGATGGCCATCGCGGAGCGCGGAGGCCTGCTGCACGCGCCCGATACCTACATGAAGAAGCTCGCGGTGGGGCCGAAGGCGGCGCCGTACGTGCACATCGACGCGCCGGTGCGCGAGAATCTCGAGGCCGTCGCCAATGCGCTCGAAAAGCCGATCAACGACGTGTGCGTCATCATCCTCGATCGCCCGCGCCATGCCGAGCTGATCCGCGAAGTGCGTGCGGCGGGTGCGCGCATCCGCCTGATTTCCGACGGCGACGTCGACGCGTGCATCGCAACCGCGATCGAGTCGACCGGCATTCACGTCGCGATGGGAACCGGCGGCGCGCCGGAAGGCGTGCTCGCCGCCGCCGCGATCAAGTGCCTGGGCGGGAACTTCATGGGGCGTCTGCAGCCGCGCAATCCGGAGGAGGCGCAGCGCGCGATCGAGATGGGCTTCGGCGATCTCGACCGCGTGCTCGAGCTCGACGATCTCGTGCGCAGCAACGACGTGATCTTCTGCGCGACCGGGATCACCGACGGCGATTTGGTGCGCGGCGTGCGATTCTTCGGCAATCAGGCGCGAACGCATTCGATCCTCGTTCATTCCAGCGGTACGGTCCGCTTCATCGAATCGACTCATCGGCTCGGTGCTCGCCCGGCCGGGCGTTGATGGACCGCCGTTCGCGCCGGCATGACCTGATCGTCGTCGGCGCCGGCTCGGCGGGTATGCCGCCGCCCGCACCGCGCGCGACGTCGGCTGCGACGTCGCGTTGGTCGACACAGGGCCCCTCGGCGGTCTGTGCATTCTGCGCGGCTGCATGCCGAGCAAGGCGCTTCTGGCGTCGAGCGACGCGCTCGCGGACGCGCGCGACGCGCGAGCGCTCGGGATCGACGTCGAGGCGTTGGCGTGCGGATGCCGTCATCGCCGCGCGCAAACGCGCGCTCGTGCAGGGGTTCGCCGAATATCGCATCGAGGGAATCGGCGAGTTCCCGCTCTATTTCGGCGCGGCTCGTTTCTTCTCGACCGACGCGGGTGCGGTCGGCGACGACACGATTCTGGAGGCGCCGAAGTTCGTCGTCGCGACGGGCAGCGTCGTGGCTCCGCCGTCGCTTGCCGGGGCTGGCCGAAGCCGGCTTCGTCGATAGCGATGCGGTGCTGGATCTCGAAGCGATCCCGAACTCCGCCGTCGTCCTCGGCGGCGGCTATACGGCATGCGAGCTCGGTCAGTTTCTTTCGCGCATGGGAGCGCGTACGACGATCCTGATCCGCAGCGGCCACTTGCTCACGGAAACGGACGACGATGTCGGCGAAGCGCTCACGCGGCTATTTTCGCGAGGAAGGCATCGAGGTTGTGACGCGCACGACGCTGCTCGATGCGCGGCGCCGCGGTGGAGAGAAGGTCGTGCGCTACGTGCGGACGGGGTCGAGCGCGAGGCGGCAGGCAAGGAGATTTTCTACGCGCTCGGGCCGTTCGCCGAACGTTGAGGGGCTCGGTCTGGACGCGGCCGGAGATCGCATACGGAATCGCGCCGCGGCATCGTGGTCGACGCGCCGATGCGTACGACCAATCCCGAATCTACGCCGTCGGCGACGTGATCGGAGAGTAGATGCTCGTGCACGTCGCGATCTATCAGGGCGAGGTCGCCGCGCGCAACGCGTGCCTGAGCGTCGGCGAAACGGCCGACTATCGCGCTGGTGGGGGCGCACACGGTCTTCACGGATCCGCAGTTCGCCGCGGTAGGAATGAGCGAGAAGGAGCTGCGCGGCGAGACGGTCGCGTACGTTAGCGGGCGTTACGATTTCGCAGAACACGGCAAAGCGCAGTGCCTGGGAAAGACGAAAGGCTTCGTGAAGATGATGGCCGACCGGAACGAGCGGCCGTATCCTCGGCGCCGCGGTGATCGGTCCGCAAGGCTCCGAGCTGATCCACGAGGTGATCGTCGCGATGCGCTTCGATGCGACGGTCGATCAGTTCATGCGCATACCGCACCTGCATCCGACGCTTGCGGAGATCTGGACGTATCCCGCAGAGGTCTGTGCGGCGCAAGTTGGGCAGAAAGTTCCGGGCGACGAGCAGATGGAACTGGCCACCAGCTGATCGCCGAGCCGCGAGTGAACGCGACTCCCGCTCGCCTGCGTGCGGCAATCGTGCAGACCAAGCCGGCCAAAGGGCGAATACGCGCGAAATCTGCGGACGCGCGGCGAGGCGTTCGCGCAGCTCGCCGGCGATGCGCCCGACTCATCGTCTTTCCCGAGGCGGCGCTGACCGGCTATTTTCTCGAGGGTGCGGTTTACGATTTGGCGCTGCCGGCGGCGCGGTTCGCGAGCGATCTCGCCGGAGCGTGGCGAGCCGCAGTGCGCGGACGCGGTCGACATCGCCGCCGGGTTCTTCGAGAACGACGAGGGCACGTATTACAACAGCGCGCTGTATCTGCACGTCGACGCGACGCGCGAGCGCATCGTGCACTTGCATCGCAAGATGTTCTTGCCGACCTACGGCGTGTTCGACGAGGAGCGCTTTCTCTCGCGCGGACATAAAGTCGGCGTCTTCGAGACGCGCTTCGGCCGCATGGCGCTGCTGGTTTGCGAGGATGCCTGCCACGCGATCGTTCCGACGATCGCCGCGATCAAGGGCGCGCGCATCCTGATCGTGCCGAGCGCATCGCCGGGGCGCGGCATCGAGAAGGCGACGGCGAGCTCGAGAGCGTCGCGCAGTGGCGCGAGATGTTGCGGCTCGCCGCGATCGAGCACGGCATCTTCATTATTTATGCGGGGCTGACGGGGTTCGAAGGCGGAAAGGGCATGAGCGGCACCTCGTGCGTCATCGATCCGCGCGGAAGGTGCTGGTGCAGGCGCCGCCGTTGCGGGCCTGCATCGTGCGCTGCGATCTCGATCTGCGCGAGATCGATCTCGCGCGCGCGAGCCTGCCGCTGCTCGGCGATCTGGGCGCGGTGCTGCCGGATCTGCTGCTCGACGAAGAGCTGCCGCTTCCGCGAGGCGGACGTGCTGCCGATCGTTGAGCCGCCGCTCGGAGCGCCGGCGCCGCCGCGCATCGACGCGGCGCTCGCGGCGGAGTGGCTCGTCGCGTTCTTGCGCGACGAGCTCGTCGAGCGCCGCAGCATTCCGCGGGCGGTGATCGGACTCTCGGGCGGAGTCGATTCGGCGGTCACTGCGTTTCTGTGCGCCCGCGCGCTGGGCGCGGAGAACGTCTACGCGTTCCGACTGCCGTACGAGACGTCGCAGCCGTCCAGCCTCGCCGACGCCGCGCTCGTCGTCGACGCGCTCGCAATCCGCTGCGTGACGATCGACATCAGCGCGGCCGTCGACGGCTATCTTCAGTACGAGCCGGATGCCGACGCGCGCCGGCGCGGCAACGTCATGGCGCGAACGCGCATGGTCGTGCTGTTCGATCAGTCGGCAAAGCTCGACGCGTTGCCGATCGGCACCGGAAACAAGACGGAGCGGCTCCTCGGCTACTTCACGTGGCACGCCGACGACACGCCGCCGGTCAATCCGCTCGGCGATCTGTTCAAGAGCCAGGTCTGGGAGCTCGCGCGCTATCTCGGCGTGCCCGCAGCGGCTGATCGAGAAGGCGCCGACCGCCGATCTGGAGGCCGATCAGACGGACGAAGCCGACTTGGGCATCAGCTATGCGCGCGCCGACGCGATCCTGGACCTCATGCTGCTGGGCTACTCCGACGAGCAGCTCGCCGAGCGCGGCTTCACGCCGGAACAGGCGGCGCTGGTGCGCGGGCGCGTCGACGCGACGCATTGGAAGCGCCATCTGCCGACGACGGCGATGCTGACGAACACCGCGATCAACGAGTTCTATCTGCGCCCGGTGGACTTTATTGACCGCGATCGCCATGCGAAAAGCGTTTTTTCCGGTCGGTCTCAATCTCGACGGGCGCCGGTGCGTGGTGATCGGCGCAGCCGACGACCGCGAGGCGATCGCGAAAGAGGCCGCGCTGCGCGAGGCCGGGGCGGACGTCGTGCGCATCTACGACTCGCGCGAGCTTCGCGACGACGACCTCGCCGGCGCGTTCTTCGTCATCTCGACGCCGCAGGACGCGGCGCTTTCGGCGCGACTGCGCGCGCTCGCCGACCGCCATCGCTTCTTGCTGTGCTGCATCGATCAGCCGCGCTACGGCTTCGTCGCGATGGCGGCGATCGCGAAAGCGGGGCCGGTGCGCGTCGCGATCTCGACCGCCGGCCTCGCGCCGCGCGTCGGCAAGGCGCTCAAGAACGCGCTGCAGCGCGCGATGGACGCGCGCTTCGCGCGATTCGTCGGGCGACTCGCCGAGATGCGCGCGGAGACGCATGCCGCCCATCCGCGCGCCGAGGATTCGGCCGTGCGGCGCAACGCGATGATCGAAGCGGCGCGCGGATTCGAGGCGGACGTGCGCTTCGGTATCCGGCGTGGTTCGAGGAGGACGATGCCGAGCGTTGAGATCATCGCGGTCGGCACGGAGATGCTTGCTCGGCCAGCTCGTCGACACGAACACGGCGTTCATCGCCGCGCGTCTCGCCGAGGCCGGCATCGACGTGCACGCGACGCACGCCGTCGGCGACAATCGCGAGCGTATCGCCGCCGCTATCCGGTCGGCGCTGGGCCGCGCCGAGGGCGTGGTCACGACCGGCGGCCTCGGGCCGACGATCGACGATATCACGAAGGAGGCGGTCTGCGACGCGCTGGGTCTCGGCGTCGAACTCTACGAGCCGGCGCTCGCGCAGATGGAGGCGATCTTCGCGGCGTTCGGCCGGCCGATGCGGCCGAACAATCGCAAACAGGCGGAGCTGCCGCGGGGGAGCCGGCCGTTCGACAATCCCAACGGCACCGCGCCCGGATTCATCGCGTTTACGCCGGCGGCAAGTTCGTCGCGTGCATGCCGGGCGTGCCGCGCGAGATGAAGCCGATGCTCGAGGAGCAGGTCGTGCCGTTTCTGCGCGAGCGATTCGGCGCGCACGAGCGAATCTACACGCGCGTGCTGCATACGATCGGCATCGGCGAGTCGGAGATCGACCATCGCATCGACGATCTGTTCCGCCGCTCCGAGAACCCGAAGATCGCCGTGCTGGCGCACGAATTTCGCGCCGACGTGAAGATCATGGCGAAGGCCGCTTCGGAGACGGGCGCGCAGACGATGATCGCGCCACTGCAGCGCGAGATCGAGCGGCGACTGCTCGGATACGTCTTCGGCCGCGACGATGCGACTCCCGCGAGCGCGGTGCTCGCGCTGCTGCGCGAAAGCGGCGCAACGCTCGCCGTCGCGGAGTCGTGCACGGGCGGCCGGGTGTCGGCGGCGCTGACGAGCGTGCCGGGCGCGTCGCAGAGCTTCGTGGGCGGCGTCGTCGCGTACGACAACGCCGTCAAGATCGCGCAGCTCGGCGTCGCCGCGCAGACGCTGGCGACGGCGGGCGCGGTGAGCGAGGAGGCGGCGCGCGAGATGGCGCGCGGCGCGCGCGAGCGGCTCGGCGCCGACATCGCCCTCGCGACGACCGGCATCGCCGGGCCGGACGGCGGCACGCCCGAAAAGCCGGTCGGCCTGGTGTGGTTCGCGCTCGACGATGGAGAAGGGCGCGCGCACCGGCTGCAGCTGCGCGGCGACCGCGACGCGATCGCGCGACGCGCGACCACCGCGGCGCTCGGAATCCTCTGGCGCCATCTCAACGATTCGCGGCGATAGCTTCTTCGAGAACGTCGATCGCGCGCAGCAGCTGATCCTCGCCGATGACGAGCGGCGGCGAGATCGAGATCGTGTCGCCGCTCGTTCCCGACTGCAGGAAGATGGCGCCGTGCGCGAGCGATCGGGTCACGACTGCGTTGGCGCACGCCGCGTCGGCGAGCTGCACGCCCCAGAGCAGCCCGCGGCCCCGGATATCGCGCACGCTCTCGTACGCGTGCAGCGTTTGAAATCTCTCGCCTAAGCGGGCGCCGAGCGTCGCGGCTCGCGCCGGAAGCGCGTTACGCTCGAGCTCGTCGATGGTGGCCAGCGCCGCCGCGCAGCCGAGCGGGTTGCCGAGATAGGTCGACGTGTGCAACGCCTCGCCGGTTGACGGCGGCCACGCGTCCATCGCCGCTGCGCGCCCGACGGCCGCGCTGATCGGCACGCCCGATGCCATCGCCTTGCCGATGCAGACGATGTCGGGAACGACGCGCTCGCCTTCGATCGCGAACCAATCACCGGTGCGGCCGAAGCCGGTGAAGATCTCGTCGACGATCATGACGATGCGCAGCTCGTCGCAGACGGCGCGCAGCGAGGCGAGATAACCCGGCGGAGGGACCACGCAGCCGGCGCGTCCTTGGATCGGCTCGATCACGAGTGCCGCGACGTCGGCATGGCGCGCGAGCAGCTCGCGCGCTTTCTTGGCGGCTTCGTCGGCCGAGATGGCGCCGTCGCGCGGATAGTCAAGGAGCAGCGGCTCCGTTCCCAGCGCCGCCGCGAACGGCCGCCGAAAGCGTTCGATTCCGCCGGCGGCCAGCGCACCGAATGAAAGGCCGTGGTACGCGCCGCGGTACGCAGCGAAGCGCATCTTGCCGGTCGCGAGGATCGCGGTCTTGAGCGCGGCCTCGATCGCTTCGGAGCCCGTGGTCGCGAGGAACGTCTTCTCCAGTTCCGCCGGCAGTATGCGCGCGAGACGCTCGAAGAGCCGCACGCGCAGCTCGGTGGGATGGACGTCGCCCATGCCGTGCATCAGCCGGCGCGCCTGTTGCGCAATTGCGCTCGCGACGCGCGGATTGCAATGGCCCGCATTGGCCACGCCGAAGGCCGCCGTGCAGTCGGTGAATTCGTTGCCGTCGGCATCGGTGACGGTCGCGCCGCTCGCCGTTTCCCAAAACACCGGAAAATCGTCCGCGAGAAACGTGACGTTGCGGGACTCGTAGCGACGCAGCAGGCTCGCGAGCGTCTTGCTGCGCGCGCCCGGTATGTTGCTCACGTCTCGTCGCTGATCCAGCGCACGAACTCGGCGATGCGCGGCCGGCCGCCGTGGAAGTCGCCGATCTCCGGAGCTTGCAGCGCACCGAGCGCCGTTACCCGCGCCGCACCCATGTGCAATGCTGCTTCGGTGAGCTCCGGGCGGCTGCCGGCCACGGCGAGTGCCTCGATGGAGACCCCATGTCGAGCGAAGTAGCCGGCGGCCTGTGACGGCGAATCGACGGAGCGGATCGGAAGCACCCGCGAAAGGAACGGCGGCGGTTCGTCCCAGGACGGATCCATCAGCAGCAGATAGTTTAGATTCGGATCGCTCATCGTCGCCGTGCCCACGCGCGCACGAAATGCCGCCATGTCGCGGGCCATGGCTAGCCGTGACGCGCGCCGAGCGTCGGGCCGTCCGATGCCGAGCTCGTTCGAGACGGCCGCGACCGCGTCCGCGAGCATTTGGCCGAACTGCTCCGGTGAGACGGCTCCGCCGCGCTCGACGAACAGGGCGTGCAGCGACAGGCAGCCTTCCGTCTCATAGACGAGCAAATCCAGGACGGCGCGCTGCGCGATCTCGCGCGCCGCCGCCATGTCTCGCAACGCGACGCGGGTCACGTACCCCGCACTCGCCTTCGATCCATAAGGAATGAAACGCGCCGAGTGCGGCAGCTGCGCCGCGATCGCGCTCAGGCTCGCGTCGCTGCCGAACGCGACGACGGCGTCGAAGCCGCCGAGCTTGGGGGCGCCCGGTTCGTCTTCCCACTGCACCGCCGCCAGCGAAGAGCCCAGTTCCGGCAGCTCGTCGATCAGCGTCGCGAAGAATGCCGAAACGAGACGATCCTCACGATCTTTGACCAGCACGTCGCACTTCGCGCACAACGCGAAGACTGCCGGAACGATCGCGACGCCGATCGTCGTGCGGCTGGACAGGACGCAGACTCGGCCGATCGGGAGGGCGCGCGCGCGCGGCCGCCCGGCGCGCTCGACGAAGCAATCGAGCGCGTCGAGGCATCCGAGCTCGTCCGCGATGACGGCCTCGATTCGGTCGCGGTCGAGCGACCCGAAAAGCCGATCGAACGCATACTCGACGCAAGGCTGCGAGTATTCGGTGCGCGCGCGGACTTCGTCCAGCGCGCGGATGCGCGCAGCGAAGCCGGCATCGCCCCAGCGCGCGGCCGCGGCGGAGGTCGCCGCAACGATGGAACGCACCGGCTTCTTAACCATCGCTTCATCTCTTCAGGAGGGCGCGCAACGACTCCCCGAGGTTCTACGGTGCGGCGCGGCAAAGGGGCTCTGCGATGTACCGAGTCTGGTTCTCGCGGCTTTTTCTGACCGCGGTCGCGGCAAGCGCCCTCGCCGGAATCGTCGGGGGTACGGCCTGCACTCGCTGGGGCCAGCCGGGACCGATCACGCCGACGCTCGCGCCGCTGACGTCGATCTTCGTCAGCGCGAGCAGCGGAAGCGACGCGACCGGCAACGGCAGCATGAGCAACCCGTTCAAGACGCTGACGAAAGCCGTGGCAGTGTTGGTCGCCGCGAAATCCGTGTCTGCAAACGGGGTGACGATCAATTTAGCGAGCGGAAACTACGACGCCGCGAACGGCGAGAAGTTTCCGATCGTCGTGCCGAGGAGCGTCACGATCAGCGGAACGAACTACGGCGCGGGCTTTAAGGGAGGCTCGTTCGTCGACGGGTTCGGCGAGGATACGATTTTCGAGCGCATCGTTCATACGGCGCAGCACAGCGTCTACACCACGCTCGAGGTCGTTCCGCCGGCGAGCGTGAGCTTCGGGGACGCGTACGTCGGCGCGACGAAGGTCAGATTGCCCAGCTCGCGCGCGCTCTATGCGTCGGTGGACGTGATCGGGATGCTCAACGGCGCCACGGCGAGCTTCGGCTCGGGGATCGTGTCGCGGGCCACCAACCTCAACGGCATGCTCGTTGCCAGCGGAACGCTCAGCTGCGACTCCTGTCAGATCCGCGGCAACGGATTCGGGATCGGGGCGCTGACGGTGCCGCTTCCAACGGCCTCGCCCTTCTCGGGAGTTCCCTCGGTGACGCTCACGCATAGCGGCCGCGGCGACAGCACGATCAGCGCGAGTGTCGTCAACATACTCACCGACGGCAGCGCCAACGTAACCGTATCGGGCGAGACCTTCGCGCGCCAGGGCTACGCGTATGCCGACACGTTCGCTCCCGTCGTTCCCTCGACGATCCGGGGGGCGATCGACTTCGGCGGCGGCGTCGCGAGCTCGCCTGGTGGCAACGACTTCATCGGCGCTCGGACCACTGAAATCTTCGTAACGCGCCGGAACGAGACGGTGAGCGCCCTAGACGACACGTGGAACCCGAACCAGCAGCGCGCCAACCGAAACGGAAAGTATACTCACAAGATCACGTTCGGGTCAGGTGCTACAGGCAAAAACGTCTCGATCGTGCACTCGGCGGTCGGCTCGACCGTCACGGTCGGGCCCGCTCCCGCGCCGACGCCGACGCCGTCCACGACTCCGTCGGGGTCGCCGAATCCGACCTCCACGCCAACCTAACGCAACTAAACAATGGCCGATGCGCTGCAGAAGATCTACGCTGCACGGGCGGCGACGCTCGAGCACGAGCAGCAGCGGGAACCGTACGATGCGCTGCGCTCGCGCGCGCTCGAGCGCGCAAGCGATCGTCGCGGCTTCCTTGCGGCGCTTCGGCGCGCCTGCGGCAACGCGATCGTCGCGGAGATAAAACGCGCGTCGCCCTCGGCCGGCCTGATCGCGCGCAGCTTCGACGTCGCGGCCATCGCGCGCGCATACGACGCCGCCGGCAGCGATGCGATCAGCGTGCTGACGGAGCGCGATCATTTTCTCGGAGAGCTCTCGTACCTGGACGAGGTTCGCGCCGTGAGCGCGTGCCCGCTATTGCGCAAGGACTTCATGTGGACGCGCTATCAAATCGCGCAGTCGGCCGCCTACGGCGCGGACTGCGTGCTATTGATCGTCGGCGGAATGGACGACGCGACCTTACGCGAGTGCATGGACGAGGCGAGCCGCTACGGCCTCGACGTGCTCACGGAGGTGCACGACGAGAACGAGCTGCGGCGGGCGGTTGCGGCCGGCGCGAGCCTCGTGGGCATAAACAATCGAAACCTGCGCACGCTCGAAACGGACCTCGCCGTGAGCGAGCATCTCTTGCCGAAGGTGCCCCCGGGCGTGTTCGCGATCAGCGAGAGCGGAATGCGCGACGCCTCAGATGTGGCACGGTTGCGTGTGGCGGGCGCGCGCGGCTTCCTGATCGGCGACGCGCTGATGCAGTCCGACGACCCAAAGTCGCTCATCGGCGCGCTGCGGCGCGGCGCCGCCGGCCACGCGGTCTTGTAGGCGGTCCTATAAGAGGAAGAAGACTCCGGCACCCACGACGGTGCCGAGTATGGCGACCGCCGCCGGCGCGGTCCGGCGGCCGAATGACGAGGCGGCGAGCCCTCCCAGTCCCAGTCCGACAACGCCGGTCCCCGGATAGATCTCGCCGTGCTGGAGGTAGCACGTCAAGAGCACGCCCGCAAATGCGAAGAGGAAGATCAGCAGCGGCGAGGACCGGGGCTCGAACGCAACGGCAAAGAGCAACAGCAGCGCGATTGCGAGCAAGGCTTGCCGTATCTCGAAAGGCTGGCCCGCCATCCCCATTCCGAGGAAGAAGGCTGCGATGGCGACGGCGCGGAGCTGCGTCACGATGCGCGATTTTCGCGGGACAGCAACCAGGCCCCCCGTATCCCACAGGCACCTCGCCGGTTCTCTGGTAGTATAGCCAGCATGACGACGATGACGACGCCGGCCCCCGACGCGGTGACGCCCTTTACCAACGAGCGGGTCAAAGACTTCGGCAACCCGGCCGACCGCGCGGCGATGAAGGCCGCGCTCGAATCGGTGCAACGGGATTTCGGACACTCCTACCCGCTCGTCATCGGCGGCCGCAAGATCGAGACCGGGAAAAAGATCCAGTCGATCAATCCGGCCAATCCGAAGCAGGTGATCGGCTGGGTGAGCAGCGCGTCGAAAGAGCAGGCGATCGAGGCGATCGCAGCGGCGGCGCACGCGTTCGAATCGTGGAAGCGCCTGACGCTGCCGGAGCGCGCGAGCTATCTCTTCCGAGCCGCGGAGCTGTTGCGCGAGCGGCGCTTCCGTTACGATGCGCTGTTGGTCTATGAGGTCGGCAAGAGCTGGGTCGAGGCCGACGGCGACGTCGCCGAGGCGATCGATTTCCTGGAGTTCTATGCTCGCGAGGCACTGCGCTTCGCGCGCCCGCATCCGGTCGTGCCGATCGAGGGCGAGCGCAACGAGCTCGTATACATCCCGCTGGGCGTCGGCGCGGTCATTCCGCCGTGGAACTTCGCGGCCGCGATCATGATGGGCATGACGGCGGCCGCAATCGTCAGCGGGAACACCGTCGTGCTCAAACCCTCGAGCGACTCGGCCGTCGTCGCCGCGTGGTTCGTGGACCTGCTGCAGGAAATCGGCGTGCCCGACGGCGTCGTCAACTTCGTGCCGGGATCCGGCGGCGAGATCGGCGATGTCATCGTGACCAGTCCGGACATCCGCTTCATTTCGTTCACCGGCTCCAAGGAAGTGGGGCTGCGCATCAACGAGCTGGCTGCCAAGCCGCAGGGCGGGCAGAAGTGGATCAAGCGCGTCATCGCCGAGATGGGGGGCAAGGACGCAATCGTGGTAGCGGCCGATGCGGACGTCGACGCCGCCGTCGAGGGCGTCGCTGCGTCGGCGTTTGGCTTTCAAGGGCAGAAGTGCTCGGCGTGCTCGCGTGCTATCGTGGACGAGAAGATCTA
>CAVVYX010000002.1:305000-387986 GCA_963752625.1 Vulcanimicrobiota bacterium
ACCGAGGCGCGACAACGCGATCGCCGAAAAGACCCGCGGCGTTGGGCATCGTTCTGTAAGGTCTATGAGCCGAGGGGGTGACGCAGGAGGATAAGTCAGCGCGCGGATGGATGTGCGCGTCTAAGTTGGTAGGCGGTGCTGTAGGTAAGTCCGCAGCACATAACGCCGAGAAACGAATGCGAGGCTCTTCGGAGCCGAAGTGACCAACTCCACGCTGCCAAGAAAAGCCCCTAGGTAGATCGTAGGTGCCCGTACCGTACACCGACACAGGTAGACTGGCAGAGCATGCTAAGGCGACGGGAGAATCCCTGTTAAGGAACTCGGCAAATTAACCCCGTAACTTAGGGAGAAGGGGTGCCTCCTTTGGTCTAGTGTTTACCACGAAAGCTGAGGGAGGCGGCACAAAATAGGCCCAAGCGACTGTTTAACAAAAACACAGGTCTCTGCGAATGCGAAAGCAGACGTATAGGGGCTGACTCCTGCCCGGTGCTGGAAGGTTAAAGGGAGTCGTCAGCGCAAGCGAAGCGGCAAACTGAAGCCCCAGTAAACGGCGGCGGTAACTATAACCGTCCTAAGGTGACAACTTTATCGTTGCCTCACCGCACAGCAATGTGCGCACGAAAACTCAGCTGTATGCGGGAACATCCTAAGAGCCCAGCCTACTCGTTCGTCGTTTGGACGAGCAGTAAAAATGGTTTGGGATTGGACAATCCGCAGGAAACCTCGGGTCTCATGGCTCGGGGGATCCTCAGAGACTATACGCTGAGCTCCAGAAACGAGTTGGACCGTTCGCGGTTCTCTCACTGGATGAAGATAGAGTCCACTCCGGCGTGAAAGCGCCGGAAAAAAAGTGAGCGAAATTCCTTGTCGGGTAAGTTCCGACCTGCACGAATGGAGTAACGACTTGGGCACTGTCTCAATGGGGATCCCGGCGAAATTGCAGTACCAGTGAAGATGCTGGTTACCCGCAGCAGGACGGAAAGACCCCGTGAAGCTTTACTGTATCCTGATCTTGGGTTTTGAGATTGTCTGTACAGGATAGGTGGGAGCCGATGATCCGGCGGCGCTAGTCGTCGGGGAGGCAACGTTGGGATACCACCCTGATGATCTTGGGATTCTAACTAGCCGCCGTAATCCGGTGGTAGGACATGGTCAGGTGGGCAGTTTGACTGGGGCGGTCGCCTCCCAAAGAGTAACGGAGGCGCCCAAAGGTTCCCTCAGGACGGTCAGAAACCGTTCGTACAGAGTGCATAGGCATAAGGGAGCTTAACTGCGAGACGGACAGGTCGAGCAGATGCGAAAGCAGGGCTAAGTGATCCGGCGGTTCCGAATGGAAGGGCCGTCGCTTATCGGATAAAAGCTACTCCGGGGATAACAGGCTTATCTCCCCCAAGAGTCAAGTAGGGCTCCTCGCTCGAGCGATCGAGCGATGAACAGTGGCTCATATCGGTGAAACCCTTTGCGAAGGGCAATACCGAGGGAAGAGAGTTTGTCGCGTCAAGATGCATCACATCTGACGCGAGCTAAGTTTGGCGCAAGTCAAATATGCTATACAAGCTCTCCCTGTAACGACTTCTCGTTTACCACGAGAGATGGACGTGCTGCGCTTCGAGCGCAAATCTATCGCGTCCATAACACGCCACCATCTCGAAAGAGATGAAGGTATAGTCTGCGCTGCAAGTGATTGCAGAACGCCACATCGACGGGGAGGTTTGGCACCTCGATGTCGGATCGTCGCATCCTGGGGCTGTAGTTGGTCCCAAGGGTTGGGCTGTTCGCCCATTAAAGCGGTACGCGATCTGGGTTCAGAACGTCGTGAGACAGTTCGGTCCCTATCCGCTGTGGGCGTAGGAGATTTGAGGAGATTGGACCCTAGTACGAGAGGACCGGGTCGAACGAACCTCTGGTGAACCGGTTGTTCCGCCAGGAGCATAGCCGGGTAGCTATGTTCGGATCAGATAAACGCTGAAAGCATATAAGCGTGAAACTGACTCCAAGATGAGATCTCAATCCCGAAAGGGTGAAGAGTCGTGGTAGACTACCACGTTGATAGGCCGGAGGTGGAAGCGTCGCAAGGCGTGGAGCTGACCGGTACTAATCGCTCGGAAATTTTAACTAACAAACGCTCCTCGTGAGCCTGGAAGTTCTTCTCTGTACAGCTTTCAAGCTTCCCGGCGCGATCGGCTAGAGCTCCGGCTCGCCATCGCGCTCGGGGACCAAGAGTTTCTGGCGCCCATGGCGGCGGGGTCCCACCCGTTCCCATCCCGAACACGGCAGTTAAGCCCGCCAGCGCCGATGATAGTCGGGCCGCAGGGCCCCTCGAAAGTAGGACGGTGCCAGATTATTTCGAAAGCATGAGCCCGCTGTAAACCGCAGCGGGCTCGTTGCTTTATTGTCTTGAAAGCGAACTTCAAGGACCATCCGCGCGACGCAGAAGTTCTGGGGGCGCGGCGTCGCCGACTGGGTCGGAATCCAGGAGCCGCTCCACAATGCGCTGCTCGATGCGGTCCTGAGTAAACCGGCGGGGGATGCGTGCTCGACGCCGGATGCGGCAGCGGCGTCGTGTGCGTGCTCGCAGCCGAGCGCGGGCCTCGCCGTCACCGGCATCGACGCCTCGCCGGCGTTCATCGACGTTGCGCGCGAGCGCTTGTCCAGCCGGAAAGTTTTCCCTCCGCGACCTGCGCGAGGCAACGACGCGCCCGAACGCTGCGACGGTCATGGGGCTATCGCCGCAATGGTCTCGTTCTTACGGCAGCCCCCGGATCGACGGGCCCGTTTGCGCTGTCGGACGACGAGACGCTCGAGCGCCTCGTGCGCGATGCCGGGCTCGAGTTCGAGGGTATCCGCCGGTCGACACGCCGTGGCTTTATGGCGATCTCGAGACGGCGCGCCGACGCGAGGCCGAACTACACGTTGCTCTCGACGCCGCCAACGCGTGGTTTCGTCAACCGCGCACGTATTTGCTGCAGGATGTTTTCATCGTTGCCGTCGGCAGAAAAACGGAGGCAACCTAGGGCAGGGCGATTCGCTCGAACTGCACCCGAAACTCGTCGGGCCCCAGCTTCGTCTGCGCGGCAAGAGCGTCGAGCGTTTCGCGGTCGGTGAAGTCGGCCGGCTCGAGATAGACCATGTAGTCGCGTGCGACGCGATACGCCTCGGTCGTCAAGATCCACTTGACGCGTTCGAATTCGTCCCGTTGCGGGATCGAGCAGCTCGTCGAGCGAGAGCGGATGCACGCGGCCGCCGGAGAGCGCGATGAGCGCGCCGCTTCCGCCCTCGACGAGGTAGCGAACCGCGCCGAAGCCCAGCGTGCGCGTGTAGTCGACGTCGAACGGCACCGGCTTCGCGCAGCGCAGCTCGTAGCCGATGTCCTTCGCGTGAACCGTGGAGTCGAGCCGATCTCGCTCAGGCGCCGGCGCACGGCGTCGCGCAGGACGATGCCGAGCGGAACGTCGGCCAGCGCCACGTTTCCGAACGCGTCGTGGGCGAAGTTCGTCGTACCGAGCGCCGCGTCGTCCCGATCCGCTCGGCGATGCCCTCCGGCGACGACGGCCACGCCGTGCTGTCGCCCGAACGAACGGCGCTTCACGATCGCGCCGACGATCGTGTCGGCGACCGAATGCGAGCCGTCGCGTGCTCGGGAAACTCCTCGCGGCAGCACCGCTAGCGTCGAACCCGCCGCCTTGCACATGCCGAGCGCGAGCGAGCCCGACTTGCGGCCCATGCAAACCACGACGTACCAGCGCGCCGTCGTGCGCGCGTCTTCCATCAGGCTCTCGAGGATGCCGGCGCCGACCGATCGCGCGGTCTCGAATCCAAACGTCGGCGCGTTGTCCGGCAGCGGCAGGTCGTTGTCGATCGTCTTCGGCACCGTCGCGACGCCGATGCGTCCGCGCGTGCGCTCGGCGATCTTCGCGGCGCCGAACGTCGTGTCGTCGCCGCCGATGCAGACCAGATAGCGAACGTCGAGCTTCGCCGAGCGCGGCGACGCAACGCCGCAGCGTCGCGTCGTCTTTCGCCGGGTTCGTGCGCGACGTGCGCAGGATCGAGCCGCCGCTCGTGTGGATGCGCGACACGTGGTCGAAGGTAAGCTCGACGGTCTTGCGGCGCGCGTCCGGCCGCGAGATCGCGATAGCCGTCGTAGATGCCGATCGGGCGCAATCCGCACTTCGACGCCTCCATGGCCGCCGATGCGATGACGCCGTTGATTCCGGGCGCGGGTCCGCCTCCGACGAGGATCGCGAGCGTGTCAGCCATGCGCGGGACGCACGCGGTAGATCACGCCGGCGGCGTCGTCGCCGACGAAGAGACTGCCCTTGGGCCCGACGGCGACGCCGGTCGGGCGCCCGATGCGCGCGGTGCAGCCGGTCTGGAAGCCCGTAACGAAGTCGGTCCACTGCGTCGTCGGGTCGCTCCAATCCACTTTTTTCGCGGGCCGGTCGCCGTTCATCGCGACGAAGACGACGCGCGGCGGCGCCGCGCTGCATCCGTCGCGTTGACGTGCCACGACCCGTGAGCCGCGACGAAGAGCCCGCCGCGATAGGCGCGCGGAAACGCATACGGCCCGGACTGGCGATCCGGATAAAACGCCGCGCCGATGATCGTCGAATACGCCGGAAGCTCGACGAGCGGCTCGACCGTTTTCGAGCAGTCGGAGCCCGGCCAGTAGACGTGGTGATTCTCCTCGCAGACCGGCCAGCCGTAGTCGGCGTCGCCGGGATGCGCGGAGAGATCGTCGAGAAATTCGTACGGATGCCCGAACGGCAAGATCGTCTTGCCCGGCGTCGCCGACCCAGAGCGGTGCCCGTTGCGGGATTGACGGCGAGCGCGATCGCGTTGCGAATGCGTTTGGCGCGCTGCGTGAAGTCCGGAGCCGTCGGGCTTCATCACGGAGACCGCGGCGCGCGTCGGGTCGACCTCGGTGCAGGGCTCCTTGCCGCCGTCCATCGTCGCGTTGCACGAAGAGCCGGCCGCGGCATAGACGCGGCCGCCGGTGTAGGCGACCGAGGTCGTCCGGTGGACGTCGCCGTCGGTTCCCGGCGCAACTGGCCTGGGCGCACGTCGGCGATTCGTCGAATCTCGCCGCGCCTTGCGCTCGCCATGATACGGAATCGCCCAGACGTGGTGCATCGTCGCGACGTAGATCTCGTTGCGTTCCGCGGCGAAGGCGACGCCCGGAGGCCCGCTCGTCGTCGAGCGTCGCGAAGACCTGCGGCGTCGCGGCGCTGCCTTCGGCATCGGCGACGATGTAGACGTCGCTGCCGTCCGTTCCGACGATCAGGTCGCCGTTGGGAAGCGGCGCAGCTCGCGCGCACCGTCGATACGTCGCGATCTGTTTCGATGGTGAAGCCCTGCGGGTGCGTGCAGGTCCGGCGCGCGAGCGGCGGCGTGCAGCCGCGCCGTTGCGCGGCGAGCTAAAGCGCCGCCGCACGCGACGAGCGCGGCTAACAGTGGGACGGTTGGGTTGAAATGCTGCCAGGCGCATCGGCTCTGTTGATACGGGTCGGCGGTGCTGACCCTTGGAGGCCGACTGCTGGATCGGCGGGCCTTGCTGCTACTGCGGCGGACCTTGCTGCCGGAGGCTCTTGACTGTCCGGGCGGCCCTGTTGACCCGGCGGCGGCCCTGCTGGTACTGGCTGCGGCTGGCTGCTGATACTGCTGTTCCTGCTGCTGGTACTGCTGGCCCTGCTGCATTTGTCCGCGCTGCTGCATCTGCGCGCGATGCGCGCGCATCTGCTTGACTGGAACTGGTTTTGCTGATCGCTCGTGAGCACGCCCATGATTGCCGGCGCAGCTCGCGCTTCGCGTTGGGATCGAGGGCGCTGCCCTCCGGGATGCGCCTGCGAATACTGATCGATCATCGATTGAATGCGCTGCTGTTGATCGCCCGAGAGATTGAGACGCCGAGAGCGCTGCATCCAACGATGTTGCATCGGCCGTGACTGGGCTCGACGGCTGGCCTGTACGCCTGCGCGGACTGCTGCGGATAGCTGACTTTGCTGGGCGGAGGCGCCGAGCGGCATGGCGAGCGCCGCAGCGAAGAGCGCCCGCCGCCAAGAGGTTGATCTTCATAGGCACGATCTTAGCCGGCTCTAGCTAAGCCGCCTGAACGCCGGATTAGGACCTAGCAAGCGGCCGAATTGCGACCGCCTTGACCGAGTTCGAAACGTGGTCCTCGAAGCGCTTGAAGTTATCGAAGAAGAGCTGCGAGAGCTTGCGCGCCTGCTCGTCGTAGGCGGCCTTATCCGGCCCACGCGTTGCGCGGGTTGAGCACGTCGTCTGGCACGTCGGGAACGTGCTTGGGAATGCTCAAACCGAAGAATGGCTCGGTCTCGTAATCGTCTGGGATGCGGCCCTCGATCGCGGCGTTGACCATCGCGCGCGTGTGCGCGATCGCCATGCGGTGGCCGACGCCGTACGGGCCGCCGGTCCAGCCGGTGTTGACGAGCCAGCACTCGACGTCGTGCTCGTCGATCTTGCGCCCGAGCAGGCGCGCGTAGACGGTCGGATGATGCACCATGAACGGCGCGCCGAAGCACGTCGAGAACGTCGCCTGCGGCTCGCTGATCGCCGCGTTCGGTTCCGGCGACTTTCGCGGTGTAGCCGGAGAGGAAGTGATACATCGCCTGTTCGCGCGAGAGCTTCGCGATCGGAGGCAGCACGCCGAACGCGTCGGCGGTCAGCATGATGATCGTCTTCGGATGGCCGCCCTTGCTCGACGGCACGATGTTCGGGATGAACGTCAAGCGGATACGCCGAGCGCGTGTTCTCGGTCTTCGCATCGGAGTCGACGTCGAGCGCGCGCGTCGTGCTCGTCGTACACGACGTTTTCGAGGACCGTCGAGAAGTGATTCGTCGCCGCCCAGATCTCGGGCTCGGCGGTCGGCGAAAGGCGAATGACCTTCGCATAGCAGCCGCCCTCGAAGTTGAACACGCCGTCGGCGGACCAGCCGTGTTCGTCGTCGCCGATCAGCGGCCGGCGCGAATCCGACGAAAGCGTCGTCTTGCCGGTTCCCGAGAGGCCGAAGAGGATCGCGACGTCGCCGGCCTTGCCGGCGTTGGCCGAGCAGTGCATCGGCAGCGTGTCGCGCAGCGGCAACAGATAGTTCATCACGGTGAAGATCGACTTCTTGATCTCGCCGGCGTAGCGCGTGCCGCCGATCAGAATGATGCGTCGCGCGAAGTTGACGAGGATGAAGGTGCCGGAGCGCGTTCCGTCGCGCTGGGGGTCGGCCGCAAAGAGCGCGGCGTCGACGACCGTGAACTCGGGAGCGAAGTCCGCGTCGCGCCGCTCCGGCGTGATGAACAGATGGCGCGCGAACAGGTTGTGCCACGCGAGCTCGGTGTAGACGCGCAGCGGCACGCGATAGCGCTCGTCGGCGCCGACGTAGCAGTCGAGGCAGTACGCTTCGCGTTCGGAGAAGATAGGCCGCCACGCGATCCCAGAGCGCGTCGAAACGCTCCGGCGAGATGGCCTGGTTCGACTCGCCCCAGTCGATGTGCTCCTCGCTGGAGGGCTCGCGCACGAAGAACTTATCCTTTGGCGAGCGGCCGGTGTGCGGCCGCGTGTCGACGATGAGCTGCCCGTCCGCGCCGAGCACGCCTTCGCCGCGCGCGATGGCGTGCTCGATCAGCGCCGGAGCCGAGAGGTTCTCCCAGAGCTTGACGACCTTGAGTTTTTCGCGGAAGCGGAAAGAATGACGTACTGCCTCCTCGTGTCCAGTGATGCTCTCAACAATGCTTACCCGCGCCGGACGGGCGAGCCTGCAGGCGGCCCTCGCACGCCGAGTCCAATGCACGGCGCATGCGCTGGATGCTTCTCGTTCCTGGCGCTTGCGGCGATCGTGCTGGGCAGCGCCGCTCGCGCGAGCGCGGTCCTGCCCTTTCACTTCGGATTCTTCGCGCCGGGCCCCTGGACGGGATTACCGACGTCGCCGGCGTGCGCGTCGCGCATGTGACAAAAATCGAAGGCGAGCGACATCCGCACCGGCGCGACCGCCGTTCTGCCCAACGCCGACCCGTGGGATCACAAGGTTTCGGCCGCTTTCTTTGCCTTCAACGGCAACGGCGAGATGACCGGAACGCACTGGATCGAGGAATCCGGCTATCTGGAAGAGCCGGTCGTCCTCACCGACACGCTCGACGTCGGCCGCGCCGCCGACGGCGTCGTCAGCTGGGTGATCGAGCACCATCCGGCGCGTCGGCCGCGGCGACGACGTGCCGCTTGCCGGTCGTCGCCGAATGCGACGACGGGCTGCTCAACGACATTCAGGCACGAGCGGTCACGGCGTCCGACGTCGTCGCGCTGCTCGACTCGGCGGCGCCCGGGCAGTTCGCGCGCGGCAGCGTCGGCGCCGGAACCGCGATGAACGCGTTCGGCTTCCGGGCCGGCATCGGTTCGGCGTCGCGCGTGCTGCCGAGCGACGCCGGCGGCTATCGCGTCGGCGTGCTGGTCAACGACAACACCGGCAGCAGCCGCCGCCAGCTGACGATCCTCGGCGTTCCGGTCGGCGAGCGGTTGCGGAACGAGTATCGGCCCGTCTTTCCGAAGGACGTGCGCTCTGAAGGGGCGGCTCGGCGAGCGGGAGCATCATCATCGTCGATCGCGACCGACGCGCCGCTCGACAGCCGTCAGCTGCGCGCGCTCGCGCTGCGCGCCGCGATGGGAATGGCGCGCACCGGCCTCACGTCGTCCGTCGGCAGCGGCGATCTGATCGTCGCGTTCTCGACGTCGCGCGTCTTCGAGCGCGTCGCCAACTTTCACCGTCGACGGCGCCGAAGCAGCCGATCCTCGAGGACGAGGACGCGCTCGACGCGCTCTACACGGCGACGGCCGAGGCGACGCAGGCCGCGATCTACGACGCGCTCTTCGAAGCGAAGACGATGACCGGCCGCAGGGCGACCGTGTACGCGATGCCGGTCGACCGCGTCATGCAAATGCTGCGGGCCGCGAACGCCATCCTCTTAAGCGGTCAGGCCGAGCAGCGCGATCTTAGCGAACGTCGCGGGCGAACGCGCGCGTCTCGAAGTCGCACAGCGCTGCGCCGATCGCCGCTCGATTGCGATTCGTGACGTACCACGGCGGCTTCGGAAACGGCCCGAACGGCGCGAAGATTACCGCCTTCTGGGTCCCGGCGAGAAGCCGGCTGTTGTGGACGACGCCGCGGCCGCTACTCGAGGGCTTTCGGTCGTCGCCGCGGTAAGCGCCCCACGGAAGCTGCGGCAGCAAGAATCCGACGCCGCTCCACGCGTTGAGGCTGACGCAGCCGTAGCGCAGCGCGGCAATCGCGTCGTCTAATGCCAGGCGCGTCCGCACCGTGACGCGCGATCAGATTGACCGCGAGATCGCCCGCGAGGCGCTCGTTGGCGAAGGCGACCGCGCGTTCGAGATAGGACTCGGCGTCGCCGGGCAGCGTAACGACGGCGAGCAGCGAGCAGAACGCTTCCTCGCGGAACAGCGGCTCGCTCGGATCATCCGGCGACACGCACACGATGGCGGATGCCTTCCCACGGGCCAGACGCGCGAAGCGCTCGGGCGCGCCGGGATAGTACGCCGGGCGATCCGGCGCGTCGCGTAGGAGCCGCCCGATCTGCGACAGGAGCGCCGATCGCCGTTCCCATTGCTCCGGCAAGATCAAGACCTGCGGCGCGACGCAGTTGAATCCGGCGTTGTGCAGCTTCGACGATGCGATGTTGACGGCGGCGGCCGCGACATCGGCATCACTCCAGCGATCCGGAACGACGATGGTCGGCGTCACGTTGCCGAGCTCGCTTGTGACGCGCTTTCCTGAGCCGGCTTCGGCAACGACGCGTTCGTAGGTCGCAAAGCTGCCGGTCACGTGAACCCGGTCGACCAGCGGATGCGCGGACAAATAACGCGCCGGCGGCCGGCATCGCCGCGCGCGACGGTTAAGAACCCCTCGGTCGCGAGCGGCGCGAGTGCCTCTTCGAGGATCGGCGCCAGATCGTCGAGCAGCGGATGCAGCTTGAGGATGCACGCGGCACCCTCCGCAACGAGCGCATATAACGCATCGAGCGGGCCGATCGACGTGATGTTGCCGGCCCCCAGAACGAGCGCGACGCGTGGGCTCCCGGTTCCGGCCGCAGCGTCGACGGCGAGGCCCCGGGACGCAGCCAGACCTCCGCACGAACGCCCGGCAGGAGGAGACGGTCGTAGAGGTCTTCGGGGAAGACGCCGACGACGATCTGTCCGCCGGGGCGCCGGCGAATCGCCCGCCGGCTCAGCCCCGCGGCGCCCGAGCGCTCGATCCGGCGCAGCGTCACGATATAGCGGTTGAGCGCCGCGGCGAGCGCCCACGGTCCGGTCATGGCCTCTTCGCCCTCGGCCTGCGTCCGGCGATGCCCTTGAGCGCGGCGGCCACCCGCGGTCCAATCCCGCGCGACGCAACCCGTGGCGTCGCGGCATGCGGCGAGTAGCTCGATCTTGCGAGCGACGGGAAGCGATGCCCAGCGGCTCGCGCTCGCACGCAGCCGCGCGAGCTCGCCTTCGACGGAGCTTTTCCAGAGCGGAGTCGAAGGGCTGTAGGATAACGTCCACTGCACGCGAGAAGAGTTCGTTCGCGGCGCACCGTAAAACGCATTCACGTGAGTCAGTTCGTCCATCTGCACGTGCACTCGGAATATTCGCTTCTCGACGGAGCGTGCCGGATCGACCGCCTTTGCCGGCGGGCGGCCGAAGGAGGAGCGACGGCGGTGGCGCTCACGGATCACGGCGTGATGTACGGCGCGATGGAGTTTTACTACGCGGCGCGCGAGCTCGGCCTGACGCCGATCCTCGGGTGCGAGGCGTACCTCGCGCCGCGCGGGCGCCTCGACCGCACGGCTCGCGAAGAGGCGCACGTCACGCTGCTCGCCGCCGATCTCGATCGGCTACCGCAATCTGATCGCGCTGGTCTCGAAGGGCTTCCTCGAGGGCTACTACTACAAACCGCGCATCGATCTCGAGCTGCTCGCGAAGCATCACGACGGATTGATCGTGCTCTCCGGCTGCATGTCGGGGCTGGTCGCAGCTCCGCTGCTGCGAAACGATTACGCCACGGCTCTGCGCAACGCGAAGACGTACGTCGAGATCTTCGGCGACCGCTTCTACATCGAGGTGATGCGCCACGGCATGAAGGAGCAGGACACGATCAACGAGGGGTTGGTCGAAGTCGCTCGCGAGCTGCAGCTGCCGATCGTCGCCACGAACGACTCGCACTATCTCGAACAGAAGGATGCGCCGGCCCACGACGTCCTGCTGTGCATCGGCACCGGCAAGACCGTCTCGGACACGAACCGCATGCGGTTTTACTGCGACCAGTTCTATCTGAAGTCCGACCGAGGAGATGCGCGAGCTGTGGAGCGACCTCCCCGAGGCCTGCGAGAACACCGTGCGGATCGCCGAGCGCGTCGACATACGCATTCCCGAGAAGATCTTCCACTGCCGCAGTACCCCGTGCCGCAGGCGCCCGCGCAGCCCGAGAAGAGCGACGCGGAGTATCTGCGCGAGATCTGCGAGGCCGGACTGCTCGAGCGCTACGGCACCGAGCGCGTCGCCGGCGATCCCGCGCTGCGGGCGCGCCTCGAATACGAGCTCGACGTCATCACGACGATGGGCTTTTCGTCGTACTTCTTGATCGTCTGGGATTTCGTGAAGTACGCGCGCGACCGCGGCATTCCGGTAGGGCCCGGGCGCGGCTCGGCCGTCGGATCGCTCGTGGCGTACTGCTTGCGGATAACCGATCTCGACCCGCTGCGCTTCGATCTCTTCTTCGAGCGCTTTCTCAATCCGGAGCGCATCTCGATGCCGGACATCGACACGGATTTTTGCGTGGAGCGGCGCGACGAAGTGATCGAATACGTCACCGAAAAGTACGGCAAGGATCGCGTGGCGCAGATCGTCACGTTCGGGACGATGGCGGCTCGCGCCGCGATTCGCGACGCCGGCCGCGCGCTCGGCGTGCCGCTGCCCGACGTCGATCGGATCGCGAAGCTGATCCCATCGGGCCCGGGCGGAATGCCGATCGCGCGCGCGATCGAGCAGATCGCCGAGCTGAAGGCGCTCTACATGACGCGGCCGGAGATGCGCAAGCTGCTCGACACGGCGAAAGAGATCGAAGGCCTGGCGCGCAACGCCGGCACGCACGCCGCGGGCGTCGTGATCTCGGCGGGCCCGCTGACCGACTACACGCCGCTCGTGCGGTTCGGCGACGGCGGCATCAACACGCAGTACGACATGGACTGGATCGAGCGCATCGGCCTGCTGAAGATGGACTTCCTGGGACTGCGCAACCTCACCGTGATGGAGAACGCCGTCGACGAGATCCGCCGGACGGTCGACGCAGATTTCGACTCTCGACACCGTTTCGCTCGACGATGCAAAGACGTACGAGATGCTCGGACGCGGCGAAACGATGGGCGTCTTCCAGCTCGAGTCGGAGGGCATGAAGCGCGTTTGCGCCGAGCTGCGGCCGTCGCGCTTCGAAGACATCATCGCGCTCGTCGCGCTCTACCGCCCCGGACCGATGGATTGGATCCCGCAGTACATCGCGAACAAGCACGGCCGCTCGAAGCCGAAGTACTTGCATCCCAAACTCGAGCCGATCTTGGCGGAGACGTACGGCACGCCGGTCTATCAGGAGCAGGCGATGCAGATGGCTCGCGACATCGCGGGCTTTTCGATGAGCGAGGCCGACGAGCTGCGCAAGGTGATCGGCAAGAAGCAGAAGGAGAAGATCCCGTTCTATCAGGAGAAGTTCGTTGCCGGTGCCGTGGCGACGTCCGCGATCGATCGGCCGCTGGCGGAACGGCTGTTCCATTTCATCGAGCCGTTTGCCGGCTACGGCTTCAACAAGTCGCACGCGGCCGCGTACGCGCTGATCGCCTATCAGACCGCGTATCTCAAAGCGAACCACCCGCTGCAGTACTTCGCTGCGCTCATGACGTCGGTCAAAGACAAGACCGATAAGCTCGTCGAATACATCGACGAGGCGAAGAAGGTCGGCATCGACGTGCTGCCGCCCGACGTCAACGAATCGCTCGTCGACTTCGCCGTCGTCGGGAACGCGATTCGCTTCGGGCTGGCCGCGGTCAAGGGCATCGGCGAGGCCGCGGTACGCGGCATCATCGAGACGCGCGAGAGGAACGGACGATTCGCGGATCTCTTCGATTTAGCGGGACGCGTCGATGCCGAAGCAGGTCAATCGGCGCGTGTTCGAGGCGCTGATCAAGTGCGGCGCGCTCGACGGGATTCCGGGCAACCGCGGCGCAGAAGCTCGCCGCGCTCGACACCGCGCTCGAGCTCGCGGCGCGCACGACGCGCGACGCGGAGCTCGGTCAGGTGTCGCTGTTCGGCGAGACGCAGGACGAGGCGCCGACGCTCGCGCCGAAACTGCCGAACGTGGCGGCGCCCACGACGCGCGAGATGCTCGCGTGGGAGCGGGAGACGCTCGGCATCTTCGTCTCGGGCCATCCGCTGGCCGAGATCGCGCCCGCACTGGCGCGGGCAGGCGCGATGCCGATCAAGGACCTGCAGGGCGCGCCGGACGACGCCGCCGTCACGGTCGCGGGCTCCGTCACGAGCGTGCGCCGCACGCTGACCAAGGCGGGCCAGCAGATCTTGATCGCGCAGGTCGAGGATACGACCGGCGTGTGCGACGTGGTGCTGTTTTCGAAGGCGTATCCGCAGCTGCATCACCTGTTCGAAAACGATGCGATCTTGATCGTCAAAGGACGGCTGCGCCTGCGCGAGCGGCCCGGCGCCGCACCGGGCGACGAGCCGCGCATCGAATGGTCGGTGGCCGCGAACGAGGTAACGCGGTTCGTGCCTCCGCCGATCGCCTCGGTCGCGCAGGGCGCCCGCGGCTGGCACGTCGACGTGACGGATCGCGAGCAGATCGATCGGCTCGCGCGGCTGATCGACGAATGGCCGGGCGAGGTGCCGGTCGTCATGCACGTGCAGGGACGCTCCCAGCGCGTCGCGCGCGCGATCGCCAACGACTGCGCGTGCGCAGCGAGCTCGAGCGCATCTTCGCGCCGCAAGGCGTGCGCGAAGGCGCGCTGGACGCCTACGGATGAACGTCATCGCCGCGTCGGACTCGGCGGCGCTCGCCGGGATCCTGGACTGCGCGTGGGACCTTCCCGCCGGGCTCGTTTCGGACGTGGCGGAGATTCTCGCCGACGTGCGCGAGCGCGGCGATGCCGCGGTCGTCGACTGTACGCGCCGCTTCGACGACGAAGGCTACGGCGCGTCGAGGCTGCGCGTTCCGATCCCGATGCTGGAGGCCGCGCGAGAGCTGGTCACGCCCGAGATCGCCTCCGCGCTCGAGCTCGCGCGCGACCGCATCGCGCGCTTTCACGAGCGCCAGCGGCAGCCGGATATCGCATACGTCGAAGAGGACGGATCGCGCTACGCGATCCGGCGTCGGCCGCTGCGCTCGGTCGCGGTCTACGCGCAACGCAGCAGCCCGGCGTGTGCCGTTCTGATGGGCGCGGTTCCGGCGAAGATCGCCGGCGTCGCGCGCGTGCTCGTGCTGACGCCGCCCGCATCCGCGCGCACTCCTTGCACCGGTGCTCTTCGCGTGCGCGCTGTGCGGCGTCGACGAGCTCTACGCGGTCGGCGGCGCGCAGGCGATCGGCGCGGCGGCATACGGCACCGATTCGGTGCGCTCCGTCGAAAAGATCGTCGGGCGCGGCGGAGTCTGGACGACCGAGGCCAAGCGCCAGGTCGTTCGGGCGCTGCGGGATCGACTCGCTGGCGGGGCCGGCCGAGGTGCTGATCGTCGCGGACGAAGGCGCGAACAGCGAATACGTCGTCGGCGAGCTGCTCGCGCAGGCGGAGCGTCGCGGCGTCGACGCGGCTCGCGGTGCTCTCGGAGTCGCGTCCGTTGCTCGAGGCGGTCGCGCAGTTGATCGATACGCTCGACCTGCGCACGCTGGAGCGCAGCGAGCTCGTGAGCGCGACGATCGCAAATCACTGCCGTTTGATCGCGGCCGGCGATCGCCGCGAGCTCGTCGACGTGCTCAATCGCTTCGCGCCCGCGTACCTCTGCCTGCAGGTGCGCGACGCGACGCCGTATCTCGAACACGTCATGGCCGCTGGCACGGTGTTCGTCGGCGACATGACGCCGCTGGTCAGCGGCGAGTATCTCGCCGGCAGCAGCCGCGTCGCGCCGACCTCGGGCACCGCGCGCTTCGCGTCGGGCCTCTCGCTGAGCGACTTCACGCACAGCATCACCGTCGTGGAGAACAGCCCCGATCGCATGACGAACGACGCGAAGCTCCTCGCCGCGCTGGCGGAGTCGGAAGGGCTGCCGCACCACGCGCAAACCGCCCGCATGCGGAGCGGTAGTTGAGGCGGCCGCCTCGGCTCGTCGCGTTCGACGTCGACGGGACGCTGGTCGGTCGCGATCTAACGATCTCGCCGCGGGTTCGCGACGGCGATCGCGCGGATGCGCGACGGCGGCGTCGCGGGATGTCTCGTCACGGGCCGGATGTATCGCTCGACGCTGCCGTTCGTGCGCGAACTGCACTTCGAGGCCCCCGTGATCTGCTATCAAGGCGCGGCGATCATCGATCCGGCGACCGACGAGGTGCTCGATCACGTCGCGCTGTCGAACGAGGTCGTGCGGGAGCTCGTTTCCGCGGCCGAAGCGGACCGCATGCACCTGCAGCTGTATCGCAACGACGAGTACTATTGCGAGGCGCGCAACCGGTTTTCCGAGCTCTACGCGTCGCTGGCGTTGACGGAGCCGGTGATCGTGCCGTCCTTGCGCGAGGCCTTCGCGTACAGTCCCGCGACGAAGGCGGTGATCGTCCCCGACGCGCCGGCGGCGCAGCCTTACGCGGAACGGCTGGCGGAGCGCCTGCGCGGCCGTGCGTACGTGACGCGCAGCCTGCCGGAGTTCGTCGAGGTGCTCGATCCGGCGGTCGACAAGGGCGCCGCGCTGCGGTTCGTTGCAAAGCGGCTCGGCATCGCGATGGAGGAGACGCTCGCGATCGGAGACTCGTGGAACGACGCACCGCTGCTGCGCGCGGCGGGCTTCGGCGTCGCGATGGGCTCGGCGCCGCCCGAGCTGCGCGAGATCGCGGACGCGTGCGTGGACGATCTCGCCCACGACGGCGTCGCGCAGGCGCTCGAGACGTACGTGTTGAGGGCCGCGTGAGGGCGAAAAGGCGCAAGCCCTCGACGGCGGCGCGCATCCGTCCGTTTTGGTTGCCGATCGGGCTGGCGGGGTTGGCGGCGGTGGGCGTCGGCGCGTTTGCGGCGACGTGGTCCGGTTTCGACCCGCAGAAGGTGGAGGTCACCGGAAATCGCCGAGTCGCAACCGCCCAAATACTGCGAGTCGCGGGCATCGCGCCTCGCGTCAGCATTTGGCTCCAAAACACCGGAGCGATCGCGCGGCGAATCGAGTCGATTCCGTACGTCGGCGGGGTGTGGATTGCGCGCGTGCCGCCCGCGTCGCTGCGCATCGCGGTAACGGAGCGCGAGCCGTTCGCGGTCTTGTGGAGCTCTCCGGACGGCGCCGTCGTGGATCGGAACCTGCGGGTGCTCGAAGCGGCGACGGGCGACGAGTCGCTGCCCGAGCTGATCGTGCGGTCCGGCCTCTCGCTGCGCCAGGGACGTTTGCCGTCGCGCGCGACTCAGTCGAGCTGCGCGACGCGTACGAGGCCATGGTCGCGCGCCAGATCGTGCCGCGGCCCTCGCACTCGACCGCTACGGCGGACTCGTCGTAACGCTGCGCGATGGTATGCGCGTGCTCATCGGTCAGGAGAGCGATCTGGGGCAAAAGCTCACGCTGGTCGACGCGATTCTCGCGCAGGTCGTGCGCGGGCAACGCCGCGTCGCGGCAATCGACGTGCGTGCGCCCGCGGCGCCCGTCGTCGTCTATCGTTAGTGGGTGGTCAGGTCTGCGTAGACGACGACTTGGCCGCTGATCAGCGAGAGCTTGAGCTGATCGTTGGTCTGGACTTTCGAAAAATCGACGCTGGCCCGCCCCGCCGGCAACGTGGTTTCTTTGCCGTCAATCGTGACCTGCACGTGCTTCGCGTCGACGACCTTCTCGACTGTCGCGGTATACGTACCGTCAGGGAAGGTCGCCGGATCCACCATCGCCGCACGTGCGCACAGCGGAGCGAGGCATCCGGCCAAGAGGGCAAACGATAATACGATGTTCTTCAAGAATGCGGCTCCTCGCTGCGAGCGAACGGTTGAGAACGAATCATAGCGCAACTTCGCCGACCATTCTAGTGGTAGCGGCGAAGCCGTTATGGCACTTCTTTGAGCTCTTTTTGATTCGGCCCCTCTGTCGGCGTCCGCAGGATCGCGAGTCCATCGAGGAGATGTGCGCGTGCTCGCCATGGAGTGCAAGCCGGGGCGGGTGTGAGGCTATCGGTAGTAGGATTCGCGGCGGAAACCACAATATGTCGTGGTTAATGAAACACGAGACCGTTTGCGGGCTCGATATCGGGACGACCAAGACCTGTACCGTCGTCGCGGTGGCCGGCCCCTCGGGCCTCGAAATCGTCGGCATGGGCGAGGCGCCGTCGCTGGGAATGCGCAAGGGCGTCGTCGTCGACCTCGACGAGACGATCAAATCCATCGAAGCGGCAACCGAGAAAGCCGAGCGCATGGCGGGCATTCACTTCGGCGAGGTCTTCGTCGGGATCACCGGCGACCACATCCGCAGCACCAACAATCGCGCCGTCGTGGCCGTCTCGGGCGAGGATCGCGAGGTTACGACCGGCGACGTGCGCCGCGTGATCGACGCGAGCAAGATCATCAACTTGCCCAGCGACCGCCAGATCATCCACGCGCTTCCGCGCTACTTCACCGTGGATGGGCAGGAGGGCGTCAGCGACCCGATCGGGATGGCCGGCGGCCGCCTCGAAGTGGACACGCACATCATCACCGGGAGCACAAGCTTCATCACCAACGTGCTCAAATGCGTCCAGCGTGCCGGCCTCGAGACGCTGGGCGTCGTGTTCGAGCCGCTGGCGAGTTCCGCGGCCACGCTGATGCGGGAAGAGAAGCAGGTCGGAGTCGTGTTGCTCGACATCGGCGGCGGGACGACGGACATCGCCGTCTACTCGCTCGGCAGCGCGATCTACACGGCCACGATTCCCGTGGGCGGCAACGTGCTGACCAGCGACATCTCGCTGGGCCTCAAGACGACGCTCGCGGAGGCCGAGGACGTCAAGAAGCGGCTCGGTGCGGCGCGAGGCGACGAGAGCTTCGCCGTGCGCACGCTCGACGGTCGCTCGACTCGGGAGCATACGACCGCGGAGCTGCGGCAGATCGTCGTTCCGCGTGTCGTCGAAACGCTGCGCATGGCGCGGCAGAAGATCGTCGACAACGTCCCGCGCGATCTCGTCCTGGGCGAAATTGTTATCACCGGGGGCGGTGCGCTGCTGCCGAACATCGAACCCCTGGCCGAAGAAGTCTTTGGTCTGCCGGTGCGGATCGGGACGGCGAAGACGATCGGGGGTCTAACCGATGCGATGACCGCTCCCCAATACGCCACGGCGATCGGGCTCGTTCTCTTCGGCGCGAACGGCGACCGTGACGATGCGGTACGCGTCGGACGGCGGCGCGGCGGAATAATGGCGCGAGCCCAGCGCTGGCTGGCGGACCTGTGGACCTAAATCTCTTTCATCGAACGGAGGAACCCCAAGCAATGGCTGAAGTACGACGTTCCGTATCCGAGCCGGAACACGCGGCGACCATCAAAGTCATCGGCATCGGAGGCGGTGGGTGCAACGCCGTCAATCGCATGATTGCGGCCGGGCTCTCCGGCGTCGACTTCTTCGCCGTTAACTCCGACGTGCAAGCCTTGCGCGGCGCGCTCACCGAGAACCGCGTCCACATCGGAGGCGGTCAGACGCGCGGCCTGGGCGCCGGCGCGAATCCGACGCTGGGGCGCGAGGCGGCCGAGGCGTCGCGGGAAGACTTGGGCTTGATCCTCGACGGCGCCGACCTCGTGTTCCTAACCGCCGGCATGGGCGGCGGAACGGGGACCGGCGCGGCGCCGGTGATCGCCGAGCTCGCGCGCGAGTCCGGCGCGCTCACGATCGCCGTCGTCACGAAGCCGTTCGCGTTCGAGGGCAAGAAGCGCATGCAAATCGCGGAGAACGGCATCGCGGAACTCGAGGCCAAGGTCGACACGCTGATCACGATTCCCAACGAGCGCATCCTGCAGGTCATCGAGAAGAAGACGCCGCTCAACGAGGCGTTCTCGTATGCGGACGACGTGCTGCGCCAGGGCATAGCGGGAATCAGCGACCTCATCACCCAGCCGGGTCTGATCAACCTGGACTTCGCCGACGTCAAGACGATCATGACCGACGCCGGATCGGCGATGATGGGCATCGGCGAAGGGACCGGCGAGCACCGCGCGGCCGACGCCGCCCAGAAGGCCATCGCGTCGCCGCTGCTCGAGACGACGGTCGAGGGCGCGCACGGCGTGATCTTCAACATCACCGGCGGCCCCGACATGGCGATGTACGAGGTGAACGAGGCGGCGGAAATGATCAGCCGCGCCGTGGATTCGGAGGCGCAGATCATCTTCGGCGCGTCGATCGATCCGTCGATGTCCGGCAAGGTTCGCGTCACCGTGCTCGCCGCCGGCTTCGGCACGCGGCGCGGTTACCGCGCGGCGCAGTCCGGATACGCGTTCGATACGGGGAGACTCGACGCGGTGGCGCCGGTGACCATGGACGACATCGACGTACCGGCGTTCCTGCGTTATCGCGGCTAAGCCGAGCGGAGCCCGCGTTCTTCAGCGTTGTCGGAACCGATGAACGCTAGCCACGCACAGGAAAGGGTCCGCGTAGAGGCGTTGGACGCGCTCCTCGGCGTCGCCCTTCCCGTGTTGGACGACGGGTTCGTGCGCGTCGTCGACTACATGGGCGGCGATACGTCGATCGTCCAGGCGGCACGAGTCTCGTACGGGGCGGGAACGAAACGCATCTCCGAGGATCGTGGCTTGATTCGTTACCTGATGAGACACCACCACACGACGCCGTTTGAGATGTGTGAGATCAAGCTGCACGTTCGCGTTCCGATGGATTGCTGGCGCCAGTGGATTCGGCACAGAACGGCGAGCGTCAACGAATATTCGACGCGTTATTCTCTTGCAATCGACGCGGCGCAGTCGACGGCGGAAGCTGACTGGCGGCGCCAGGCGGCGTTGAACCGGCAAGGCAGCGGCGAAGTCCTAGACATCGGTACGGGGACGACGCTGTCGGAACGGGAGCGACAGCTACAAGAGCTCGCGCGGCAGATTTACGAGGAGCGCATCGCGGCGGGCGTCGCTCGCGAGCAGGCTCGAAAGGACCTGCCGATTTCGACGTACACCGAGGCGTACTGGAAGATCAATCTTCACAACCTCCTGCACTTCCTGACGCTGCGTATGGATGCTCACGCGCAGGAGGAGATACGCAGCTACGCAATCGTGATCGGGCAGAAAGTCGCCGCGGTTTGGTGCCCGTTCGCGTGGGAAGCCTTCGTCGACTACGAACTCGAATCGGTCCAGCTCTCTCGGCTGGAGAGAAAGGTAATCCGCCTGCTCAGCGCGGGAGAGCACGCGGCGGCGATGGCGGAATTGGAGGACGCCGGCCTGCTCACGAAGGCGGCTGAGGGTCTAGCGCGAAATCGCGAACGCGCCGAGCTGGAAGAAAAGCTGAGAGAGTTCCGCATCGACGTCCCCTGGCTATAGGCGAGCGAATCGGACGACGATGGGACGCAGGCTGCGTGGTCTCGGCCCGATCTATCATAGCTACCGGCTCTTCGGAGTCGACAATCAGCAACGCCCGGAGTACGCGGTTAATCAGCGGGTGAAGGAGCCGATCATACTGGGCTACATCGCGCTCGCGCTGGGTAAGTCCCGGCGATCGGTCGACGACGCCGTCTCGTTCGCGGAGCTGTTCTGCGCCGACGGGTACTATGCGATGCTGGCGGCGTGGTTGGGAGCTTCTCCGGCTGTCGGCATCGACAACGATCGGGACGGATTTAACAAGCCTGCGACGGAGATCGCGCGCCGCCTCGGTCTGCGCGTGGATTTTCAAAGACGAGACGTGAACGACTTGAACGAGAGCGAGGCTTACGACGTCGTGGCAAACGTTGGCGGGCTCTACCACGTACGCAACCCAGTCGAGATTTTGCGCAAGTCGTGGGCTCTGGCGAGGCGCTATTTGATCGTACAGAGCGTCGTGTCGCTGGCGAACGAAAGCCCGGATTACTTCGAAGCGCCTGCGCCGGGCTGGACTCACGGAAGTCGATTCAGTGCCGACTTTATATTCGGTGCGGTGCGTGCCGAAGGCTATCGCGTGATCGACTCGTGCCGCAACGTGCTGGAGGGCAACGAGCGGCCGGGCGATCGCGGCAGCGTGTACATGCTCATCGAGAAGCGTCGGGCGTAACCCCCGGCTCATGTGCCGACGCAAGCCTCGCCGCAGCGATCGTTGCGATCAGAGCGGCCCAGGTCGGAATCTTCACCGCGAGCCAGGTGAGGCTCGCGTGCGGCAGCGCGTTCGCGTAGGCGATCCAAGCCTTGTCGGCGAGATCGCTCGCGGCGAACGCGCCTGGGGTCGTCGCTACGAGCGGCGCGGGCGGCGCCAACTCGAGGAGGTAGATGGCGACGCCGATGCCGCCGAAGGTCGCGAGCGAGGCAGACGGGCTCGGGCGCAGGCGCAGAAGCAGCGCGGCGACGACGAACAGCGATGCCAAGAAGAGCTTCTTCGTGATCCAAACGAGGATCCACGGCACGGCCAGCAGGCATAAGGCGACGGCGACGATTTGCCGCGCGTCGCCGCGCAGCGTGAACGCCAACACCAACGCGGCGGGAACTGCAAACGGCAGGTCGACCATGTGCACGTACGGACCGCCGATCACACTGCAGGCTGCGGGAACGAAGGCGATCATTTCGGGACGGGCGAGGCGCGCGCGCAGCCGGTGCCCGAGCCAGACACCGACGGCGAGCATCGCGGCGTAGGACGCGTCGCCCAAGATCAGCGCCGCGTTCGCCGGGACGCCGAGGGTGTGCAACAGATAGGTCAGGCTGTACTGATAGGGATGCGCGACCTCGGCGGCGGCTTGTGCGGGGAGCACGCGCGACACGTACTCGACGGTTGCGCTCGCACCGGCGGTGAACGCCCCGGCGACGAGAAGAACGGCCGCGGTTGCGACGAGAGGGGCACGGCTTCGCGGTACCCAGAGCAGCAGTGCCATGCCGACCGGCAGGCCGAGATGCGGCTCGATCGCGACGAGCGCGCCAAGCACGCCGGCGATCGCGTCGCGTCCTCGCGCGAGCGCGACGCCGCATAAAACCAGCGCCAGGAGCGCGAAGGGCACGACTTGACCGGCGTTGAGCAAGACGTAGCCCGCCGGAAGCAGGAGCGCGAGTGCGGCGGCCTCGAGCGGGACGAGTGCGCCCATCGCGACGATTGCGGCCATCACCGCCGCCGCGATTGCGATTGCAGCCAACTGCCGCGCGGTCGCGTAGCTCAGGCGCGCCACCAGCATGAACGGCGGAAAATCGTACGGAGGCAGCGGCGCGGGCGTGACGCGCGCGACGTCGTTGCGGTAGGTCGCGCCGGTGTTGACTGCGTGCTCGCAGCGGTGCAATGGCTCGTAGCGATAGGGATCCGCACGGGCGTCGAGGGCAATACCCGCGCAGTAGAAGTCGGCGAAGTCGTAGAGCTGCCGCCAGGGAAGCGTGTCGCCGAGCCGGGCGGCGTCGCGAAGAGCCGCGGCGGCCAGAAGAGCCAGCGCCACGAGCACGATGGCGCGCGACGCTTTCATGCGGCTGGGTAGTCGCTGCGCGGCCGCGACTCCTGCAGCACGACGATCAGAGTCCCGACGAGAGTGGCCCACGCCGGTATCTTGATCGCGATCCACAGAAAGTCGGAGGAACCGCGCCGCGCGGTGTAGTCGCTCCAGGCCGCCTCGGCGAGCGCCGCCCCTGGATAGGGCTGCGTCATTGCGGCGGGTACGGGCAGATGCGGCGGGTGCAACTCGAAGAGATACAACGCGACTCCGATGGCACAGAACGTCAGCACCGCGCCCCAGCGCTCGACGCGCAGACCCAGTAGGATGGCGGCGCAAACCGCCATGCTAGCCAGGAACAGTTGCTTCATGCCCCAGACGGCGATCCACGGAATCGCCAGCACGCAGAGCGCTGCCGCAAACGTGGATTGGGCGCGGTCGCGCGTACTTGCGAGGACGAGCAGCGCGGGCAACGCGAAGCACAGCTCCTCTTGGTGGACGAATGCGCCGCCGATGACGGCGCAAAACGCGGGGAGGAAGACCACGAGCTCGCGCCGGTCGTGCGCCGCGGCGGCACGCGGAGCGGCATACAGCCCCAACGCGACGACGACGAGATAGGAAAGCGCGCCGCCCAGCCGCGCGAGTGCCGCGGGCGCGCGTGCGTACACCAGCACGTACGTCAGGCTGTATTGGAACGGGAATCCGATCTCGGCGGCCGCGTGCGCGGGCAGCACGCGGGCGACGTACTGGACGAGCCCGCTCGGCGCCCACAAGGTTCACGGCTACGAGCGCGAGGACCGCCGCCGTGAGGAGAAGCGCTAAGCGCGCTCGTGGGCACGAAGATCAGCGTCGCCGCGATGACCGCCACGCCGAGGCTCGGCTCGATGGCGGTCAGCGCGGCGGCGATGCCGGCGAGCGCGCAGCTGCCGCGCCGCAGGAGCCAGCCGCAGCCGGCGAGCGCGAGCAGCGCGAAGGGAACGATTTGCGCGGTGTTGAGCGAGGCGAACAGGACGGACAGGAGCAGCGCCGCCGCGACGACGACGATCGGTACGCCGAGATCCGCGATCGCGACCGTGCAGAGCGCGACCGCCGCGACGATCGCTACGGCGTAAATGCCGCGGGCAGAATCTACTGGGAGCCCGGCGAGCAGCATGAACGGAACGAAATCGTAGGGAGGCTGCGGGGCGGGAAACACGACTGCGGGATTCGTTTGGAAGATGTGGTCTCGCAGCGATCGCACCGGCGTTGACAACGTGCTCGCAGCGATGCAACGGTTCGTAGGTGTACGGGCTTGCGTGCCGATCGATCGCCGAGCCGGCGCAGTAGAAGTCGGCGAATTCGTCCATGGTTTTCCACGGCAGCGCGCCGTCCAGCCGGCTCACGTCGCGTAACGCGGCAACAGCCAACAATCCCACGAGCACGCCGAGAACCAGACGGTTCCGCCGTTTAACGCCGACGATCCCGCTCAATAAAGTCTCTACTTTCGTAACGCGAGCGGAAACCATTGCGCTTTGAGGTTGCGTGGTGTATAACGAGGGGACCGGGGCGGCGCGCACCGCGCGGTCACGGATTCTTGGCGAACGAAGCTGAGGTTTGGGTGTGGCTCTTCACTTCCGTGCAACGCCGTTGCGCCGCGAGCGCATCGTCGCAGAATATTGGTACCTTTGTCGTCGCGCGGCGCGCCGCTTCATGCGGCCGCGGTCTCGATCGCGCCGATCTGGAGCAGATCGGCGCGATCGGTCTGATCAAAGCCGTCGATCGTTACGATCCGTCGCAGCGCGCGCCGTTCGAAGCGTATGCGTGGCTGCTGATCGTCGGCGAGCTGATGCATTACGTTCGCGACGGCGAGCGCGTGTTGCGCGCGCCGCGCGGGGTTCGCGAGCTTGAGCGGCGTTGGGCGCCGCGGAGCGCGAGCTCTGGTCGCGCTCGGCCGCGAGCCGTCGCGAGTCCGAGGTCGCGCGGTGATCGCGTGCGACGCCGGCTGAGGTGCGCGAGGTTCGAGCCTATCGCGCGAGCAGCCGCGTCGTCTCGCTGGAGCTGGTCGCACGACGCGGATTGCGGGACCGCGCGCAGTCCGGCATCGACGATGTTCTGGACCGGTTGACGGTCGAGAGGATGCTCTCGGCGCTTTCGCCGCTCGAGCGCCAGATCGTCGCTCGATCCACCTCGATGGCGTCACGCGTCGTCGAACTTGCGGCGCGTCTCGGTTATTCGCGCCGTCACGTGACTCGGCTGCACCGCTCGCGCGATCGAGCGGCTTAAGATCCCTGTGAAGTAGGCGCCGATTGCGCCGCCGAAAGCGACCGGCTGATGTTTCGGTATCTCACGGCGGGCGAATCGCACGGCCCGGCGCTGGTCGGCATCCTCGACGGCATTCCGGCGCATCTGCGCCTCGACGTCGAGGCGATCAACGCGACGCTCGCGCGGCGGCAGGGCGGCTACGGACGCGGCGCGCGCATGAAGATCGAGCGGGACGAAGTCGAGTTTCTCGCCGGCGTGCGCGGCGGCGAAACGCTCGGCTCGCCGATCGCCGTGGTCGTGCGCAATCGCGACTACCTGAACGCCGAAGGTCCGCGCGCTGATGGATCCGCTGACCGGCGCCGGCGATCCGCTGACCAATCCGCGCCCGGGCCACGCCGATTACGCCGGCGCGCTCAAGTATCGTCAGCGCGATCTGCGCAACGTGCTGGAGCGCGCGAGCGCGCGCGAAACGGCGATGCGCGTCTGTCTCGGCGCGATCTGCGCGCAGTTCTTGGAGGCGCTCGGCATCACGACGCGCAGCTACGTCACGCGGATCGGCGCCGTCGAGGCGCCCGAGCTCGACGATTGGGATCAAGCCGACGTCGAGGAGAGCGACGTGCGCTGCCCGCATCCCGAGGGCGCGCGCGCGAATGATCGCCGCGATCGATGCGGCGAAGGCGGCCGGCGACACGCTCGGCGGACAGTTCGTGGTTCGCGTCGACGGGATGCCGGTCGGCATCGGGAGCAATCGTCAGCCGAATCAGCGGCTCGACGGCATACTCGCCGGCGCCCTCATGGGCATGCAGACGGTCAAGGCGGTCGAGATCGGACTCGGCGCCGGCGTCGCGGCGACGCCGGGTTCGCAAGCGCACGACGTGTTCGCGCTCGAGGGAGAGGACGTCGTGCGCAAGAGCAATCGCGCGGGCGGAATCGAGGGCGGCATGAGCAACGGCGAGCCGATCGTCGTTCGCGTTTCGGTCAAACCGATCCCGACGCTGATGAAGGCGTTGCCGTCGGTGAATCTTCATGCAGGGCACGGACGCTCCGGCGACGATCGTGCGCAGCGACGTCTGCGTCGTTCCGGCGGCCGCGATCGTCGGCGAGGCGATGGTGCGGCTCGCGCTGATGGCGCCGGTGCTGGAGAAGTATGGCGGCGACTCGATGGAAGAGACGCTGGACAACCTGCGCCGCAGCCGCGAGGCTGCCGGACGGCTCTTTGCGCGCGGCCGATGAAACGCCACGTGGCGCTGGTCGGCTTCATGGCGATCCGGAAAATCGACGATCGGACGAAGGCTCGCACGGCGGCTGGGCTGCGCGTTTGTCGATACCGACGCCTGGTCGCGCGCGAGCACGGCCCCGTGCCGGCGATCTTCGCGCAAGAAGGCGAGGCGGCGTTTCGGCGTTACGAACAGGCCGCGATCCGCGGCGCTCTCGATAGCGCGGAACCCGCCGTCCTCGCGCTGGGCGGCGGCGCGCTGACGGCCGCAACGAATCGCAGCCTGCTGGCGGCCCGCGCGTATCGCGTCTTCATCCGTGTGTCGCCGGAACAGGTGTTGGCGCGGTTGCGCAAGGCGAAGGAGATGCGACCGCTGCTCGGCTCGACGCCGACGCTCGCGCGATACGGGCACTGTACGCCAAGCGCATGCCGCAGTACGAGGCCGCGGACCACGTCGTCCGGGCCGATCGCCTGAGCGGCCGGCAAGTGCTCGACGAGATCGTCGAGTGGCTGCGCCGCGGCCGAATAACGTTGGGACGATCGTGAGCGACGCCGCCGTCAACGACGACCTCGGCTATCCGATCGTCGTCGGCGAGGACGCACGCTCCGCGGTCGCGGCGTTCGCGCGCAAGACCGGACGAAGGCGGTCGTGCTTGTGCGACGCCAACCGCGCGGTGGTCGCGACTGCACGCGGCGTCGCAGCCGCCGCCGTCGCGGGACCGCCGCTCTCGTTCGGTCTGGGCGAGCGGCGCAAGCGCCTGAGCACGGTCGAGCGCGTGCTCGAGGCGCTGCTGGCCGCGGGTGTGGAGCGCGACGCGCTGGTCATCGGCGTCGGCGGCGGCGTCGCAAGCGATCTCTTCGGCTTCGCGGCGCGACGTACATGCGCGGCGTCGCGTACGCGCACGTCGCGACGACGCTCGTCGCGATGGTCGACGCTGCGATCGGCGGCAAGACCGGCGTCAATTTGCGCGGCGGGAAAAACCTCGCGGGCAGCTTTCGCGATCCCGCCGGCGTCTTCTGCGACGTCGCCGCGCTGCGCACGCTGCCGGAGCCGGCACTGCGCGAGGGCCTGGCCGAGGTCGTCAAGGCGGCGATCATCGAGGGCGGCGATCTCTTCGACTGCTCGAGGAGCTCTCGCCGCATCCGTTCGCGCGCTGGCCCTGGGCCGCACTCGTGGCGGAGGCGGTCAAGGTGAAGACGATGATCGTCGCGGACGACCGGCTCGAGAGCGGCGAGCGGCAAGTGCTCAATCTCGGACACACGTTCGCGCACGCCATCGAGCGCGCGTCGGGCTATCGCATCACGCACGGCGCTGCGGTCGCGCTCGGCTTGCGCGCCGCCGGGCTGCTCGCGCTGCGGACCGGCCGGTTCAGCGAGGCGGAACACCTGCGCGTGCTGACGCTCTTGGCGTTGCTCCGGCTGCCGCTGCACACGTCGCTTGACGCCGAGCGGTGCTCGCGGCGATGCGCCACGACAAGAAGACGCGCGCCGGCCGTCTGCGCTTCGTCCTGCCGCGCGCCATCGGCGACGTCGAGTACGGCGTGGCATGCGCGCCCGCGAGCGTGCGCGCCGCCGTGCACAAGCTGCAGAAGCCGCCCGGCACCAAAGGGGGCCTTTGATGCGCGTCGTTGACGCGCTGCCGGCGATCCGCTCGTCGCGCTTCGATCTGCCGCTGACCTACGACGCCGGCGCGCTGGACCTGGCGGTCGGCGACGTCGTGCGCGTTCCGCTGGGGAGCCGCGACGCAGTCGCGTTCGTCGTCTCGCCGGTCCGCGAACCGGTCGAGCCGGCGCACGCGCTCAAGGCGGTGCGCGAACGGCTCGACGTCCCGCGGGCGTTCGACGAAACCGGCCTGCACCTCGCCGAGTTCGTCGCCGAGCACTATCTCTGCACGCTGGGCGAAGCGCTGGGCGCGGTCGTGCTGGCGGACGCCGTACCGCGCATGCGCGACTCGTTCGTGCTCGGCGCACGGCCGAACCCACGGCGCTTTCCGTCGGTACCGGCTACGACTGATCCGGCTGATCTGGGAGGAGTTTCGGACGGCTTCGCGCTCGAACAGCTGCTGCGCCATCCGGAAGCGCGGCGCGCCGGCGATCGGCGCGCGCTGCTGGCGCACGTGCGCGCGCTCGTACGGTCCGGCGCGCTGCTGCGGGAGCGTAAGCTCGTCGAGCCGCGCACGCTCGAGTATCGCGTCCGCACGCTCGCGCTCGGCGACGGCGCGATCGCGGGAAAGAAGGCCGAGGCGCTGGTCGCGTTCGTGCGCGTGCACGGCGAGGTCGCTCGCGCCGACGCGCTGCTCGCCGGTTTCAGCAACGCCGTGATCGCGCGCGCGGTCCGTGCGGGCGCGCTGCGCGAGCGTTACGAACGGCCGGCGACGCAGCCGGCAACGCGCGCCGCGGCCGAGCAGATCGTGACGCCGACGCAGGAGCAGGAGCGCGCGCTGCAGTGGATCGATGCGGCGCTCGACCGGGGCGGCTTCGATGCGGCGCTGCTGCACGGCGTGACCGGCAGCGGCAAGACGTTCGTCTACATCGAGGCGATCGAGCGCGTCGTGGCGCCAGGGGCGCCGCGCCATCGTGCTGGTGCCGGAAATTTCGCTGACGCCGCAAACGGCGCAGCGATTCGAGGCGGCTTTCGGCGATCGGGTCGCGGTGCTGCACTCGGCGCTGTCGCAGCGCGAGCGCTTCGACGCGTGGCAGGCGTGCGCGCGCGGCGAGATCGACGTCGTGGTCGGCGCGCGCAGCGCCGTGTTCGCGCCGTTGCCCGACGTGGGATTGATCGTGGTCGACGAAGCGCACGATCCGTCGTACAAGCAGGAGACCGTTCCGCGATACAACGCCGTGGCGGTCGCGCGCGAGCGAATGCGCTACGAGCGCGGGCTGCTCGTTCTCGGCAGCGCGACGCCGTCGCTGGAGAGTTACGCGGCCGCGGAGCGGGGGCAGATCGTGCGCCTCGAGATGCACGAGCGCGCGACGGCGCAGCCGCTGCCCGACGTGCGCATCGTCGATCTGCGCAAGGAGTTCGAGGCCGGCAATCGCGGGATCTTCAGCAGCGCGCTCGTCCAGGCGCTAGGGCATCGGCTGGAGCGCGGCGAGAAGAGCCTGCTCTTCGTCAATCGCCGCGGCAGCGCCGCGTCGCTGATCTGCCGCCGCTGCGGGACGTCGCCCGAGTGCCCGCGCTGCAGCGTCGCGCTCTCCGTGCACCGCTCCGAGCGGCTGCTGCGCTGCCACTACTGCGACTATCAGGCGCGGATTCCGCGCGTGTGCCCGTCCTGCGGGTTCGAGGGCATCGCTGAGCTCGGGATCGGGACCGAACGCGTGGTCGAAGAGGTTGCGCGCCTGTTTCCGCAGGCGCGGCGTCCTGCGGATGGATTCCGACACGACGACGCGCGTCGGCGATCACGCGCGCATCCTCGCATCCTTCGAGTCCGGCGGCGACGTGCTGGTCGGGACGCAGATGGTGGCCAAGGGACTCGATTATCCGACCGTGACGCTCGCGGCGGTCGTCGCGGCGGATCTCGGCCTGCACCTCCCGGATTTTCGCGCGGCCGAGCGCAGCTTCGCGCTGATCGCGCAGGTCTGCGGGCGCAGCGGCCGTAGCCGGCGCGGCGAGGCGATCGTGCAAACATATGCGCCGGAGCATCCGGCGATCCGCTTCGCGGCGCTGCACGACTACGAGGGCTTTGCGGAGGCCGAGCTGCTGGAGACGAACGGCGGCCGGCTTTCCGCCGGCGCGGCGCCTCGCGTACCTGGGCGTCATCGGACGCGACCGGCGGCGCGTCACGGAGCGCGCCGTGAACTACGCGGCCCTGCTGCGCGAGGCGGAGTTCGTGGAGGTCTTGGGGCCGGCGCCCTATCCGATCGTCCGCGTCAACAACGAATGGCGCTACCGAGTCGTCTTGCGAACGCCGAAGCCGGCAGCATTGCGCGATCTGATTCGGACGGCGATTCTTCCGCTTGCGAACGCCGACCGCGCGACCCGCATCGCGATCAGCATCGATCCCTGACGAAAGCTATTTCTTCGCGCGGCTGGATTTGGTCTTCGCTCCCTTCGACGGAGCGGCGGCGACGCGCTTCACGGCCTTGGCGAGACGCGCTTTCTTACGCGCCGCTTTGTTGGGGTGCACGATTCCCTTCGACGCGGCCTTATCGAACGCGCTCTCGACACAGCGAGCCGCCTCGGCCTCTCGGGATGCGACGGCACCCTTGAAGAGCGTCTTCAGACGGCTCTTGACGGCCTTGTTGCGCGTCTCGCGCCGTTCGGACTGGAGCACCCATTTTTCGGCGGCCTTGATGTTCGGCAAGAACGGTTTCCTTTAGCAGAAGGAGTGGCGACGACGGCGTGTATCATAGCAGGCCCGCGCGAGCGGTGTCCACCGTCACGCTAGCTTGGTTCGAGGAGGATCTTGCGGTAGCTGGCGTAGCGGCTGGCCGCGATGCCTCCGGCGGCGACGCCGGCCTGGACCGCGCAGTCAGGTTCCTGCAGGTGAGTGCAGTCGCGGAACCGGCAGTGGGTCGCGGGCTCGCGCATCTCGCGAAAGGCGGGTGCCAGCGTCTGCGCGTCGACCGCCCCAAGACCGAACTCGTTGATCCCCGGACTGTCGATCAAAAAGCCCTCGTGGAGCCGGTACAGGCGCCCTGCGGTCGTGGTCTGGCGGCCCAGGCCGTGGCGGGAGACGGCGCCGACCGGCGTGTCGCCGCCGAGCGCTCTAAAGATCGTGCTCTTACCCACGCCGGAGTTGCCGACCAGCATTGCATGGCGGTCGCGGATCAGCCGGCGGAAGGCCTCGAGGTTCTCGCCGGTCTTAGGATTGACGCAGACCGTCGGATAGTCGAGCCCGCGGTACAGCGCCGTCAAGTCCGCGGCCAGCCGCGCATCTCCTAGATCGGGCTTGGTCAAAACGACTCCGGCCGCGGCGCCCTCGAGCTCGGCGAACGCGAGGAGCTGATCGAGCGTGACGAGACGCGGCGGCGGATCGGCGAGCGCCGTGACGGTGACGAGCAGGTTGACGTTGGCGGCCATCGTTTTCGTTCGGCCGACGGCGCTACGGCGTTCGAGCGTGAACCCGCGCGGTTCGATTCGCTCGACGACCGTCTGACCGTCCTCGAGCATGCGCACCTGTACGACGTCGCCTGGGACGGGCATGAAACGCTTACCGCTCATGCGCCGCAGCTGCGCGAGGCGCGGCGCCGTTTCGCCGTCGATCGAAATCCACGCGGAGTTTTTTCCGGTCGAGACGACGAACGCGCGATGGAGCGTGGCTTATACGACCTTGAGCATCGGCGGGACGCCCGACGAGCGGCACCGCGAAGCGATCGACGAAGCGGTTCGCGCGCAGGGCGGACGGACGACGTGGCGCGCGCATCCGAAGTTCGGCCGTGCGTACGCGCTGATCGAAAGCGCAGACCGAGTCGACACGGAGTCGATCCGCGCGGTCTCGGGTGGCCAGGCGTATGCAACGGCGATCATCGCCTTGGCAGTTTCCCCGGCCGTCCCGCAAGCCTTGCCGAGCCTGCAGGAGGCGCTATCGGGCCGGGGGCGCCCGGCCGGCGTTCTCGCCTGCCATCCCTTTCCAGGCGGCACCGTGATCGAATGGGATCCGAACGTCTCGAGTGCCGAAGTCGTGGTCGGTCTCGTCGATGTCGAGCTGCGCCGCTTTGGAAGCGGCCGGACCGCGGAAGTCCTCGCGCCCCTGCCTAGGTCCACGGTTGCGAAGATCGCATCGGAGGGTTTGCAGGCACCGGAAGTGCGGCTCGATCGCGTCTTGGAGGCGCTGATCGATGATGCTTAGCGCGCTGGGCCACGTCGGAGTGTCGGACGTGATCGACGTCATCGCGACCAGCGTCTTGGTCTATTACGTGTTGCTGTTGATCCGCGGCACGCGCGCGGTTCAGATTCTGATCGGGATTCTGGTCGTCGTCGGGCTGCTCGCCGTCGCTAACCTGCTCCACCTGTCCATGCTCGGAACGGTGTTGCGCCTGATCGTGGTCGGCGCGGCCGTCAGCATTCCGATCGTGTTTCAGCCCGAGCTGCGGCGCGCCCTCGAGCAGATTGGTCGCGGCGGTCTCTTTCGCATGGAGTCGGCTGAGGGCGAGCCGGGATGGGGACGGCCGGAAGATCGTGCAATCGTCGTGATCGCGCGGACCGCGTCGCTGCTCGGACGCAACCGGCGCGGCGCGCTCGTCGTGATCGAGCAGCAGAGCAGGCTCAAGGAGTATTGCGAGAGCGGGACGATGTTGCACGCCGACATCTCCGAAGAGTTGCTGCTCTCGATCTTCGCCCCAGCGTCGCCGCTGCACGACGGCGCAGTGGTCGTCCGCGAGGGCCGCATCGCGGCCGCCGGATGCTTTTTGCCGCTGGCGGAACGACCGCTGACCAACCCTCGCATGGGGACGCGGCATCGCGCCGCGCTCGGCTTGAGCGAACAGACCGACGCCGTCGTGGTCGTGGTTTCCGAACAGTCGGGGGCGATCACCATGGCGCGCGGCGGCAAGCTGTCGCGTCCCATCGACGACGAACAGCGGCTCGTCAGGTTGCTGCTCGCCGTCACGCGGCCGCCGCGCAGCGAGCGTCGCCGCAGCGATGTGATCTCCAACCTGCGCCTGCGACTGCGCTCCGGACGCCGCGAGCGCGAATCTCATGCAGTTCATTGAAAAGAACTTCTCGCTCAAGCTGCTCGCGTTGGGGCTCGCGATCGTCGGCTGGGCGTACTTTCGCTTCGCGAACAATCCCGGGGCAGCAGCGCCCGACCAGCAGTTGTCTATCCCGATCACGGCGGTGAACCTGCCGCTGGGCTACGTCGCGCATTTCGCCGATCACCAAGCCGTCGTGACCGTTGCGGCTAAGGCCGACGGGCCGGCCGTTAAGCCCGAGGAGATCAAAGCCGTGCTCGATCTCTCCAACAAGGGGACGGGAATCTATAACGTGCCGGTACGGCTAGTCGCTCCGGACGTCGTCGTGCAGAGTCTCAGCCCGGCATCGATCACGCTTACGGTCGAGCCGACTGAGCAGCGGCCATTCCCGGTCACGGTGCATTACGTCGGCACCCGAGCGGGCGGTGTCGTCGTCGCCAACGCACGCATCGAACCGCAGACTGCGGTCGTTCGCGGCCCGGCGTCGGTGCTGGGGCAGGTTTCCGCCATCCAGGCCGACGTCACGCTGCCCAGCGCTGCGGGAGATGTCGACGAGATGGTGCGCGCCGTCGCCGTGAACTCGGGCGGCGTCGAAGTCTCGGGTCTGTCCGTCGCGCCGAATCTGGTTCGCGTCGAGATACGCTCCGTTGTCGGTAGCGGGACGACGAAGTGAGCCGGCTCTTCGGAACCGACGGCGTGCGGGGCGTCGCGAACCGCGAGCTCACGCCGGAGCTCGCGCTGCGCATCGGGCGCGCCGCGGCGAGCCTGCTTCCGGACGAAACCGAGCCGCACCCGGTGATCGTCGGGCGGGACACGCGCCTCTCGGGCACGATGCTCGAAGCTGCGATCATCGCCGGCATCACGTCGGTCGGCAGGGACGCCGTTTCCGTCGGCATCGTCCCCACGCCCGCGGTCGCGTGCATCACGCGCGCCGAGGACGCGGCAGCCGGAGTCGTCATCAGCGCGTCGCACAATCCGATCTCGGACAACGGCATCAAGTTCTTCGGATCCGATGGATTTAAGCTTTCTGACCGCCTCGAGGACGAGATCGAAGCGCTGCTGGATTCGGACGAGCTGCCGCGCCCGACGGGCACCGCGGTCGGCAGCGCTCGAGTGGCGCAGAATCTGGCCCGGCACTACTACGAGGAGCTGTACGACGGCCGCCCCGACTTGCATGGGCTGCGCGTCGTCGTCGACGGCGGTTTCGGTGCGGCCTACGCGATCGCACCCTACGCCTTGCGGAAACTCGGTGCCGACGTCACCGAGATCAACTGCGACGACGACGGTGCCCGCATCAACGTCCAGTGCGGCGCGACCAACCTGCGGGAGCTACGGGAAGCGGTCTCGGCGCAAAACTCCGGGAGCGAACAGAAGGCGATCGGCATAGCCTTCGACGGCGATGCGGATCGCGTGCTGTTCGTCGACGAGACCGGCGCCGTCGCGACAGGCGATCACGTGATGTTCGCGCTCGGGCGCGCGATGCACGTGACGGGCGAGTTGCGCCGGGACGCGATCGTGGGAACGGTGATGAGCAACATCGGCTTCGAGCGAGCGCTGCGCCGGCACGGGATCACGTTGCTGCGCACGCCGGTCGGCGACCGCTACGTGCTCGAGCAGATGCGCGAGGGAAACTACTCGCTGGGTGGCGAGCAGTCCGGACACGTCGTCGACTTTCGTTACAACACCACGGGCGACGGGCCGCGCACTGCGGTGACGCTCCTCGCGCTAATGGCCGCGCAGGGAGCGACGCTGCACGAGCTGGTTCGGGAAGTCGTCATCGCGCCGCAGGTGTTGCTCAACGTGCGCGCCGCCAGTCGCGACATACTCGCGGTGCCGGCCGTCCGCGCGGAGATCGCCGCCGCCGAGGCCGCGCTCGACGGCAGCGGCCGGCTCCTCATACGGCCGTCCGGAACGGAACCACTGATACGCGTGATGGCCGAGGGCGACGACGGGGATTTGGTGGCGGCGCTGGCCGGCCGCGTCGCCGCCCGGATCGAGCAGGAGATCGAGCGCGCCGGCGCTGGGTAGGCTTCAGACCGGCTTCAGACTCGACGAGTACAAACTCCGGGGAGGGCGGCTCAGGTTAACGCCGAAGCGCCCGAGCCAAGGGGCCTCCTGAAGCGAGCCACACGGCTCATCATGGTGACCCCGATGCCTATATAGGTCACTGAGTCGGGACAATGCGTCCCGAGCGGGGGATTCCTCCGGTAGGGGTGAGTGGGCCGGTCGGCCCTAGGGCGATTCTTTCCCGCCCGAACCCGTCAGCTAACCCCGCAAGTGTCTGTGAAAGAGGAGCGGTTTCTTGCGTCATGCGTTACTCCTAGGGGCGTTTGCCCTATTGATCGGCGGTTCGAGCGCGCTGGCTCGCGCCGATTCCGCCTCCGGTACCCAACTCGATTACAGCGGCTCGTCCCGGGCGGCCAGCGCCCAAGCCCTGAGTCCCGACGTCGCCGAATGGACGTCCCACCTGATCATCTCCGTCCCCCAGCGTCATCGTAGCGGGATCGGCCGCTTTGCCGGCGGCGTCCTCGCCCGTACGTCTCGGATGGCCACGGCGCTCACGCGCAGCGCTCTGCGCTTCCTGGGCGTGCCCTACGCGTTTGGGGGCACCTCTACTTCGGGCTTTGACTGCTCGGGCTTCGTGCAGCACGTCTTCGCGATGCTCGGCGTCGCCCTTCCGCGAACGGCGGACGCGCAGTACGACTTCGGTCACCGGGCGGTCGGAGGGCCGCGTCCGGGAGATCTCGTCTTCTTCGACACTTACGGCGGCGTCTCGCACGTCGGGATCTATCTCGGCGACGGCAGGTTCGTTCACGCGAGCTCGAGCCACGGCGTGATGGTCAGCCACCTGTCGGAGTCGTATTGGGCGGCCCGCTACGTGGGAGCGAAGCGTCTCATCGCCACGCGCTAAAGCGGGACTAAGGTCCGCTCGCCGATAACGCTTGGCCCGTTGTTTTTGGCATAATGGCCGGGACGATGGGGTGTAGCCAAGCGGTAAGGCAGCGGACTTTGACGGAGTTTATCCTGAGCGAGGCGCCGCGGCGCCGAGTCGAAGGGCCATGCGTTGGTTGCCGATAACGCTTAGCCCGTTGTTTTTGGCATAATGGCCGGGACGATGGGGTGTAGCCAAGCGGTAAGGCAGCGGACTTTGACTCCGCCATGCGTTGGTTCGAATCCAGCCACCCCAGCTTTGCCATGGCGGAGCCAAAGTGCGGTGCCTTATCGTAGCGCAGGCGCGAAGCGCCAGAGCGGAATCTTTAAAATAAAGGGGCCCCGAAGCGCAAAGCGCTTTGGGGAGCAGGCAGCGGACTTCGACGGAGTTTATCCTGAGCGAGGTGCCGCGGCGCCGGGTCGACGGGCGCTTCGACTGCGCTCAGGGTGACAAAGCGGAAGTGATCCTCCGAGTCTTGGTCGTCGTCTTGACGTGCGTTGTTGCTGCGTGTTTGCCAACGAAGAATGCGAGCGTCTTACCGCAGTCAGTCGAAAATATGACGCGAGCGACGGCGGTACGGTTCGAGAGCGAGCACCGCTGGGGCGACGTGGACGACAATCGCTGGGAGCCGATCACGGCCGCGGATCCGAGCTCGGGCTGGGTCTATCAGATGACCACGGATCAGCAGCCGGATTATCTGCTCGTGCGCGCGTCGAGCGATGGCGGACGGAGGTGGCATAGGCAGCGCCGGATCTGCCGCCGCGGCGTTCGCGTGTTCTTCGCAGTACGATCCACAGATCGCCGTGGCGGAAGACGGCATTGTCGACGCGGTCTGCCTGGACGGATTTCGGCCCGGCGTCGTATTCACGCGCTCGCGCGATCACGGCGCGACCTGGAGCCGTTCCGTTCGGCTCGACGGCACGCTGGCGTACAGCGATAAGCCGACGCTGGTGACCTCGCGCGACGGCAAAGACATTTACGTCGCGTACAACTCGCGCTATGCGCTCTACGTAACCGCGTCGCACGACTACGGCCGGAGCTGGAGCATCGCCGGTGAAAGCCACCTCGGCGCACTACTGGTACTACTCCTACGGCGGCGCGGTCGCGCCCGGCGGAGCCGTTTGGTTCGCGGTCGGACGGCGAGACGGGGAAGAATCAAATGGGTGCCGGCCACGTCGAGCTCGTCACGTCGGCGGACGGCGGCGCGACATGGCGCGAGGTGCCGTTCGTCGTGACCCACGAGGGTGCCCCTGCCGCAATCCGCACTGCTATCCCGACTTTTATACGGCGCAGGACGCCGTCGCCGCCGATCGCGGCGGCGAGCTCGTCTTCGTCTTCGCGAAGAACGATCGCAAGCAGGGTCCGAACTCACTCTACGTGAGCCGCTCCGGCGACGGGGGCTCGACGTGGAGTGCGCCCGCGTTGATCGAACGCGAGCGGCAACAACACGAGCCCGGCGATGGTGGCGGGTCCGGCGGCCGGCGACTTTAGGCTCGTTTGGCAAGACGACCGCAACGGGCCGCGCGCGTGGAACACGTGGTACGCGCGCAGCGCCGACGGCGGCGTGACCTGGAGCGCGGCGGTGCGGCTCTCCGATCGCGGCGGCGGAGCTAAGTACAAGCACCGCTACGGCTACGATTTCCCGTTCGGCGATTACCTCGGGCTCGCGGTCGATTCGCAAGGGGTCAACCACGCCATCTGGGGCGAAGGGTTCGGCGGTCTACGTCCCCGGCGGAACCTGGTGGACGCGCGACCGGCTACGATGACGCGATCCGCGGCCACGCTGCATATCACCAACGGTGACGGAGCGCTCTACCTTCTGAAGAAGGCGGGGATCCTCGGGACGCATCTCGCGTGGCGCGACGCGCTCAACGACGGCCCCGTACCGGCCGGGCTTTCGCTCGAAGAGACGAGCACCGTACGCGCCAACTACCTCGCGCAGCGCGGCTATCGCGAATCCGATCCGGCTGATCCACGACTTCGAGTCGGCGCGACGCGCAGCTCCGCCGCGCCGGAGACTTCGAAGAGGTCGTGCTCTGGTTCGAGCACGACCTCTACGATCAGCTGCAGATGCTGCAGGTGCTGACGGCGCTGGAGGAACTCGAGCTTGAACCGGGCCGCGTCTCCGTCGTGCAGACCGACCACTATCTCGCGAACATGACGGTCGACGAGATTATCCCGTTGCTCCCGAAGCGCCGCACGGCTACAGCCGCGATCTTTCAATCGGCGCGGCGCAACTGGGAGCGCTTCACGTCGTCTTCGCCTGCGCGATCTCTACGCGGCGGCGGGAGAAGACGCGATCGGGCTGCCGCTTCCTGCGCGCCGCGCTGCAGCGGCTGTGCGAGGAGTATCCATGGACGCGCGACGGGCTGTCGCGATCGCAGCGTCAGGCGCTCTATGCCGTTGACCAGGGGCCGGCGCGCGAGGAAGAGCTGTTCTCGCGCGCGCAGGCGCGCGAAGAGGCGTTTTTTCTTGGCGAGCGCGATTTTCGAAAGATGCTCGAGGATCTCCGCGCGCGGCGACGGAGCGCTGATCGAAGAAGAAGAGGCGCCGCGCTCGTCCCGACCGCGCTCGGGCCGCCGAGTGATCGCGGGCGACGCGGACTGGCTCGACGAGCATCCCATCGATCGCTGGATCGGCGGCGTGCACCTCGTCCGCGGAAACGTGACGCGCTGGGACGAAGACGCCGGGCGGTTCGTTATCGAACTAACCCAATGCAGGGCGGCGTCCAGGCCAAGCCGACTCTGCGCCGCGAAGCCAGGCGGCGACGATGACCCACGACGAGTTAAGTATTGACCTCAAGACAGAGGACGGTGGCGACACGCTGATCTTCAAGCTGCGCGGCAGCCTCGATCTCGCGACGGCGCCGACGGTGCGCGCCGCGCTGAGCGACGCGACGGAAAACGGCAGCCATCATTTCATCGTCGATCTCACGCAGCTCGAGTTTCTCGATTCGACCGGCCTCGGCGTCCTCATCGGCGCGCATCGCCGCGCGGCCGAGCGCGGCGGCTCGCTCCGCCTTATCGTCAGCGACGGCCCGATCTCGCGTCTGCTGCAACATCACCGGGCTGATCGCGGTCTTCGCCGTGTATCATTCGCTCGAAGACGCGACGCGCCGATCGCGACCGCGTCAGCGCAGCGCTCTAACTCTCAGTCCGGGCCGTACGCGTCGTCGAGCAGCTCGACGACGTGCGCGACCGTCGCGTCGATAGCGCGCTTCGCGCAGGCCTGCCGCGACCTGCATCGCACAGCCCGGGATTGGCGGTTGCCACGATCGTCGCGCCGGTGCGGCGTATCGCCTCGATCTTGCGGCGCTGCAGCCGCGTCGGCCATCGCGGGCTGCGTAAGATTGTAGATGCCGGCGCTGCCGCAGCAGACGGCGCTCTCGTCCATCTCGACGAGACGCAGCCCGGGAATGCGCGCGAGCAGCCGGCGCGGCGCGCCGGCGATGCGCTGCGCGTGGACGAGGTGGCACGGCTCTTGATAGGTGACGGTCGCGTCGAGCGCGCGCAGCGGCTGTGCCCGTAGCTCCATCGCGTCGAGCACCTCCGTGACGTCGCGCACGCGCTGCCGCAAAGCGCGCGGCGCGTTCCGCCCACGCCGCGTCGTCGCGCAAAGAGCTCGCCGTACTCCTTGAGCGCGCTGCCGCAGCCGGCGGCGTTGACGACGTAGACGTCGGCGCCGCTGCGCTCGAAGGCGGCGATGTTGCGCTTCGGCGAGCTCGCGCGCGAAATCGATGTCGCCCGGCGTGCACGGCGATCGCGCCGCAGCAGCCCTGGTCGCGTCGGGAACCACGACCGAGAGTCCGGCGCGCCGCAAGCATGCGCAACGGTCGCGCCGTGCACGTGCGCGGAACGCGAGCGGCATGATGCAGCCCGCGTGCAGGAACGCCAAGCCCTGCGGTCGCTGGCGCTTCGAGCGCTGGCCGCGCGGAACGAAGAACTCGCTGCGGAATGCGGCGGCGCGAGCTTCGCCGCGCGTGCCGACGCCAAAAGTCCGGCGAGCCGAGATCAAGCCGCGTCGTCTGCGCGAAACGCAGGAGCCGTGCTCGCCGCGCAGCACGTGAGGTCGCGCTGCCGAAGAGCGGGCGCAGCAGCAGACGCGCGTCGGTGCGCCCGCGCGGCGTCGTCGCGGTTGCGCGCGCGCGCGCGATTTGAGCTGCGCGCCGTTTCGACCAGCTGGCCGTAGCGCACGCCCGATGGGCAGACGGCTTCGCACGCGCGGCAGTCGAGGCACTCCCACATCTGCTCGACGAAGCCCGGCGCTCAGCGACGTCCAACCGCGCTTCGCCGACCGCCTTGATGAGACTAATCCGGCCGCGCGGGCCGGAGGTTTCTGTCATAGTCTCGAGATAGGTCGGGCAGGACGGCAGGCAGAGGCCGCAGCGAATGCAGGTGTCGTAGATCGACGCGACGGGGCTGATCGGCTCCGCTGAAGCCCGTGATCGCGTGCTCGGTCATCGGCCGTAGCTCGCTTCGCCCCCGGTGAGCGAGAGCTCTCGGACGAACCGCCATCAGTTTTGGAGGAAGCGTGAAGAAACGGATCAAGGTAGCGGTGACGGGCGCGGCCGGGCAGATCGGGTACGCGCTGATCTTTCGCGTGGCGTCGGGCCAAATGTTCGGGCCCGGAAACGGAAGTCGAACTCCAGCTGCTCGAGCTCGAGCAGGCACTCGGAGCGCTCGGCGGCGTCGCCATGGAACTCGAAGACTGTGCGTTTCCGCTGCTCAAGGCCGTGCGCTGCGGCTGCCGACGTCAACGAGGCGATGCGCGGCGTCAACTGGGCGGTGCTGGTCGGTGCCGTTCCGCGCAAGGCCGGCATGGAGCGCTCCGATCTGCTGCGCGTCAACGGCGCGAATATTTACCGAGCAGGGCCGCGCGATCGATCGCGAACGCCGCACGAGGACGTGCAGGTTTTCGTCGTCGGAAATCCGGCCAACACGAACTGTCTGATCGCCATGAGCAACGCGCCGACGCGTTCCGAACGATCGCTTCTTCGCGATGACGACGCTCGACGAGCTGCGCGCGCGCGCGCAGCTGGCGCGCAGAGTCCGGCGCGGACACGACCGAGATCTCGCAGATGGTCATCTGGGGCAACCACTCGACGACGCAGTATCCGGATTTCGCGCACGCGAGGATCGGCGGCCGCAGCGGCGCACGAGGTCATCGGCGACCGCGACGTGGCTCGAGGACGAGTTCCTCACGACCGTGCAAAACCGCGGAGCCGAAGTGATCAAGGCCGCGAGGCGCTTCGTCGGCCGCGTCCGCCGCCAACGCCGCGATCGTCGGCGTCTACAACCTGACCCACGACACGCCGGCCGGGCGAGTATTACTCGGTCGGCCGCTGCTCGCACGGCGAGTACGGCGTGGACCCCGGGCTTGATCTTTTCGTTTCCGTCGCGCACCGAAAACGGCGTTTCGCGCATCGTCGACGGGCATCGAGCACGACGAGTTCGGGCAGCGCAAGCTTGCGGCGACGCTCGAGGAGCTGCGCAAGGAGCGCGAGGCCGTGGAAGAGCTGGGATTGATCCCCGCGAAGTAGCGCGGCATGACCGGTACCCCGAGGGATCGCTCGGAACTCGAGCTCATCCACGTGAACGTGGCGTCGGCGGCAGGCGCCTACACGGTAGGCAACGCCTCGTTCTTTCGCTATATCCTGCGGCTTGGAGAGCTCGGCTTGCCGCTTTCGCTCGCCGATCAGGAGGCCGTTGACGTGCTCGCCGCCGTTCCCCACGCGCTGGGCTCGGAAGAGGACGTTTCGTTCGTGTCCGGGCGCGGTTGGCGCGTCGTGCCGGCCCAAGGCGAGCTGGACTGGCCGGTGCTGGAAGCGACGCCCGAGCGGCTGCACAGCGCGTTCGAGCGCGCGCGCAGCCTGTTGTGGACGCACGCCGCGCGATTTCAGCGTGAGCGCCGGCGAGATCGCCGCGATCGAAGAAGAGCTCGACGCGGTCTACGGCGTCCTGATGCGCGCCGAAGCGGCGGGCGTCGCCGTCAACATCTCCTACGTAGCATAAAACTTCCTCACAGTGCGCGTTCTGTCTGCGAGCTGCCGCTGCGCGGCGCGGGCGGCGAGCCGATCTCGTTTGCGCGCACCGATTCACTCGCACGGCTGCGCGCGTCTGCCGCCGGCTGTCTGCAGGAGTCTCCGCTCGTCTATCGGCGGCGCCTTCACGTCGGCGAGCGCGTCGTCGAGCGTCGCGATGCGCGCCAGCGACGGCAGGCTCGTCGCGGAGACGAACCGAACGCATTGCCGCGGCGCGATGCCGCGGCGACCGTCGAGGCGGCGATTCGCGCGGATGTTCCGGCTTCGACGACGATCTGTCGCCGTTCTACGCGCGGATCGCCGGCGACGACCACTCGCGATGGGCCGCTTGCGGCGCCGGCCGGATCCTCGCGAGCCCGACCGTATTCGAAGACGTCGTCAAGACGATCTGCACGACGAACTGCGCGTGGTCGGCGACGATCCGAATGACGCGCGCGCTCAGCGAGCTCGGCGGTGGCGCGTTTCCCGAGGCCGAGCTGCTCGCGCGTGACGCCGGACGCGTGGTTTCGCGACGTCGCGCGCATGGGCTATCGCGGCCCGTACGTAAGCAGCGATCGCGCGCGACGTCGCCGCTCGGGCACGCTCGACCTCGAGACGTTGCTGAGCGCAGCGCATGTCCGACGACGAGGTCGAGGAGGCGCTGCTCGCGCTTCCGGGCATCGGTCCATACGGCGCGGCGCACGTGATGCAGCTGCTCGGGCGGCACCGCCGTCTCGTTCTCGACTCGTGGACGCGGCCGAAGTATCGCCGGCTGGCGGGCAAGAAGCGCGCCGCGGATTCGACGATCCGCCGCGCGTTCGCGCGATACGGCAGAGTACGCCGGCCTCGCCTTCTGGCTCTACCTGACGCGCGATTGGCTCGACGAAGCGGGCGGGCTGACCAAAGGAAGGCGAGCCCCTAACCGCGCAATAATCTCCCTTCATGCGTTGGTTCGAAGTCGGCTCGCGGCGGTTGTTTTGGTCGCCGACTGTTTTCCGTTGCAGGCGGTAGCCGGCACGACCGGCGGCATCACGGGTCGCGTCGTGGACGCGCAGACGCGCGGTCCGATCGCCGGCGTCACGGTCACCGCTGCCGCGCCGTCGCAGACCGCGACCTCGACGACCGACGCGAGCGGCACGTTTGCCTTCCTGACGCTCGCGCCGGACACGTACACGCTCTCGTTCTCGCGCAGCGGATTACGATCCGCTGGCGCAGCCGGGTCTCACTGTGGTTGCCGACCAAGTGCAGACGTACAACGCGTCGCTCGACGCGTACGCTGAAAACCATCGCGCGCGTCGTTGCGCAGTCCGCGGCGAGCCTGGTCAAGCCGGGCACGACGAGTGACGTATACTCGGTCAACGCGGCGGGTCAGCAGGCCGCACAGGGCCTCACCGGGCCGGGCAGCCTGAACAACGCCTACGGCGCGATCGCGTCGGTACCCGGCGTTTCGCTCGATCAATGGCGAGCAAGGATGGTGGCAGACGCTCAAGGTGCGCGGCGGCGACATCGATCAGGTCGGCTACGAGCTCGACGGCATTCCAACGAACCGCGCCTACGACAACGCGCCGCAGACGATGCTCTCGAGCCTGGGCAGCCAGGAAGTGCAGGTCTATACGGGCGGCGTGCCGGCGGGCTCGGACGCGCAGGGCATCTCCGGCTACGTCAACCAGGTCATCAAGACGGGCACATATCCCGGATACGGCGACGGCGAATCTCGCCGTCGGGCTATCCCGCGTTCTACCATCAGGCATCCGATTGAAGCGGCGGCTCGACACCCGACCGCCTGTTCAGCTACTACGTCGGCCTCGGCGGCAGCAACGAAGACTTCCGCTTCGTCAACAACTCAACGGCGCCGAACATCCCGTTCTCGTTCTTTTATCCGGTCAGCGCCGTTCCGGGCTACACGTGCGGCTGACGTCGTGTACGGCGCTCGCGACTCCAACGGCTTCGTCTACACCGGCGCGCCGTCGCCGGTGCTTTTCACGAGCGGGCTCGGCTTCGCGATTGGCGACGCAGTCGCTGCGCGACGACATCGTCAACCTGCACTTCGGCATTCCGCACAAGACCAGCGGCCTGCGCGACGACGTCCAGGCGCTGTGGATGACGAGCGAAAACCTCAACCAATACTATAGCTCGGTCAACGACTTCGGCGCGAACACGCTCCAGGCGCTCTTCGGCCCGCTCGCCTGGGACGACAGCGTACTCGTATCACGGCAGCGCCGATGCAGCCGTTCCAGCCAGCCGCAGCTGACGAAGTACTTTCTTCCCGTCGAGCCCGCCGCACGCCTTTCCAAGGTGCTTCGCTGCCGTTCGACATCCGCGACCCCAACGATAACGGCGTCGCCATCGAGAAGCTGCAGTACCAGCACGAGTTCACACCGTCGTCGTACATCCGCTCTACGGGCTACGCGATGTATTCCAACTGGGACATCAACGGCTACAATTCGACCGCGCAGCCGTACTACGGCTGGGAGCTTCCGTACTTCTTGCCCGATCACACGTACGGCTTTCAACCTCGACTACACGAATCAGCTGAGCGCGCAGCACCTGCTCAGCGTGACCGGCAGCTACACGTACTCGAAGCTGCAGCGCTACGACGTGACGTTTTTCCCATCGGACTGGAACATCACGAACTTCGTCGGGACCAACGGCAAGTGCTACGATCCGTCCAGCGGCGCCCACATCGGATGCTACGACCAGACGCAGGGGACGCTGAGCAATCCGTCGCCGCCGCCGACCTACTCGTGCAGCTCGAGCCCTAGGCCGCCCGCGTGCGCCCCGGGCGTCGATCCCGCGCTGGCTCGTCACCAACACGACGTTCAACGGCAACCTCAACCAAGTCAACTCCGCGTTCACCGGGTATTCGATCGCCGATCAGTGGCGCCCGGACGACCGGCTGAACGTCAACATCGGTTTGCGCGTCGAGGACTTCCAGTATCTCTTCGGCGACACGAGCCCGGACGATCCGGCCCGCGCAGTTCTGGTTCAATGCGTACAACGCCGAGTTTTGCTTCGCGCCGGGCGTCAACAACAACAAGCCGATCGACCGCACCAACAGCGGTGCCGGTCCCTGCCCGGCCGTCAACGGCGTCAGACGGTGCCGCTCGCGCAGTCGCCCTACGGTGCGCTCGTCAATACGAGCGGCGGATCGTATACGACGGCGCGCTTTCAGCCGCGGCTGGGCGTCACGTACACGCTGAATCCGAACAACGTGCTGCGCGCGTCGTTCGGGGTGTACGCGCGTCCGCCGAACTCGTCGTGGGTGCAGTACAACACGCTGCAGCAGAACCTGCCGCTGTTCCTCGGCAGCCACTTCTACGGCTACGGATTCAACTCGCCCGATCACCTGATCCGGCCCGACACCTCGTACAACTACGATCTCTCGTGGGAGCAGCCACCTCAAAGGCACGGACTGGAGCTTCAAGGTCAGCGCCGTTCTTCCGCGCGACCCGCGACCAGCTGCAGAACTTTTACATCGACCCGCAGGGCGGCCTCGAGTCGGGGCTCAACGTCGGTAACCAGCAGAGCAGCGGCGTCGAACTGGCAATCGCAAAGGGCGACTTCTCGCGCGAGGGGCTGAGCGGCCAGCTCGCCTTCACATACACGCACAGCCAGATCCGCTACCAAAACTTCAGCGGCACGTCGCAGAACGTGATCGATCAGCTCAACGGCTACATCAAGAACTACGACGCGTTCCTGCGCGGGCACGGCGGTTTCCCGTGCTACTTCTACGAGTCGGGCGGCTCGCCGGGCGCGGGAACCAACAACTGCAAACAAGCCGGGGTCGTCGCGAACCCGTATTTTAACCAGCCCTATCAGAATATCTTTACCGACACGGCATGGTATCCGACCTACGACGTTATCCCGGGGCCGGTCGCCGCGGCCAACGGCTATGCGGTGCCCTACATCGCCGCGCTGATCCTCAACTACCGGCACAAGCGCTTTAACGTGACGAACTCGTGGAACTTCTCGTCGGGCGCGGAGTATGGATCGCCGACGGCTTGGCCCGGATACAATCCGACGTCATGCTATCAGCCCAACCGCGCATGGATCGCTGCGCACGGTAATGCCGCGGATCCGGCTGCGTGCGACGACTTCGGCGCGCTGCCGGTCTTCACTCCCGACAAGTTCAGCGGCGGATTCGACAATCTCGGCGCGTTCAAGGAGCCATGGCAGCTGCAGATGGGTCTGGCTTTCAGCTACGACGTGAGCCCGCACGTCACGGCGCGACTGAGCTTCACGAACCTACTCGACATCTGCGGCCAGCGCGGCTACGCGTGGGACAACCCGTCGGTCTGCGTGTACGGATCGCTTCCGACGAACTTCCTCTATCCGTCGGGGAATTTCTACCCGAACTCGAACTCGACGCATCCGCCGCCGCAGCTGCAGTATCCCTATTCGTTCTGGTTCAACGGAAACAACACGGGGTTCTTGGGCGTCACCGCGCCGATGCAGATCACCGGCTCGCTGAACATTAAACTGTAACGTCCTTCGCCGGGCTAACGCGAAACGCGCCGCGGTGGCTGCGGGTACCCTTGCGGCGCCGCACCAGGCAGTGCCAGTGGGGTTGCGCTCGCGACGTCGTCATGAAATTTTCCAAATGTTGCTTTGTCACTCTGGAACAGCGCAACGAGAGCCGCTTCGCGCTGCTCGTCGCTCGGATGATCGACGCCTCCGTCGTTGCTAACGCCCACCGTTTGACGGTACTGCCTGAAGTTCCACACCATCCCCCAGGGATTAAATCCGGCCCTCGCGCACGTGTAGGCACCTGCGCGATCCGCGTTCGTTTCGGCAGCGCGTTCGTAGGCTATCGCGCTCGGATCTTGCGGCGGTCGGCCGCGCTGCGCCGCTTGGAAGACGGCATACAGGTCGTGGTGGATGTCGTGATTGACCTCGTGGCAGATCACGCCCGCAAGCTCGTCTCTGTTCTTGAGAAAAGACAGCAAGGTGGTCGTCACATAAACGTTGCCGCCGGGCATGGAAAATGCATTCGGAATCTGCTCATTGAGTAATATGAAATGAAACGGCGCAAAGTACTGGCGGTTAGCAACCGCGGCAATGGCGTTTCCGATCGGGTCGAGCGTCCAATAGAGCGGCGACTCCGGAAGGACAATCTCGCCGCGCTGCATGTACTCCAGATAGCGCTGGTGGCCGAACTGGGTCTCCCAGGTTTGCTCCTGCGATAACGTCTGGGACCACGCCTCTCCAGACAGGAGGTTCAGCATCGTGGCAGAGACGACGAGTGCTCGCAAGAAGATCGACATCAGAACTTAGGCTATTCAATAGTTCGGTTAACGGCGCCCGGACAGGTTCCGTCGGGAAACGGCTAAGAGTCGATGAGATTTATCGCGGACGGGGATCCTCGCGGCGTTCGCAAGAGGTCGAACTCGCAAGCCTATGAGCGCCCGGCCGCAATGCCGATGCAGCGTTCGGCGACCGGGCTTGCGGCGAACGCCGGGCTGGCGCTGGTGCTCGGCCTATCGATGTCGTTCATTCATAAGCGGATCGATCGCTTCGTCGACCTCGCCTTCTTCCGTAACCGGTATGAAGACGAGCGCGCGCTACGCGACTTCTCCAAGGAGGCGGCGTTTGTAACGCGGCGCGACGACCTACTCGACAGAACGATCGAAAACATCCGCCGGCACACCGACGCGAGCTCCGGAGCAATCCTGCTCGAGGGCCAAGGCGCGTTCTATACGGCACGCTGGTTCGGCGACGATCCGCCGCCGGCAAGCGAAAACGATCCGTTGATTTTGGCACTAAAGGCACGGCACGAGCCCCTCGACCCGCATCGTTACGCCACGGCGTTGCGCGGCGATCTCGCGGTGCCGATGCTCGCGCGAGGACGGCTTTTAGGCCTGCTGCTACTGGGCGTGAGAACGAGCGGCGAGGCGTATGTTGCAGACGAGGTCGACGCAGCTCGCGAGCTCGGCCACGGCGTGGGATCCGCTCTCGATGCGCTCGACCACGACGCCGCCGAACCCGCCATAGACATTTCGATGCTGCGAGAGCTGAGCGCGCTTCGGGCAGCCACGGAGCAGAACGCCAAAAGACTTCGCCGCGTTGATCGCCATGCTGAACGAGCGCGCGAACGCATAGCCCCGGCCCCTTCCATCCGAAATAAACGCCGCTTGAAACCTCCACTGCGTACGAAACGCAAGAAATAGCGGATTTTCCTTGCTGCGCCGGTCTTTGCGAGGCCAATTTTTCGTCCGCTAGCGTCCGCGTTTTCCGCCAGCTTCCGCGCGAATTGTCGTAAGATTGTCGTACGCTTCAGGCGCACGCTTAGCCGGTGGGGCGGCACACGAAACGGCACGACCGTGCACTGGCCAAAGGGCATCAAGGCCAAAGATCAGGTTCGCGATCGGTGCCACGTCATGGACATGGCGTCCTCGATTCTCGCGCTAGGGCAGTTGACCGAGCCGCTTATGGTGAACGGCGTCGGGCAAGTGCCACTTCACTTATTTTGTCAAGATGAAGTTAGGGTCTAAAACTGGTCGATTTCACGATAAACCTTGTTCATGAGAGCTTCTTAAGAAACTTAAGTTTGCCGACGTCTGATGAGGGTGAAACAGCAGCGGTTAGCATTTTTGGGGGGCTAGACCGGATGGGCGACCCCAAGTATAATACAGCCTCAAACGTGTCACGAGGAGAAAGGACCTAACTTATGGCCGCTCCAGCTCAGACACAGCCGAACATTGTCTTTATCATGGCTGACGACATCGGCTGGTTTAATCTAGGATCGTACCACCAAGGAATTATGGCGAGCCGTACGCCGAATCTCGATCGACTGGCAGCGGAAGGCATGCGATTCACCGACTACTATGCCGAAGCAAGTTGCACGGCAGGCCGCGCTCAGTTCATAACTGGAGAACTGCCGATCAGGACCGGCCTGACCACGGTCGGTCAAGCGGGCGCCAAAGTTGGAATGCCGGCAGAAGCGCCCACCATTGCGACAGCCCTGAAGTCGATGGGATATGCGACGGGTCAGTTTGGAAAGAATCACCTTGGCGACCTTAACGAATATCTTCCCACGATGCACGGCTTCGACGAGTTCTTTGGCTATTTGTACCATCTGGATGCGATGGAGGATCCCTCTCATCGAAACTATCCGCAGGCGCTCATAGACAAAATCGGGCCTCGCAATATGGTGCATTCGTGGGCGACCGATACCGACGATCCGACGGTTCAACCGCGTTGGGGTAAGATAGGCAAGCAAAAGATCGAAGACGCAGGCACGCTCTATCCAGACCGGATGGAGACGGTAGACGATGAGATTCTGGCGCATGCCTTTAAGTTCATCGACGGAGTCAAAGCCAGCGGCAAACCGTTCTTCTGTTGGCTCAACCCGACGCGCATGCACGTCGTGACGCATCTTTCCGAGAAGTACGAGGAGATGCGCACACCAGAAAATGGCTGGTCGATCTCGGAAGCGGGGATGGCGCAACTTGACGATATCGTCGGCGCAGTTATGGAAAAGCTTAAAGCTGACGGTCTGGATAAGAATACGATTGTCGTCTTCAGCACCGATAACGGAACCGAAAACTTCACCTGGCCCGACGGCGGACAGACGCCGTTTGCCGGCGGAAAGGGAACAGTCTTGGAAGGCGGCTTCCGCGTACCGTGTATCGCTAGGTGGCCGGGCAAAATCCCGGCTGGCAAAGTTGAAAACGGGATCATGTCAGGACTGGACTGGTTCCCAACGTTCGTCTCCGCTGCGGGAAACCCGAACATCGTCGACGAGCTAAAAAAAGGCAAGCAGCTCGGCGACCGGACCTACAAGGTCCATCTCGACGGCTACGATCAAACCAACCTTCTTACCGGTAAGGGGCCGTCGAATCGGCAGGAGATTTTCTATTTCGCAGAAGGCACACTGGGCGCAATCCGCGTTAACGACTACAAGTACCGCTTCATCGATCAACCTCAAGGCTGGCTGGGCGGTACCGTCAAGGTGGATTGGCCGATTCTCTGCAACCTCCGCCTGGATCCGTTTGAGCGCACAGGCCTAAGCGGATCGCTCAGTTTTTACAACTGGTTCGCCTATGAGTTCTGGAGATTCGTCCTCGTTCAAGAAGTTGTCGCTAAGGCCGCCCCCAGCTTCATTGAGTTCCCCCCGATGCAAGCCGGCGCGTCGTTTAACATGGAGGCCATCAAGGAACAGGTTCAAAAAGCGATCTCGGCACACCACGGGCAGTAGGCCTGGACTTGCCCGTGCATCGCGCCGTCGCCTCGGCCCAACGAAGCGACGGCGCAGTTTCATTTGAGCTGAAAGATATGCCATGCTAGTGCCCGCGATTGCGTGGATCCTCGCCGCCTCGGGGGCCGTCACGGCAGTCGGCGGTCTCGCAGCATTGCTATTTCCCAAGCAGCTTTTGCAGTTTGTATTTGGCGTTAAGACGCCAGAGGGATCGCTCCGGTTTTTTGTCGTCCATTGGGGAATGCTAATTTTTTTGGTCGGAGCGCTGATCGCGTATAGTGCTCAGTCGGCAACGATCCGTACGCCAGTCTTGATCGCCGCGATCATCGAAAAGGTTCTCATTGTAGCACTGGTGCTTTTCGGGCCGTTGAAACGGACGGCTCCGATGACGGTTATGGCCGCGTCGGATGGCGCGTTCGCCGTTCTGTACGTCGCATATTTTGCTGGCCTTTAGACCACCGATCGAAGACACTGGGGCAAGCTAGTGCCGCATGAGCGGCATTGTGAAGCGCTGTTAAGCGCGTACCCCCAAACATTCTCGGGTTTCCCAAGCGCCTAAAAGAGGTAGCATCGTAAGCGCTGGCTAACGCTTGCTTGAGTTCACCTGAAGCGTGAGAAGATCGGAAAGTCTTGCGACGCGGCCCTCAATCCTAAGCGCCAATTCAAGGAGCGCAGCTGGCGATCCGATCAACACGCCACGCTCGCACCGGCACAGGAGTATAACCGTGCGGACCATCGACCGAAAGCTCACGCAACTTGTCTTAATCGTCGCGGCGTTGTTTCTTGGTGGAATCACCCATGCGACCGCCGCAAACATCACGGAGCAAGGAACGGTAACCGGCGCGGGCCGGCCGATTGCCGGATCCACGGTAACGCTGTGGGCCGCCAGCAGCGCCGCGCCAAGCAAGATCGCTCAATCAACGACTCGGTCCGACGGAAGCTTCGCGCTCCGCGGCTCCCGCCCAGCCGGAACAAAAATCTTGTACCTTGTCGCTATAGGTGGTCGTTCGGCGGCCGACGTGACGCCCGGGAGCAATCCCGCGATCGTGCTGATTTCGATTTTAGGACCTAACCCGCCGTCCCACGTTACGGTGAACGAGCTGACGACCATTGCATCGGTGTGGACGAACGCGCAGTTTCTCAACGGACAAGCGCTGCAGGGAAACCCGCTCGGCCTACGCATCGCCGCCGGCAACGTCCCGAACTTCGTCGATCTTTCCACCGGAGGCTACGGTGGTGCCGTCCAGGATTCACTCAAGGGTCCGCAGACGACCACGCTTGCAAACTTTGCGACGCTCGGCAGTCTGTTCGCGGCCTGCGTGGCGCGCCTGCAAGCTGACGCGTGCAGCGGGCTCTTCAGCGCATCCACCGGGCCCGGCGGAGGAACGCCCTCGAACACGCTTGTGGCAGCCGAATCGATCGCGCGCTGGAACTGGTATCAGCCGGAGCGGCTCTTCGCGCTGATCGACAAATTTACCCGCTACCCTCCGGGCGCAATCTGCGCAACACGCCGTTTACGCCATATCTCACGTTCGCTCCGAGCGCGTGGGTGCTCGCGCTCAAGTTCGACGGCGGCGGTTATCGCGGCGGCGGCAAGATGATGGTCGATGCGGACGGCAACGTTTGGGCCGGCGATAACTTCACGGTCGGCTCGCAAGCGCAGGATACCCTGTGGCAAGGCAATCTTTCCGAGTTTGCTCCCAACGGGCGTCCGTTATCGCCGAACACTACCGGCTTTACCGGCGGCGGGGTTGAAGGCGTCGGTTTCGGAGAGGCCATCGACGCGCGTGGGAACGTTTGGGTTTCGAGTTACGGCGGAGCGTCGGTCTCGGTTTTCAACAACCGTGGCAAACCGCTGACGCCGCCTGAGGGAATCACGTTCAATCATCAACTCGGATTGATGCAGGGCGTCATGGTTGCACCAAACGGCGACGTTTGGGTGCTGGGCCTTTCGAAGAACCAACTCCTATACTTTCCGGGAGGTGATTGGAACAAAGGCCGCATCGTCTGCCAAGGCCGCGAGGTCGAGCCGTGCAAATCGCTCGCTGGGCCGTTTCACCTCGTGATCGACCAACAGAACCGCATTTGGGTCGGAAGTCTTTTGGCCCCTAGCGTCACCCGATTCTCGGCGTCGGACCCCACGAAGACCGAGGTATTTCAAACTGGCGGGTTCAGCGCGAGCGGAATGGCCGTTGACAGCCGGGGCAATGTCTGGGTGACGAATCGCCTTAAGGCGCCGCAAGGAGCGGCAATCATGGAGAAAGCGGTCACGACATTGAAATCCGGCGGCAACGGCGATGAAGTATTCGTGCGGGCTATGGCCGATCAAACGGCGGGCGGCGGAAGCGTCACTGTGTTTAAGCCGGACGGTACGCAGTACGAGGGGTCTCCGTTCACCGGTCCGAGCCTGACCGGCCCGTGGGCCTTCGCGATCGACGGAAACGATCAAGCTTGGATTTCCAACTACGCTCACCCATGGGGACAGATCGCGCACCTGTGCGGCGTTCGTACCGAGACGTGTCCGCCTGGCAGCAAAACGGGTGATCCGATCTCGCCTCCGCTGGGATACGTGGGCGGCGGGATGCAGATGCTTATCGACATCGACGAGGACCCGGCCGGCGATTTGTGGGTGTCGAACAATTGGCAAGTCATAGACCCCTGCTTTGGAACGCCCCTGGAGGCGCTCTCGACGCTATGCGGCGGACAAGGCGTTGTCGTCTTCTACGGGTTGGCCAAGCCTGTGCGGACGCCGGTCATCGGTTGGATGCGACCGTTATAGCCATGGCTAAAATTGCGACGAGTGCCGCGTTAACACTGTGCCTCATATCACCCACGGTGGGTCTGGCGCAGACGCCCGAAGCGTCGCCGACGCCGAATGCGACCGCTACGCCGGCTGCCGATCAGGGTTCGCAGTCCGAGACGGGCGGCTTTGACTCGAGCAAGCTCACTCCGGAACAACAAGCAGCGTTACGCCTTGCGATCATTAAAATATCGCAAAATCCGGTCGGTAACATTACGGTGTTTCCGTTTCAGAACAACTTCAACTACGGTTACGGTCCATATACGCGGCTACAGTACAACCTTAACGTGCAGCCGGTCTTCCCGATCATGTTGAGCGATAAGATGAACCTCATCGCGCGGACGATCATTCCGGTCATCAATCAGCCGTCGCCGGAGTCGCCGACGGTCTGCGCCTCGCCGGGCGGCTGCCCCTCCACGTTTGGATTGAGCGACGTTCAGGAGCAGCTCTTCTTTGCACCAAAGACTAAGCCTGGAGCACTGATTTGGGCCGTGGGACCAATTTTTCAGTTCCCTACAGCAACCCCGAACACGCTCGGTTCCGGCAAGTGGTCGATCGGGCCGGACGCCGTTGCGCTGCTGATGCCGGGAAAGTGGGTGCTCGGTACGCTCGTTACGCAGCTGTGGTCGTTTGCAGGTTTGCCGAATCGGCCAAACGTGAATTCCTTTCTCGTTCAGCCGTTCGTCAATTACAACCTGAAAGATGGCTGGGCAATCAGCTCCGCGCCAATCATGACCTCGAACGCCAACCTGCCGGGAACCAAATGGACCGTCCCGTTAGGCGGCGGCGTCGCAAAGACCTTTAAGGATGGCGACCAGTTGATGCAGCTAACGGTGCTGTACTACACGAACGTTGTGCGTCCGCTGGCGGCTCCGCAGACTACGTTGCGAATCAGTTGGAGCTTGCTCTGGCCGGTCAAGCGCGGCATCAACATCCAGCAGCTGCTTCAGCAATCGAAGTGATCGGCTTCCGTTTTGGACGGCTCCGATTCGGGCGATGCTGCGATCTAGCCAGATACGGCCAGCCATCTGAAGCGCTTAGCCGGCTACACGAGCGGCTTATGGCAAACGACTTGACTCGTGGAATCCGGCAGAGCAGCTATGAAATCAGTGGCCCCCTTTTCGCGCGAACCGTTGCACAATAGAGTCACCGCTTGGAGCGTTTACATACGAAGCACACACATTGCCGATCGCGGGCACCTTAACCGGCCTAGTGGTTAAGGTTCCAGACGACGAGGGCCGTGAGCGCTTAAGGCATCCCTGATGGAGAATAAGTTGGCTGCCAAGAGGGCAAGGTGCGCCCAAGGTTGCCCGCGCCTGTCGACCGTTCGCAATTGTCGTAAGATCGTCGTGAGATCGAACCGATTTATTCAACAAATCACGGTTCGCGAAGCCTTCGGTACTAGGGGTTGCCGGTGTTTTTAGAGGCCCCTGTGAGGACGGCCGACCACTTATCTGAATTGTAAGTGATCACCATTTCGGCCCGGCGCCCGCTAGTCAAAAACGCCAAAATCTCTTGCAGAATCGAGCCTTTTCGGTGGTGGAGATAAGGGCACCCGAACCCCCGAGCCCTTACATGCAAAGTAAATGCTCGCTTGCGACGTGGAAGGTGATGAGTGGGAGAAGAAGAGTTAGCGGTCCCCCATGCGGTCGCGCGGATGCGCTTCGTCGTAGGCGCGGCGCTTGCGCCCCATCGCCAGCTGCAAGTACACGCCCGTCGTCGCAAGGCTCTCGTGGCCGAGCAGCTCGCGGACGGTCTCGAGGTCCACGCCGTTCTCGACCAGATGCGTCGCGAACGAGTGACGCAGCGTGTGCGGGCTAGCGTGCCGTTGCACGCCGCTCACGCGGTAGATGTCGCGGAAGATGCGCCACACGTGCTTCGGCGTCAACCCGGTGCCGGTGCGGCCGAGGAACAGCGCCGGGTCGGCGCTGCGCGGTCGTACGCGCAGGTACTCCTCGATGGCGGCCGCCGCGGCGCGGTTGATTACGACGGTGCGCTCCTTGTTGCCCTTGCCGGTCACGCGGATCGTCCGCTCGGCCAGATCGACGTCGGCCAGCCGTACGCCCGCGACCTCGGCGCGCCGGATGCCGCTCGCGTAGAGCAGCTCCAGGATCGCCCGATCGCGTCGCGTGGCGACGTCGGTCCGGCCCGCGAGCGAGGTCCGCAGCAGCTTCATGACCTCGTCGACCTTGAGCGGGGCCGGCTTGCGCTTGGCCACGGACGGCCCGGGGATCGCGACGGCCGGGTCGCTCTCGAGCACGCCGGTGATCTTCAGGAACCGGTAGAGCGCGCGGATCGACGAGAGCTTGCGGCAGACCGTTCGTGCGTCGTAGCCGTGCGTGTCGAACAGGTACGCGATGTAGCGGCGGATCCGCGATGCCGTCACGTTGCGCAGCGATGCGTCGCCGTTGCGTCCGAGAAATTCCGAGAACTCCCGGAGGTCACGCGCATAGGCGGCGACGGTCAGCGGGCTCCGCTTGCGCTCCGTCAGCAGGTACCCGGCCAGGTCGCGGACCAGCGGGTCGAGGCCCTCGGGCAGCACCGCCTCGGCCAGCGGGCGCGGCTTCTTTGCTTTTCCTGGATGCGACATAATAACAGTTTTATCGCATTCGTGAGAAGATGCCTTCCCGCGGATACGCTAAATCTGAGGGGAGCGGTCTAGCTTAGACGCGGCGCACGGGGGGTCTCCGGGGATGCGCTACTTCTGCTCTGGCCGCTACGCGCCGGCCGTTTGCGCAGCGATAATCGCGGTTGCGCACTGCGCGGGAACAGGATCTCGGATGGTTCGACGTCAGCCGCTGGCGCGGGCAGGTCAGGATCCAGGCCGTCAGCTGGAGTTTCTTGAGTATCGCCGTGTCGTGATTCTTCGCGGCTTCGGAACAGTTGCCGTTGCGAAAGCGTTGCTGGTCGCTATAGTATTCGACGTCCACTACGAGCCGGTCTGAGTTCGTATAGACGTCGAACTGCTTGCACCATCCCTGCGCGTAGCATTGCTCGACGACTGCGAAGTCGAAGACCTTCACGAGATCCTTGACCTGGCTGTTGTCGCCCTTCTCGTCGGCCGTGAGCCTGCGGGCGTGGGCGGCTCTCGCAACCCACGTGTCGTACTCGAGCTGCTCGGCGTACGTAAGCGGGAATCCGGTGCGGTTTTGATAGCCGTCCAGATTGTCGGGGTCCACCCCGTCGAATCCCTTGCTCTTGCAGAGATCCAGGCGTTTGCCCATGATTGGCTCTAGGATCTTCGTCGCGCGGATGTCGAGCCAGCGCTCGCCACGCCAGTGGCCGTCCGGCTTGCCGAGTACCTTTTTGGGAAACTCGCGCGCATCCGGGCGCCAGTTCTCCCACGTGCCGACGTCGACGTAGCACATCACGCGCCGTCCCATGTCGTGCAGCTGTTTCACGACCGACGCGGGTGTGTCGAACATGTCGAGGTCGTAGACGTCCGCCTTGACGCGCAGATCGAGCTTGCCGCTGTACTGGATCTGGTACGACGTGCCGGGAGCCGGAATCCAGCGCGAAGCCGAGAGCGCGAGCCCATCAGGCGCGACAGGAGCGACCGGAGCGACCGGCACGGACAGCCCGCACGCGCACAGCAGCGACGCCAGCGCCGCCGGCGCGCATCGCTGAAAGAGGCTCCGGATACCCATCGAAGAGGCGTAGTTCGTGAGGCTTCTTCTGCTTCTTCTTCCCGCCGCGCTTGCTTCGTGCAGCTCCGCTCCGCCCTTCTCGACCACGGTCGGCATCTTGAAGCCGGGTGCGACGCTGGAAGTGCACGTCGCACAGGCCACGCTCAACGCCTATCAGCCGGAGAACGGGCAGCGCCGCGATCTGTTCACGGTCGCGGCGACCACCGCGACGAAGGCCACGCCCCCTCCCGCTCCACAGCTGCGCCCAACGCGGCGCGGCGTCGTCGTGAACGCGCCAAGCCCGCTGCAGTCGCTGCTCGTGCGCGTGCCTGACGCCGCGAACCTCGCCGTCGTGTCGCGTCAGGGCGACGTAAACGTCACCGACATCCGCGGCAGCGCGGTCGTGGCCGCATCGCACGGCAACGTCACGATGATGCTGCCGGCCTACGGCCAGGCCGCGGTCGGGCAGGGCAACATCCTCGCGACGATCGGGTCGACCAACTGGCCGGGCACGCTGCACTTCTCCACGCAGCATGGCGACGTCACGCTACGCGTTCCCGCGATCGCCGCGTTCGTGGTGCACCTCCACACGGGGGCCGGCTCGCTCTTCACGGAGTTTGCGTTGCGCGGGTCGTCGCAGGGTTCGTCCGAGACGATCGACGGCAGCGTCAACGGCGGCGGCGCGCGGCGGCTCGACGTCGAGGCCGGCGCCGGTTCGATCCGGCTGCTGAAGCTACAGCCCCAGCCGTGAGCGCGCGAGCAGAGCCTCGCGCGCCTTGACCAGACGCACCATCGCGTCGTTGTAAGGCGTCGGCGTTGCGGTGCGCCGTCCAAACGCCACGACCGCGCCGTTGATGTGATCGATCTCGCTGGGATGTCCGGACTCCAGGTCGTAGGCCATCGAACTCTTCGCATCGGCGCCGAGCGCGACGACTTCGGTGACGTACTGCCACGGATTGACGAATGGGAGGTTGATCTTGAGCGCGGCCGCGACGCTCGCCGTCTCCTCTGCCAGCGCCTCGGCGAGGCGCGCGGCGTTTGGATCGCGTGGAATCTCGCCCGCGTCGCAGTCCAGCAGCGCCGAGAGGGCATTGACGGCCGCGTTGGCGACCAGCTTGCCCCACAGATGCGGACGGATGTCGTAGACGACCGAAGCTCGCAGTCCGCTGCGCGTAAGCAGGTCGGTGACGGTGCGCGACGTCGTGGTCGATGCGCTCGTCGATCCGATAATCGTGTTGCCCTGCTCCGAGCTGCGCACGTGTCCGGGCGCGATGGTCTGCGACGATTCGGTCGTGATGCCGAGGATGACCGGCACCGCGCCGCCGAGCGCGGTTTTGATCGCGTCTTCGTTGCCGACGCCGTTCTGCAGCGAAACCACCGGCGCGGCCGGATCCAGCTCGCCGGCGAACGCGCGCAGCGCGCGCAGCGTGTCGACCGCTTTGACGAAGAGAAACAGCATCTGCGAGCCGTACAGGTCGCGCGCCCGTCGCGCGACCGCCACCTTGCGCGCCGGCTCGTCGTTGACGCGCAGACCGTCGCGCTCGACGGCATCGGCGACCGCCGCGTTGTCGTCGAGCATCGTCACGTCGCAAAACGCGGCGAGATGAAACCCGAAGAGCGTGCCCATCGCCCCCGCGCCGATGATGCCGATGCGCGGTCGTATCCGCCACTCTTGCGAGGTCCGCTTAGAACTGATACTGGAAGCCGAACGTGTTGCGGCGCGAAGCGTGCGTGATGTCGCGCTGCCCGAAGAAGAGCTCAGCCCCGGGGCGACGTGCAGGTTCCCGTACAGGTCGATCATCGGATAGGTGAGATCGTAGATGCGCGTTTCGAGCCCAAAGCCGTGCATCGGCGCGTACTGTCCCAGCACGCCGATCTGCGAGTACAGCACGCCGGCGCCGAGATGGAAGTCGCCTGGTCTGCTGCTGGAGCACGGCGTTCCACGTCGTATTGTTGCCGATCGCGTTCGCGCCGACCATGAGGCTCGTGCTGCGCGTGCGGCAAGCAAGACGAGATTGATATCGCCGAGCGGACCTTGGCTCTGGTCAAGACGGGGTTGAGGCCCGGATTGTGCTGCGGCGAAAGCCCGCTCAGGCGCACCTGAACCGCGACGAGATTGCGCGAGATTGGCGAGCTTCGCTTGGAGGTTGCGCGCGAGCTTCGGGCGAGATGCCGCCGCCGGCGTAGGCGCGCAGCGCGCCGGGTAGGCGTGCGCTCGGCACCCGGGCGGGCGGCGTCGCGCCCTGCGTCGACGCCGTAGACGCTGCTCGTGCCGCCAAGCTCGCCCAACAGCGAGTTGGCCTTCTGCATGACGGCGTCGAGGTTCGCGACCGTGTTGCGCAGCTGCGCCTGCGTCTGCGGGTTGCCCGTGACGCGTGCGCAAGTCTTTGGTCAGGGCGGCGAGCGTTGCGGTCGTGTCGGCGATGTTTTGCGTCGTCGCCAGGATGTTCGCCTTCAGCCGCGGATCGGTCGCGAGATCCTGCAGCGCGGTCATCGAGCGGTTGAGCGCCAGCGCCGTGGATTGAACTGATCGAGCAGCGCGCCGAGCTTTCTGGAATCGGTCGTAGCGGCGCTGTTGAGCGTCGCCGAGAGCTGCTCGACGTTCGCGCTCGCCGCGGCCAGGCTGCGGTTCAGGTTCGCGCCGAGCGCCAAGAACTCGCCCGAGAGCTGCTGCAGGCGGCCTTCGTCGACACCGTCAGATCGTTGGCATTGTCGAGCGTCGTCTGCAGCGTGTCGAGGAGCCTGGGCGTGCGCGCCTCGAGCAGCGCCATCACGCTGTCGAAGCGCTTGAGCTCGCCCTGTCCCTGCATCAGCAGGTCGGCGATGGACGCGGTGTTCGAGCCGTGAGGCTGCTCCGCGATCGGCAAGACTTGGCGCGGCAGCAGCGGAAGCGGCGGCTTTTGCGCGGGCGGCACGATGACGACCGAGGGCGATGCCGGTGAGCGGCGCCTGGATCAAGAAGCGCGATGCGGCCGGAATGTCGATGTCGCGGTTGATCGCCAGGATGACGTCGACGGTATTGTCGGGCAGCAGCTCGATCGAGTCGACCGAGCCGACGTTGACGCCGCTGAAATAGACGAGCGCGCCCGGCGTGACGCCCGCGGCCGACTGAAAGTGGACGCCGACGCGATAGCCGGTGTGCCGCGTGCCGAAATCGGTAATGACGTAAAAGATCCCGAAGAGCAGTAGCAACGCGACGATCGCGAACGCGCCAACCTGGGCTTGCCTGGTCATGGCCTTGCGTATTGGCGTTCCGGGGCCAAGTGCCTCGCACCCAAGCGGCCGAGCGAGGTCCGCAAACAGTTATGAACAGCAGGACGGCGTGCGGCGACCCTTGTAACCCCAAAAAGGAGGCCGTATGACGCACCCCGGACGCGCAGGCGAATTTCGAGGAAGTTCCCTTCGAGCTGGATGCGTTTATCATCAGCCTCGTCGGTGAATTCGACATCGCCGAACGCGTTCGATTGCTCGATGCCTTCGCGATCGCGACGAGCGCCGCGGTCGTCGTGATCGACTTGAAGAAGACACGCTATCTGGACTCGACCGTGCTCGAATGCATCGTTGCCCTGAAGACACGCCGTCGCCGAGCGCGGAGCGAGGCTCGTTCTGGTGGGACTCAACCCGGACATCCGCCGCATCGTCGAGATATGTAATCTTGGAGCGGCTGCTCGAAATTCGCAACTCCGTCTCGGAGGTAACGAACGAATGGGACGGCGAGGCTCCTCGCATGCGGCGGCTGTCGCTCATCGCTCAGCCGTATGAGACAGCAGAGCCTACCGACGTCGCGAAGGACCGCGCGTAGGTCCCTAGATCGGGATCGGTCCGACCTCGGAGCCGCTGAGAAACTGCGCGACGATCGGATTCCGCGAGTTGCGGATGCGGTCGGCGGTGTCGTAGGCGATGATCGCGCCTTCGAAGAGCATCGCAACGTAGTCGGCCATCGCGAAGATCGACGGCAGGTCGTGCGAGATCACGACGGCCGTGCCGTTGAGCTTCTCGCGCAGCCTGAGGATCGTATCGGTGATGAGGTTCGTGACGATCGGGTCGAGACCGGTCGTCGGCTCGTCGTAGAGCACGAGTTCGGGTCGCGTGACGATCGCGCGCGCGAACCCGGCGCGTTTGAGCATGCCGCCCGAAAGCTCCGCGGGCAGGTGATCGTAGGCGTCGGACCAGCCCGACGCTATCGAGTGCGTCCATCACCGTGCGCCGGATCTCCGCCTCGGAGAGGCGCGTGTGCTCGCGCAGCGGCAGCGCGACGTTTTCGCCGACCGTGAGGCTGTCGAGCAGCGCCGAGAACTGAAACGAGAGGCTGATCTTCTGCCGCGACCGCGTTGCGCTGCTCTTCGGTCATATGGCAGATGTCGCGGCCGCGCACGTAGACGTGGCCCGAGTCGGGCAGGAGCAGGCCGTCGAGCAGCCGCAGGATCGTCGATTTGCCCGCGCCGGAGAGGCCGATGATGCAGGTGATGGCGCCCTCGACGATGTCGAGGTTGCATTTCTTGAGGATCGACGCGCTCGCCGAACGCGAGCGTGACGTCCTCGATTCGCGCGATGAGCCTGGTACGTCGCGGTCGATCATGCCGCTAGCCGAAGAGCAGGAACGAGAGCACGAAGTTCGAGATGAAGATCAGGATGATCGCAAGCACGACCGCGCCGGTAGTCGACCGCCCGACGCCGGCCGCACCGCCGCGCGTCGAAAGGCCCTGATAGGCGCCGACCATCGCGATGATCGCCGCGAAGACGAACGCCTTGAGGATGCCTTTCAGCACGTCGCTCATGTCGATCGACTCGCCGCACCGAGGAGATGAACGAGTCGTACGAGATGTGCGCGTAGGTCTGCGCGATCCACATGCCGCCGACGATCGAGACGACGTCGGCAAAGATCGTCAGCAGCGGAAGCATCACCAGCAGCGCCACGAGCGCGGCACGACGAGGAAGCGCGAGCGGCTCGAGTCCCATCGAGCGCAGCGCCTCGATCTGCTCGGTGACGACCATCGAGCCGAGCTCCGCGGCGATCGCGGCGCCGACGCGGCCCGCGACGACGACGGCGGTGAGCATCGGTCCGAGCTCGCGCACCGAGGCGTACGCCACGGCGCCGCCGACGAAGCTCGCGAAACCGTACGCGACGGCTTGCTGCGCCGACTCGAGCGAGATCACCATGCCGGTGAAGAGCGACGTCAGCATGACGATGACGAGCGATTGCACGCCGAGCAGCGCGCCCTGCGAGATCGTCTCCCCGACGCGGATCCGCAGCCGCGCCATGAAGCCGAGCGACTCGCGCCGAGAGCAGCGTCAAGCCGCCCGCATATTCGAAGAAGTCGGTCGTCGCGCGGCCGAAACGGTCGAGCAACTTCACCGATCTGGTCCGTCCGAGCCTCGCCCAGGGCGTTGCAGCACGCCTGCGTCGCCTCGATGCGCTTGACGGCGACGCCGCGCTCGGCGGTGAGGTTGAAGTGAACTTGGTTGACGTGTTCGAGCCGCCGGTCGACGTCGCGCAGATGCGCGCGCGCTTCGCGGTCGAACCTCTCGAAGTAGCGGCGCACTGCCGCGAGGTACGCGGCGCGCGCTGCGATCGTCCATCGATCCGCCGTCGCGATCGCCGCTTCGATCGTCGCGTTGCGCGCGCTTCATCGCGCGATCCGTGATGTGGAACGCGCCGATGCGCGCTACGAGCTCGCGCAGCGCCGCGTCAACCGGCATGAACGGCGCGTCGCGCCGAGCGCGGCGTTCTGCAACGCGAAGAGCCGGCGGATGCCCGCCTCCGGCCAGAGCCGAGCAGCGTCTCGAGCTCGCGCCGGTCGAAGGGCGCCGCTTCGGCCGTTCCCTGCAGCTCGACGAAGCGGCCCGCATCGGTCATGAAGACGTTCATGTCGACCAGCGCCTGGCTATCTTCGTCGTAGGCGAGGTCGAGCAGCGGCTGTCCCGCCACGATGCCGACGCTGACGGCGGCGACCATGCGCGGCGAGCGGCCAGCGCCCGCGATCGTTCGGGTCGAAACGCGTGCGCAGCGCCAGCGCCAGCGCGACGCAGGCGCCCGTCACCGCGGCCGTGCGCGTGCCGCCGTCGGCCTGGATGACGTCGCAGTCGAGCCAGACCGTCCGCTCGCCCAGGCTTCGCCATGTCGGTCACGGCGCGCAGCGCACGGCCGATGATCCGCTGAATCTCCTGCGTGCGGCCGCCGAGCGCGTCCTTTGGCCGCCTCGCGCTGCGTGCGCTCCTGCGTCGCCCGCGGCAGCATCGCGTACTCGGCCGTCACCCAGCCGACGCCCGCGGCCCTTCATCCATGCCGGAACGCGTTCCTCGATCGACGCGGCGCAGATGCACGCGCGTGTTGCCGACGCTGATCAGCGCGCTGCCCTCGGCGTACTTCAGGAAGCCCGGCTCGATCGTCACCGGCCGCAGCTCGTCCGGCGCCGCGCCGGTCGCTGCGAATCACTACTCGACCGTGACGGTTTTGGCGAGGTTGCGCGGCTGATCGACGTCCTTGCCCTCGATGTCGGCGATGTGATAGGCGAGCAGCTGCAGCGGAATGACGTTGACGATCGGCGAGAGCAGCTCGTCGACCTTCGGCACCCAAAAGACGTGATCGCGCGACGGCGCGCGACCTCGTCGTCGCCGCGATTGGCGACGACGATGACCGGCGCCTCGCGCGCCTTGCGACTCCATCAGATTCGAGACCATCTTCTCCCGCACGCGATCGTCGGTGGCGATGCCGACGACCGGCACCGTCGAATCGAGCAGCGCAATCGGCCCGTGCTTCATCTCGCCGGCGGGATAGCCCTCGGCGTGGATGTACGAGATCTCCTTGAGCTTCAGCGCGCCCTCGAGCGCCGTCGGAAAGTTGACATAGCGGCCGATGAAGAGCACGCTCTGTGCGCTTGCGCAGCTCGCGCGCGACCTTGCGGATCTCGTCCGAGGTGTTGAGCACGACGTCGACGGCCGCCGGCAGCAGTTTCGTGCCGTCGGCGATCTCGGCAGGCGCCGCTCGTCGGCGTGCCGCGCAGCCGCGCCAAGATAGAGCGCGAAGAGCGTCATCGCGATCGACCTGCGAGACGTACGTTTTGGTGGCGGCGACGCCGATCTCGGGGCCGCCGCGCGTGAACAGCATGCCGTCGGCGAGCCGCGTCAGGTGCGAACCGAGCACGTTGCAGATTCCCAGGACGCCGCAGCCGGACAGCCTTGGCGATGCGAACCGCTTCGATCGTGTCGGCGGTCTCGCCCGACTGCGACATCGCGATGACGAGCGTCGTCGGAGTCGATGACCGGATCGCCGTAGCGAAACTCGCTGGCCAGCTCCATCTCGACCGGCAGGTGCACGAGCGAACGGAGCAGATACATCCCGACCATGCCGGCGTAGTACGCGGTGCCGCAGCCGGTGATCGCGATCTTGCTCAGGTTGCGCAGGCGCTCGCGCGTGATCTCGCCGAGCTCCGCGCCGAATGGACGCTGCCGTCCTCGTCGATGCGCCCGCTCAGCGTTTCCTTGATCGCGTTCGGCTGCTCGAAGATCTCCTTGAGCATGAAGTGCTTGAAGCCGGTCTTCTCCGCCGAGCCGGCGTCCCACGTGATCGCGATCGGGTCGCGCTCGATCGCGTGCCCGTCGTAGTCGGTGAGCCGGAATCCGTCGCGTCCGACGACGGCGATCTCGCCTTCCTGCAAGATGATCTCGCGCCGCGTGTACGGCAGAATCGCGGGCGTGTCGGAGGCGACGTACATCTCGCCGTCGCCGATGCCGATGACGAGCGGGCTCGCGCCGTTGCGCGCGAAGACGAGGTGATCGGGGTCGTCGCTCGAGATGACGCCGAGCGCGTACGCGCCGCGGACTTCGTGGACCGTCCGGCGCACCGCCTCCTCCGAGATCGCCGTCGTAGTGCAGCTCGATCAGGTGCGCGAGCACCTCGGTATCGGTCTCGCTGCTGAACACGTGGCCGAGCTCGATCAGCCGCGCGCGCAGCGCAGCGTAGTTCTCGATGATGCCGTTGTGCACGACCGCGATCTTGCCGCCGCAATCGAGGTGCGGATGCGCGTTGGCATCGGAGGGCGCGCCGTGCGTCGCCCAGCGCGTGTGGCCGACGCCGACGGCGCCGGATAGCGGGCTTGCCGTTGGCGAGCCGCTCGGCCAGCCGCGAGAGCTTGCCCTCGGCCTTCGAGCCCGCGAGCGTCGCCGGCCGTCGATGACCGCGATGCCGGCGCTGTCGTAGCCGCGATACTCCAGGCGCCGCAGCGCGTCGAGAATGATCGGTACGCTATCGCGTCCGCCGATATACCCGACGATCCCGCACATCGCACGTGCTACTCTACTTGATCCCTTCGCGCGTGCGGCGATAGTCGATCTTGCCCTCGGCGATCTCGTCGAGCGCGATCGAGACGGGCTTGTTGGGGTTGATCGTCTCCTGATCGACGAGCGGTTCGCTCGCGAAGTATTCGCGCCGATCGGTCGCCGGGAGCTGCTGCACGCGAATCCAGTTGTTCAACTGGCGTGCGCGCTTGGTGACGATGTTGACGAGGCTGAATTTGGAGTCGGCATGCTCGAGCAGCACGTCGAGGTCGCCGAATACGGATTTACTCATGATGATTTCGATCGTTTCCTTTTCTAGTGGTAGCTTGTTCATGACGACTCGACGCGCCGAATCGAATCGTCGGGGTACCGGTGGATGCGAAAGCGCTCCGCCTGCAGGATCGCCTCCAGGTCGCGCACCGCCTCCTCCGGACGGTCTTGCGCGTTGACCACGATGTAGTCGAAGCTCCGGATGAACTTCATCTCCTGCTGCGCGATCTCGAGCCGCCGCGCGATCTCCTCGTTCGTCTCCGTGCGACGAGCGAGCAGCCGCTCGCGAAGATGCGAGAAGCGGTCCGGCACCAAGAAGATCAGCACCGCGTCCGGATACGCCGCTTTGACGGCGAGCGCACCGTTGACCTCGGGCTTGATGATGACGTCGTAGCCCTCGGTCAGGCTCTCCTCGACGTAATCGCGCGGCGTGCCGTAAAGGTTGCCGTTGTACTCGCGCCACTCGAGCAGCCGCCGCCGTCGCCGCAGCCGCTCGAACTCTTCGCGGCGAAACGAAGAAGTAGTGCTCGCCGTCGCGCTCGTCCGGCGCGTGGCGGCCGCGTGGTGGCCGAGACGGAGTACCGCAGCAGTCGGCCGGTGCTCCCGCAGCGCCTCGACGAGCGTGTCCTTGCCGGCCCCCGAGGGCCCCGATACGACGAAGAGCAGACCCGGCCCGGTGATCAACTTCCTGCTTGTTCCCGCGCGAGGCGGCTTGACCTAGCGAGCGCCTCGACGCCATGCGCTCAAATAGGCCGGAGGCTTGCAGAGCACGCTCTGCATCGCGTTCGAGGACGCGGGATCGGCCGGTGCGCCCGACCGGCCGCAGGTAGTAGGTGCGCACCGCCTGGTTGTCACGAACCGCGAAGCCTTCGTCGAGCGTCTCGCCGCCGGCAGACGGAACGTCGCGACGCCCGCCGCGCCCGGGCACGCCGGGAAGGGCAGTTGCTGCCCTGCAGCTTCGCGCCGCGATTCTTCATCAGCGCGTCGATCGTCACTTGCGACGCGAGGTCCGTCAGCGTGCCGCCGAAGGTCGCGCTCGCGTAGCGGTACTGTCTGCGAGCCGCCGCGCGTTGGTCCAGGCATTGCGCTGCGCCCGCGACCGGGCTGCCAGCTCTTCGGCGCCGTCGACGCCGCCGCCGCAGGCATACAGCGAGACGACGGCGCGCGGCCAAGGCTATTCGAATCTCACGATAAGACTGTTTGATGCTGACCGATTGGGTCCTCATCGCTCGGCTGGCTCACGAAATCGAGGAGCGCCTGCGCGGCGCGCGCGTCGACGATGCGGGCATGCTCGCCGATGGCCGCGTCGGGCTGCTTCTCCGCGGCGCGGCGCGCGATCGCTTCTGGCGATCGATCCGTTCGCCTCGCCGCCGCTGGTCACGGTCGAGGATCCCGCGCCGAGACTCCGTTGACATCGCGGCGGAGCCGGGATTCGTGCGGACGCTCGCGCGTTCGCTGCGTGGCATGGTGCTCGCGGAGGTCGGCGCGCGTCGCGACGATCGGCTCGTGCGCCTGCGCTTCGCGGCCCGCTCGCGCTTCGGCGTCGGCGACGAGCTGGATCTCTACGTCGAGCTCGTACCGCGCTTCGGCAACGTCGTGCTCGTCAAAAACGAGACGGTCGTCGCCGCGCTACAAGGAGTTCGCGCCGGCGGAGAATCCGCGCCGGGCGGTTCAGGCCGGGGACCCGTACGCGCTTGCCGCCGCTGCCGCCGCGGCATCCGAACGATCGGCGAGGCGCTCGCACGCGGAGCGGTAGACGAGCGTCGACCGCGCTGCACGTGTATCGCCGCGACGGCCGAGCTGCTGCAGGCCTACGTGAGCCCGTTGCAGGGAGTTCGAGGATGCGCACCACTCGCGCGAACCTTCGTTGCTGGACGCTGTTCGCGGAGCTGCGCGACCAGCGCACGGCCGCGGCGGGCGGCCGGCGCGCGCGAGCAGCGCCGGCGCGCCGTCGTCAAGCGGCTCGACGATCGCGAGCGAAAGCTGCGCGGCGAGCTCGAGGCGCTCGCCGCAAAGCGCGAGCGCGCCGAGGCGCGCGACGAGCTGCGCGACCGCAAGGCGAGCAGATCTTCGCGACGCTCCACGAGCTCGAAGCCGCCGAACGCGAAGCCGCGAAGGAGCGCGCCGGCCGAGCTGTTCGCGGAGTACAAGAAGCTCGGCAAGAGCGTGCCGCACATCGACGCAGCGCGCGCGCGACGTCGAGTGCGTCGCTCGAGAGCGATCGAGACGCTGCGCTGGGAGGCCGAGCGCGCCGGCGACGAGGACCTCGGCCGACGGTCGAGTCCGCCGTCGTCGAGCTCTGCTCGAGGAGGCGCCGATACGCCGCGGCGCGCCGTCAGCGCCGAGACGCAGGCGAGCGCCGCTCGAGTTCCGCACCGGCGGGCGGCTCGCGCATCGTCGTCGGACGCTCGCCGGCCGAAAACGCCGACCTCACGTTCCGGCTGGCGCGGCCCGAACGATCTCTGGTTTCACGCGCGCGGCATCCCCGGCGCGCACGTCATCCTTTCGCGCGAGGATCGCGCGGCGGCGTCCGATGCGGACATCCGGGCCGCGGCCGCACTCGCCGCGTTTCATTCGAAGCGCGAAAGGCGTCCGCAGCGGTTGCCGGTCGACTACACGCTGCGCAAGCACGTGCGCAAGCAGCGCGCCGCGCCGCCGGGCCTCGTGTGGTACACGCACGCCAAGACGATCGTCGTGGAGCCGAAACAGCTGCGGCTTAGCGGCTTTACGGGCAGGCGCGACTCGCACGCTTCCAGTCGAGGTTCGCAAAGAAGGCTTCGATGTACTTGCTCTTCTCGGCCGGCTTGTAATCTTTGATGAACGCGTGCTCCCAGACGTCCATGACGACGACCGGAACGAAGCCCGCAAGATTGCCGTTTTCGTGGTCGCTGATCCAGTGATTGGTGATCTGACCGTTGGTCGATGTCGCAATACGCGATCGCCCAGCCGATGCCGCGCATGCCGCCGACGGCCATGAAGTCTTTCTTCCACTCCTCGAATCCGCCGTAGCCTCGCCGAGCGCGTCGTAAAGGCGGCCGTTGCCGATCTCGCGCGGCTCCGCGGTCATGTTGTCGAAATAGTATTCGTGAAGCCGCATGCCGTTGTACTCGAACCCGAGACGGCGGACGAGCTCCGCGAAGCCCGGATCGCTCCCGGCGGCCTTCCCCGCGGAGCGAATCTCGCTGAGACGCTCGTTCAGCAGGTTGACGTTCTTGACGTAGCCTTCGTACAAGGCCGAAATGCATCTCGAGCGTCGCGTCGGAGATGCCTTGCAAACCGGAAAGATCCCATTTCTTTGGCGCGTAGGTCTTCGCCGGGCGTGTAGATCGTTTCATAGCTTTAGGCGATACCCGGCGATCACCGTGCCAAACGCCGTGCCGACGCCCGCCCGTCGGACGCTCGAGGAGGAGGACCCTCACTTGAAGCGCGCAACATTCCCTCAATTACTGCTCACGAACTCGAGGAGGCTGTACGTGAAGAATCCATTGGACTCGCTCTGGGGGACGGTCATCTGCGGCTTCATCTTGACGGCGATTCTCTGGTTCGTCGCGCGCTGGATCGTCTCGAGCTGCGCTGGGAGCGGGCGCATAACATGGAACTCAATCTCGATTGGATCTTTCGCTGGTTCCACATCCTGGCCGGCATCATGTGGATCGGCCTGCTCTATTTCTTCAACTTCGTCAACGCCGCGGCCGTCAAAGAGGCGACCGCCGCCGGCGAGGCCGGGCCGATCTCGAAGTACGTCATGCCGCGCGCCTTGCTCTTCTTCCGCTGGGGCGCGGTGGTAACGTGGATCTTCGGCGCGGCGCTGCTCGGCAACTACCACGGCCCCGGCAAGAACGGCTTCGTCGCCGCGTTCCTGCTGCACGGCGCGATGGCGCCGATCGGCATCGGTGCGTGGCTCGGCACGATCATGCTGCTCAACGTTTGGGGCGTCATCTGGCCGAACCAAAAGAAGCTGCTCGGCATCGTTCCCGCGACCGACGAGGAAAAGGCAAAAGCGCGCCGCCCCGCGTTCTTCGCGTCGCGCGTCAACACGATGCTGTCGATCCCGATGCTCTTCTTCATGGCGACCGGCTCCACGTCAGATCAGCAGGCGATCTACCACTAGCAACGCGTCTTACGAAGGCGTGAGCACGATCTTGCCGATGTGCGCGCTCGACTCCAGGCGGGCGTGCGCCTCGGCGCGCGTTCGAACGGATAGACCGAGTCGACGAGCGGCACGATCGGATCGCGCCGGGCAGCAGCGGCCAGATCTCCGTTCGCAGCTCGCGCGCGATCGCGGCTTTCTGTGCGTCGGTGCGCGGACGCAAGCTCGAGCCGAAGATCGTGCCGCGCTTGCGCGAAGAGCCGGCCAGATCGAGCTCGACGATCTGTCCGCGCTGGCGTCGCGATGCACGCGATGCGCCGTCCGAGCGCGAGAGCATCGAGGTCGCGAGCGACGTAGTCGCCGCCGACGATGTCGAGGACGACGTCGACGCCGCGGCCGCCGTCAGGCGCGAGCCTCCGCCACGAAATCGTGTCGTGCGATAGTCGATCGCGTGCGACGCGCCGAGCCGCGATGCAGGCCGCGCACTTTCGCGGCGCTGCCCGCGCGTCGCGATCGCGCGTCGCGCCGAGCGCCCGCGCGAACATGATCGCCGTGCTGCCGATGCCGCTCGTGCCGCCGTGCACGAGCACCGTCTCGCCGCGCTCAGGCGCGCCCGCGTGAAAAGGTTGTCGTAGACGGTGAAGGCGTTCTCCGGCAGCGTCGCGGCTTCGACGCGCTCCAGCCCGGCGGATCGGAAGAACCTGACCCTGCGGAACGGCGACGTACTCGGCGTAGCCGCCGCCGTTGGTCAAGCGCGCAGACGCGATCGCCTGCGCGCCACTGCGTGACGCGCTCTCCCGACGCCGCGATCGTTCCGGCGACCTCCAGGCCCGAGAATCGCGCGAGGCGCCGGGCGGCGGCGGATACTTCCCTGCGCGCTGCATGACGTCGGCGTGCGAGACGCCGGCGGCCTCGACCGCGATCAGCACGTCGTCGGGGCCTGACCGTGGGCGTGGCGCCCTCGGCGACGCGTAGGACCTCGGGCGGCCCGGGCGCATCGAACGCGACGTATTTCAGCGTTCACCTGCTTCGACGATCAGCATCGCATCGCCGAACGAGTAAAAGCGGTAGCGCTGCGCGATCGCCTCGGCATACGCGCGGAGGATGCGCTCGCGGCCGGCGAAGGCGCTGACGAGCATCAGCAGCGTCGAGCGCGGCAGATGAAAGTTCGTGATCATCGCGTCGACGACGCGGAAGCGAAAGCCCGGCGTGATGAAGAGATCGGTCGCGTGCTCGCCCGCCTGACGATGCGACCGATATTCGCGTACGTTGCCCTCGAGCGCGCGGACGACGGTCGTTCCGCACGCGACGATGCGGCGGCCCTCCCGCGCGGGCGCGTTCGATCGCCGTCGCCGCCCGGCTCGCGATCGCATAGGCTTCTTCGTGCATCACGTGATCGTCGATCGATTCGGCGGTGACGGGCCGAAACGTTCCGAGCCCGACGTCGAGCGATGAGCCGCACGATCTCGACGCCGCGCGCTCGATCTCGTCGCAGCAGCTCCGGCGTAAAGTGCAGCGACGCGGTCGGTGCCGCGACGCTTCCGGGAACGCGCGCGAAGACCGTTTGATAGCGTTCCTGCGCCTCGGCGCGAATCGTTGTGAATGTACGGCGGCAAGCGGCATGCGTCCGGCCCGCTCGAGAAACTCCTCGAACGGAACGCGCGAGGCGCAACTCGATCTCGCGCATGCCGTCGTCGAGCTCGGCGCGGACCGTCGCCTCGCCGAGGTCGCCGAACGCGATGCGCTCGCCGACGCGCAAGCGGCGCGCCGGGCGCGCGAGCGCGATCCAGCGCATGCGCGCCGGATCGTACTGCAGCGCAGCCGGCGGGATGCAGCAGCAGCAGCTCGGCGCGAGCCGCCGCCTTCGCGCCGGCCGGCAGAGCCGCGCCGCGATGACGCGCGTCTCGTTGAGCACGAGCAGATCGCCGGCGCCGAAGGAGCGCGGCAGGTCGCGAAAGCGCGCGATGCTGCGATGCGCATCGCCGTCGAGCACCATCAAGCGGCTGCGCATCGCGGCGCGGCGCGGACTGCTGCGCGATCAGCTCTGCGGGCAGCTCGTAGTCGAACGCCGCCGTCGGTGCGCAACGCACTGAGATTCGTGACGATTCCGTTCCCGGAAAGTAGAACGGCGAGGATCTCCGGTGCCGCGCTGGCCGCTAGCGCCATGCCGCGCGCGCCCCATTGACAGAGTCCGACGCCGTGTCCGAGGCCGCCGCCGTCGATCGCGATCTGCGTACCGTCGGCGTCGCGCTCAAGACGGTCGAGCAACAGACTCGGCAGAACGCGCGTTCCGACCGCGCGGCGAAACGCACTGCCCGGCACCGATGCGTTGCCGCGGTCGGTGATGAGCTCGAAGCGCGCGCGCGCGGCCGCTCGCGATCGCGCTCGGTGATGCGCACGTCTTGCAGCGCTCCGAGCGGCGCGAGCGTACGCTGCGAGCGCTGCGCGATCATCGTCGAGCGGCGAGGTTCGTCGTCCAGCGATAGTTCGGCGACGCCGTGCACCACGTGCAGACGACGCCCTCCAGATACGGAATCGGCGCGGCGCCCCAGGCGTCGGACGACGATTCGGTGTGCCCGCCGCAGCACGACGAATACGCGACCTGCGCGAAGCGTCCGCCGAACGTAGAGCACCTGGCCGGCGGTCGCGTCGACCGCCGCTGTCCGCGGCCGGCGTCTCGCCGCCGATGCCGTCGTAGACCTGATCGAGCTCCGAGGGGACGAGATCGTACTGCCGCCGCGGATCGCTGCGCTGCAGCACGTACGTGCGCGCGCAGATCGCCTGCGCCTGCGAGCGCCGCGGACGGCCAGCCCGGCGGCATCTCGCGCGAGACGACGCTGTAGAGATACTGCTTCGAGATCGACGACGTTGACGATCTGCCCGTCGTCGAGTGCGCGCAAACGTTCCGCGGTACGAGCGTCCGTCGAACGTCGAACATGTCCGGCGAGATCGGCGCGGCATCGCCGTGGCCGAGCAGCACGCGCAACGCCTGGCGCGCGACGAGCTTTGCGCCGGGTCGGCGTCGCTCTGCGCGCGCGCGAGCGCGGGCGACAAACAGCGGCGCTGCCCGCGAGCGCTAGAAAAGCTCGCGCGCATCGCGACGTTAGAGCAACCGCTCCTGCGCGCGGCGTGCCGCGCGACGATGCCGAGGTGGCGGTAGGCCGCGGCCGTCGCGCGCCGGCCGCTGGCGGTGCGCGTAACGAAGCCTTCTTTGAGCAAGATACGGTTCGACGACGTCTTCGAGCGTTTCGGCATCTTCGGTCAGCGTCGCGGCGATCGCCGCGATGCCCGCCGGGCCGCCGCGATACTGCTCGACGATCGTGCGCAAGAACGCGCGGTCGAGCCGGTCGAGGCCGAGCTGCGTCGACGCCTTCGCGCTGCAGCGCTTCGTCGGCGATCGGCGCGGTGATGCGGCCGTCCGCTGCGCACCTCGGCGTAAGTCGCGCACGCGCCGCAGCAGCCGGTTCGCGACGCGCGGCGTTCCGCGGCTGCGCGCCGCGATCGTGCGCGCCGCGTCGGCATCGATCGGCACGCCGAGCACGCTCGCCGAGCGCCGCACGATGCGCTCGAGCTCCGCCGGCGGCGTAGTAATCGAGATGGTGCACGATGCCGAAGCGCTCGCGCAGCGGCGCGGTCAGCATGCCGGCACGCGTCGTCGCGCCGACGAGCGTGAAGCGCTGCAGCGGCAGCTTAAGCGTCTTCGCATACGCGCCGCGGTCGACGACGAAGTCGATTTGAAAATCCTCCATCGCGGGATAGAGAAACTCTTCGACGACGCGGCCCGAGCCGGTGAATCTCGTCGACGAAGAAAACGTCGCCTTCTTCCAGCGACGTCAGAATGCCGACGAGATCTTTCGGCTTCTCCAGCGTCGGGCCGCTGGTCGGGCGAAAGTTTGCGCCCAGCTCGCGCGCGATCAGGCCCGCAAGCGTCGTCTTGCCGAGACCCGGCGGTCCGTAGAAGAGCACGTGCTCGAGCGGTTCGCCGCGCCGCTTCGCGGCGTCGATCGAGATGCGCAGGTTTTCGACGACGCGTTCCTGGCCGACGTACTCGTCGAACGAGCGCGGACGCAGGCTCGCGCCGTAGAGCTCGTCTTCGAGCGTGTCCTGCGGATCGACGATGCGTCGACTCCTCGACCGCTTCGCCCGCGTGCATCGCGTCGGTCCGAGCAGGCGTTTGCGCGCGCTCGCGCTCGTTCATGCCGGCTCCTTCGCGCCTTGCGGCGGTATATCTCCGCGAGCAGGCGTTCGGCGTCGGCGATCGTCGCGATCGGCGTCGAGCGTCTGCGCGAATCATCGCTTCGGCTTCGCCGCGCTTGTATCCGAGCTGCAGCAGCACCGCGAGCGCTTCGTCGGCGAAGTCCGGAATCGCGCTCGGGCGTGCGGCCGGCGCATCGTGGATCAGCAGAGAACTTCGCGACCTTGCCCTGGAGCTTCGCGACGATGTCGCGCGCCTTCTGCTGCCCGATGCCGGGCAGGCTCTTCAGAAAACGCGTAATCGCCGCGGTCGATCGCGCCGGCGATCGTCGACATCGGCGCGCGAAAACGCGCGCGCCGCCGAGCGCGGACCGATCGACGCGACGGTGATCAGCGCTTCGAAGAACTCGCGCTCGATCGCGTTGGTGAATCCGTAGTACGTGAAGCGGCCGCTGTTGCCGTCGAGGTTGACGACGGCGTAGATCTCCAGCGTAACGCGCTCGCCCGGCGTGGCCGGGACTTTTTCGGCGATGCACGGCGGAAGAAGATTTCGTATCCGAGCCCGCCCGCTTCGATGACCGCGGCTTCGCGCGGTGCGCTCGACCAGCGAGCCCTGCGATTCTAGCGAACATCGCGACGCCGTCGCTCGACGATGTTGAGAAATGCGAGCGCCAGCGCGAGCGCGTCGGACACGTCGTGCGGTTTCGGGCGCGCGGCGCAGCCGAGCAGCCGCGTCACCATCGCGCCGACCTGCTCCTTGCGTGCGCTGCCCGAACCGACCAGTGCGCGCTTGACGCGCGCGTGGCCGAGCGTATGCACGGCGACGCCGGCCTGCGCGCTCGCCAAGACAGAGCACGCCGCGCGCGTGCCCCATCAACAGCGCCGTGCGCGGATTCTTATACGTCGTGTACAGCTCTTCGATGACGACGAGCTGTCGGCTGCGGTCTGCGCGATCACGTCGGCGATGCCGGCGTGCAGCTCGCGCAAGCCGCTGCTCGAGCGTGCGCGTCGGCGCGCGGGGCGACGACGCCGGCTTCGATCAGGCGCGACGCGGCCGTTGCGGCGCTCGATCGACGCCGTATCCGGTCGTGCGCAGCGCCGGATCGATGCCGAGAATGCGAAGCGCGAGCTCGTCAGGGCGGCGGCGTTCCGTTGACGGTCAGCGTCACCGACGAGCCCGGCGCGAGGCTCGTTCCCGCCGGCGGCTCGGTGCCGACGACCTTCCGTCGGCGCCGACGGTCGTCGTGTACTCCGAGTGCGCGACCGAGTAGCCGTACTGCTGCAGCAGCTTCATCGCGTCGACTGGCGACATGCCGACGGTGTCGGGCACCTCGCCCGACACGGAGAGGGTGATCGTTACGGTCGCACCTTGTGCTTGCGGCCCGGCCGGCGGCGATCTGCGCGACGATCGTGCCGTTGTTCGTGCTCTGCTGCACGTAACGCACGGAGATCTGAAAGCCGGCCTGCGTGAGCGCCTGTCGCGCCGTCGCGTAATCGTCGCCGACGACGCTCGGCAGCTGCGCGATCGGTCCGTTCGCGGCCGGCGACTCGAGCGGCCCGTTCGGCATGCCGGCTGTTGACCACGAGGCGCACGATGCTGTTGCGGTCGAGCTTGCTGCCCTGCGGCACGCTCTGCGACGCGATCGTGTCGGGCGGCATGCCCGGGATGCTCTGCGACGTATCGAGCGTGATCCCGAGGCGGCTCGCGAGCGCGCGCGCCGCGTCGACCGTCATGCCGACGAAGTTCGGCACGACGATCGGCTGCGGGCCGTTCGAAACGATCAGCGTGATGCGGCTGCCCTCGGCAACCTCGCGCCGGGCTTGGGCTGCTGATCGATGACGTTGTCTGCGACGGTGTTGTCGAAGCGGCGGACGATCGTTACCGCGAAGCCCTCTTGCTGCAGCGTGCGCTGCGCGTCGTTGACGTTGTAGCCGCGCACGTCGTCCAAGTCCGCGCAGCGGCTTGCCGTTGCTGACGACGAGCTCGATCACCTGATTCTTCTCGACCTTCGTGCCCGCCGGCGGCTATTGGCGAATCACGTGATCCGGCGGCACCGTCTCGCTCGCGCTCTTCGTAAAGCGCGTGCGCAGCCCGGCGTTGACGACGGCTTGTTGCGCCTGCGCCATGGTCATGCCGGTGTAATCGGCCACGACGACGTTCGGCTGCCGAGCGGCCTGCCGAAAAGGAAGTAACCGATGGCCGTCGCCGCGACCAACGCGACGATCAGCGCCGGAACCACCCAGCCGCGCCGCGGGCGCGCTTCCCAGGCGTCGTCGGCAACGGAGCGCGATCCGGCATCGGCGAGCGGCGCGGGGGCAGTCGCGGCCGCCGCGCTGCAGCCGGTGCGCCGGCGCGTCGTCGGAGATGCGATAGCCCGCGACGCTCGGACGCTCGCGCGCTTCGCGCAGCGCGGTCGCGAGCTCGCTCGCCGACTGAAAACGATGCTCCGGCTTCTTCTGCAGCAGGCGGTTGACGATCGCGGCGAGCGCCGGGCTCACGCCCGTGGCCGACGTGTCGATGCTCGGCACCGGATCGCCGATGTGTTTGAGCGCGACCGTGACCGGCGACTCGCCGGTGTACGGCAGCGCTCCGGTCAGCATCTGATAGAGCACGACGCCGAGGCTGTAGAGATCGGCGGTCTCGTGAATTTCGTGCTCCTGCGCTTGCTCCGGCGAGATGTAGTAGACGCTGCCCATCACCAGGCCCGGCTTCGTAAGCGCCATCGTCTGCTGCGAGACGGCGCGCGCGATCCCGAAATCGGAGAGTTTGACGACGTCGTCTTTCGTCACGAGAATGTTCGCCGGCTTGATGTCGCGATGCAAGCAGACCCTGGCGGTGCGCGTAGGCGAGCCCGCTTGCGATCTGCGTGGCGTAGTCGATGGCGACCGGCTCGGGAAGGCGTCCGTCGGCGGCGATGATCTCGGCGAGCGACGGGCCGTCGACGAGCTCCATGACGATGAAGTACGTCGCGTCTTGGCGGCCGACGTCGAAGGTGTTGACGATGTTTGGATGGGAGAGCCGCGCGGCCGACTCGGCCTCTTGATAGAAGCGGCGCACGAACTCTTCGTCGGCGGCGTACTGTTCGCGCAGCACCTTGATGGCGACGCGCCGCCGCAGCAGGACGTCGGTGCCGCAGTAGACCGTCGCCATGCCGCCTTCGCCGAGCTTGCGGTCGAGCCGGTAGCGATTGTTGAAGATGCGCTCTTCGATCAACTGGACAGGGCTCTCCAGCGCGGTGCGCAAGACGTCGCGGGCGATCGGTGCGGCATACGTCGCGCCGTATCCGACGTTCTCGACGACGACCGCCACCGCGACGCGCGGATGATCGGCCGGCGCGAAGCAGACGAACCACGCGTGCGAGCGGCCCTGCGGGTTGGTCGCGGTGCCGGTCTTTCCGGCGACGGTGACGTGGGGCAGTTGCGCCGGAGTGCCCGTTCCTCGCTGCACGACGGCGATCATCATCTGCGTGACCTTCGCTGCGGTGTCGGGCGATACCGGGTTTGCGAGCGTGGACGCGCTCGAGACGCTCGCCGGCGTGCCGTCGCGGACGATTTGCCGCACGATGTACGGACGCGGTTCGCTGCCGCCGTTGGCGATCGTCGCGCCGAGCAGCGCCATCTGCAGCGGCGTCATAAGCAGCGCGCCTTGCCCGAAGCCCATCTGCGCGAGCTCGCCGGGAACGATGCCGGCCTGCGGCGGCACGCGATCGGTCTCGGCGGGCAGCTGGAAGTCGAGCGATTCGCCGATTCCCCAACGCTGCAGGTACTGATAGAACGTGTCGACGCCCATCTTCAGCGCGATTTGCGCGAAGTCCACGTTGCTCGAGAGCGCGAACGCGTTCGTCAAGTCGCTGTATCCGGTCGCTTCGCTTTCGTTGTCGTGCAACACGAAGTCTCCGATGACGAGATACCCGGGATCCTCGAAGTGCGAATCCATCGTGACCGTGTTGCTGTCGAGGGCGGCCGCCGCCGTGAAGATCTTGAAGGTCGAACCCGGCGGATAGAGGCCGTCGAGGGCGCGATTGAGCAGCGGGGCCTCCGGATCGGCGCGCAGCGACGGGAACTCGTCGTCGAAGTCGTTGGGATCGTAGCTGGGTACGCTGGCGAGCGCGAGCACCGCGCCGGTGCGCGGATCGAGCACGACGCCGGCGGCGCGCGGGTAGTGCGAGAGCAACGCGAAGAGTTGAGCCTGGACCGCGGGCACGATCGTCGTGACGACGTCCGCGCCGCGCGCGGGAGCCGGATTGCCGCGCAGCGTCGCGACGAGCTGCTGGAACTGCGCGAGCGGGTCGCCGCCGAGGTCCGGCGGCGTCAGCGCGTCGTCGAAAGCGCGCTCGATGCCGCTCGTCCCGTACCGCGCCGAGACGTAACCGACCGTCTGCGCCAGCTCGGCGCCCAGCGGGTAGAGCCGCTTGCCCCCCACCGTGTGCGCGATGAGGGTTCCGTCGGTCGCGAAGATGTTGCCGCGGCCAGCGTCGAGCAGCGCATGGCGCGGATTGTTCGCCCGCGCGGCGATTCGCGGGGCGGCGACGATTTGGACGTAGATCTGGCGGATCGCCAGCACCGCGAACAACAGGACGAAGAATCGGGCGAGGTCCCGTATGGCGCGATTGGTCATGCCTCTCGCAAGACGGTGAGGCCCCCTTGCGTGCGCACGGCCATGTGCGGCCGGCCGCCTTCCCCGGCGAGGAGCGCGTTGACGACTGTAGCGGCGACGGATTCCGCGACCGCGCCGACCGTAAGCACGGCTTCGACGCGCAGCTCGGCCAGCAGCGGCAGCGCGACGTACGCGCACGCGGGGAGCGTCGCGAAGTGGCGCTCCTCGTAACCGCCGTCGCGCCACGGCCCGCGCCTGCCGAACACTTGCGCGTGATAGTCCCAGGCGCACAGCTGCTTCTCTTTCCAAACGAAGTCGTCGCTGACGCAGAGACGGCGGCACGCCGCGCATTGCACGAGCGCGACGGGCGGTTGGCCGAGCGCGTCGACGATCTCTTCGGGCAAGTCCTCGACGTTGATGACGTTCGACTCATCGATCCGTTCGGGCAAGGCGGCGTTCCAGCCGATGCGCGCGAGCAGCTCGACGTCGCGCAACGGGGCGACGAACGCGTGCTCGTCCTCGGGCGGAAACGTACGGTCCATCCAGTCGAAGAGACCGGCGAGCGGTACGGCGACGTCCTGCCGGCTGTCGCCGACGGCGACGCCGAGCGGCGTCCAGGCGAGCGGGATCAGGCGCGCGGTGATCGGCTCGGCGGAAGCCTTTCCCGGTATTCCGAGCGGAAAGCCGTTGACAACGGCCAGCGTCGTCGCGTTGCCGCCCAGCACGAGGACGGCGGCGTCGTTGGACTCTACGAGGCTATCGTCGCCCCGGCTCGGCGATACTCTTGCAGGCTGCGTGGCGGCCCAGCCTTGCTTGCGAGCGCCTCCGCCAGTGCCCGCGCCGTATCTAAACTCGTCAAACACGCAATACTCGCTTCGACCGCCGCACGGCGAATCTTGTAGTCGTCGGAGATTTCGCGCGGTCCTTTCGCATCGTTGATCACTAGGTCCACCGCGCGCGATGCGATGAGATCGAGCACGTGCGGCGAGCCGTCGGCGATTTTGTTGATGCCCTCGGTCGGGATGCCGGCGCCCTCCAGCACGCTGCGCGTCCCGGGCGTCGCGACGAGCGTGTGACCGAGCGCGGCATACGCGCGCAGCACGCCGACGGCTTCTTCCTTCTCTTCGTCGGCGATCGAAACCAGAATGCGGCCGCCGCTGCCCGGCAGGCGAACGCCGGCGGCTGAGAAAGCCCTTCCGCAGCGCGCCGCCAAAGGTCTCGTCGATTCCGAGCACCTCGCCGGTCGATTTCATCTCCGGTCCGAGCATCGTTTCGACGCCGCGCATCTTCGAAAACGAGAAGACGGGGACTTTCACGACGACGTATGGGACGTGCGGCCGCAGACCGGTGCCGTACTCCATGTCGCGCAGCTTCTCGCCGAGCGCGACGCGCGTCGCCGCCGCGACGAGATTGATGCCGGTGGCCTTCTGAATGATCGGAACCGTCCGGCTCGCGCGCGGATTCGCCTCGATGATGTAGAGCCGCCCGTCGTGCACGACGAACTGCATGTTGATCAGGCCGCGGATCTGGAGCTCGCGCGCGATCGCGAGGGTGACGTCGGCGATGCGCCGCTCCATCGCGGCATCGATCGTCTGCACGGGATAGACGCTGATCGAGTCGCCGGAGTGAACGCCCGGCGCGTTCGACGTGCTCGAAGACGCCCGGAATCAGGATGTCGTCGCCATCGAAGACGGCGTCGACCTCGACTTCGAGTCCGCGCAGATACTTGTCGACCAGCAGCGGCGCGTCGTCGAGGATCGGCGGCGCGGATTCGGCGTATTCGGCGAGCTGCGCCTCGTTATGGACGATCTCCATCGCGCGGCCGCCGAGCACGAACGAAGGCCGCACCAGCACCGGAAAGCCGAGCTCGCGCGCGATGGCGCGCGCCTCGCGGAAGCTGCGCGCGGCCTTGCCCTGCGGCCGCGCGACGCCGAGACGCGCGAGCGCGGCGTCGAACTGCTCGCGGTTCTCGGCCATGTCGAGCGGAGCGGCGGTCGCGTGCCGACGATCGGCACGCCGCGCCGATGCAGCTCGCCGGCGAGATTGATCGCCGTCTGCCCGCCGAACGCGAGCATCACGCCGCGCGCGTTCGTGGCGCGGTAGGCCGCCTCGACCTCGTCGGCGTCCCGGCGGCTCGAAAACGAGCGCGTCGGAAATGTCGAAGTCGGTCGAGACCGTCTCGGGATTGTTGTTGACGACGACCGGCGAGCGGCCCGCGTCTCGCAGCGCCCAGGCCGCGTGCACGCAGCTGTAGTCGAACTCGATGCCTTGTCCGATGCGGATCGGTCCGCTGCCGACGACGACGACCGCTTGACCGGGCGTCGCGCGCATCTCGTCGCGTTCGCCGCGCGAAAGATAGTAGTACGGCGACTTAGCGGGAAACTCGGCGGCGGCGGTGTCGACCATGCGAAACGCCGGCGACGTACCCGCCTGGCGCTTGCAGTTTCCGTCACCGTCCAGCCGCGGCAGGCTCGCGGTCGAGTAGCCGAACTGCAGCGCCTCGGCTGCGCCGCCGTTTACGGCGCCGCGCCGCATGCGTTCTTCGAGTGCGACGAGCTCTGCGAACTCGTTGAGCCAGAAGCGATCGATCGCCGAGAGTTCGCGGATGCGCTCGATCGCCACGTCGCGACGCGCTCGCGGCCGCACGGCGCAACAGCTCGCAGACGGCAAAGAGGCGCTCGTGCGTCGGGCGCGCGACGATCGCCTCGAGCTCGCGCGTCGCTCCACTCCGTCAGCGGGCCGGTCAGCGTGAGGCGGTCGAGATCGAGTCCGCGCACCGCCTTGAGCAGCGCCGCGCGGAACGTCCGGCCGATGCCCATCGCTTCGCCGGTGGACTTCATCTGCGTGCCGATCGCGGTGTCGGCGATCGGAAACTTGTCGAACGGCCAGCGCGGGATCTTGACGACGACGTAATCGAGCGTCGGTTCGTAGGCGGCCTTCGTGACGCCGGTGACCGGATTGGGAATCTCGTCGAGACGCTGGCCGAGCGCGATGCGCGTCGAGATCTTGGCGATCGGATATCCGGTCGCTTTCGACGCGAGCGCGGAGCTGCGCGAGACGCGCGGGTTGACCTCGATGATCGCGTATTCGCTGCGCTGGGGATGCAGCGCGAACTGAATGTTGCACCCGCCCTGCACGTCGAGCGCGCGGATGACGTTGATGCTGGCGCTGCGCAGCATCTGGTATTCGAGATCGGAGAGCGTCTGCGACGGCGCGACAACGATCGAGTCGCCGGTGTGGACGCCGACGGGATCGATGTTCTCCATGTTGCAGACGACGATGCAGTTGTCGCCGCCGTCGCGCAGCACTTCGTATTCGATTTCTTTCCAGCCGAGCAGCGACGTCTCCAGCAGCGCCTGATCGATGAGGCTCGCGCTCAGTCCCGCGTCGAGCGTTTCGCGCAGCTGCGCCTCGTCGTAGACGACGCCGCCGCCCGTGCCGGCCAGCGTGTACGCCGGACGCACGACGAGCGGATAGCCCGCGCGCGCCGCAAACTCCACGCCCTGCTCGATGGCGGTGACGATCGCGCTCTCGGCGACGGGCTCGCCGATCTCTTGCATCTTGAGCTTGAAGCGCTCGCGGTCTTCGGCAAGGCGGATCGTTTCGATCGGCGTGCCGAGCAGCTCGACCGCCGTACTCGGCGAGGACGCCGGCCTCGTCGAGCTCGACGGCGAGGTTGAGTCCGGTCTGGCCGCCGAGCGTCGGCAGCAGCGCGTCGGGGCGCTCGCGCGCGATGATCTCCTCGATCGACGCGACCGTCAGCGGCTCGAGGTAGACCGCGTCGGCGATCTCGGGATCGGTCATGATCGTCGCCGGATTCGAGTTGACGAGGACGACCCGATGGCCTTCTTCGCGCAGCGCGCGGCACGCCTGAACCCCCGCATAGTCAAACTCGGCGGCCTGACCGATGACGATCGGTCCCGACCCGATGACCATGACGTTGCGGCGGGGCATCCTCGGGCCGAACCTTTAGGTCTGCCCTAGGTAACTCCCTGGTTCACGGCTGCAGGAGCAACGTCTGCCATGCGCCGTCGCTCCGCGTGAACGACACGCGCTCGTGCATGCGGTTGGGGCGGCCGGTCCAGAACTCGAAGCGCGACGGGACCAGGAGATAGCCGCCCCACGAGTGCGGCCGCGGCACGTCTTGTCCTTCGAAGCGCTGCTCGAAGTGCGTGAAGCGCTCGGCGAGGATCTCGTGCGATTCGAGCGGCGCGCTCTGCTCCGACGACCACGCGGCGAGCCGATGGCCGCGCGGCCGCGAGTTAAAATACGCGTCGGACTCCGTCTCGGAGAGTTGCGACACACGCCCCTCGGCGCGAACCTGGCGCTGGAGCGCAGGCCAGTACAGCACCGCCGCGGCGTACGGGTTGTCGAGGAGCTCTCGGCCCTTGCGGCTTTCATACGAGGTGTAGAATCGCAGGCCACGGTCGTCGAGTCCGCGGAGCAGCACGATACGTGCGGAAGGTCGAGCAGCGGAGTCGGCCGTCGCCACGCACATCGCGACGGCCTCGACGGAATCGGGTCCGCCGGCGTCGTCGATCCAGCGCGCCAGCAGCGCGAACGGATCGTTCACGGATAGCGGCCCAATCCGAACCCGAGCACGAAGGCGACGAGCATTCCCGTCGCGCCCGCCAGCGCGAACCCGAGTGACGCGTCCACCGGCTCGCGCTGCAGCGACGTGATGCGCCCGAGTCGCGCCAGCGCATCGCGCAGTTCCATAGCATTCTCGGCGCGCGCGTATGCGCCGCCACTAACCTGCGCGTAGGCGCGCAGCGCCTCCTCGTCGATCGTCGCCTCCTCGTTGGTTCCGGGAATCAAGCCGCCGTTGGGTGTCCCGATTCCGACGGTGTAGACGGGGATGTGATGCGCGCCGAGCCACTGCGCCATCTCATTCGGATCCGTCCCGGTGTTGTTGACGCCGTCGGTAATCAGGATGATCACGCGATGACCCGTGGGCGGGAACTGCTGCGCCGCGAGCTTCAGCGCGTCGCCGATCGCGGTTGCGCCGTTGGGAAGCGGGACCTGATCGAGCGCCGCGTCCACCTGCTGGTGATCGGCGCTGCGCGGCGCGACGATTTCCGCGGCGCCGGAGAAAGCGATAATCCCGACCCGAATGCCCGGCGGACTCTCGGC